>JAYNIA010000022.1:38110-41237 GCA_038108555.1 Nitrospinota bacterium | reverse complement strand
TCGGTGGCCCGTGCGGTGGGGTCGGTGCGAATTTTAGTTTCCTCATTTCCCATCATAGTAAAAAGACCGTTCAGGGCTTCGCCGGTGACGTACTGATCCAAGTTGAAGGGTTTCGATTGCATAAAAGGCAAGGCATTAAAAATATCCAGCATTTGTTTGAAGTTTGCCGTTCCTCCCACTTTATCCAGGCTTGCTGAAATGGTTGGCTGAAAGGCGTTGGATATTTTGTCATAGGTTTTTTCTTTCAGGTAATCCGTTGCGGCGGTGTTGCCTCCTTTTAAGATTCTTTGAGCATCGTTGATATTCATATTGGCGATCGCATCCAGAATGATGTTTTGCGCCTTGGGCGCAGCGGTTTCGGCAGCGCCATTCATGCTTTTAATGAAGTTATCAACGATGTCTCCCTGACCTGCTCTCTTCAGTGTTTCGGAAATATTTGAAATTGCCGGCGGCATGGGGATCGTGATCTCCTTGTTGTTAAGGTAGCCATTTTCCTGAGCCAGAGAGCCGATGGCATTTTGCGTTCCGACAGTAAGTGCCTCTTTCAATCCGGATACGATCGATTCTGTAGAAAGGTTCGATTCGGTTGGAGCCGGTTTTTGTATTGTTTCCATGATGCTATCAAAAATCCCTGCATGGGCGGGCAGGGTTTGCAAAAAGAAAATAGCCAAAATACAAAAACGTTTCATAATCTTCATTCCTTAATTAGGGTTGTGTTATTAGAAAGGCAACTTCAGTCCGCCCGGTAAACCGCCTGGTAAGGGTGCTGAGGATTTGAGACCGGAGGCTCCTCCCTTAGCTTGGCCCAGCAGCCCGCCGTAGGCGGATTGGTTTTGGTCTAGAATTTTTCCCTGTCCCAACAGTCCAGATAGAGACCCGTTAGCGCCTGCGATGGAACCACCTGCTTTTTTCTGAATCGCATCCATCAGTGAACTTTCAAATCCTGCCATTTCCCCTGCCAGAGCTTTTTTAACCGCTCCAGAAATAATCTGGTTTAAGTTGGACTGAATATCCAACTGGTAATTTTCAATAGTTCCCCGGATTCCTATATTGATATTTATTCGATCAATAGAGGACAATGAGCTGGCGATGGTATTGGCAAGCTCATTGCCATCCTGTTTGGCGATAGATAATGCAATTTTGTTTAGTTCGGCCTTAATATTTCCTTCCAGGTTTGTTTCATTTATAATTTTTAATTGACCCTTTAAGTTTGCGGAACCTCCATTTACTTTTCCAGCACCTTCACTTTCGATGCCTTTAAGGTTCAGTCCTTTAAAATCCAATGAAATAGAGTCCTTGCCCTGATCGCCGGTTTTGTCAATTTCGACCTGCAAATCAAAAGAATCAAATTTTTCATTTTTCCCGGACTGAAAATTAAGAATAGCGGGTTTTCCATAAAGTTTGGGATTGTCTGTTAAATTCTTCAGCTCACCCTGGACTTCAGTGTCAAACAAAGTCATTGAAAGGTTTGCATGACGTAATAGAAAGTCTGGATAGGGGGAAGCTTTTGCGAATTGAACATTGGCTCCTTTGCCGCGAACGTATGTGTAGTCTTCCTTTGTTGGACTCTTGGGTTTATTTAGATAAGGACTCAACCTTTTATAAACTTTCCAAGCCTTGTCTAGCTTGGCTTTCAGGGGGCCTTCGATGATTGTTCCAAGGGCATTGCCTCCGCCTTCCATGCTGAAGGAATATTTTTTCTTTAAACGATCAAAATCTTTTTTGGGTAAGTTTTTTAGTTCGGCAAGTTGCATTTTGGCGGATTTAATATCTTTTTCAAATTCTGTTTTAATTGATTTGATGCGGTTGATTCGGTCCTGAATTTCTTTTTGCAGGTTTTTAAATTCCTGAATGGTTTCCGGGATGCTGGCCAGGTTGCCCCCTTTTACTTTTTCCTGAAGCTTTGCAAGTTTTTGTTTGGTTTCATCCAGCGATTTCGGACTCAGGTCGGTTTCGAATCTCTTTTGCCATTTTGATTTCAGATTTTCGATGGTTTCCTTGGCTTTGTTTGCGGCTTCAAGAGTTTCCAGTTTTTCAGATTTGAGAATATCTTCCGGGGATTTTATATCGATGCCGCCCAGTCCCGGTAAAGCCATTGAACCTGATTCCGCATTTTCCTTTTCTTCAGATTTTTTTTCGTTTTTCGAACTGATTTTTTTGGCAGGGGTTGTGCGCTTCTGGTTCAGGCGAATGCCATTGGCTTTTAATTCATCGATAATAATTTTCCCGGAAACTGCTTTGGGTCCATCGACATCCATGGAGAGTTTCTCTATTTGCAGAATATTTTCCATGTTGTTGTCTGGATTCGCGACTTCCAAACCGTAAACACTTGCGGCTTGTGACATCAAAGATGTGGACAGGGATGCCAGATCAATTTGTGTTTTTGCGGCTTGCGATCCATTTTCTTCGATGCCCCTCTCAATCATTCCATCAATGAACATAATCAGGAATAGGGCAACCGCACCCCCGATAATGGCAAAGGCAAGAACTCCCTGCCAACGGAATATTTTCATCTTCCACCTCCCAGCGTGTCATAAATTTTCGCCAGCTTGAGAGATTTTAGAATGGGGATTTTGTCAAAGATCCCTTGTAAATGTTGCCGGTATTTTCGAATCAGCAGATTGAGAATAAAAAACAGGGGAGCGGAGGCCGCAAGTGAAAAAAGCAGGCTTCCCATCACCAGAGTATTGTTCAGTCGATCAAAAAGAAAAATAGAATTGCTGAAAAATCCGTTCCAGAAATTTTGCATTCCCTCGGCTGTCAAAACCGCAAGGCCGATTTGATGGAATACGGGATCCAGAAGGTAGGCGATTCCCGAGAAAAATATAAACCCAACGATGAGAAGTGCAAAATTCAGGTTGATGATACATGCAATGAACAGGAGTAGAATATTGTGAGGAGTCCAAAGCGGCATCAGGCCTATGATTCCGCCGAAAGCCAATCCCAGGCTCAACTGCCAGGGTTTTTCATCTGAATTCAGCGCTTGGAATATTTTCAGAATCGAACGGATCATTTCTTTTCCTAATGGGAATTTCCCAAATTATACACAGGTAAATAGTGATACTGAAAAAGGAAATCGGATAAAAACCACAATCTATTGAATTAGCTTTCCTTATAAATATATTTT
>JAYNIA010000022.1:10688-38010 GCA_038108555.1 Nitrospinota bacterium | reverse complement strand
GGTGGAGTCTCGGGATTCGATTTCAAAATTATTCTGCAAGGAAGAGAGAATATATAGTGAGCATTTTTAATGCGGATTAATTGTTTATCCCGCGAGTTAAACCCGTTGAAACTCCGGCACCACCTTCGAGGAGATTCGTGAAAAACCCTCTTCCCACGGTTGAGTCGTGGGCATCGCCAATAAACTCCATGGCAAAACCAGATCCACTGGATTCAATATACACCACTCCCCAGAAGTTCAATTGCGAAAGATTATTGAATTTTGGAGTTCCATTAACTATCACTGAGGATGCGGGATTTTCGTTGATGCCAACAGCCCTTACGTTGCCAAACTGGGCTGAGTCCACAGTAAAGATCACATGTGTGTTTGAATCTACAATGGATGAATTGAGAGTGGAATGAGAGAGGTTGGCAATAAAAATTCGATGCGTTGTTCCTGCATCAACGGTAAAAATAGTTGCCCGGCCCGCTGCATTATTGGGAATCGTGGTCATTCCAAGGACTTCCAGACCTACACCGATTTGGGTTTGTGCAGAATCCAGAGAAGGATGGCTCACCGATATAAAAGTGTAACTGTCATTGGGAACCACCTGTGCATAGGGGGAAAGAACCACCCTGGCCCTGGAGTTGGTTTCCGGCACTTGCAACTGACTGTAAGCAAGTTGGGGAATTGAAAGGATAAGGAAAAGAAACCCCAAACAACTTTGCCATTTAATATTCGTGAGTTTGGTATCCATTATTAATTGACTCCGCTAACGGGTGCTAACGGGTGCATGGTGGATATCGCAGAACTGTCCTGCATATCTCCGATAAATTCCATCGCAAACCCGGTGGTATTAGATTCAACAACAATCGCTCCCCAAAAATTCAGCAATGTTACATCTCTGAATCCTCTTCTCTCAAAATCCGATGAACCATCTGTTTTAAAAATATTTCCTTCATTGGCTGGTAGCTCGGGATTGCTGGCCACAGGGTCAATTCTTATATGACCATGTTTAAAACTGGTGGTTCCAATAATGAACGATGCTGTTGGAATTGACGTTGCGTTTAATGATGCGTGATTGGTTCGAACGACAAAAATTCTTTGCGTGCTCCCTGCCGAAATCGTAAATGTCACCGCTGTCCCAAAAGCGGTCTGATCACTTTGAATAGCGTTGACTACAAGTCCTATTTGAGAAGCCAATCCGGAAAGGGAAGAGTGGGTGACCGAAATAAATGAATAACTGGTCGAGTCTGATTGCCAATAACCGGAGACGACCCGGCTTTGGTTATCAATGGCCCACGCCGAATTAATAGAGTTAGCCCAAAATGAGCCAAGCATCACCAAAAAAAGGATCTGAATGAATTTTTGTGTTTTCATTTTATTTGCCAGTTGGATAACTAATTATTACTTAAATATTTAGAGGCGGCAACCCCCGGAGGGCCGGGATTCAGGCAGAAAACAAGGGTGTTTTTCTACTTAATTGATTAATAAGAGGATATCCGTTTCAGGAAAGAGGTAAAAAAACACAAAGAATCTGGCCCATTTGGGGGATGAGAGTGGGCCAGGTTAAAAAATCGCCAATGCAGTTAGCGAAAGAAATTCAATCAGGTATAAGTGTGAACTTTTATTTCGGGATCAAGTTGCGATTTAAGGTGGTTTTCAATGACTCTTAAAGTGCCGCCCTGGGCACTGGGACAACCTCCGCAGGCACCTTGATACCGGATGCGAACAATGGGTCCTTCTACCTCAATGACCTCCAATCCGCCACCATCGTTCGCTAAAGCCGGGCGAACGGATTCATCAAGAACGGCTTCCACGATAATGACTTTTTCATCATCAGAAAGTTCAGGATATTTTTCTTTGTCAAAATCATCCAAAACGGAAGAAGAGACCTCATCATCCCCTTCTTCATATTTTTTCAAATCCGCTTCAATAATATTTTTAATCTTATCCTTAAAAATAACCCAAAGATCAGCGGAATGAAGAGTGATAGAAACAAAATTCTCTCTACAATAAATCAGGGTCACGATTTCAAGCGCGAAAATATTGGTCGCAAAGACATCTGCTTCCAGATAACCGCCTTCCTCAAGTGTCTTTGAACCCGAATCCAAAACGTTTCGGTCCAAAATAAACTTTACGGCTCTCGGGTTGGGTGTGAGTTCGATTTCTTTAACTGTAAAATTTTCTGACATCAAATTCCTTTGGAAAAAAATTAAACTGCTTTCTATTTGTAAGATGGGTTCCAGTCCATTGAGGTTCAAAAAGTTTCTTTAAAGTTTTATTTGATCCTGACCGGTTCTCCTGACTTGACAAATTATTGTAACAGGATTATATTGAAATAAACAGATAAAAATATCTTTTTATCTGTTTATTAGATTTGGCCTGAAATGGGCCCAGATATTTGAGAAGGGAGAGGATTATGAATACGCAATGGAGCACCCAGACCCCCGTTGGGGATTTTGTAAAAGACAATGTTTTGTGTGCAAAAACTTTTGAGGATTTATCTATCGATTTTTGTTGTGGAGGGGCAAACAGCCTTGAAGATGCCTGTCAGGAGAAAGGCCTTAAACCGAAAGAAATATTAAACCAGTTGCAAAAACTGGAAAACCTGGCACCTGAAGCGGATTCTGAAATAAAGAAACTTACTCCAGGCCAGTTGACTGAGCATATTGAAGAAAAACATCATAAATATTTAAAAGATGCGTTTCCGAGAATTGCCTCTTTGATGGGAAAGGTATTGTCAGCACATGGGGGACGCCACCCGGAATTACAAGAATTGCAAACAGCTTTCACCCATTTGCGGGAAGATCTTGAACCTCATTTGGTAAAAGAGGAACGGGTATTGTTCCCTTTAATTAAAAAACTCGAATTTCAGGGCCTTGGAAACCATATGAAAGCCACGGCGGGTCCCATCCGGGTCATGCTGGCAGAACATGACCGTGCGGGAGAATTGCTCAAGAAAATCAGGGAAATTACAAGCGGATTTAAAACTCCTGAAGATGGATGCGGGTCTTTCAATGCTTTGTATGAAGAGTTGAAATTTCTGGAAGAGGACACCCACCTTCATATCCATAAGGAAAATAATATTTTGTTCTCAAAATTAGAAACAATAAATTAGTACTTGCCACGTATAAAAGGTAAGACATCCTTTTCATAAAATTGTTTGAGTTCGTCGTGGGAGGAAGAGGGTAGGGGCGAGAGATCACTGGCACCGCAATTGTGGAGAACTTGCTCGGGTGACTTTGATCCCGGAATAATCACGGAGACTGCGTCATAATCCAGGATCCATCTCAGAGATGACAGGGATAAGGGCGGCGGCATCTTCTTTTCCAGGTTTTCAACAATCTCAATGCCTTTTTCATAGGGAAGACCGGAAAATGTTTCACCCACATTGAAACATTCTCCGTCCCTGTTGAAGTTCCTATGGTCGTTGGAGGGAAAGGAAGTATCCCGGGTCAATTTTCCTGAGAGCAGTCCCGAAGCCAGAGGCAACCGTATAATTAGGGCGACTTGCTTCGCCAGGGCGGATTCAAAAATCGATTCAATAGGTTTTTGTCGCAAGACATTGAAAATTATTTGTAGGGAGGCGAGACCTTCCTGCTGAAGGCAAATTTCAGCTTCTTCCATCGATTCCACACTGAGTCCAAATTCCTTTACTTTTCCCTCTTTTTTCAGGGTGCTTAGCCAGTGAAACATATCTCCCTGTTTGATAAGTTCTGTGGGGGGGCAGTGGACTTGAGTCAGATCAAGACAATCTATCCCCAGGCGCTCCAGGGAATTTTCAGTATGTTGCCGGAATTGTTCCATGGAAAAATTATCTTCTCCGCCGGGTTTTGGAAATCGGCCCAGTTTGGTGGCGACGTATATTTTTTCAGGACAGGATTTCAAAAATTTCCCCAGCCTTTTTTCTGACAAGCCTTCTCCATAACAGTCGGCGGTATCAAAAAAATTGACCCCAGCTTCCACCGCTGTTGCCAATACTTTTTCTGCGGTTGAGTCGTCCACATTTCCCCAATCGGCTCCCAATTGCCAGGTTCCCAATCCAATTTCTGATACTTGCCAATCCGTTCTGCTGAATTTTCTATAATTCATTCTGGCCTCAATAGAAAAATGTTAAATTTATAGGATGAGTCAAAATTTACTGAACCACATTTTGTTTGAAGTTTTCTCTGAAAACAAGAGGTCTTACAGTTTGAAGATGGCAATTTTTATTCTTTTTATTGCTGTCTTGATTTTGCCTTTAGATGTTTTGGGAGTGGAAACGGATTTTAAAACCTATCGAAAAGCCGCGCAGGAGAAAATCAGCCAGCAACTGGCCCTCATCGAACAGGACCCGATGGATTTTCAATCCTATTTCGAATTGGGGATGGCTTATTTAAAATTAGGACGGCACAGAGAAGAAGTGCAAGCCTATAAGGAGGCTTTGTGGTTAAATCCAAAATCCGCGTTGACTCATTATAATTTAAGTATTGCCTATGATCATTTGAAAGTGGGGGATAAGGCAATTCACCACATGCAGGTGGCACAGGATTTATATGCCACGAAGCGAAACCACAGGAAAATCCGCACAACTCAGCGTCTACTGAAACGATATTACATGAGCTACCCAAAATATTCCGGAAAAAACTTTTGAGCGATTAGGAATTATTATTGCCAAGGCGCGGATCTTAAAAATTTAGTAAATGGTTGAGTTATTTTTCTTTTCTTGATTGGGATTGAATTTGAGTCCCCATTTTTTTATATTGTTAGAGCCGCTTTATAGAGCTTAGGGGATGAATATAAGAAACCATGTTTGTCATCAAGGAGTATAGAAAAGGCAAGACCATTGTTCGCCAGGGCACCCATGGAACCAGTGCCTTCCTGATAAAAAAAGGGACGGTTCAGGTATACGTTACGGATGCAGATGGAAATAAAAAGGTTTTAGCGAATTTAAAGGAAAATGACCTTTTTCGTGAAATGGCCATGATTTCAAATGACGCGCGGACGGCCTCGGTTGTTGCAACGGATGATGTTGAGGTTGCAATATTGACCCGCGATAAATACCTGGCTCTTCCTGAAGACAACCCCGCAGCGTTGCGTTTGAAGAAGATTATGATGGAACGCAAGAAAAAGGGATGATAATCTCCAACCGCTAATTACCTCTTCTTTTTAATCTAAGTAATAAAATGGAAAAAAACTTTGAACCTTTAAAAGACAGGCTCCGCACTATTTGCGATCGTCTGGATGAAGATGAACAGCAATATTTTCGTCCCTTGATTGACAATTTCAAGGGGCAGACCCAGGAGTTTCAACGCATCATGCGCGACCTGGGTAAGTTTGGTGAAAAAATTTCCGACGGCAACAAATTTCAAACCTACCGCGAAGTTCAGCATCTATTTGATGAGGCTTTTCGGAAAAAAGGTTAACCTTCAATAAATAAGATGACAGAGGCCACCCACATCATTGTTCACGGTCGGGTTCAAGGGGTCTGGTTTCGTGCCGGAACCAAGGAAAGGGCAGATGAGTTGGGTGTCTTCGGTTGGGTTCGGAATCGACCGGAAGGAACGGTGGAGATCCAGGCGGAGGCGGAAAAAGCCATACTCGAAAATTTTATAGAATGGTGCCGAAAAGGGACCCCGGCGGCAAATGTCACTTCGCTGGATATTGAACCAGCCTCATTGCAAAACTTTACATCTTTTGAAATCCGTTCCTGATCCCAGATAATAACCCTATGATTTCTATCAAGGGATTAACCAAAAAATACGATTCCGTTTTGGCGGTTGACGGACTTGATCTTGAAATTCCCAAAGGCGAGTTGTTTGGCTTCCTGGGTCCGAACGGGGCAGGAAAAACCACAACCATCAAATTGTTGGTTGGACTTTTAAAACCAACATCCGGTTCCATTTATATAGATGGAATCGACCTTTTCCAGAATCCTCTCGAAGTTAAAAAAATTATGGGATATATCCCCGACCGGCCTTTTCTATACGATAAGCTCACGGGCTGGGAATGCCTTGAGTTCGTTGCCGGACTTTATTCCATGGACATGAAGGTGGCTCATGATCGCGCAGAGAAGTTTCTGGAATTTTTCGACCTGCAGGATTTCGCCGATGAGTTGATCGAAGGTTATTCGCACGGGATGAAGCAAAAACTCATCATCTCGGGCGCGTTGATTCATAATCCTAAAGTTTTGGTTGTTGATGAGCCTTTAGTGGGCTTAGACCCGAAAGGGGCACGACAGGTAAAACAATTGTTTCAGGATTTATGCGAAGGTGGAACGACTCTGTTTTTATCGACACACTCACTGGGGGTTGCAGAAAACATGTGCCACCGGGTGGGAATCATTCAAAAGGGTAAGATCGTGGCCATGGGTACGGTGGATGAATTGCGTTCCCAGGCAAAACACGAGCAGGGTGATCTGGAGCAGGTTTTCCTGAAACTCACCGGAGATGCCGATTATGCCCCTCTCTTGGATTCTTTAAGGTCACCCCACTCCGACATCGATGGACGTTAATAATCCCCTGAAAATTGGCCTTACTTTTTCTTTTTCAGTATGGGATTTTTCTAATTAGTGGGAAGCCAGCAGCCGCTATATTAGTATGGAACAAACCCGGAGCCCTTCATTCTTATTTTTAGTCGCACTGTTTTTTGTTGCCCTCTCGGTTCGAATTTTTTACCTGTTCGAGTTGGCGCAACTTCCTTTCTTTGACAACGTCCTTCCTGTCTACGACCATTACAATTTTGATTTGGCGGCTCAAAGTTTTGCGCAAGGGGATTGGCTGGCAAAGTCTCCGAATAACAGCTATTCCCCATTGTACAAATATTTCCTGGGAATCATTTATTGGATTTTTGGTCGAAACTTTTATGCTATTTACGGAATGCAGTTTGCCCTGGGAGCTCTGGGAGCCGTATTTATATACTTAATTGGCAGGTACCTGTTTGATAAGCGGGTAGCATTGATTGCCTTTATCGGTTTTGCATTTTACTCGAACGAAATCATTTATGAAGGAATTATTCTGAGAGCTTCCTTCATTACCTTTCTTGGAATTCTTTCCTTTTATTTGTTGTTGAAACTGGAGCAGTCACCCACTCCTGTAAAGCTTGTATTCTCTGCTCTTGTACTTTCCCTGTTTTTCCAATCCAGGCCCAATACATTTTTATGTCTTCCTTTTGTCATTCTTTTTCTTCACTGGAATGTTTTTAAGGGGATGACAAAGGAAAGGAAATTAAGAAGCTGGCTTCAGTTCTTAGTTCCTCTTGTATTGTCATTGATCCCAATTTTGGTTCAGTGCTACCTGGTTCATGGGAGATTTGTATTTTTTGATTCGAGTGGACCGACTGCATTTTTAGCTGGAAATTTTTTTGAATATCCGGGGGTGGGCTTTGATGCCGCGTTGTTGGCCCATTTCCAGGAAAAGTATGAAATGCAAAACCTTTCTCCGGTGGCATTTGTATTTCAGCAATTATTGGAAAACCCTTTGGGTTTTATCGAAATGTATTTTAGGAAAATATATTTTTTCCTGAACGATCTAGAAGCTGCATCCAATCTTTCCATCAACCTTTACCTTGAGTCTTCCAAACTGCTGCCTTTTTTGTTGAGCCATTTCTCCATTTTTTCTTCTCTCGGTTTGATAGGAATCGTTTTGGCGATTTTGAATAAAGAAAAACTGTTTTTGCTGTATTCCTTTTTAGGGTGCTTGATTCTTTCCGTAGTGTTATTCCACGTGGTGTCCCGATTCAGGGTTCCGGCGGCCCCCTTTTTCATCCTATTTTCAGCTTATGCGGTGGGAAGGGCATTAAGTTGGATGGCGCAAAAGAAGTTTAAACCTTTAGTAATGGCTTCGCTGGTATTCGTAAGCTTTCTATATGGGTTCCGGGTGCCGGAAAACCAGGTGGTCATCCGCTATGTGGATTATTGTAATTGGAGTATGGGCTACTATGGACTGGGGGAAAAGTGGTTTGACCTGGAAAAAGCGGAGCAGTATGGAATAGAGTGTTGGGATGCGGAAAGAAGAATGTTTATAGATCATCAGACCAAAGGCAAGTTGGATATGATCTACAAACTATATTCTTATTTCTTGCTGAAAAAGAATGATGAACAAGCCGGGGAAATTCTAAAAAGGGCCATTTTTATTAAGCCTCTGGATTCGGAATTGTTTCGAATGCTTGCTGAAGTCGAGGGAAAAAGTGGAAAGTTGGATAGGGCTATTCGATACCTTCATATAAGCCGACTCATTGATCCCCTGGACCCCTCTCCTGTAAGAAATCTAATAAAAATTTATTATAGGACTAAAAGGGAACCCGGAAAGTTGCTGGCCTCGCTAAAAGCAATTCTTCCTTTGGAAAAGGACCCGGGTAAATTGAAGAAAGTTCAGCAGCAAATTTCCACGTTGGAAAGTTTGATACAAGAGAAAAGCGGGGAGATCAATCAATTGAAATTAAATGCCAGTAAATTTTTTGCTGAAAAGAACTGGCTTTTGGCTATAGACGAATTTAATAAGCTGAATGCATACAATTCAACCGACGAGAAGTTTTTTATCGAACAGGGAATTTCCTATGAAAGCATTGGCAAAAAAGAAGAAGCGTTGGTTGTTTTTTACGATGGCTTGCTTATCAACCCGGATAGCCCGGAGTTAAACAGGAATCTTGGAGATTATTATTTTAAAATCCATGATTTCCCTCTGGCGATCGTTCACTGGACACGCTATATAAATAAATTGGATACGTTGTCAAATGATTACGAAAAGTATCGATTGAAAATAAAAGGAGTGAATAAGCAGTTAGAAAGTAGAAAGTTGATTCCCTTGATTGGTAATCTTACTCCCTCACAAAATAGAGAGCTCTATAAAATTTTTAATAAATTAAAAACGTGATTTTTGATTAGGTTTTGTCATAGTAGAATTTTTTAAAATTCCTTCCATTTAGGTTTTCCTCTTTCCTTCCCTGGGTAAGTTTTTAGATTCAGCAAATGGTTCCCATTAAAAAATTAATAGAAAATTTAAATCTCTAAAAGCCTTGAAATTTCGGTGGTTGGAAAAATAATATGATATTCCGAAATTAAAAATCGTTATTTTTAGGTGTTAAATCCATGTTTTTAATTATAGTATTGTTTTTTATTGGAATACTTATTATTTTCTAAGCCAAACTTTTAGGTTATCCAACCTTTGCGGTGTTAATGGGTTAGCTTAAAATTTGTTAGCTGGTTATTTATGGTGAATCTCAAGCGGATTAAAAAATATATTCTTCTTATTTTCTTATTTTTCCTAATTGGTGAGGCGGGCTACTCGAACTCTTCTTTTGCCAATCCCCACCCTTCATCTCATTTAGAAATACAGTCCGGTCCGGAACAAGTTTTTATTTTTGCAAGAAGCTACCCTTTGGGAAATTTGTTGCAGGAAATTCATTATAGAACAGGTATCCAGTTCAATATTCCAGATCCATTAAAGTCGGTGTCTGTAGATATACAGGTATTACAAGGGGATTGGAAATCGGCCTTAAAGAATTTATTTCAGGAAAATAGCCGCCTGGAAAAATGGGGGGTGGATTTAGCGGCCAGCAAGATCTGGTTGTTCGAATATGAAAATTACCCTGTCTCATCGGCAGATTTTATTGTTCGTGTGGATGCAAAGGAAAAATTAACGAAACAGGAGATCCTGCGTCTGGCTCAAAAGGCCAATGATATTGAAAAGCGCTTAATGGCAACGGAGCATTTCAGTTATCTCGCAGAGGATGAAGAGGTGCTCGCCCTATTGCTTCAGAATCTGGATGCAAATGAGAAAGCCATTCGTTCACTTTCTTTAGAATTGATGAAAAATCTTTCCGAACCTATACCTTTGCTCCCTGTTGGAAAAGTTTCCATTTCTGATCCTGATCCGGAAATTCGAATGCAGGCCTTATCCCTGATAACCGAGAGAGCTGATGAAGAGGGTGCAAAACCATACCTTCTTCAAGCTCTCCACGATCCTTCTATTGAGACACAAACTCTGGCCCGGGAATTATTGACCGACCTGGGTTTTTCCGACATTTAAAATCATAAGGAGACCTGACCATGAAAATTCCTAAAAAAAATCACATCAGTTATCTTGCAGGGGCTGGGCTTATATCCATGACTTTGGCTGCTGGCCCGGCCAGCGCCATTGATATCAGAAGCTGGGATAAAACATTTAGCAATGCTGCCAACCGCTTTATTGTAATTTCGGCTCTGAATAGTGAAGCCGTCCTGGATAAAGAATCTCAAGTGGTGTGGGAGAAAACTCCGGATAACTCTTCAGGGAGTTGGGAAAGTGCACCCAACATATGTGTCCGGAAAGAAGTGGGAGGAAAGGCGGGTTGGCGTCTACCTTCTATCCAGGAATTGGCGAGTTTGATCGACTCGTTGCAAAACAATCCTGCAATTCAGAGTGGTCATCCGTTTCAAAGTGTGAGTTCCGACCCTTACTGGTCGGGAACCAAAGCATCAATATCAGGAGCCAGTGAAAATGCATGGACTTTGGACTTTGGAACTTCCGGAGCGGCTACTTTTTTAACATCGGGAGCGATTACATTGGAGGCAACCTCTGCTACCAACCAAACCTGGTGTGTTCGAAGTCCATTGGCTTCCCAAAGCGAATAGAAAATATTTATATCCTCTCCCCAACTAGGGGAGGGGGATTCATTTCTTAAATACCACTTCCACGCCGAGTTCCCTGCCATCGCGGTGGATTTGGAAGGTGGACCGGTCATTGAAGCTCTTGCTTTGAATTAGTTCCAACACGTCTTCCACGCTTGAGAGTTTTTCTCCATCCATTTGTACTAGTAAATCGCCTTTTTTAATCCCGGCTCTTTCGGCATTGGTTTCTGGCATGACTTCCATAATAGCGACGCCTTCACTTGTTTGAGCCAGCCTCACTCCCAGCTTGACATTGTCCGGGACTTTGTATTCAACCTTCCAGGCGTAGTCCGCAGCATAAAGTGGGATGGATACTTTTTCTACTTCCATTTCCCTATCTTTTAATTCGGTAGGAATGTGAGTAACCGTAGGCTGGACAATGGAATAGGCATGCGGCACTCGGCGAAAGGCACGTTTGGGGATTCCAAATCCGTACTGCACGTGAAACCCTCCACTTAGGACAATCATTTTTGTATCTTTGTATTTTGGATTCATTAAAAACTGTGAAACCGTTTGCGCCATGGTTTCTTCCCAGAGGAGCAGCATGCGGTAGGGTTTTTCAAGGGCTTTTTCTGTTCCCCGATGGCCCCCGAACGCAGCCATTGCAAAAGCCTTGTGATAAGGGTCCTGGTCATCCAGTTCGGGATAAAACGTCCCGTCAGGCGCGGGGTCTCCGGAACGAAAACTGTTTTCTACATGGCGGGAAGATTTCAAACCAATCAGGGGTATGTTTTTTGACCGGGCGAAATCGAAAATCGGTTGATAAAGTTTGTAGCCCGTTCCCCAATTGATATGGAAGAGATTCTTAAATTCCTTTTTGGAGAGTTGACCTTTATTCCACTGGTCGAGTTTTTCCTGTGCGGATCGACGAAACATTTCCAATCCTATAGCCACTGGAAATTTATCAGATAGTTTCCTGATAATTTTTAACTGAACTTTGTGTGCCTCGATATTGTCATGGGTTTCGCCAATATAAATGACCCGGGATGCTGAAATGGAATCCATCATCTGGTCGAAATTGACGGTTAATCCTGTTGGCAGGTGGAGGATTTCCCCGTTATGAAGGGCTCCCAGTTCCTGATAAGGAGAACCCGCGTTCGGCACTGCAAATTCCTCGGTTTTTCCTTCTCGGACAAAAACAAGAAACCAGAATAAAAACAACAGGGTAAGTACAATTCTAATGGTTTGGGTGACGGGATTTGGGTTCATGATTATCAGCTATTGACTTTATGTGTAAATTTGTTGATAATTTCTAGCTTCATGCCAAAAAATAGATAAAACAGGTATGTTTGTTGCCGGGAAAGTAAAATTTTCTGCATTGCGTTAATCGAATGATTTTATTCACTTACTAGGAGGAAAAAGTTTTTGGAAGTAACAGTTTACCAAAATCAGGTTGAAAAAGCGTTAAAAGTCCTCAAAAGGCAAATGACCAAAGAAGGGTTATTGAAAGAGTTGAAACGTCGTCGGTTTTACGAAAAACCCTCCGTGAAGAAAAAGCGAAAGCAAAAGGAAGCGAAGAAAAAAAGAAAAGCCGCTATGCGTCGAATGCGGTCTTACAACCGAATTTAAGGTTCAATTTTTCTCTCCAGGAATTACAGAGCGCTCAAACTTAATTTGCGCTCCTTTATTTTTCCAATTAAAGCTTATTGTTTAGCGGTTTATTTGGGGGATAAGTTTCTTTGGCGCAATACCTCGTAAAAGATAACTGCAGCAGCAGCCGAGGCATTTAAAGATTCCAAAGAGCCTTCCATGGGAATTTTTAAAGTGACATCGCAGGATTTTTTCAATAAGGGTCGAATTCCTTTTTCTTCTCCTCCCAGGATTAATACCATGGGTGAGTCAAATTTGTATTGATAGCAGGCAGTTTCTCCATCAGGGACGACGCCGGCAATCCAGAAACCAGCTTCTTTTAGTTGCTCTATTCCACGAGTTAGGTTTGTTACCCAGGAAATGGGTAGATGTTCGATAGCACCCGAAGAACATTTCGCAACAGTTTCATTTAAAGACGAAGTGCGATTTTTTGGAAGAATGATTCCATGAATCCCCAGTGTTTCAGCTGAGCGGATGATGGCTCCCAAATTGTGTGGATCTTGAATGCTGTCCAAAGCAACCAGAACTGGTAATGGTGATTTTTCAAAGGCCTGTTGAACAAGCTCTTCCAGTTCCAGGGTTTTAATAATTGCAAAAACCCCCACCACTCCTTGATGGTTGTGGCTGCGATATTTTTTCTCAAAAGCGGACTTTGGCAGGGTTTCGATGGGTACTTTGTTTTCATGAGCCAACTGGATCAATGAATTCAGCCGGGCCTGAGATTTTCCCTTTTCAATAATCAGTTTGTAGCAACGGCGTTTTTGGGCTTTGATGGCTTCGGTTACCGGATTGAGTCCAAAAACAGTGGAATTGTCGAAAGAGCTCATGGGATTTTTGAGATTTGCCCTCCCTTTCTAAAGGGTTTGGGTCTTGAATTTTTCTGGACGTTGGACCGTAAATGATCTATAACTTTATGAAAACAATGGGTTTATTTTGCCAAAGTGTTTCGGTGGCCCATTCATAAAAATTAAACTTTGAAATTGTTCCTCACTAATCAAAGAAAACTCAGGTTATTGTAACCTTTTTCATCCATCCCCTATATGCCGATTTCAAAAAAAAGGGTAATTTTTTATTCCTTCTTCCTTTTGTTCATTGGCGTGTTTTCTATTTTTTCCCTTGCTTATTATCAGCTCCGTAACCTGGATGATGTAAAATATCTGGCCATTGAAAAGATGGAAGAATTGACCGGCCGAAAAGTTTCCATTGGCGCTGCTGAGATGGATATTGTTCGCGGACTGAGTGTTCTTCTTAAAGATGTATCCGTCAAATCCCGTTGGGATTCCAAGCCGGAATTGACCGCGCGCAGTGTAAGGGTTGTCGTCAAATTATTTCCTCTTTTAGATAAAAGAGTAGAGGTAAAGAAAATAATTGTTCAGGGTTCATCTCTAAGAGTTGTCCGCAACGCATCGGGCCAACTTAGCCTGGGAGATGTGCGTAAATGGATTTCCCAGCCAGCAGACAGTCAATTGTTTAAAGTGCTCAGGGCCAGCCTGATGAACCAGGTCATGGTGGAAGATGGGGCAATCCATTTCCTGGATTACCTGGACCAGCCCAAGAACAAGCCCCTTCCTTTGGAAATGGATCATATTCATTTTTCCATTCGAAAAAGCCTGATCAACTCTCCCTTCCAATTTGCTTTGAAAGGGGAAATCCCCTACTCAGGATCTTCGACGGCATTCAAGGTGTCCGGGGGATTCGATAATTTCTCTGAAGAAAAGGGGTTCACCGGAATTTCTATCAATGGAGATATCCGAGTCAATCCTTTAAATGTTTCAAGGTTTCAACCCTATTTGAAAAAAGTTTTAGCAAAAACACCTGCTAATAGCTGGTTGTCCATCGATTCAAGTTTTTCCGGAAGCCTGGGTGGTGCCCTTAAAACAGAAGGGATATTAAAGTATTCCTCCGATTCCAAAAAGGCAAAAGCGGTTTTAAGAGATGCCCGTATACCTCATAGGGGAGGACTTGAATATAAAATTTCGATGGATAAAGACTCAATAAATATTGAGGAGTTGAAATCGGAATCGGGACCTTTCAAGTTTAAAGGGAGTGGTTCTTTAAAGCAGATGTTTTCAAAAAATCCTGCGGTTCACATAAATTTGAAGACGGACGCTTTTCAACTAAATAAAAGTATCGACTACCTTCCTCTTAAAATATTCCCTGAGGAATATCACAAAGTAATCCACAAAACGTTTAAAAACGGGTCTGTAAAAATAAACTCCCTAAAGTTTGATGGGACGGTCAAGGAACTCAGGGAAATAGCCAAACCGGAAAACAGAAACAAAATCAGCGGTGAGATGGAGATGCGAAAGGTAGACTGGCACCATCCCCTTCCCCCCATTAAAAAAGTAACAGGAACATTTAAGGTTCATAAAGGGAACAGTAATTTCCATATCCAAAAGGCCCGATATGAAAATCAACCTTTAAACAATTTAAAGGGAAAAATAGATAATTTTCTCACTCATCCTGTTGCCGACCTTTCTCTGGAAAACGAAGTGGATATGGCACAGTTCCACAGCACATTGAAAAAGGCATTTAAGGGACATCCCATTCATGATGCTATTTCGGTGTATTCAGATTTTGATGGTTCTGCCAAATTAAGGCTGGATGTAAAAGGGCCGTTGGACGATTTTGACAAGTTGGCAATAGCGGGGGTCATTGATTTCAATTCTGTGGATCTTACAGAAGAAGAATTTAAACCCAGAATTAGAAACCTGAACGGTAAAATAATTTACACACACACGCCGGAAGTGGTTCAAAGAAAAAGCGAGCCGTGGATCAAAATTGTGCAATATAAAAATCTTTCCGGTGAGTTTTCAAACAGTAAATTTTCTGATTTGAATGGTGAGCTTGGATTGAGCAATGGGGAACCTCTTGAAAAAGCGACCGCCCGTTACCATTTGGATTCCAGTGACTTGCATTGGATTATTGGTGAAGACTCGGAAGATGCCCTGGTGGCCTTGCAAGAGGGGCTCGATTTTACATCGGGGGGTGTACTTATAAATTATCGTTTTAGAGGAAATCCGGACAAACCTGAAACGGAAAAGGAATGGGGAAAAATTGAATTGAAAAACCTTTCCCTGGAATATAGAAACCGGCTTAAAGCAATGACGGGTTTGAAGGGGGTTATCACATACGATGAAGAAAAAATACGATTCGAAAATGTTTCCGGTTTATATGGAAACTCCTCCCTGCTACTGGAAGGTGAAATTGACCGTCGAGACAAGTCGGTTCCTGACTTTTCCCTGCGATTAAATCTTCCTGAGTTGATTAAGGCAGATTTGAAGGATATTCCCGTTTTCAATGATTTTGAATTTTCCGGTCCCGCCCATGTATCAATGAATATCAATGGAACACCTGGAAACTTTAAGTTTGAACAACAAGCAGATTTGACAAGGACGGGTTATAAGATATCAGATTTTGTTGAGAAAAAAGAAAACTCCCTCAACCAGTTTAAAGCGAAGGGTTCTCTAACGGAAAAAGAAGGACTTGATATTGAAAACTGGGTGTACGAACTGGGAGGGAACAAAATTGCCGGGTCCTTCCAAATTCCAGATTTGGATAGTGGCGATTTTTCTGTCCAATTGGCATCTCAAAAGTTTCAAGCCTATCCTTCACATCGATTTTCAAAATCCTGGTCTGCAGATGGCTCCATTGATTTTAATATCTCGGGAAAAGGAAACCTGAATCAAATCGATAGCTCCCTCTTTGAAGGGCAAGTAGACTTAATCAATTTAAAAGTTAAACCAGAAAACCTGTCATCGGATCTTATAGTTAATGCCCGCCTTGGTTTTAAAGAGAAAAAATTTGATATCCGGTCCGCCAGTGTTGCTTCTCCCAACAGCAGGTTGGATTTTAGCGGTGTTTGCCAATTGGGTGATTCCCCGGTTTTAGATTTGAAGCTTAAAGGGGAAAAACTTGATATCAATGAATTAATGCCCGTATCTAAGGATAAAGATACAAAGTTGATGGACTTGTTTACCCGAACAGAATTTTTCAAACAGGGAAAGGGGCAATTGGTTTTTGATGTGGGGCAATTAAATTTTAAATTGTTGCACTTAAATAATGTGGCAGGAAAAGTTTCCCTGGAAGATAAAACCCTGCATCTCAAGGATTGGAGTGTCGGGACCAACCCCCTGGTCAAAAGTACAGGAAATATGACCATTGATGAAAATGGTGTGAGTAATTTTGAAGCAAAGGTCCAGGCAAAGGATGTAAAAACGGATAATGTGTTCAGTCTTTTTGGAGATTCCTTTAATAATAGCTTAAGTGGGGATGTGAAAATATTTGATGCAAAAATAAAAGGGAAAGGAAAAAACTGGGAGCAAATCTCCAGATCCTTGTCAGGAAAAATTTCCCTGGATATCCAATCGGGTATGATGGATACAGAAAAGCTTAAGCACGGTGTGAACAAGTTGTTCGGATCGACTCCAGGCTCCCTGCCTTCCAAGGAAGAAAGTCCTTCCTCATTCAAGCAACTTTCGGGAGATTTTATTCCCAAGGATGGAGTTTTTGAGACAGAAAACTTTATCTATGAAACCAGTAATCGTCGAACTTCAATCGTTGGAACATTTGATCTTGGAAAAAATCAAATGGATACTGTGGTGGGGGTTGCGCCGCTTGCCAAACTCGATAGATTCCTAACCAAAATTCCGTTGTTTGGAAAGATATTGACTGCAGGCGATGAAAAGAGCTTATTGAAATCTTATTACACGGTTAAAGGCGACTTTGATGATCCTGATATTTCACCCATTCCCTTCACTTCATTGGGGAAAAAAGTGGTTGGAATATTTCAGGGAATCTTGCAAACCCCCGCAGAAATTCTTGAATCCCTGCCAAAAATTGAAACTCCCTCTGAACCTTCAGACCAAGAAGAACCCGAAAATTAATTTGTTGAAGCTTTTTATTTGATAGATGTAAGGGCTAATGCGATTGGATGTTGACGATTCGAAATTCGTCAGGCCTTTTCCCTAAATGAGCTGCGAGTGTGGCCGTGATAGCCGCTACCTCATCATCATGCCCCGTTGTTCCAGTGGTGCTGGCACGGGCTTGCTTGGCAGGAGCTGCAGGTGGTTCTTTATAAGGTATGAGTTTCACCAGAAATTGAATGGTGAAAATGAGGAGTGTGAGCATGATAAATATTACGGACATTGCTAGTATCGAAACATTTACCGCTGCTATAACACTGGTTTCCATTTCAAAATTCCTTTATTGTTTTATTGCATCCACAACTGTGGCGAGTGCTTGAGCTCCCGGTTCAGGATCGCCTATGACCGGTGCCAGGGCTGCATGTGTATCTACCGCAGTTCCAACATCTCCAAACAGGGAAACAAATACCCCAGCCGCAACGGCGCTTCCAATGACCCCTGCTACATTGGGGCCCATGGCGTGCATCAATAAAAAGTTGGAGGAGTCTGCATCTTGCCCTACTTTTTGTGTAACCCGGGCGGCCATGGGAACTGCAGAAACTCCAGCTGAACCAATAAGGGGGTTGATTTTACCTCCCGAAAATTTGCACATTAGTTTTCCAAAGATCAATCCTCCTGCTGTGGCAAACCCAAAGGCCAACAGTCCTAGAACAATAATTTTTATCGTCTCAAATCGTAAAAAAGAATCCGCAGTCATGGATGAACCTACAGACAGGGCAAGCATTATTGTCATGATATTGATCAAATGGGTTTCGGTCGTTTCATGCAGGCGTTGAGTTACCCCGGATTCGCGGAACAGGTTTCCCAACATAAACATGCCAAGAAGGGGAGTGACGCCTGGTAAAAGAAGACAACAAACGATCGTCACTACCACCGGAAAAAGGATTTTTACCGTTTGGGAAATAGGCTTTAACTGCGCCATTTTTATTTTCCGTTCCTCTTCCGTCGTAAAAAAATTCATGATCGGCGGTTGTATCAGAGGAACCAGGGACATATAGGAATACGCGGCTACTGCAATGGGTGCCAGCAAATGAGGTGCAAGTTTGCTGGCAATAAAAATAGAGGTTGGACCATCTGCCCCGCCAATGATTCCAATTGCAGCTGCCTCCTTCATATTAAATCCAAGGAAGACGGCTCCCACGAGCGTTGTGTATACCCCGATTTGCGCTGCTGCTCCCAAGAGCAGAGTTGTAGGGTTAGCCAGTAAGGGCCCGAAGTCCGTCATAGCTCCGACCCCCATAAAAATAATCGGTGGTAAAATTTCGTGTGTGACACCCTGATAGAAAAAATTCAGCAGCCCCCCGGAATCGGTACTTGCCATCATACTCAGTGGAAGGTTCGCGAGGAGACAGCCGAAACCCATGGGAAGCAATAATAGGGGTTCAAACTTTTTCCAGATGGCGAGATAGATCAGTGTGCAAGCCACACCCATCATGATGATATCGCCTCCGGCAAGATCGGAGAACCCGGTGCTATGAATTATTTTTGATGCAGATAAAGCGAAACTGAATTCCATTATCCTATGGTGGCTAGTGGGTCTCCGGTTTGTACGTTGTCGCCTTCCTTGACGGCAATCGATTGAACCGTTCCTGATACTGGAGATTTAACTTCACTTTCCATTTTCATTGACTCCATGATTAATACGGTATCGCCTTCATTAACGGCATCACCGGCACTGACTTTTAAAGAGAAAATGGAACCCGGTAAAGGTGCGGGTATGGTAGTTCCGCCTCCCGATGGGGCGGGTGCAGCAGGTGCCGGAGCAGGGGCAGCTGGCGCGGGTGCAGCGGCAACTGGAGCCGGAGCCATGGTTCCAGCTCCTCCAGCGGCCACTTCAACAGTGAAATTTTTCCCGTTAACCCGGACTTGATAAACCGATGATCCGCCTGCAGGGGCAGGTGCCGCTTTTGCTGCTGGAGCACTTGCAGGTGCCTCTTTGGCTTTAGCAGCAGGTTTGTTTGCAGGTGCGGGTTGTCCTCGAGTTTCGAAAAACTTTAGACCTACTTTTCCGAATAAGGCGTAAGTTAACCTGTCTTCCTCGCTGGTGTATTTGTCACCAAGTTCTTTACAGACCCCTTCCCATTCGGGTTCCAGCAAGTCAGCCGGTCGGCAATCTGTAACTTTTTTGTCCCCGGCAACTTTTTTAAGAAGTTCTTCATCTATAGGGGCAGGTAATTTCCCATAGTTCCCCATCACACATTGCCGTGTTTCTTTAGTGATAACCTTGTACCGTTCTCCGGTAAGAACATTCAGTGTTGCCTGGGAACCGACAATTTGACTGGTTGGGGTTACCAGGGGCGGATATCCCATATCTTTTCTGACCCGGGGCACTTCCTCCAAAACCTCATCCAGCTTGTCGAGAGAATTTTGTTCCCGCAATTGATTTTCCATATTGGAAATCATTCCACCAGGGATTTGGGATTTCAGAATGTTGATGTCAACGCCTTTGAAGTCACTTTCAAATTCAGCATAGTTCTTCTTAACTTCTTTGAAGTAATCATTAATTTCTTCCAACAGATTTAAATCCAACCCGGTGTCTCGAGGAGTGTCCTTCAAAGCAGCCACAATACATTCGGTGGCATAATGAGAGGTTCCCATGGATAAGCAGGAGATTGCGGTATCGACCATATCGACCCCGGCTTCAATGGCGCATTGGAAATTCATTCCCGCCAGCCCGGTGGTTGCATGCGAGTGCAAATGGATAGGAAGTTTGATGTTCTTTTTCAATTCGGTAATGAGCTCTTTCGTCACACTTGGAGTGAGTAGACCCGCCATATCCTTAATACACAGGATATCCGATCCCAAGTTTTCCAGATCTTTTGCCATCTTGATGTAAAGTTCAATGTTATGAACAGGGCTAACGGTGTAGCTGATTGCGCCCTCTACGGTTTCACCACATTTTTTAACAGTTTTTACAGCCGTTTCAATATTTCGGAAATCATTGAGGGCATCGAAGATCCGGAAAATATTGATTCCAACATCCACCGATTGTTTTACAAATCTTTCGACCACATCGTCGGCATAATGCCGGTATCCCACAGCATTTTGTCCCCGCAATAACATTTGAAACGGGGTTTTTGGCATTTTTTTCTTGAGTTCCCGAGCCCTTTCCCAAGGGTCTTCATTAAGAAAACGAATACATGTATCAAAGGTAGCCCCACCCCACATTTCGATTGAGAAAAACCCCACCTGATCCAACTTTTCAGCGATCGGCAGCATATCTTCGGTTTTCATGCGTGTTGCAAGAAGCGATTGATGGGCGTCCCTAAGAACGAGTTCGGTAATTTTTAGAGGATTTGTTTCCATACCTAAATTTCCTTGAAAATTCTGGGTTGCGATCAGGTTTTTGGTTATTTCACAGGCAAATTTAAAAATTACTCAAAAATTTATCCAAGTGAACCTTGGGTTCCCTAAAAATTTTTTTCTTATTTTAAAGATTTAAGGCCCTGATTGAGGAGCGGAAATTCTAAGCCATTGATTTGGTAAAATCAAATCTTATTTGTCTTAACATAGCTTTGATAAAATCGAATATTATCTTTGATTTAATCAAATATTATTTGCGCCAGGTAATGGGGAGGAATAGCAGAACAATTCCATAAATTTCAAGCCTTCCCAATAACATGCAGGTAATGAGAATTCCTTTACCCATTGAGGGAATATCGGCGTAATTGCCCATGGCACCCACTCCACCCAGGCCAGGGCCAATATTAAACAAGGAAGCGATAGATGCAGAAATTGCGGTGGTGAGATCAACTCCCATGAAGGAAAGAAGCAGGGCACTTAGGGCGGAAATTCCCATGAACAAAAATGTCAGGGCCGCAACATTCGAAAGGTCATCGGGACTGATGGGTTTTTCTCCCACTTTTACGTGAAAAATAGCCCGTGGGTGAACCAGTTTTGTAAGTTCTCTTAATATAATTTTGATCAGAATTATAAAACGGATAACTTTAAAGGAGCCACTGGTGGAACCGGAACAGCCTCCGACCATCATAATGCCCAAAATCAGAAGCTTCAAATATTCCGGCCATAAATTAAAATCATCGGTCACAAACCCGGTGGTGGTTTGTATGGATACCACGGTAAAAGCCGCGTTCCTGAATGCTTCACTGGCATCAACTTCAGGGGAAACACGGGTGAGCCCCCAGGTCACAAACAAAATGCCTATTATCACAATAGAGCAATAACCGCGAAATTCAGGATTTTTTAATGCGCCTGCAAAATTCCCTCTTACTATTTGAGAATGCAGGGCGAAATTGATTCCACCAAAAAACATAAATAAAATTATGATGGCTTCTATATAGATGTTGTTAAAAACTCCAACGCTCCCATTGTGGGGAGAAAACCCACCGGTCGCCACGGTTGAAAACGTATGACAAACCGCATCGAATAAATCCAACCCTGCAAACAGCAAGGCGATTATTTCGATGATCGTCAGGGCGAGGTAAGTTTTCCAAAGGATTTTGGCAGTTTCAGCAAGTCTTGGCTGTGTTTGTTCCACGGTGGACCCGCCGGGAATCTCAGCTTTAAATAAATGGAAACTACCAATACCCAGCATGGGGAAAATGGCCAGAGAAAGTAGAATGATTCCCATTCCCCCCACCCATTGCATCAGGTTTCTCCAGAACAGGATTCCATGAGGTACTACGTCAATGTCTATAAGAATCGATGCCCCGGTGGTTGTGAAGCCGCTGGTACTTTCGAATAAAGCATCGATAAAGTTGGGGCAAATTCCAGTCAGGTAGAGGGGAAGGGCTCCGAAGGTAGACATGGCCATCCAGGAGAAGGCGACAATTGCAAAACCTTCCCGGTCACGCAGTTTTTCTAATCCGGATGGAAATAATTTCCAGAAAACAAGACCGGTTACGAGTCCTCCCGCAAATGTCAGGCTAAATGCACTGGTTTCAGTAATATAGCCATCTAGTGCCGGGTGGGCGTAATACATTGAGACTCCAATAGGAGCCAAAAGAAGACCGGAGAGGAGGATTAATAGAACTCCAACAACATTTAATATTGCCTGGATATTCATCGGAAGGGAAGAAAGGAGCGCTTACGATCAAATAGTTTCTCAATTTTTTCAATGGCTCCGGGCAATGCGACCAATATGACGGAATCGCCTGCCTCGAGAGTTATATCATCGTTGGGAATCAGCATTTCCCCTTTTCTAAGAATGGCACCAATTATGGCCTCTTTAGGGAATTTTATTTTCGAAATTTTTTTGTCAACAATGGAGGAATCCGATTCCACCCCGATTTCCATAACCTCGGCATCTTCGATCAGTTTAAAAACCGACATCACCCGGCCTTTTCGAAGATGCTTCAATATGGCACTAACTGTTATTAGTCTGGGATTGATGGTGATATCCATCCCAATAGAGTCAAGAATGGGCAGGTATTCCGGATCGTTGGTAATTACCAGGGCCCTTTTCGCGCCATACTTTTTAGCCAGTAAAGCGGAAAGGATATTATTTTCATCATCGTCGGAAAGAGCCAGGAAAAAATCTGCATCTTTCATATTAATTTCGTTGAACAAATCCATATCCGTTCCACTTCCATGCATAACGACAGTTCGCTTTAATACATCTGCTGCCGCATGGGCCATGTCCCTTGAAGGCTCAATGATTCGCACATCGTGATTTCTTTCCTCTAAATCCTTGGCGAGATGTATGGCCATGGGAGTGGCCCCATAGATGATGACTTTTTCAACTTCATCCAGGGTTTTGTTCAGCATGGGAAGCAAAAAGGGTAGAAACTCTTTGTCGACCAGGGTATAAAATCGGTCCCCTGCATGAATGATATCTTCGTCTTTAGGGAGAACTAATTCTCCATCGCGAACGATGGCAACAATTAGGAACGATTCCATCATGGTGACATTACGAATATCCTGAATGGACTTTCCGGCAATAGGTGCGTTCTCCGGAACGTCGAATTCCCTTAAAAGAACCTCCCCGTCCGCGAACTCGGCAACGTTGACCACACCGGGAGTTTCAAGAAACTTCAAAATGGTTTCCACCATTATCTGGGGAGGATTGATGGCCTGATCGATATATAAATCCTGGGTGGAGAGGGCACTGCCATTGGAAGTGTATTCCATGTCCCTTAATCGCGCAAACCGATTGGGTACATCGAATCGCGAAGCGAGAAAGCAGGCGAGCAAATTGATCTCGTCCTTTTCAGTAACCGCAATCAGCATTTCGGTGGACTTGATTCCTGCCTTAATCAAAACACTGGGCAGGCAGGCATTGCCATGAATGGCCATGACATCCAGCGTATCTGAGATCCGCCGTGTACGGTCAAGATCCATATCTACAATGGCGACATCATGACCTTCTTGCGAAAGTTCCTGGGCAAGATTAAACCCGACTATTCCCGCTCCAACTATGAGTATTCTCATGCGACCTTAAAGAAAAAAAGTCTCATTACAATAATAAGAGGTTCTTGTTTTTTTTTCCACCCCGTATAGGGAGAGCCGGTTATTTGGATTTATTAAGAAATCCCAGAAAATCGGAATCCTCAGACATTAGGAGAGTTGTTTCGGTTTTTAAAGATTTTTTATAAGCTTCCATGGATCTCATAAATGAATAGAACTTGGGGTCTTTATTAAACGCATCCGCATAGATTTTTGTTGCCATTCCATCTCCCTCACCCCGAATCTCCTGTTCCTGTTTATAAGCTTCTGCAACAATAATGGTTTTTTCCTTATCTGTTTCTGCTCTGATTTTTGTTGCTTCTTCCTTGCCCTCAGACCGGTATTCCATGGCGATTCGTTCACGTTCGGTACGCATTCGATTGAATATGGAGTTGGCGATCTCCGGGGGAAGATCGGTGCGCTTGACTCTTACCTCGACCACTTCGAGACCATATTCTGCAGCCTTAATATTTGATTCCTTGGTAACTTTTGCCATGATGGCATCCCGTGTTTCGGTAATGATATCGATCAGGTCATGTTGACCGATTTCAACGCGCAGTTCCGAGTAAACAATATCATTCAGCCGTGCTCGAGCACCCTGTTCCCCACGAACTGTTTCCAGAAATTTCAGGGGATCGGCAATGCGGAACATGGTGAAATTGTCGATCAACAGGTTTTTCTTGTCCCTGGTAATAACCTCTGCCGGGGGGGAGTCGTTATCCAGTAACTGGTTGGAAAACTTTTTGATTTGTTGAAGAAATGGAATCTTGAAGTTGAGACCCGGTTCCGTAATGATTTTTTTAGGTTTCTGGAGTTCCAGAACAATGACGCTTTGCGTCATATGCACCATGAACATGGATTGGGAAAGAATGATGATGGCAATAACGCCAGCTACAATAAAAGAGTTTTGCTTCATGGTTATTGTTTACCTCCCAGGACCGAGTTCTTGCCTAAAGGAAGGATGGGTAAAATACCACTGCCTTTTCTATTTTCCATTAAAACCTTATTGATATCGGGAAGGATTTCTTCCATGGTCTCAAGATAGATTCGCTTTCGAGTGATGTCAGGAGCTTTTTTATATTCCTGATACTGTTGAAGGAATCGCTTGGCATCACCCTCGGCTTTTTTGATTTTTTCTTCCCGGTAACCCTCAGCAATCCGAACTATTTGGGCGGCTTGTCCACGGGCTTCGGGGATCACTGCATTTCGATACCCCTGAGCTTCATTGATCATTCTTTCCTTATCTTCACGGGCTCGAACAACATCTTTAAATGAATCCGCAACCTGCTCCGGAGGGTTCACGTCTTGAAGCTGGATGGTTATCACTTGCAGTCCTGACTTATATTTGTCTAAAAGTCCCTGAATTTGATCTTTAGCCAATACCTGAATTTCGGCTTTTCCCGTTGTCAGAGCTTCATCAATTTTTTTACTGCCGGTGATTCCACGAATAACCGTTTCGGCTGCGTCCCGAATCAGTTTGTGCGGTCGGCGAACATTAAACAGGTAAGCTACCGAATCCATTATTCGGTACTGAACCACCAGATTGATGTCGACAATGTTTTGATCCCCTGTAAGCATGAGTGACTCTGCAGGGACCTTTTGCGTGGGTCTTCCCTGGGCTGCACGAAAACCAATTTCTGCACGTCTGACCTGTGTGATTTTGGGTGTCGCCGCATGCTCTATAGGTGAGGGAAATTTAAAATGGAGTCCGGGCGTTGTGGTGCGACTGAATTTCCCAAACCGGGTCACCACGCCTTCTTCATCGGGCTCTACAAAATAGAATGTCCCCGGGATAATCCAAACCACCAATAATAAAAGAATGATGCCCACGAGCATCGAAGGTTTGAATTGAGGTACTTTTATTTGCGGAATATCAAAAGGAGGTTTTGATGGGCCACCTTGCCCTCCACCTCCCTGGCCACCTCTATTTTTAAACCTGTCATCAGGTTCTTTAGAATCGTGTAAATCGTCCCAGGGCATACTTTTATCGCATCCAAAAAAGATTATTAAATAGTCTAAACAATGGGAGTTACGCTATCAGACCCCACTACCCTTGTCAACCACCCCCACTCCCGTGGGGAGGGAATAGGTCCACGCTTTTTCCTGCGATACAAATGCCATAAAGCTTCTGGATTTAGATACGCAAAAATCACATCAAACTGGAAATAAAGATGAACAATTGTAAAAGGGGAAATCACTCTTTTATGATTTACAAGAAAAGTCCCAGCTGCCTGCCCTCGCCAGAGGGCGGGTTGACAGGGAGGGGGAAATTAAATTATCTTATAAACTATTCATTATATTTGATTAATTTCTTCATTAAAACCCTTTTGGAAGAGAACCCTACATGCTTGCTTTTGCGTTAGACATTACCCAGAACAAACCTACCAATTCTAAAGAAAGTGAAAACAACGAACTGAAGCAATACATGGACTATCAGCGAAAGCTAAACCATGTCAATTTAGTCAGACATTCTTTGGAATATGCAAAAAATAAGCTTCAGGAAAGCATGGACTCCTCTGAAAGCGGTGCACTTACCCAATTTTTAAAAGACTTTTTTCCAATTTCGCATCAATTTGCAGATGCTGAAACCCTCATGCAGATGTTGAGAAAGTTGATGAATGGCCAGAATTCGACCAACAACTGGTACCGCATGAATTCCTTTTACCATGCTGTGGTTTTTGAAAGCATGAAAGAGTTCATTAAGGTATATAACCGGATGCTGATCGAATCTCCAGAAAAGGCCAAAGAACTGGGTGTTTCAGAAGAAACAGAAGTGGATTTTGAAGACTGGTCCTATCTTTATTTTCCGGATATGGATTTCCATGTGGGTAAAGATCTTGGCTATACACATTATCCTTTTGCGAGGCGCAACAAAACCATAGAAGAAAAAATGCAGGAGGGTATCAAAGAAGGTAAGTCGAAGGCAGATGCCCTTAAAGCTATTCAGGATGATTTTGAAATAGATGATACTTCCGTAAAAATTTTGTTGGGGCAAAAAGTAACCCCAGCCGATCTTGAGTTGCTTTATACCTCTGTAGAAAATCCAATTTACGAAGCGTTGACCGAAGTTGAAGATGGCCGCTGGGGCGTCATGGACGGAGAGTCTTTGCTTGACCATACCTATTATATGGGAGCGCATTTGAAAGTCTGGGAATGGAGAAAACGGGAAGAAGTGGAAGCGGAAACCGAGACGGTTATGAGCCAGCTAACCAAATCATCCAAAAAATAGTTTTTCTTAAAAATTAAGGAGGGTTATGAATGGCTTGCGATTGCTGGGAGCAGTATTGTTTGTAGCTTTAAGTGCGGGGACCGGATGGGGTCAGATTTCCATTGAAGATACGGAAGAGACCCGAAGAGAAACTTTTGAAGAAAGGCGCCAGCAAAGGCAGTAACAATTTCAACAACGGCGCGAAGAATTTAAACAAAAAAGAGAAGAAAGAAGGCAGCAAAGACAGGAAAGGCGGGAAGAGTTTTTAGAGAATAGGCAAGAACGTCGCGAAGACAGACAGGAGAGGCGTCAAGATAGACGCGAGCAATTTCAGGAAAACCGTCAGGAACGCAGGGAAAATAGACAGGAAAGAAGAGAAGAATTTCGCGAGAACCGGCAAGACCGCAGGGAAGACAGGCAAGATAGACGTCAGGATAGACGCGAACAATTCCAGGAAAATCGGCAAGATCGTCAGGATAATAGACAAGATCGTCGACAGGACCGAAGAGAAAATTTTCGTAACAATCGCCAACAACAAGACGGTCAGGGTTTTCGAGGACAAGGGCAGCAACGTCGTCAAGGCGG
>JAYNIA010000022.1:1994-10588 GCA_038108555.1 Nitrospinota bacterium | reverse complement strand
AGGGTTTTCGAGGACAAGGGCAGCAACGTCGTCAAGGCGGACAGGATTTTCGAGGACAGGGCCAGCAACGACAACAGGGCGGTCAAAGAGGTGGCAACCGTGGGGGCGGTGGACAAAGAGGAAGAGGCCGCCGGTAGTAGATTAATTTTTGAACACTAATTTCCCGTTCTCGTTTTGAATTTTTTGGGCGGCAATAATGTTAAGTGCCTTAAGGGTTCCCTGAAGGGATTGGAGTTGTTCATTGATGGATGAGAATTGGTTGAGTCCTGCTACGGGAATTCTTTTGAGTTCGGGCGCTTTGATAATTCCCAGCAAATCACTTTTCAACCAGGCCTCCAAATTTAAATTTCCATTTTCGAGAGAAATGAGCACTCGATGAGGTGTAGCGATTTTAAGTTTTGCACGAGTATCTGCAATGGCGGGTTTGCTTTCCTCAGGGTCCAGATAAAGAAGCAGGCGATCCAGAGTTTGTGTTCCAATTTTTGTAATTGCAATTTTTAGTAACAAATTGTCCAAAGAGACATCTTCTGTTTCTACCTGAAAAGCCACATCCATATTTCCATCGATTTTAGAATCGATCTTCATTTTCTCTTTAGAAGGTAGAAGTCGGGATGAATCAATTTTTGCAAACTCGGTTACAAATCTGAGAGCAGGCCCTTTGGGTGTTTGTGTGAAGGAGAAGCTTCCCCCAACCGTTCCCCCCAAGACATCGAAAATAAACTTGTCTGCAGAGAGGCGGTTGTTTTTGAAAACCACATCCATCCCCATATTTGAAATTTCCTGGCCTTTGAGTTCAATGGAATCTGCGCGGATGTTGTTTTTGTAACGGGAGAAATCACGCAGTTGCTTGAAAAACCGTTTTTGGGCGGGAGATTCGGCAATGGTGGAAACCATGTCCGGTGATAATGAAAGGGTTTTGCTGAAGGGGAATTTGCCGGTCAGGTTTTTCAACGTGACCGCAGATGGAATTTCAGCGTTCAATTGATTGAATCCCAGTTGGCCTTCGAGATAAATTTTTTCACCAGCGGTTTGTTTAAGTATTATTTGCGATGAAAGCTCCCCAGCGGCTTTCAGGTCTCCAAAAAGTTCATCCTCCAAGCTTTTTTCAGCTTTAAGGTTGTTTGAATTTTTCAGGTCAATATTTAGTTTTTGCAAAACACGGTCAGGTTCAATCGGACCTTTCAATAAAGCCTTTATCCCTTCTATTTTTCCTTGAAAGGTATGGGTAATTCCCCTGTTTTTAAGATTCAGTTGATGTTTTGCGATTTTGAAGGTGTTGAAGTTTTTCAGGTGATATTGGAAATTAAACTCCGGTTGCAGGGGCCGTTTTTCGAATACCTCCATTCCATGGAGTTTCCCTGAGATGTTACCCGAAAGCCATGCGGATCCTTTTTTGAATTCAACTTTACTATCAAGGTTCAGCTCTTTAATATCTTTGTCGGTGTGGGTCAATTTTCCATTTTGCAATTTGAATTGGCTGGAGATTTCCAGTGGCGGTGGGTTATTCGGCTCAAAAGAAGTAAATAATTTTGTCCACCGATTCAAAGGTTTTATGTCTTTCGTTTTAGATGCAGGTAATTTCCCCTGGGCCTTGAGTGACAAATTGGCTTTCCCCCCCAGCCCCTCCAAGTCGAGATTTTTTTTGGTTCCAGTAGGTACCAGTTTCCAAAGAGATGCGAGTTGGGCATTTGTTAGAGAGGTTTCTATCCCGAAAGATTCTCCCCAGGATTTTGCAGAGCCTTTTAAATGCAGGTCCACGAGATTAGTTGCTTTGAAATGAAGATTTTCCAGGTCAAAGTTTCCATCCTGAAGGTTTTTTCGGGTCAGGGACTCGATGTTCAGTTCCTTGAGGTTTAGCCCCAGTTCTTTTTCATTGATGGAGGAAATTTTTGTTTTCTGTGAAAGTCGGATTCGTGATAACGATTTGTCGTGAACTTGTATTGAATATTGTGAGGTGAAATCCCCAATGCTGAGTTTTTTAAGGGCATTAACATTTTGAAAGGAAATTTTTCCTTCTATTTGGTTGTTGCGAAAGTCATCCGGGCGAATATCACCTTTCACCCGGACCTCTGTTGTAAAATTCTCAAGCGATAGTTCCGGTTGTGCCGAGGCCAGGTTCTCGAATTTTATTTTCGAATTGAGTTTGATCGGCAGGGTCCCAAAGTTTGGTTTTAAATTGTAAAAAGATTGAGTGTCCAGTCTTGAATTTAACGAAAAATTCTTGAGGTTCCAGTTTTTTAAAGCATCAACATTTTTCAGGTCGGAGTTGATATTTATAGTAGCAATGTTGATGCCCTGCTTGGCACTGTAAAAAATCGGAAACTGTACAGCGGTATTCAATCCCTCAATATTTAAATTTGGATTTTCCAGCCGGGTTGAAACATTCTTTAAATTTAACTTTGAATTTCCCTGGATTTGCGTGGGTAAAAATTTCGAATCTAGGTTCCCATTTAGAGAAACGGACGCTTCTACATTCCCAGAGCCTTCCAGTTTGGGGAACATTTCGGCTATTTCCCCCGGCAGAATTTTTAAAACTTCCCCGATATTAATTGAGGACTCTTTTTTCAATTGGAAAGATTTTTTTTGCCTTAGATTTCCGGAGATATTTCCTTTCACAGTGTTGCCGGAGTGATAGGAGATTTTATGTATATTTAGATCTCCTTTTTTTAAATCCCCTTCCAGAGAGCCTTCTGTATGGAATGGGAGTTGGAAGGTCCCCAGGTCAGGATGTTGGTAATGCAGAGCACCCACATTTGTGTTGAATTTCAATTTTGCTTTTGAAAGCTCGGGTCCTTTTGCGGTAACGGCGGCTGTTTGCTTCAAATTTTGAATTTCGGCTTCTCCGGTTTTTCCTTTTGCCAGTTGCATTTGCAGGTCCGCTGAAACCAGGGTGGGTTTCGCCTTTTTTACAGAGACTTCCTGGATATTAAGGGAAGTGTTTAATGATTCGAGATGGATATTTAAATCTTTCGAATCCAGCGTGAGATCTTTGGTCGAGAGCTGGCCTCCTGTGACTTTTATGTTTTCGGGTTTGAATCCCGGAAGGTTTGCCTGGATGGTTAGGTTATCCATTTCCAGTTTCCCATGCCCGGTAACCGGTGGAAGCCATTTCTTGGCCCAACGCAGAAGGTCACTGAGATGAAACGAAATCTTTTTTATTTGCGTTTCTATTTCCGGGGCGGTGGAAAAGTTTTTTACTTTGGTAGACAGAGAGACTACATTCTTACCGTCCAGGATCAGGGAAAATAATGAAAGGTTTACCCGCTCCGGTTTCATTTGTATTTCAGCAGTAAGGCTTCCTTCCAGGCTCGGTGAAGGCAGGGCATCGCCAAATTGAATTTTGTTCCCCTTCAAACCAAAGTTGCCTGAAACATTCACCTTTTTTAAATCTTTAGCTGAAATTAATATGTTGGTATTGGTCTGGGACTCAAAATAGATATTGTCTTTCTTTTGTTTGAAAAAGATATTGGGTTTTGAATTTGTTTTGAATAAAACCCGCAGTTTCAAATCAATGTCATTGAGACTGGCTTTTCCTTTTGCTTCCAGATTGAATCCGCGCATTATGGCTGAAACCTGGTCATCCATTGCCAGCATGGCGCCTGCATTCCGTATTTTGAATTGCTGTAAATCAATTTTAGCCAGAGGCAAAGGGGCGCTTGTATCCGAGGGAGGAGGGGGGGATTTCTTCGAACCCTTTAATTCCAATAGAGGTTGAAAATTCCAAACCCCATTTTTTGAAACCGCGTTCAGCTGGGGATGGTCCACTAGAACTTCATTAATAACCAGATGCCCCTGCAGCAATTGGGAAAGATCGTAATCTAAAACCAAATTCTGAACGCTTGCCAGGGGTTTTGTTGTAGGGCCTAAAACGACTCCCTCGACACGGACTCCACTAAACAGGCTTAGTTTTATTCTTTTAATGGAAAGCGGGAGTTGGAGTTGCTTCGAGCCCTCTTTTTCTGCAAAGTCACGAATCTGTTCGGCGGGAAAATAATATTCCAGCACCACTCCCATCGCGACGATTGCCGAAGTAACAAAAAAGAAGGTATAAAACAACGTTCTAAAAAGCTTCGAAACCAACGAGCGCTTTTTGGTTTTTTGGGGCGATGACTCTTCTTCCGGCTCTTCTACCGGTTCTTCCTGATTCTTTTTACTTTTTTTCATTCCACTTATTTATTGTGGAGCAGTGTTTTTAAAGTTTCACTTACCGCTACCGCGTTTTCCCGGATAAATTCAATGTCCAGGGTATCTATTGTATCCGAGGGTTGATGGTAATTGGGATTTCTAAAGAAAGCCGTGTCGGTAACCATGACTGCGGGAATCCCCGCATCCCAGAATGGCGAGTGGTCGCTCAAACGTACCTCGGAAAAATTTTCACCTGTTCCTGGAACCACTAGAGTTTCTACGTTTAATGAGGGAACATTCTGTTTCATTCCCATAGCCAGATTTTGTGTCAATTGCGCGGAAGGTTCGTTGCCAACAACGGCAATAAAATCTCCCTGGTTCGGATACTTCTCAGTGTCGACATAAGGCGGATAATTTTGTGAGCCAGGTTCTGAAATTTTGTACCCCAGCATTTCCAGAGCAATCATTCCGCTAAAAGAACCATCTTTTGTTTCCGCATTTTTAATGAAATGCTGGGACCCAATGAACCCATATTCTTCCAAAGTGAAAGCTGCAAAAATCAGCGGTGTCTCGAAGTCCTGATCCGAAAGGCAACGTGAAATTTCCAGAAGTGCCGCAACAGCACTTGCATTGTCATCGGCTCCGGGGGTCCCGGGTTTGGTGTCGTAATGAGCACCGAGTATAAAAGATTTCTTTCCGGGAATTTTTCCCCCTCCCAATATGTTAAAGGAGCGACTTCCCTCGAAATCAACCGCCTCTTCAGTTACCGGCAATCCAAAACCCTCAAACTGTTTCCTGATATATTGGCGGGTTTTTTCCAGATGTTCGGGTTGGGTGAACGGATTTCTTTCTCCGACAAGAAAATGCAAATGCTCTTCTATGTTTTTTTTCTGAGGGGTGGGCATGGTATTAATGAACTTTGTTAATTCTCGATGAATTATAGCAATAAAAAAATGGAATGGGCAGAGAGTGGGTGAATGGGTGGTAGGTATTTCCCCCCGGTTTTCCACCTCCAAATTTGAGGTAGAAAATAGTTTACAATTCTGATCGAAAGTCATAACATGGCTGCATGTTAAAGGTAGAGTGTTATACATCATCGAAATTAAATGAAAGGCCGGTCGCTTTCTCCCTGAGTAACAGCCGTTACAAGGTGGAGGAGATTATCGATCGCTGGTACGGGGAAGGTTCGCGCTATTTCAAAATTAAAGCTGATGATGACAATATTTACCTCCTGAAATACGATGAGCGCAAGGATTGCTGGGAATGGGTTTTTTATCAAAACCCCAAAATGCTGGACGCAATATCCACTCCTGAAATAGGCTCATTACAAAGTTCGGGACGAGAGGTTGAAGACCTGGACAATATCCATCCCATAAACTGAATTTCTCCTGTTTGAAGTATTAAGGTCGTTAAGCTTGAGGGGAATTGATCTATTGGAACCCGTATAACCCGGGTTGCCTCTTCTGAATTTTACGAATTTTTAGTATATGAACCGATTGAATCCCGATGCGGTACATTCATACGCTGGGCAGCGCAGAAAAATGGTCGAAGAGCAGTTGGGTGACCGTGGGATAAAAGATTTGCGTCTGTTGGAAGTTATGAGCCGTGTCCCCCGGCACTTGTTTACCCTCGACTCCCTCCATCACCGTGCCTACGGTGACACCCCACTCCCCATCGGGGAAAACCAAACCATTTCACAGCCCTATATCGTTGCGGCAATGACCGCCGCTTTGGAGTTGAAAGGGGATGAGCGGGTATTGGAAATTGGAACCGGGTCTGGGTACCAAACTGCAGTGGTTGCCGAACTGGCCGCACAGGTTTTTACCATTGAACGCATCAATGCTCTTTCACGCAAGGCTCAAAAGATCCTCGAAAATTTGGGCTACTCCAATATCGTTTTCAAAATGTTTGATGGCACATATGGTTGGCCTGACCAGGCTCCGTTTGATGCCATCATGGTTACCGCATCGGCGAAAGAAATTCCCGAGGCATTGATCAAACAATTGGGAGAGGATGGAAAACTGGTGGCACCCGCAGGGGATGCCGACAAACAAAAGCTCATCCTTCTAACAAAAAAAGGGGGGCGAGTGAGCCGGAAGGAAATTGGCGATTGCAAATTTGTCCCGCTGGTTGGAAAATACGGCTGGCCCGAAAAATAAGTCGTGGTAAATGATGTACAGTGGAAGCCGTCATTGCGAGGAGCCTATCGCGACGAAGCAATCCAGAAAGAATGGATTGCCACGCTCCCCCCGGTTACCCCTACGGGGCATGAAAGCTTAGGTTGGAATATAACACGCTCGCGATGACGAAGAGAATGCCAAAGAGGGAGTATTAATTAATGAAATCGGTATTTATTGGAGAGAGTTAAAAGTGTTTTCGAGAATAATTCATCAAGGAAATTTCACACTCAATTCCGGCGTCAAATCGTCTTATACCTACGAATATGGAGATTTGTCGGATGCAATGAACGAAGCCTATTGCGAGGTCCTGGTTAATAAGCTCCTGAATTGGCAAAAGCAGCATGGAAAGTTTGATGTCGTGGTGGGATGCGAAACCGAAGGGATCCGCATCGGCCACCAGTTATCCAAGCTAATGAATCTGCCGTTTCATATCATGCCGAAAAAAAGGTTGGATTATGCCCAAAATCCCGTTCCCGCCTATTCTGCGAATACGCATTGGTTGATCGTGGATGATATTGTCACCACTGGGCATTCTTTTATTCGCGCGGTGGATTATCTGGAAGTGGAAGAAAAACCCGAAACCATTACCTTCGCCTGCATGATCAAACGGAACCCGGACAACCTCGATTACTCTGCTGTCAGGGGCGACCCGGAAAAGGAACAACTCATGGTTCCTGACGAAAGAATGGATTTTATCGATAAACGGTTGGTGGCTTTATTCAGCGAAGTTTGATCAGCTTTTTTTGATGAGGTAGTAAACCTCGCCCTTCTCATGGTAGTGGCCTGCCATGGCTCCTGCTTTTTTACCTGTCCCAAAATAAAGGTCCGCGCGGGCTTTGCCGCGAATGGCGCTTCCCGTATCCTGATCCACAACAAAACGGGAAATGGGTTTCCAGGATTTAATTTTGTTGTTGGCTCCCAATACCGGTTTTTTCACTTTAACGAAGACAAGGCCACCGGCAGGGTAGATCGACTTGTCAGTGGCGATTGATCTTCCGCCAACCAGTTCACCCCCTCCTGAACCAATGGCACCTTCATCGCTGAGGGAGAAAAAGATATAACGCTTGTTCTGGTTGAGGTATTTGGAAATGTTTTGCGGGTTTTTTGCGAAATATTTTTTAATTTCCTGCATGGAACCTTGACTGGTGGTGATGACACCATCGCGGATCATCTTTTTGCCGATGCTGTTGTATGGATAACGGTTTGAACCTTGATAGCGGACCCCCTGTCGTGTTCCATCGGGAAATTCGAGAACTCCCGACCCTTGAATATGCAGAAAATAACGTTCCATTTCGTTTTCCAGCCAGGCAACTTCCAGTCCCTGATCGCTCAGTGCCCCTTTACGATCAATGTCCTCGCGGGTCAGGTTCCTCCAGTTTGCGCCGGATTTATTTCCTCGTATTCTTTTAATTCCCGTATTCGATCCGACCAGTCGGATGCCGGGTTCCCTGTTTACCCTATGGAAGTCTTTTCCTGGCATTTGGTAGATGGGAAATCGAAATCGCGGGGATGGAACCGGACTGGCAGGAATGACAGGGCGGTAATAACCTGTGAAAAGTACTTTTTTATTTTTGCCTTTCCCTACTCTATAAAGGAGGAACTCTTCAGATATTTTTTTATCGAATTCTTCTTGAGGTAAATTCTTTTGCAGTAGTTTTTGAAATGCCTCCAGAGTATCTACCAGCCGGCCGCGAGTGAGCGTAAAGTCACCCAACCTCACCGGGGAAGCCGGATCTTGTTCATACATCACTCCCAACTGGTTGTTGATAACGCGGTTGAGGGATGGCCGATCCAAATCATCCGTAAAACCTTTTAAGTCTGCGATGGACTCCAGTCCTTCGGGGATTTCTAATTTGGGAGTCGATTTTTCTTTTTTGGAAAGCCGGTCTTTTCTGTAATCGAATTTATGGTCCCGATATTTTCCATGCCTTTCCCGTTTGTCAGGATGGACATCCGCAGTTTGGCTGGGGCCGGTCGTGGAGCAGGAGGCGACCAGGAAATATAATCCCAGAATGATTATTTGTGGAATGGCCAGATGGACTTTTTCGCAAAGAGAATTAAATTGTCTTTGGCTTAAAAACACAAGCGCCCCCTTGAGTGTCTGAATTCAGGTTCAAGTTAGTTATCGGAAAAACAGCATCAAATATTAGCCATGGCTTCGTTTGCCAATTGGTCGCAGCGTTCATTTTCCGGGTGGCCGGCGTGGCCTTTCACCCAGACCCAGGTAATTTTATGGGTTTTGCTCAGGGCAAGCAGTTCCTGCCACAATTCTTTGTTTTTGACCGGTTG
>JAYNIA010000022.1:0-1894 GCA_038108555.1 Nitrospinota bacterium | reverse complement strand
CCGGGATTCCCCTTGCATCCGCCGTCTGTAAAAATTTCAACTGATTTCATAGTGGGCTTTATCGGCGGTCAGCAAGTCGCAATGCTTTGGGAGAAAATGGGTTTTAAGCTTCAAAAAACGGGTTTAAAGGTCCTGCCCATGTTTGAAAAAAACATTTCAGTTTCTTTAGGATCGGGAAGGATCCTGACTCTGGTTGCTACTATAACATATTATTTTTATTGGAGAAATTTGATTTTTATCTTTCGTTTAGATTCTCTTTTTAGGTGATATTAAAGGATATGGTAGATTACCTGCACCATAAATTATGAAGAGTGTGTAGTGATGGAAACCAAAAAAGAATCAGAGAATGAAAATGACTCAATCAATCTGTCGTTTCAATGCATCGACGCCATTGAGATCAGTTTATTTATAGAAAAAGAAGGCCTCGGTTTTTACGAAAAGGCTGCGAAAAATGTTTCCGATCTTCGCGTGAGGGATATGTTCTTGCGTCTGGCTGAAGAAGAGAGGGAGCATATTCAGACGCTACAAACCAAAATGCAGTTCTTGCAACCGGCTATTTCCGGCAAGGGTAAAGTCAGGAGAAAGGTGGATTCCTTCGTCAATGAAGAGATCAAGGGAAAAATTTTCCCGGCCTCTGAAAATAAAATGGTACAAAAATATAAAAGTGATGTTGAAGCTCTTGACTATGGAATCGAATCAGAAAAACGTTCGGTTGAGATTCTGAATCGACTCCTTGAAAATGAAAAAAAATTGGATGTAAAAGCTGTTTTCCAGCATTTAATGGTCGAGGAAAAAAAACATCTGGCTCTGCTGGAAGATTTGAGAAAGAAAATATAGTTTATGAGGATTAAAGGTATATCCAATTTGCTCATGCCTCTCGATGTAGTACCGCATGTAAGAAATGCCAAGAAGAATCTTCCCTTATTTATTGAAAAAAAAGACATTAAAACCCAAATTAATGCCATGGATAGCCGGTTCGGAGGGGTGCTTGGATAGATTTCGGCCAATTAGCGGTGGGCTAAATTCATAGGAAGTAATATACTTAAAAAACAGGCGGAAAAGGGCCTAAACAATTTAATTATTAAGGTTTGACAACATTTTAGGGCTGGTTTATTATTAAGCTCTTTTTCTTCATATTTAACTTAAAGACTAAGGATTACGAGAATGAGCGACTACGAGGTCAAAGCTGGCCCGGAGGCATTTTTACCTCCTGCAGCAGCAACAATGGGGAATGTTTTACCTGATCCAGGTGAGGCACATATAGGGGGTAAACTTGTACCTGAGGATGAGGCATATGATAAGGCTGCCCGAATGATTTTGGGGGCTAAAGTTCCAACCATTTTCCCGGGACCGCTGGTTCTTTGGAAATGGAACGATCATGTGGCCGAAAAAGCTAAAGCCATTCGCGAATTGGCAAAGGAAGCACCCATGAGACTGATTCCCATGGCTGACTATCGACCTAAATATCCCAAAATCATTCAGGAATATGAGATCAATCCCAACCACCCGAATCTGACGATATGGCATAACAAGATCGATGTTTGTATCTTTATTGGTGTGCATTGCCATATGGCTAATTTGTCGCTAAAGATTATTCGGGGAGGGACGAGTTGTTATACAATAGCCATGTGTGCAATGGCAGGACATGAAGATGCCATGATCTCATTTCGGGATCTGGACGTGAGTATGATTAATAAGCTCAGGGACAAAATTAAACAGCTTAAATCTGAGGGCGTAGAATCTCAGGCGATCCCCTTTAATCAATTTGTAATGGGGCCGACTGGGCCGATCGTACCTTAGATATAAAAAATTTCAGATATTTTTTGATCATTTTAAAGCACTCTTTTTACGGGAGTAAATTTTATGAATAAACAAGTAGAACTTAAAGATAGAA
>JAYNIA010000021.1:0-43488 GCA_038108555.1 Nitrospinota bacterium | reverse complement strand
CCGGGAATAGGTTCCGCAAGAGAAAAGCATTCCGCGTCTTCACTTTGACAAAAATAATGGGTTAAAAAAAGCTCGGGCAGGCAAATGATCTGGGCTCCTTTTCCTGCAGCTTCACGAACAGTATTTATAGCGGACTCCAGGTTTTTTTCAGGGTCCTGCGAGCAGGTCATCTGTATGAGTCCGATATGCCGGATTTTTTCCTTGGTATTTTCCATTACAGTTTATATTGAAAGTGTGCGTACCTACTTTATTACCTGATATGATATTATATACAATCTGGCGGTTTCCTTCAGACTCTTTAAACATTTCCAAAATTATATTATGTGGATCAAACAGGCTTTTAGAGATTACTACAAACCCAAACTTAAACGTGAATTAAAACGCGACCCAAGTCAGGAAGAAATGGATGAACGTTTTGAAGAAATTTACAGCAAGGTCAACTGTGTTTTGTTGGCAGGAGTTTTGGAGGGGGTGGCAATCTATTTTTATGAGATCGCAAAATTTACAAAAGAAGAGGTGGATGGTTTCAGGGACCGCCCTGAGGAATATTTATTCGAACGCTTTGGTGGTGGAAACTATAAGTTGAATTTTTATGAAGGTCCTTCCTTTATTGTATGCGTAAATTTTAAACCCAAAGGCGAACCTAAATGGATCGACCTGCTCCCCGAAAAGGCCGGAAATAATCCAAACCCTGCCTGATTTGTTTTTTATATCCGATATCATGAACAACAGCATTTCGATGCAAAGCGATGGATTGGTGGAATGCCTGGCCCGAGTTCAGGATTTCATAAGGGATCCCCAAAGGGAAATCGGGGTTGAAGGCCTTCGTGGTTCCGCAAGTGCCTATTTTCTGTCACGCCTGAATCAATTAGATAAGGGACAGCCGATATTGATTGTTACAAACGATCAAAATCGAGGCGATGCTCTGCTTGAAGATTTAAAATATTTTTTTCATTATCTCAATCTTGATACCCAACCGCTTTGTTTTCCTTCCTGGGAAATTTTACCCTACGAGCAGCTTTCCCCTCTAAGTGAAATCTCAGGTGAAAGACTGGAAATTTTAAATCGGCTGGGAAGAGGGGAAAATCTGTTTGTAATTGCTTCTGTTGAATCACTCATGCAAACCGTTGTACCGAAATACGTTTTAAAGAGAAATTTGTTTTCATTTCAAAAAGGAGACGAATTGGAGCGTGAACTTTTGGAAACCAGTTTGGCTGACAACGGGTTTTTAAGAGCATCGCTTGTCGAAAACAGATGCGATTTCAGTGTTCGAGGGGATATTGTTGATTTTTTTCCACCGGGTGCAAATAATCCGATTCGAATCGAGTTTTTTGGGGATACGGTTGAATCTATTAGAGAGTTTGATGTTTTTTCACAAATATCAATTAATAAATTAGAACGGATCGACATTTTGCCGGTTCGAGACCTTTGCTTGAGCCAGTCCGATATTGATGGTGGTTTGAAAAAATTTCTTAATCGGGCAGAAGAACTGGGTTATGCGGAATCTGAAACCAAAGAGATCCAGGAAAAAATTGAAAACCTGGGTTTCTTCCCCGGAATGGAATTTCTGGCTCCATATTTTTTCGATTCCAGAGAAACCATTTTTGATTACCTACCGACAAATACCTTAATTGCACTTGATGAGCCTGACAGTTTATTGGAAAAGAGTCAGGAGTATGAGCAGCTCATTAAGTCTGAATTCAACCATTGCCTGGATAATGGCAGATTGGCGGCAGCCCCTGATGAATTTTATCTCACCTCTGAAGAATTTTTTTCCAGATTCAAGGGTTTCCATGGCCCCATTAAGTTAAGTTCTCTCAAGACAACAGCGGATGATGAGATTTCAAACTATATAGAGGTAAAACAAATTCCTCAAATGGCGGGAAATCTGGATGCCTTTTCTGACCAGGTCATGAAATGGAAAAATGATGATCAAAATATTGTCATCGTTGCACCCACCAAAGGACAGATTCGTCGAATCCATGAGTTGATGAATGAAATGGATTTAGAAGTCGATGTGGATCTTGGAAGACTGAATCAGGGGTTCCATTTTAAATCTACAAATCAGGTTTTTATTGCGGAACATGAAATTTTTGGAAGGTCTCATAAGCATCGGCATATTAGAAAATCCCGCTCTCAAAGTTTTCAAAGAGGATTGAAGGATTTAAAAAAGGGAGACTTCCTCGTCCATGTGGACTATGGCATCGGATTGTACTTGGGGACGAAAGAAATAAAAACCGGGATGGGGGGTGGTGAGTTTCTTAATATCCAATACGCCGATGATGAAAAACTTTATTTACCAATGGAAGGATTGGGTTTTATTCAAAAATATGTGGGAGGGACGGATGTTCCACCTCCCCTTAGCAAGATGGGGGGAATTGCATGGAAAAGGCAAAAGAAAAAAGTAAAAGAAGCCATTCAGGAAATGGCCGGAGATCTACTGAAACTTTATGCATCCCGGGAACTTGCTAAGGGACACTCCTATTCAACAAATACAATGCTGGTGCGGGAGTTTGCAGATTCTTTTGAATATGAGGAAACAGATGATCAATTAAAAGCTATTGAAGAAGTGGAGAATGATCTTGAAAAGGACAAGCCCACTGACCGGTTGATTTGTGGGGATGTGGGTTACGGCAAGACAGAAGTTGCCATGCGGGCGGCATTTAAAGTGGTTTTGGATAAAAAGCAGGTGGCCGTCCTGGTTCCTACCACCATTCTTGCACAACAACATTTGCAAACCTTTCAGGAAAGATTCAAAGAGTACCCCGTTAATATTGACATGGTAAACCGCTTCCGGACCGCCCGTGAGCAAAAGAATACTTTAGAAAAATTAAAACGGGGAGAAGTCGATATTATCATTGGAACCCACCGTTTGCTTTCCAAAGATGTTGAATTTGCTTCGCTGGGCCTGATCGTTATAGATGAAGAGCAGAGGTTTGGAGTCAAGCATAAAGAAAAACTGAAAAAACTTAGAAACTCTGTGGATATATTGACTCTCACAGCAACTCCCATACCAAGAACTCTGCATTTTTCATTAATGGGGGTTCGCGATTTAAGTGTGATTGAGACCCCTCCACTCGATCGCCTGGCGGTAAAAACTTTTATAAGGAAATTTGATGAAGAGGTTATTCGCGATGCGATAATGCGAGAAATCGATAGAGGAGGGCAGATATTTTTTGTCCATAATAAAATCCATAGTATTCCTTCTATTGCGGAGTTAATCAGAAAGCTGGTTCCCAAGGCCAGAATTGATATAGCGCATGGCCAATTGCCGGAACATCAGCTTGAAAAAGTCATGAAGAGATTCTTGGATAAGGAAACAGATGTTTTGCTCAGTACCTCTATTGTCGAGTCCGGTCTGGATATCCCATCAGCAAATACCATCATTATTAACAGGGCAGATCAGTTTGGTCTGGCTCAACTTTATCAGTTGAGGGGGAGAGTCGGGCGGTACAAGCATCAGGCTTATGCTTACTTATTGATCCCGGGAACGGGTGTTCTTAGTAACGAAGCTCGAAAGAGGTTGTCCGCCATGGAAGAGCTCAGTGAATTAGGAGCAGGTTTTCAATTGGCTGCTAGAGATATGGAAATAAGAGGGGTGGGGAACATGCTTGGGAGTGACCAATCGGGACACATCGCTTCCGTAGGGTTCGACCTTTACTGCAAACTCGTGGAAGATATGGTCAAAGATATTCGTGGAGAAAAAGTCGAGCCGGGCATAGAAGTTGAAATTGACCTTTTAGTCAAAGGTTTTATTCCAAACGATTATGTGCCAGACCTCAATCAAAGACTGGACTTCTATCGCCGAATTCAATTGGCTGGAGATAAGAATGAATGTGCTGCACTTTCACGAGAAATTACGGATCGTTTTGGTCCCTATCCGGAACCCGTTCAAAAACTATTAGCATTAATAGAGATTCGCATTTTTTGCCAACAATTGCATATAAATAAGGTCGAAATGAAAAATGGGAAAGCCCTTTTAACATTGATGCCTTCTACTCCATTAAGTCCTGAAAACCTGGCCTCCATTTTAGATGAAAGAATGACGATGCTTTCTGAGTTTCAGATTGGAATTCTTATTGAAAGAAAAGGTTGGAAGGCGGATTTAAAAATAGTTTCCTCTTATCTCCAGAAGCTGTCCAAGTCCTTGAATGCTGAAAAGGCTACATTATGAAACTATACAATAAGTCCTGGTTGTTGTTGGTTTCGAGTTTTTTATTGCTGTCCTGCTTTGAGGGCAATTCATCCCAAAGCTCTCTGGCAGATGATGAAATAATAGTTACGATCAACGAAGAAAAAATTACTTCAAAACAATTTAAAAAGGTTTTGTTTGGACAGAAAAAAATTTTCAGAGTCCAAAATACGCAAGAGCTGAAACCGGAAGAGTTGACTTGGATTAAAAGTCGGGTTTTGGATGAAATAGTTAAAAATACCTTGTTGGCGCAGGAAATTTCAAAAAATAATATTTCTATAGATCAAAAACAATTAGATGAAGCTATAGCCCGGGCGAGAGAAGGATATATCGAAGGGGCGTTGGAAAAAACATTGGAGTTGGAGGGTATATCAAGGGAGGAATGGGAGGCTTCAATAAAGAATAAGCTCTTGACAAATAAATTGATTCACCATCTTGTGAATAGTAAAGTGTCTATAAGTGATAAGGAATTAAAAGATTATTTTAATAAAAGTGACAATAAATTCCATAAGAAGGAACAGGTAAGAGCTCTTCATATAATGGTGGAGACTGAAGAGGAAATTCGGGAAATACAAAAGGAGTTGCAGGGAAAACAAAAATCATTTTCCGAGCTTGCCAGGGAATTTTCTTTAGGCCCTGAGGGAGCACAAGGTGGAGACCTGGGTTACTTCGAAGCCGGGCAAATGCCGGAAGAGTTCGATGATGTTTTTAAGCTAAAAACAAACAAGGTGAGTGATATAATTCGTACCCCCTACGGATTTCATCTTTTTAAAGTGGTGGATAAAATAAAAGAAAGAAAAATGAGTTTTGAAGAATCAAAGGGTAGGATTGAAAGAATACTTCTTCAGGAATTACAGGATAAGGCTTTTCAGGAATGGTTTCTTACTCTAAAACAAAAAGCACGAATAGATATTGATTATGACTCTCTCCAGAAAATCAGTTAATCAATTCTTTTTAGTGGGCTTGGTCTTTATTGTTGGTTTGGCTCCAGGGTTGGCATTGGCAAAGGTGTTTGACCGCGTTGTTGCCAAGGTCAATAGCGAAATAATTACGTTGAGCTCGGTTGAAGAGACAGCATTTGTTTTAAAGGAAAAATATCGAAGAGGGGCGGCAATGGGTGAGGTGACAATTCCTGAGGAAAAGGAGTTGATGAATGAAGCCTTGGAGAAAATTATTGGAGATAAATTAAAACTCCAGCAAGGTAAAAAAATGGGTTTTGTAGTGGATGATGCAGCCGTAAACTCCGCCTTTAAAAATATTGAAGCAAAAAATGGTTTGCAGGAAGGGCAGCTTGCGCAAATGCTTGAGGCTGAAGGTCAGTCCCTTGACAATTATAAAAATCAAATTAGAGACCAGATCCTGGTGTCAAAAATTACTAGTTTTGAATTGGGCAGTCGTGTAAACATAAGTGAAAGGAAAATAAGAAGATATTACAGGGACCATCAGAAAGAATTCTGGGAGGATGGGAAGGCCCGAGTAAAACATATTCTTATTCTTCTGGAAAAAGGGAGTCCGGCAAAAGTCAAGAAAGAAAAATATAAAAGATGTAAGGAAATTCTTGCTGAAATAAAAAGTGGAAAGGATTTTGCCGAAGCTGCCCGGGAATATTCCGAAGATATTTCAGCCAGTTCAGGTGGCGATGTGGGTTTTGTGGAAAAAGGAAGAATGGTTCCGGAGTTTGAAAAAGCAGTCTACAGTTTGAAAGAAGGCGAAGTTAGCGATATTGTAGAAACTGAATACGGGTTTCACATAATAAAAGTAGAAGAAGTCAAGGAGGGTAGAACCATTCCCTTAAAAGAAATCAAACCTGTAATACGAAAAGTTTTGGCAAGTGAAAAACAAAAGTCAGCTTACGATGACTGGATGCAAGAGCTTAAAGATGCGGCATACATTGAGGTGTCGTTGTTCACTAAACCCAAAAATAATCTGAGCTCGAAACTATTTAAATCAGAAAAAACGAACAAAAACGATTTTGATTCTTCAACTTCGAAAGAGTTGAAAAGAAAAAAAAGTAAAAGAACCGCTGAGTTGGCCAAAAAAAAGAAAATGCAAAAAATATGGGAGGAGATGTATAAGTCTGTTGAAAAAAACAAAATAGAAAAATCGGATCAACCCAGTTCTCCTTATGGAAACATGGAGTCACAACTGGAGGAAATCAAGAAGCTTCGCTCTCAGGGGAAAATTTCCGAAGCAGAATATCAAAGAAGAAAGCAAAAGTTGTTAGATGAGTTGTAAGCTGTAGCCTCCTGATTATATCTTCCTTCCTGCACAAACATTGCATCAAAATCCATTTTTTTCCTTTCGTGTATGGATAATTTTCTCAAAAAAGCAGATAAAATCTTAGATACTTTGATCTCTCCGGGAGACAAGGTTGTTGCGGGTGTTTCCGGAGGCGCTGATTCTATCGCTCTTCTATACGTCCTAAATCATTTTTCTGATTCCAAAAATTACGGTGTTGTTGTTGCCCACGTAAATCACCTGACAAGAGGGGAAGATTCCTATAAGGATGCCGAGTTTGTAAAAAGTGTTGCGGATATACTTGGGTTACCTTTTTACCTCAAGGAAGTTGATGTTGGCGAAAAGCGGCTTCAATTAAAACTATCTTTTCAGGAAGCGGCCAGATTAATTCGTTATCAATTCCTTGAGGAAACTTTAAGTTTGGTGGGTGGAAATAAAATTGCCGTGGGCCATACAGCAGATGATCAGGTAGAAACCATTCTTATGAATTTTGTTAGAGGGACCGGGCTGAAAGGATTGACTGGGATTACGCAGACCCGGGGGAGTATCATCCGGCCATTATTGGAAATTTCTAGGAGGGAAATTGAATCTTTCCTCAAAGATAAAGATTATGCTTTCCGTGTTGATTCCTCAAATCAGGATAATAAATACCTGCGAAATCGAGTCCGAAACGAACTGATCCCCAACCTGGAATCTTATAATCCCAATATCAAAAACAATTTGAACGAGATGTCGCGGATTGTTGGGGAGGACGATGCTCTATTAGACCGGATGACCCAGGAAATTTTTGAGAAAAATCTAAAAAACCAGAATGCAGATGGATCAACAATTAGTTGGAATATTGAAAATTTTATGTCCAACCCCTTTGCTCTTAGACAAAGGTTGGTGCGAGAAATCTTTTTTCATATTACTGGTAAGAGGGTGGGGCTGACGGCACATCACGTTAAAGGGGTGATGGACCTTTATGAAAACCCAAAAGTTGGCAAAGTACTCAATATTCCCGGAAATATTCTTGTGACCTGTGGTTACGAGTCCATTCAATTTGAGCGAAACCCTGATGATCGGCTAAAGGATATTGAGGAGAATCAACCAAATTCGACACCTATTTTAATTCCTGGCATGACAGAACTGGCTGAAGGCGAAATCCGGGTGCAGGCGCAAATTTTAGACGTAAAAAGGGAGTTTTCATCGCTAAACTCAAAAATGCAAGCGTTTTTGGACTTTGACAAAACCGGTTTTTCGATAAAAGCCCGGTTTTTTCGCCCTGGGGACCGATTTCATCCTCTGGGAATGTCAGGTGTAAAAAAGCTCAAGTCGTTTTTTATTGATAAAAAGATCCCTAAAAAAATTAGAGGTCGAATCCCTTTATTGACAAACGAAAATGACGATATTATTTGGGTATATGGGCAAAGAATTGCACATTTTTGCAGGGTAACTGAAAAAACAAGAAAAATCCTTTTTGTGCAGGGAGACAAGCCAATTAATTATTGAAGCATAAAATGGCAATTGTGGTAGGATAGATATATGCAGGAACGATTTTTCAGTGATTTAAGGAGAATATTTTGAATCAATTTTATAAGAATCTGGCGCTTTGGCTGGTTATAGGCATTGTACTCATTGCCCTATTCAATATGTTTAATCAACCGCTAACTCCTCAATCTGAAGTTGTGTTTAGCGATTTCATGGATCAGGTCGAACAGGGTCAGGTCAATGAGGTGGTCATCAGCGGCGATAATATTAGTGGTAAGTATATGGATGGCAGAGCCTTTCAAACCACGGCTCCTCCTAAAGACCCCGATTTAATCAAATCCCTTCGCCAAAAAAATGTTCGCATTGTGGTCGTCGCACCAGAACAGACAAGTTGGTATATGAGTATCCTGATCTCCTGGTTTCCAATGCTCTTATTGCTGGGTATTTGGATATTCTTTATGCGGCAAATGCAATCCGGTGGTGGTAAGGCCATGTCTTTTGGAAAAAGTAAGGCGCGGCTACTAAACGACACCAAAAATAAAACCACATTCAAAGATGTAGCTGGCGTAGATGAAGCTAAAGAAGAACTGCATGAAATCATCGAATTCCTAAAAGAACCACAAAAATTCAGTAAATTGGGAGGAAAGATTCCCAAGGGAGTTTTGTTGGTGGGGCCTCCAGGTACTGGAAAAACCCTCTTGGCAAGAGCCATTTCCGGGGAAGCCAATGTGCCTTTCTTTAGTATAAGTGGTTCGGATTTTGTGGAAATGTTTGTAGGGGTAGGTGCCTCGCGTGTGCGCGACCTTTTCGATCAGGGTAAAAAGAACAGTCCTTGTATTATTTTCATTGATGAAATTGATGCCGTGGGAAGACATCGTGGTGCCGGTTTAGGCGGGGGGCATGACGAGAGAGAGCAAACCCTTAACCAGCTCCTGGTTGAAATGGATGGATTCGAAAATAACGAAGGCGTCATTTTGATTGCTGCGACCAACCGTCCGGATGTTTTGGACCCGGCACTCCTTAGACCCGGTCGGTTCGACCGTCAAGTGACTGTGGGACGTCCGGATGTGAAGGGGCGAGAAGGCATCCTGAAAGTACATACATCTACGGTTCCTCTGGTTGAGGGAGTGGATTTGAAAATTATCGCCCGTGGAACCCCGGGTTTTACGGGGGCAGACCTGGCAAACCTGGTCAACGAAGCTGCTTTGATTGCAGCAAGGGACGATAAAAAAGCAGTGGCTATGTCTGACTTTGAAGATGCGAAGGACAAAGTCATGATGGGTGTTGAAAGACGCAGTATGGTCATCTCCGAAAAAGAAAAAAAGACCACGGCCTATCATGAGGCAGGTCATGCACTCGTTGCCGTGTTATTGCCGGGAACGGATCCCCTTCATAAAGTGACGATCATTCCACGTGGAAGAGCGTTGGGTGTGACAATGCAGCTTCCTATGGATGAACAGCATACCTACCAGAGAAATTATCTCATCAGCAGCCTGGCTATTTTGATGGGCGGACGATGTGCAGAGGAAATTTGTTTGGGTGAAATGACCACAGGTGCCGGTAATGATATCGAACGGGCAACTGAAATGGCCCGAAAAATGGTGTGCGAATGGGGAATGAGTGAAAAAATGGGTCCTCTGACCTATGGAACCAAGGAAGAGCAGGTATTTCTTGGAAAAGATTTTTCCAGCCAAAAGAATTTCAGTGACCAGACCGCCAAGCTGATCGACCAGGAAGTTAAAACACTGGTTATGGGTGGTTATACAAAGGCAACCGATCTTCTTACCCAAAATAGGGACAAACTGGAAAAAATGGCTCAGGCTCTTCTGGAGCACGAAACCTTAAGCGCTAAAGAGATTAAAAATATTTTGGATGGGAAAGATATTTTCGACAGTGAAGATTCCGGAACAACTCAGAATTTGAAACCGGAAATTCCTATTGAGAAAAAGAAACCTGAATCTGACACCGGGGAAGGCCTGTTAGGTGGAGGAATGCCCGATCCAAGTCCTGCCTGATCTTTCGTTAGAAAAAATTTTAAAATACTAAAACTCCACTTATCGCTTGAAAGATGAGTGGAGTTTTTTATTTGTGAAAGAGCGCACCGAATACTCTAAAAAAAATAAATTTTAAAAACCATGCAACGGTTTTCTTTTTCCGATAAGTCATCTCAAACCCGGTTTATGGGGATCATTAATATAACACCGAATTCGTTTTATGAGAAAAGTCGGTGTGGTTCTAGTGATGAAGTTTTGACTGTCGCTGAAAAAATGGTAGGCGAGGGGGCAGACTTCCTCGATTTGGGTGCCGAAAGTTCCCGCCCGGGATCCAGCCCTATATCCGAACAGGAGGAGATGGACAGGTTGTTGCCCATGGTATCTTGCCTGATTAAAAATTTTGACCTCCCAATTTCCATAGACACTTATAAACCGAAGGTTGCTCAAGAGTCTTTGCAAGCGGGTGCAAGAATTATCAATGATATTACGGGATTGCAAAAGAATCCCGAGATGGCAAATGTTGTATCCAGATTTGGGGCAGGAGTGGTTATTATGCATATGCAGGGGATGCCTCAAACCATGCAAAAAAATCCCAGCTATACAAATGTAGTTAGCGAAGTGAAAGATTATTTGAAGGAAAGTATAAAAATTTCTCAAGCGGCAGGAATTGGCTCGGATCAAATCGCTATTGACCCAGGAATCGGTTTCGGGAAAACCTGTAAACATAATCTTGAAATATTAGGTAACCTGGAAAAGTTTGTAGAATTGGATAAGCCGATACTTTTAGGAGTTTCAAGAAAGTCTTTTATCGGGGAGATACTAGCCTTGCCGCCAGAAGATAGATTGGAAGGTTCATTGGCCGCTTCAGTTATTGGCGTTGAAAAAGGGGTTTCGATCATTAGAACCCATGATGTGAAAGAAACCCGAAATGCTGTAAAAACTGCTGAAAGGATTATTAAAGGAGATAATTTGTGACTCGGTTATTTGTAAACGTCGATCATGTGGCCACCCTTCGCGAGGCCAGGAAAACGGTTGAACCCAATCCTTTAAAAGCCGCATTAATTGCTGAAGAAGCAGGTGCCGATGGAATTACGGTCCATTTAAGGGAAGATCGACGGCATATTCAGGATGAGGATGTACACATTATCCATAAAAATATTAACACCCCGCTCAATCTTGAAATGGCTGCCATTGGGGAAATGGTGGACTTGGCCGTCCGGTTAAAACCTTATCAGGTATCTCTAGTTCCAGAAAAAAGGCAGGAAATTACCACTGAGGGAGGGCTCAATGTTTGTTCTCAAGTTTCTGAACTCACCGAACTGGAACAAGTATTTAAAAGAGAAGGCATTCTCTACAGCCTGTTTGTTGACCCGGATATAAATCAGGTTGAGGCCTGTAAACAAGTTAAAGCGGACAGTATTGAAATAAATACCGGGTGTTATTCGGAGCTTAAAGATCAGGCTGAAATAGAAAACGAGCTTTCCCGCATTCGCCAGGCTTCGAAACATGCCTCCAAATTAGGATTGCGGGTATTTGCGGGACACGGGTTGAACTACGATAATGTGCAGGCAATTGCCTCCATTCCAGAAATTGAAGAACTAAATATTGGGCATTTTTTGGTGGCTCAATCCGTTTATCTTGGAATGGAAAACGCCGTTAAGAGAATGATGCAAATTATAAAATCAGCAACCACATGAAAACTGAGCAAGCAAAAAATTTATAACTTATTGAAAATATGTCAGTTTTGGATGTTTTTTTGATTAATTTGAGTTAAGATTTGATGTATAATTTGTGAAGCCAAACTTGAGAAACCATAAACGGTGGACTGATGGAAGAATCCGTTAACCATTCTGAAATTGAACAGGAAAATTTAACGATACGGGAAAGAGCCAATTCCAGTGCCCGGGAATATAGCCGAGTTGTGGAGTCGTTTAAAAAAGCCCTTGATTATAAGGCGAAATTTCGTGCCTCCCTGGAATCAAAACTAAGTTCTATAGGAAACCAGGTGAATGGCAATGTGGAAAACCTGGAGACCCTTTTGCGCAATATAGATATCTACGACCAGAACATCGACAAGATTTCCAGTAATTTAGGAAATTTATACACCGAAGAAAATTCTATAAAGGCCAAGTATGAAGAATTGTTGAATGGAAGCTCTCTGGAAAAAAATCAGAGGGAAACGGGGGCGGAGGCGAGCAGTGAAGATCCGGAAGGTTCGCGCGAACTCTTGATTCAGAGACGAAAAAATTATTTGGAAAATCTTGATAAGAGTTTTAAGCGGTTGGACGGAGAACTGTATGCGATTGAAAAACTCAGGGGTGAACTAACGCATGCACGTGGTGAGATTCTTGTCAAAAAAGATGAAGCGCAAAAGAAAATTCGCATGCTGGAAGACGAAGGTAAAAGATTTTTAGAAGAGGTGAAGAGGGTTGAAGCCGAATTGGAGACATCTGTCAGGGAAGAAGGCCTTTTAATCAAAGAATTGAAATTACTTGTGGGAAAGTCGGAGAGCAGTCTGGAAATCGATGGTGAAATTGACCATATATTGTTTGCCTGTCTGACAGCAGCAGAATCCAGGAACCTTTCTGCTAAAAACCCTGTACCTGTAGAAGAATGACAACTGTATCATATGATTTGGTACTGAAGAATTCCCATCCGTTTGCTAAATTCAAATTGGCTGAATTTAAGGGCTATGTTTGTGTTGACTTGAAATTATAATTTTTGCATACTCGCCTTATTCTTTAGGTAGTTGGAATCCCATTTTTTGTTGTTTTCTACTCCTGATTTGTTCTGAGTACTTAGATTTTCCTTTAGAAAACCTACCTGTTTAAATTTTAATTTTTGCTTCGAAAGAGTTGGTAAATTATGTCTATGAAGGTTGGTATTAATGGTTTTGGCCGAATAGGAAGGGCTGTTTTAAAAACTATCCTGGATGACCCGGAATGCAGCAAATTGGAAATTGTAGCGATCAATGATTTAACCGATCCAGCCACCTTGGCGCATTTGTTCAAATATGATTCTGTTCAGGGGGTGTTACACCAGGAAGTAACATCGGATTCGGATGGGATAGTGGTTGATGGAAAAAAAATTAAAGTCCTTTCCGAAAGGGAACCTGCCAAGCTTCCATGGAAAGATTTGGGAGTGGATATAGTAATTGAATCAACAGGGTTATTTACCAAACGCGAAGGGGCAGCTCAACATCTTGAGGCGGGAGCAAAAAAAGTAATTATTTCTGCGCCGGCCAAGAATCCCGATGTCACTTTGGTTTTGGGGGTCAATCAGAAGTCCTACAAACCCGAGGAGCACCATATAATTTCCAATGCCTCGTGTACGACCAATTGTCTTGCTCCCGTAGCAAAAGTGCTTAATGATAATTTTGGTATCAAAAAAGGTTTGATGACCACCATTCATTCTTATACAAACGATCAAAGAATATTGGATTTGCCACATAAAGACCTTCGACGGGCTCGGGCGGCAAATGTTTCAATGATTCCAACCACCACAGGGGCAGCAAAAGCAGTATCTTTGGTGTTGCCTGAAATTGAAGGAAAGCTGGATGGGATGGCAATTCGAGTTCCGACTCCAAATGTTTCATTGGTCGACCTGGTTGTTGAAGTTGAAAGCGGGGCCTCAGCCGAGAAAGTGAATGATGTATTTCAGAAAGCGGCAGACCAGGAATTAAAAAATATTCTCAGGGTTGAGGAGAAGCCGTTGGTGTCCATCGATTATAATGGAGACCCGTACTCTTCAATTGTGGATAGTCCTTCTACCAAAGTAATGGAGGACAATATGGTCAAGGTCCTGGCCTGGTACGATAACGAGTGGGGGTATTCCAATCGTGTTAAAGATCTTTTGAAGTTTGTAGCCAGCAAAAAAATTTCCTGATGTAAAAATACTGGTTTTAATCTGCAAGTTGGTCTTGATACTTCCAGAGTGTCAATCCTTTATGAAAAAGCCTCTTATTGTTGGAAATTGGAAGATGAATCTGCTGGCCCCTCAGGCAGAAGAGCTTGCTTGTGGTGTCAGGGATTTTGCAGCAAACATTAATGAAGTGAAAGTGGTGCTTGCTCCTTCGTACACCTTGCTTTCCGAGGTAAGAAAAATTCTGTCGGGAACCTCAATCGGGCTTGCCTGTCAAAATTTTTATTTTAAGGATAAAGGGGCCTTCACAGGGGAAGTTTCCATTGAAATGGTAAAGGATGCAGGTTGTGACTTTGCTATTGTGGGGCACTCGGAAAGAAGACAGTTGTTTGGTGAAACCGATGACCTGATCAATAAAAAGATAAACTGTGCGTTGGATAAAGGTCTTCGAGCAATATTTTGTGTGGGGGAAACAGAAGACCAAAGAAAGGCAGGCCATACATTTGATACAATTGAAAAACAGGTTTCCAAAGGACTGGAGGGGATAAAAACCAGGGACCTTCAGAATCTCTCGATAGCCTATGAGCCTGTATGGGCCATAGGGACTGGGGAGAATGCCACGGCCAGTCAGGTAGAGGAAATACATGGTTTTATCCGCAAAACCCTGGTCGATAGGTTATTTGGTAAGGAAATGGGGCCGATAACCATTTTGTATGGAGGTAGTGTTACTCCTGATAATTGCAGAGGGTTGTTGGAGAACCCGGAAGTCGATGGGGCCTTGATTGGGGGTGCCAGCCTGAATATTGATTCATTTTGTGATATTATCAATACCGCAAAATCCGTATAATCACGTGGCTCTTTTTTTAAATCAATTTTGGCCTAAGAAAGTTATAAATTAGAAGGGTTTTCTGAAATACTTATGGATACTATTGTAAATATAATTCACATTATTGCTGCTTTATCACTCATATTAACGGTTCTATTGCAAGCCGGTAAAGGGGCCGCTATGGGTTCGGGTCTTGGTGCAGGGAGCAGTCAAACCATGTTTGGAAGTAGCGGGGCAGGTAACTTTCTTACCAAACTGACTACGGGGATTGCAATTTTGTTTATGGTTACATCTTTAACCCTAGCTGTCTTCTCCACAAAAAAGAAATCTAGTTCTTTGATTCAGGGGGTAGAAGCGCCTGCGCAAAAACAGGAAGCACCCGTTTCTAAAGATAACACTTCAAAATAAAATTAAACTGCCGATGTGGTGGAACTGGTAGACACGTGCGCTTGAGGGGCGTATGGAGCAATCCGTGGGAGTTCGACTCTCCCCATCGGCACCACCTACTTTAAATAATCAAAACCATAAAGTTAAAAACTAAACAATGGCGAAAAAGAAGGAGGAAGCTCCAGTTCCAGCAGAATTTACCGGACGGATCGCCCGGTTATTGCTAACCCTGATCCAGGGTGCCACCAAACCCCTCCCTGAAGGCGACAACCTGAGGAAGCAACTGGATGATATGGCTGCCGTTGTAAGAAAGGGAGTCAGGGTTACCCCTCCCACGGAACTGGATAAAACCATTGTAGACTATTTCGATCGGTTAATCCTGGAACAAAAGTTTGCTGGTGAGGAAAAGGAAATCGTAAAGACAATGGTTCTTGAGGTCGTGGAAACCATTAAATCCATGATATCCAGTTCGGGAGATTTTGACGAAGGAATCAGTGAATGTGTCGACAAGGTGCAAAAGGCCGAAACCATTCAGGATATTGTTACGGTAAAAGATTTTCTTGTGAGTGAGATGCAAAAAGCGCGCGACCATTCCCGTTCCTTGTATGAAGAACTTGAGAAACATCGTGTGGCTACGGAAAAGCTTTCCAAGAAACTTGAAGAATCAGAAGCCAAAGCGTTGGTTGATTCGCTTACCAATGTATTAAACCGAAACGCCTATAATTTAAAAATCGTTCAAATGGTTCATGAGTATCAAAGGTATAAAGAAGACTGGGCTCTTATGGTCCTGGATATTGACCATTTCAAACAGTTCAATGACACCTACGGTCACAAGACCGGTGACAAGGTGTTGAAATCTGTCGCGGGAACAATTTCAAATTCGATCCGTGTCAGCGATCATGTGTTTAGATACGGGGGTGAGGAGTTTGTGGTAATTTTAAGCCGCATTAATGTTGAGTCAACCAAAGCTTTGTCAGAAAAAATCCGTAAAGCCATCGAAAGGGATTATTACGTTGATGGTGACAAAAAACTACAGGTAACTATGAGTATTGGAGCAGCTATCATTAACGAAAAAGACACTGAAACCACCTTGTTTGAAAGAGCGGATACTGCTTTATACAAAGCAAAAGAAACCGGTAGAAACCGGGTTGTTCTAGATATTTGATTTACTCTTTGTCTTAATTTAATCTTGGACAATGCCTCCCACCACCCTTGAAGGATTATTCTCTTCCCAAAGTTTTTTAACCATTTTTATAGCATTCCTGCTGACTATAGCCAATGTTATGATTGGCGTCAGTATGTTACCGAGTGATAACCGCAAGAAACGGTATGGTCTTCATCGTGTCGTTCACGGTTCGGTTGTAATCAGTTTCATATTGTTCCTCATCCAAAAACATTTTGATAGTCAAAACTCAGTTCTGAACTATGTTGTCTTTGGTTACCTGTTATTAATTGTTCCTCTGAGCAAGCGACTCAATGTGACTCTTCACGCGGTGATTTCTTCTATAGGACTGGTGCTGGTGGGACTGGTTGCATTCACTAATTTATTTTGATTCAAACAGGTTGGTGTAAACTAATACCTCGATATTAATTTTCTTATAAAGAGATAACATTCGATGGCGGAATTTGATGTTGTGGTGTTGGGGGGTGGGCTTTCGGGGAGTCGTGCCGCTTTAAGAGCTAAGGAACTGGGGGGGGAGGTCTGCCTGATTGAAAAAGAATCAGTGGCAAGAAAAGGGTTTCTGAGAAGGAATGTATTGCTTTCTGAAGATGAAAGTTCAAATGAACCCAATGACTGGAAAGAAGAATTAAAAATTAAAAATAAATTGGCTGATGCCTACTCACAAAAGCTGGAATCAAAACTAAAAAACGCAGGCATTAATTTGATAAAAGGTGAGGGGAGTCTGGCAAGCCCAAATGAAATATTAGTTCAGGAAGAAAGCAAGAGCGAAATCTATAAGGGTAAAGCCTTGATACTTGCCTGTGGTTCCGAACCCTTCTTTTCCCCAACAATTCCCCGTGAAGAAAACATCATAATTTCTATTGACGAGATACCACAATTAGAAAAACTTCCTGAAAAAGTCCTGGTCGTTGGCTCTGGTAAATGGGGCGCAGAGGCCGCTATAGGTTTTCAGAAATTCGGTTGCAAAGTTTTTTTGTGTGCAGATTCTTCCGAAATTTTTCCTGAACTGGACCCGGAATTTAATTCCAAAATAGAAGCTCAGCTAAAAAGCAGGAAGATCAAAGTATTATTGAATAAGAAAATTATTTCCTATTTTAAGAATGGTACCAATCTGGAGATTACCCTTGAAACAGGGGTGAAGTTCACAGTCGACTTGATTGTCATGGTCGATCAAAGGAAAGGATTGGAGCAAAACAAAGTTGCTGAAAGTTTGGGAGCCCGACTCGGTAGGAAAGGGGAAATTCTGGTGGATGACTTGATGATGTCGAGTATTCCCAATGTTTATGGGGTGGGGAGTATTACTGGAACAAGGGGCGTTGATTCGATGTCGCAAGAACAGGGAAAAGTTGCTGCCGAAAATTCGATGGGTAAAAAACGCCAGTTGAATCCTGATTGGGTCCCTGTTTTTTGCAGGTTGGCACAGAATATGGGCTATGTGGGATGCTCCATAGAAGGAGCCATGCAAAGGGGATTTCATCCCGTGGAAGGGATTAATGATAAAAATAGTTTTGAGGACTTGGAGGCGGAAACTTTTAAAATTATTGCTGACAAAAGGTCTAAATCAGTTGTAGGGGCGCAAATATTATCCCAACAGGCAGGGGAGCTGATTCCCATGATTCTATTATTGATAAAAAAGGGGGTCACTGTGGCCAATCTGGCCAATTCCAGCAGCCTCGAAGGAACACGTTTTCAAGAATTTTGTGAGGCCGCTCGGGCATGCCTTAAATCTATGAAATCTGGATAAATCTGAGGCTAAAAACAGGAAAACTTCTTGCCTTGACTCGATATTTTAATTATGTTAAAAACCAACACTTTGACAATGCTTTTGCAGCATTCTTTGAACTGTTAAAAAACCATTGAACCCTTAAAATATTTGGATTTAAGAGATTCGAAATGGCTGAAGATAAAGATAAAAAAGAAGCAGAAGTAGATACTATTTGGTCACGGCGTGATTTTTTCTCTTTGGCGGGGTGGGGAAGTTTTATGGCGGCTCTGGGCCTCTCCTCACTTTATTTTGCCAGGCTATTATTTCCAAGAGTTCTGTTTGAGCCCTCTCCCATATTCAAAGCCGGTTATCCCAGTGACTACACTGTAGGTGCGGTAAGTACCAAATATATTAAAGATCAACGAGTCTGGATTGTTCGTGATGAGGAAGGAATTTACGTTGTTTATGGGCTTTGTACCCATCTAGGTTGTACTCCCAGATGGTTGAATACTGAAAGCAAATATAAATGTCCCTGTCACGGTAGCGGATTTACCAAAGAGGGTGTTAACTTTGAGGGACCTGCTCCCCGGCCATTGGAACGTCTGAAAATTTCATTGGGACCCGATGGCCAGATCATTGTTGATAAAAGTAAAAAGTTTCTAGGTGAAAAAGGTCAATGGGGTGATCCAGGAGCGAAGCTTCTGGTCTAAGTAATGCTGCTGACAACCGGCATTGTTTTTCTCTTCGTTGAATGCAAATATCCATTATTTGATGGAGGATTGATTTTTGGCTAACAAGGCACCTCAGATTCCGAATATTGCGGAACTGATGGATAAAATAAAAAGTGGAAAAATTTTCAGTGAAATAGCAAAAGAAATCACTGAATCTCAGTTGTGGACTTCCACCTTCAGGCATGGGTATGCAGATACCCCGCGTAACCGTGTTTTGCAGATTGCCAGTAATGTCTGGCTTCACCTGCATCCGGTTAAAATGCACCGCCATGCTCTTCGAATTAAGTTTACATGGTGTATGGGCGGAATCACATTTCTCCTGTTTTTATCAACGGTAGTGACCGGCGTCATATTGATGTTCTATTACCGGCCTGTGGGAGAGTATGCGTACTATGACATGAAATACCTCCAATACGATGTTCCCTTCGGAATGTTGATGAGGAATATGCACCGGTGGGCGGCCCATGCTATGGTTATTACCGTTTGGCTGCATATGTTTAGGGTATTTTTAACGGGTTCCTATAAACCACCCAGGGAATTCAATTGGGTTATTGGTGTATTTCTTGTAACCTTTACCCTGCTATTAAGCTTTACTGGTTATCTTCTTCCCTGGGATCAATTGGCTATGTGGGCGGTTACGGTTGGAACTAATATGGCAAGGGCCACACCTTTCCTTGGAAATGAGGGGCCCTTTGCGGAGTTTGTGGGTGTGACGCCCAGGTATGATGCAAGGGCACTATTAATAGGTGGTAGTCTGGTTGGACCTCCGGCTCTATTAAGGTTTTATGTATTGCATTGTATCTTTATTCCGCTTATTGCGGGTGCCTTGATGATCGTTCACTTTTGGAGAATACGTAAGGACGGCGGAATATCAGGCCCTCTCTAAGAATTTTTTGACTATTTTTACGGATTTTATTTATGGCCGAGGCTGCATCACCTAAAAAGAAGATACCCGAAGTTCCCGAGAAGCTTCACGTTTGGCCCTATCTGGTACGTTTGGAGTTTCTCTGCGCGCTGGTTGTAATTATAGCGCTCGCCGTCTGGTCTATTGTTATTGATGCACCGCTTGAAGAAGCGGCGAATCCCACCAAGACTCCAAATCCATCAAAAGCGCCTTGGTATTTCTTGGGCCTTCAAGACATTCTGGTTTATTTTGATCCCTGGTTCGCAGGTGTGGTGGCCCCTGTTCTGATTATTGTGGGGCTAATGCTGATTCCCTATTTGGATGTAAATCCAAAAGGAAACGGATACTACACTTACCATGAGCGAAAGGTTGCGATCTGGATTTACTGTTTTGGTTTTCTCGTTTTGTGGATTGCATTGATCATCATGGGAGTATTTCTAAGGGGGCCTGGGTGGAATCTGTTCATGCCCTGGCAATACTGGGATCCACATAAAGTTGTGGCACTGGTAAATGTTGATCTTCCCTATGCGTTTGGATTTAGGGATTACACCTGGTCCGCTATTTTTGGGGGTGGGGTGCTCCTTGCCTACTTTGGTATAGGGACAGGTGCGTATTTTTTCATGGAGAGAAAAGCTCTCAAATCCGTGGGTTTCCTTAGAATGTTCTTAAAGATTCAATTGATACTCATAATGATTGGAATTGTTATTAAAATCGTTCTGCGAATTGGTTTTAACATCAAATACATTATGGTCACTCCCTGGATTAGTGTTTAGCAACCAAGTACTGAATATTTAATAGAGAAATACATTGGCCGAAGAAGAAAAAGCTGAAGAAGAAACCCAGCCAGCGTTTAAAGAAGGTGAATTTGACGAGCATACCTCGTACAGTTTCCTTTTCTTCCTGATTGCGGGTACGACCCTCCTTGTCACCCTATGGGCGTTTTGGGATGATGAGTACGCTCGCCGTGGATATAAAGCCTACCAGGAAACCTTTTTCAAAGAGCAATACGCCATTGCTGAAAAAGAGTGGAAAAACATCAATGATGAAATTGCAAATGCGGAGCAGGAACTAAACCGGAAACTCGCCGTACAGGACAGTCAGCTTGGGCAAGACGATACCTATGCAGCTTTGGTTGAAGAAGTCCGGTTAAAGCAGATTGCCCTTGATGAGCAAAAGGAGCAAAAGAAATTTGCCGGAAGCCGAGTGGATGAAGCCTACTACTATTATAAAAAGGCAATGCATGAGGGGGAAAATTATGATGTGGAAAAGGCCACCCTTCATTCCCTGGAAAATAAAGTAAAAGAATTTGATCCAATCATAGCTGAAAAGCAGAGAATTCTGGAAGAAGCCGAAAACCGGCTTCTCAAGCACAAAGCAGAAAAGGTCAATCTGGAAAAAGAACTCGCCGACATGACTCGTAAAAAAGTCCAGTTGGAATTGACCATGGATTATTACAAGCCGTTCCCTTTCTTTTGGCGCCCGGCTGAAATCCTGCAAACGGTTATTCCAGGTTTTGGCGTCAATAGTTTTAAAGAAATAATTTACCGGGTGGACCGGTGTATGACGTGCCATATTTCCTATCAGGATGAACATTATAAAGACTTTGAACAACCCTTAAAGACCCATCCCAACTTAGACATCCTCATTAAAAAGCATCCTCCAGAAAGAACAGGATGTACATGGTGTCATTTGGGTCAGGGTGCCGCAACCGCACCTGCGGAGCATGCCCATGGTTCGCATCATGAAATGGATCAGACTCTTGAAGTCAATGAACCCATTTTGCATGGCGACTATCAGCAGGGGACTTGTCGAAACTGTCATGCGGAAGTCGTAAACCTTGAAGGGGCTCCGTTACTTTCAAAAGGTAAACGTTTATTCATCAAATTGGGATGTCATGGCTGTCACTTGGCAGACGGGTATGCGAATCAGGAAAAAGTTGGTCCTTCTTTACTACGTATTGGATCAAAGGTAGACCCAAGCTGGCTCTATCGATGGATCAAAAGGCCGAAAGATTATTTGCCCGATACCCGAATGCCGGAATTCGGTTTTAATGAGAAAGACCTTCTGGGAACAACTGCCTATCTTTTGGATGTCTCGGACAAGAAGTACAAATTAAATAAAAAATTTGAAGGCGGCGATGAGGAAAGAGGGAAAAAACTTTTTGAAACGGTAGGATGTCAAGCCTGTCACACCCTTAATGGAAAGGGCGAAAAACACGCTCCTGACTTGAGCAATATCGGCAATAAAGTCAGTGCCGATTGGCTGGTCACTTGGGTGGGTGGACCTCACACCTACAATCCAAAAAGTAAAATGCCGGATCTCCGACTGGAGGAGGATCAAGCGGCGGACATTGCGGCTTATCTTATCCAATTCGGTAAAAAAGAAGTCATTCCAGGTCTCGAGGCTAAGCTAAAAGATCCTGCAGTTATCAAGCATGGTGAAACCGTAGTTCGAAGGCGAGGCTGTTTCGCATGTCACGATATTAAGGGCATGGAAAAAGAAGGACGCATAGCGCCTGAATTATCCTCCTTTGGACGCAAGATGATCGTAGAGCTCGAATTTGGCGATGCGCATATTCCACATACTTGGGAGTCTTGGACAAAAACCAAACTAAGAAAGCCGGATACTTTCAGGACAGAACGTGTTCTCGACAAAATGCCGAATTTCCACTTGTCTGATGACGATATTGACGCACTCGCTGTTCTGCTTAAAGGATTCAATGGCAGTAATATTCCCGCAAAATACCGAAAAATCTTGAACGAAAAAGAAAAGATTTTGGAAACGGGTCGCCGCATTATCACCAAATATAATTGTCGGGGTTGCCATAATGTAGAAGGTAAGGGCGGGGAAATACAGAAATACCTGAAGGCAAAAGCGCAGTACCCACCGCCTCTGGAAATGGGCGACTACCATGTTGGGGAGCGGCTGAAAAGCTCTTGGCTGTATTCTTTCTTACGCAGCCCAACCCCGGTAAGGACTTGGATTAAAGTAAAAATGCCGACGTTCTCTTTCACGGATAAAGAGGTTAGGGATTTAACGGCCTATTTCGAGGCACTTTCCCCTGGGGCGGAATATGAAGCTGGGGTGCATAAGTCAAAAGACGAAGCCGTTGCACAAAAGGGTGCAGAAATGGTGACTTATATGGATTGTGGCCGCTGCCATGATGATGGACAAAAAGGTATTGAATTCTCTCTTGCAAGCAAACGCCTGCGACAAGATTGGATACCAAAATGGTTGAAAGATACCCGAGCAATGATTCCTTGGACACCGATGCCGTCTCATTGGGTCAAAGCTGGAGATGCCTATACAGTGCCTACAAAGTATTCAGAAATAAAAGCCGTAGGTGATGTGGACCAGCAGGTAAACACTCTCAAAGATATGATAGTTGCCTATAATTCTGTTGAGTTGGATTTCGATGCATCACTGGGTGAAGGCGGTGGTGAAGAGAATGAAGGCGGTGATGAAGGTGGCGATGAGGGTGGTGACGAAGGTGAAGAAGAGGAGGAAGAGGACGAATAAAATTGCCTCTTCTTAATTTTCATTTATATAATTAACTAAGCTTCTATTGCGATAAGGATTGAATCATGGAAAATACAGGTCTCGAAAACTTTCTGTTAATCGCAACCAAACCTGACAATATTCCCATTGGAACCATGCTCATTTTTGTGGGCTGGGTGTTCTGGATTGCGGTAAAGCAAATGATCGCAAATGACAAGTGGATTAAACAAGGCAAAAAAGAAAAAATTTGGGATGAAATGATAAAGTAAGTGGCGATATTCGTAATCACTTTTGGCGCTTTTATTATTGGTATCATCCTAATTTTCTCTTTAAAGAAAGTCTCCCCTCCAACTCCGCAGGAAAAAATCCATTTCGATAGTCCCAGCGATGTTCCAAAATTCCTAAGGGACCCCGATGCATTCAAAGAGAAATGCGTAGAGTTCCTTGAGAAATTTAATCTCGAATATGTGCATTCGGTTTGGGCCAATGACCATGAACTTGAAATAGCAATGAATGATGAGACTCCCGTCGTTGGGGGTGCTTATCTTGCTCTTTGTATCATTGACCCTCCCGGTCAAACTATAAATGCCATTCAAGTTAAGGGCTTTTTGGATACGGTTAAGGGGGAGGGGGCTTCTCGCGGCATTTTCATTACTACCGGTTATTTTTCAGATGAAGCTATTCGGTCGATCGATGAAGAACCCGTTGAATTGGTCGATGTGGTTTCTTTTATATCTTACCTCAAAAGATTCGGAATTTATGAAAGCGCAGAGGCTTAAAGTTGAATTCCGATAAACCATTGAAAAGTCATTCCTTCAATTCTTAATATTCCTATGTTACTATCGAAGGAATGAAAATTAGTGAAAAATTAAAGTCTTCGTCCCGCGTTTTTTCTTTTGAGTTTTTCCCACCAAAAGATGAGGCAGGTTTTCAAAGTTTATTTGAAACCATCGAACAGCTGAAACCGGCTAAGCCAGCCTTTGTTTCCGTCACGTATGGAGCGGGTGGAAGCACCCGTTCTAAAACGGTAGACCTGGTTGGTAAAATAAAAAATGAAATTGGCATAGAAAGTATGGCCCATCTGACCTGCGTTGGGCATAAAAAGGATGAAATTGTTTCCGTCCTGGAAAGTTTGCAGGATAGTGGGATAGAAAATGTCCTTGCTTTAAGGGGGGATCCGCCAAAAGGAGAAGAGCAGTTTGTGAAAACCGAGGGGGGGTTTGGTTACGCCAATGAATTGACCTCTTTTATAAAAAATAAATTCTCTTTTTGTGTTGGGGGCGCTTGCTACCCGGAAGGTCATATTGAATGTCCGAATCTACAACTTGACATGGATAACCTTAAGCGCAAGGTAGATTCAGGAGTTGATTTTCTTATCACGCAATTATTTTTTGATAACAAATTTTATTTTGATTTCATGGACCGGGCCAGGAATGAAGGCATAGAAGTCCCGGTTATACCCGGCATTATGCCTATACTCAATTTAAAACAAAGTCAGCGTTTTACCAAGATGTGTGGTGCCAGCATACCTGATTCGCTTCTTTCCAAGTTTGAAGGGCTTCAGGATGATCCGGAAAAAGTGAGAGAGGTTGGCATAAATCATGCCATTGAGCAATGCAGGGAACTGCTTGAATCAGGAGCTCCGGGAATTCATTTTTATACTTTGAACAGGTCCCGGGCCACATTGGCGATATTGCAACAACTTCGTGGATGACGAGGTTTCGTCTAAAACTCTCTATCAAGATAAGATTATGCCTGTTGCAGTTATAGTTTTTATGTTTCTATCGTTTACGGGTATATTTTCTGCTTTTGCAGAAGAATCAAAGGTGATTGATGGTATGGTGATGATCCCGTCGGGAACCTTTAAGAGAGGTTGCAATCAGTTTGGCCCCAAGCATGGTGCTCCGGAACAGACGGTGCATTTAGATGCCTACTGGATAGATAAATACGAAGTTACCAATAAACAATTTGAATCAATTTTCCCCGAGCATGGTTTAAGAAGAAGTATTTTTTCCGATTGTGATGACTGTCCCGTATCCAAAATAAGCTGGTATGAAGCGGCAGATTACTGTCATCTTATCGGAAAGTCTCTCCCAACTGAGGCACAATGGGAAAGGGCCGCTGGAAACGGAAATGGATGCGAATTCCCCTGGGGTACTGGGTTTGACCTTATGGATCCTCCCGCCAGAGGTGGCTTGAAATTGCAGGATAAGGCATCTCCTGTAGGCAGTTTTCCTCCAAATAATAACGGGCTTTATGATATGGCAGGAAATGTTTGGGAATGGGTGAGTGACTGGTTTTCAGTTCGGTTTTATTATGCAGACATTCTTCATAACCCAAGGGGACCTGCGAATGGGGTTATGAAAGTCAGAAGAGGGGGATCCTGGTCGGATTCCGTAAAGGCCATGGCTTCGGGGTATCGGGATTGGAGCTATCCCCTGTCCAGAGGATTTAATGATATCGGGTTTCGCTGTTCGGTCAATTTGAAACCGAGGAGAAATTAAAGTGGTTACTCCCACCAAACTTGATTATATCAACCGAGTAATAGATGAATGCCTCTCCGAGGATGGCGAAGCTTTGGAGTTGAATGGAAAGTTTATTGGTGATGAAGGGGTAGAGGCCTTGGTAAACACCAATAGGGACTTTGAGATAGAGAATCTGGATCTTAGCAGGAATAAATTAACTTGGAGAGGCGCCCATCATTTATTCCGTAGCGAAAAATTTCCAAACCTTAAGCGTTTGTATTTGGGTGACAATAATATTTCTGATAGGGGAATTAAGGAGTTGCCCGGGGCAAACTTCATTAGCAACTTATCCTTGCTCGACCTGCGCTACAACAATATTGGTCCTATGGGCGCAATGGCGATTATTGGTTGTGAAGATTTTCGAAAACTGCAGGTGCTGATTTTCCAGGAAAACCCCATTGGAGATGAACCGGTAATTGCTTTGGCCAAAGCTAAGGCATTTGCCAATTTAAGGAAGTTGAATCTGTACCGAACGGATCTTACTGTAAAGGGGATAAAGATTCTTGCAAAATCCAAGGTGTTGCAAAGGGTCAAACACCTTAACCTTGCGAGGAACTACCTCCATTTGGATTCGGCGCAGTATCTGGCTAAAACCAAAACCCTGACAAATATTGAAACGCTACTCATGTTTGATACGGGGATAGGGGATGCAGGTGTGAAGGTAATTATGGATTCCGAGTCCTTTCAAAAACTAAAGACTTTTCGAGTAACCTGAAGGTCCATCAAGAGTATCTATCATTTAGCCAGGGTTCGCCTGTGTTTGAATAGCCTCTTTTTTCCCAGAATCCGGGTTCATCATAATCCCGAAAAATAATTTCCCCAATCCACTTCGCACCCTTCCAGGCATAGAGTTGAGGGGTAATCATGCGCACAGGCCCGCCATGTTCTCTTGTGAGGGGGTGGTTCTCCCATTTATGAACGAGCAGAACATCGTATTTCATGGCCTCTTCAAGTGGTAGGTTTGTGGAATAGCCATCCCAGGCCTTTATAAATACGAATTTCGCGCTGGGCAAAACTTCACAATGGGCCGCAATATCTGAAAATTTAACTCCCTCCCAGCGATTGTCCATTCGGCTCCAGGTGGTCACACAGTGGAAGTCAGAAACATCCTTGGTTTGTGGGAGCTCTTGGAAAGCATCCCAATCGAAGGTTTTTACATGCTTCACAAGCCCTGAGACGGTCAAATTCCAATTAAACTCATCCAGCTCAGGGGTGACCCCCAAATCCAGAACCGGCCAGCTTTCGACGACTTTTTGTCCGGGGGGAACTTTAGGGTTCCCATCCCGATTTAACTCGCCTTCTCCCTGGGGAACTTCATCTGGCATGGGGTTTTTTTCTTTAAAAGCCTTTCGATATTCGATTAATTTTTCGCGGTTTTTAATCTTTTTCGAATTTGGATCGGATAACATGATTTATAGGATATCTTTTTTAACTATATGAAATTAAATGATTATTTTAATTTGCATTGCTCTTTTTCGGGTTGCTTCCCTCAGGATTATTAGATGTAAAAACTGCTGTTTTGTCTCAAAAATCAGGGAATCCTTTCAAGGCCCGAAATCTCTATGAAACGCCCAAAATAATTGGGGTTAAGTGATTCAGGAATTTCTCCGAAAATATAAAGGATTGATGAATATTAACTGGAGCCTCCCTCTATATGAAATTGAAAATTCTAACCTTCAATTGGCACGAGCCTTATCTTTGTCTTTTATCAAAAATGGATCATGATTTTCTCGTTGTGGAACCGGAAATTGCCCCTGAAAATTTTAGAAAGTGGGACCAAAAAATGCGTCCTCTTCCAAATAATTTTGAGTTGCTTTCCATGATACAAGCTCAAAATAAACTCGAGCAGGGAGAAATCGATTGCATTATTGCACACAATGTAAAAGATCTCATAGCGGTAAAGGATTATTCACTCCCCAAAGTGATTGTTTTTCACAATGCCTTGACCACGGAAATAGGGCTTGGAAAAGGGAAGGTGGATAGAGAAGAGTATTTAGATAAAATTACTCCTTTGTTAGAAGGGACTACCAGGGTTTTCATTTCTCCAATGAAGCAAGCGGATTGGAACATGGAAGGAAGTATTATCTTACCCGGATTTGATATTTCAGAATATGGAGGTTATACGGGGGAAACGAAAAAGGTATTACGTGTAGGAAATTTGCTCAAAGAACGTGATTTGATGATGGGCTATTCGTTTGGTGAGCAAGTGGTGGGAAATCATCCTCTGTTGACCCTGGGAATGAACCCTGAAATTCCGGGTTCACGAATTTCAGACGGGTTTGAAGATCTTCTTAATCAATACAAAAATAACCGGGTTTATTTAAATACCACGGTTGATGGATATGAAGATGGCTACAACATGGCCATGCTGGAAGCTATGGCAACCGGAATGCCGGTTATTGCTTCATCCAATAAAACAAGTCCGATTCTGGATGGTGAAAATGGGTTTTGTTCTGACGACCCTGAATATTTGAATCGATGTATTGATATCTTGATGAAGGACCCTGTTCTGGCAGAACGAATGGGTAAAAACGCCAGACGAACTGTTTCTGAGAAATTCCCAATCCATAAATTCCTGCAATCCTGGAATGGAGTTGTTGAATCCGCTATCAAGGATTTCCTGAAAAAAACCGGCATCAATATTCAGGCAGATTCACAGCCTTTCTCCGAAAAATCCAGAAAAAATATTTTGATGGATTTTGTTTCCTATCCAGCCACAACCGCACATTACCTGGAACGGGCTTTAAGAAAAAATCATAATGTAATGACATGTGGAGCCCAAATAAATGATGAAATAATTAAAAACTGGAACCTGGAAAACTTGAAGTGGGAGGTAACGCCGCAAGATATTCCAAGAAGCAATAACACATCTTTAAAGGAAGTGTTGGATCAGCTACCACATGGATGGAATCCTGATTTTTATTTATGGGTAGAGACGGGTTTAAGTGGGGTCCCAACCGATTTAAAGAATCATGACCTGCCAAAAGTTTGCTACCTGATAGACACTCATATTAACTACGAGAAGCATGTTGAGATAGCTCGAAATTTTGATTTTGTCTTTCTGGCACAAAAATCCTATGTAGAAAAAATGGAAGCGGAGGGAATAGAGAATGTTTTCTGGCTTCCCTTGGCCTGTGATCCTGATATTCACGGAAAGGTGGAAGTGGATAAAAATTGGGATGTGGGCTTTGTAGGAACCATCCCCCAAACCTGGAATCGCCGAAAAGCTCTTCTAGAAAAAATTGGCTCCAGTTTTGATTTGAATTGTGAACGAAAGTTCATGGAAGAAATGGCCGAGCATTACTCTCAATCTAAAATTGTCTTCAATAACGCCATTAATAGTGATCTTAATATGAGGGTTTTTGAGGCCTTGTGTTCTGGGAGTATGCTATTGACGGACCCTGCTCAAGGCAGTGGACTTGAAGAGATGTTTGAGGATAAAAAACATCTCGTTTTTTACAACGATGAAACAATCAATGAACAGATTTCATATTATTTGAAACATGACGACGAAAGACAGCTCATTGCTGAACAGGGCCGTCAGGAAGTCTTGGATAAACATACCTACCAACATCGAGTTAGGGATTTGATATCTGTCCTAGATAAAAACATGTCCGATTCAAATCATAACTCAAGTGCTACCGATAAACCTGAAAACTATTACAAGAATATCCGCCATGATCTTTTACCACTGATACCGGAAGACGCTAATTGTATCCTGGAGGTGGGTTGCGCAGAAGGTATGACAGGCCGTGAACTCAAAAAGAGACATGGTGTTTTTGTGGCCGGGATAGAAATGAACGAATCGGCTGCAGAGAAAGCCCGAGAAGGATTGGATGATGTAATCACCGGGAATATTGAAAGTATGGATCTGCCCTACAGCCCCTCTGCATTTGATTGTGTGGTTTTTGCAGATGTCTTGGAACATCTGGTGGATCCGCTTTCCGCGTTGACAAAGGTAAATAAAGTTCTAAAAGAAGACGGAACCGTAGTTATGAGTATTCCTAACGTTCAATTTTATGGGGTGGTCCACCAGTTAATTGAAGGTAATTGGACTTATCAGAAGGAAGGGATACTGGATGAAACCCATCTCAGATTTTTTACTTATAAAGAAATAGAAAAATTGATGGAGGAAGCTGGGCTTAGAATCCAACATGTGGAAGAAACACTGGACCCACAATATAACAATTTTTCAAATGGAAAACATTCTGCAATTAAATTTGGTCGACTATCTATTGATCAATTAACTCCTGAAGAGATCCGAAGGTTTTTCGTTTTTCAATATAAAATCGTTGCCAAAAAAGTAAAAGTGGCATCATTAAACCAAACCATAAATCCTGATGAGGATCAAAGTAAAATTATGGAAACACTTTTAACAGAAGCTGCAAATTATTTTGAAGAGGGAAACTATGAAACTTCTTTAAAAAGTTATGAGAGAGTACTGAAAGCCCATCCTACTAGCTCAGAAGCACTGGTAGGAGTTGGAAATTGTTATATGAGACTGCAAAATCCAAATAAAGCAGAAGAAAGCTTTATCAAAGCAAAAACTCATGACTCCCAAAACTATAAAGCCTGGTTGGGGTTGGGAATCCTTGAAATTTTTAGAAAAAATCTAAAACAAGCTGAAATCCATTTAAATCGAGCCGTCGATCTAAACCCCAAAAGTGACAAAGCTTTTTGCGCCCTGGGTATTTTGAAATCAGACTTAAACGAATACCAGCAGTCCGAAAACCATTTTTGTCGGGCACTGGAGTTGAATATTGAGAATTTGCTGGCAAATAAATCACTGATCGAGCTTTCGTACAAAACAGAAAATTTTGAAAATGCATATAAATATTTAAAACGATTTCTTGAACTTCATCCAGCAAATATCAACATGCTGTTCACTTTGGCTGGCATTGAATACAAAATGGGTAAAATCGAGGATTCGCTCCGCACCGTAGAGGATGTTTTAATAATTGATCCGAACTATAAATTAGCCCTGGACTTCAAAAACAATGTGCGAACGGTTTCGGTGGACTAAATAGCTAGATGAATTTTTTTGAACAAAATATAAAACTCCTTGAGAAGCATGATCCAGCTCTTGCAAAACGGGTAAGGGTGATAAAAAGCCCGGAAAATATGGTCGTCAGCTTGTCCAAAGAAGGTTTGCCTGTACCTAAAATTGGCGGGATCAATCTCCACAGCCAGTATTATCCTCTTAAAGAAGGAGAGCAGTTGACTCGGGAATTCGAATATGATGACCAGTCCCGGACCGTTGTTTTTGGCCTGGGTTTTGGTTACCACATATTGCCCATGCTCAAGCACTCCGAGGTAACGGTTATAGAACCTTTGATGTCTGTTTTTAGGGCTTTTTTGGAATCTATCGACCTTACTCCTTTTTTACCGGGAGTCCGTTTTAGAATTGCAGAAACCCCTGCTAGCTTGTTGGCGCGTTTCGAACCATCACAATGGAAAATTTTTAAACATACTCCTTCAATACGAATAGGGGAGGCTTATTATGAACAGATCGATAAAGGCTTAAATGCAAGAGATTTTATAGATAATAAATCATTGCGCATTTTAGTCGTTAAACCCATATATGGGGGATCTTTACCTACCGCCAATTATTGCAGCGAGGCTTTAAAAGGACTTGGACATGAGGTGGAAACAGTCGATTGTGATAAGTTTGCAGATGGTTTTTTTTCCCTCAAAGAAGCAACACAGGTTAAAACCAATGCAGAGGTATTATCGGAAAAATTAATGAGCCTGATGGGAGAAATGACTGCGGCTAAAGCTGCAGAGTTTCGCCCAGACCTGATTCTTGCTTTAGCTCAGGCACCGTTGACTCCTAATGCTATCCATCGCTTAAAAGAATTAAATATTCCCATTGCGTTTTGGTTTGTTGAAGACTTCAGGACACTCACTTATTGGAAAGAAGTGTCTAGCGCGTATGATCATTTCTTTACGCTGCAAAAAGAGGAGTTCCATTCACAGTTAATAAAAAATGGTGTTAAGGATTGTTATTATCTCCCACAAGCTGCCCACACTCCCATGCATCGTCCCTTGGATTTGTCGGTAGAGAAGAAAGCTCTTTATGGAGCCGATATTTCTTTCATGGGAGCCGCATATCACAACCGAGTTCAGTCTTTTCCCAGGTTGCTCGGTATGGATTTTAAAATATGGGGAACAGGCTGGAATACTGAAACTCCATTAGGAAAAAGGCTTCAGAATAACAATAAACGTATTACCACAGAAGAAACCGTAGATATCTACAATGCCGCAAAAATTAATTTAAATCTTCATTCCTCTTCCTATCATTATGGGATTAATCCTGAAGGAGATTTTGTAAACCCCAGAACTTTCGAAATAGCAGCTTGTAAAGGGTTTCAGTTGTTGGATGACCGGTCAGATTTAATAAACTTGTTCAAGGTTAATGAAGAGATAATTGTTTTTAAATCTCTCGATGAAATGAAGGAACAAATTGAATTTTATCTTCAAAACTCAGATTTGAGAGATGTGATTGCTCAGCGTTCCTATCAACGGGTATTGAGTGAGCATACGATTGAACATCGTATGCAGGAATTGCTCATTCATATATTCACCAATCGGTTGGATATGTTAAACAATATTGAAGAGAATCGGCTTGATCCTTTAGCTTATTGCATATCCAAAGCAGGGGAAGATACAAAGTTAGGAGCGTATTTAAAGGAATTTGAAGGAACGAAGAATTTTTCATTGAAGACCATGGCCAAAAGAATTCATGAGGGCGAGGGCGATTTGGACGACAATGAAACTCTGATCATGATGTTGGATCAGTTAATACAGGAGAAAGTATAGCCGTGGCTAAAAAGATACTTATTTTGAGTCTGACAAGGATGGGAGATTTGATTCAGACAACTCCTCTAATTAATGGTCTTAGAGAAAAGCATCCCGATGCAAATATTACATTGATGGTTTCCAGCGACTTTGAAGGAGCGGTTTCTTTGATTCCGAACATAGACCACTCCCTGGTACTGAACTTGAGACAGTTTAAGAAGGCGGAGGAGTGGAAGGACAAGTCCTGGGTAAAAATTTACAGATATCTTGAAGCAGAATTGAATAAGATTCGAAACGAATCCTATGATTTATTAGTGAACTTGAGCCATTCAAGGTTAAGTGCCCTGATGGTGCACTATTTAAAAATTAAAGATATTATTGGATTTCATTGTAATGGTACTGGGGACCGAATGACAGGACATCCCTGGATGCAATATTTTGGAACCGAACCGTTTAACCGGACTTTCAATGATTATAATCTGGTTGAAATTTTTTCCCGAAGTGGAGGAATTAATCTGGCAGGGAAAGAAATTAAAGTCATTGAAAACAAAATAGTAAGAGAAAATGAAATATTGAAAGAATTATCTGAAGTCGGAGTAAAAAGGATTATCGGGTTTCAAATTGGATCCAGTCTTGAAAATAGAAGATGGTCGACCGCATCATTTGCAAAGTTGGCAGATTTATTGACAGAAAAACTAGACGCCCAAATATTACTTTTTGGAGTCGCATCAGAAAGTAAATCTGCCCAGGACATGATGGCCTTGGTAAAAGACAAATCAAATATAACTGATTTAACCGGAAAAACAGATTTGCAGGAATTGACGCATCTGCTAAAAGGGTGCGATTTTCTGGTTACCAATGATACCGGCACCATGCACCTGGCTGCGGCGTTGGATACTCCAATTATCGGATTATTTTTTGCTCATGCACATCCATTTGAAACAGCTCCTTATTCAGAGGGGCATCTAATTTTTCAGGCGCGGATTTCATGCGCTCCCTGTAGCTATGGGGTTCATTGCAATAATATAATATGTATTGATAAAGTTTCTCCTGAACATATTTTATCCTTTATAGAAAAGCGTGATGAACATAAAACGTGGGTTTTGCCTGAAGATTTGGAGGGAGTTGAGGAATTAAATATTTATGAAACCGTAAAATCCTCTCAGGGATTGGTTAGCTTAAAACCTTTAATTAAACACCCATTAGCTTGGGCCGATATTTTTCGAATGGCCTATGCCGTTCTATGGCGAGAGACTCTGGATATAGAAACAAGAACCGAAATTGATTTAATAAAAGACAGGTTGAACGATTTTGGTCCTCCAGAATTGGAAATTTTTTCGGAAACGCTGGAAGAAAAAATCCACTTGCTAAAGGAAATTGCAAGTTTTGGGCAAAAAGGAATAGGGCTTTGTGAGGAAATTGTAAAGAACGCATCTGTAAAACGTGCGCGCCCAGCCATGCTGGTAAAGTTTGGTGAGGATATCGATAAATTGGATGAGAAAATTGAGTTGACGGGGATGGCACACCCGGAGTTAAAGCCAATCACAGATATGTTCAGCAAAAGGAAAGAAAATTTGACAGGAACTGATGTCTGTCAATTGAGTGTTGAAAGTAGAAAATGTTATGGGTTGCTTAAAAAGGAATCAAACAGGATGATTGAAATCCTTTTGCAGCATGAAGAGCAACTTGCAGCGCAACCTGCCTTATAGTACGCATAGTTCCATGAGGGTGGCTGTTCCGGGAAGATAAGAAGCCATATCCCCTTGAGCTTCGCCGGCGAGAAACCCTTCCAGAAATTCCAAAGATGCGCCGCCACCGGTGGAAACAAAAAAGTTATTGGCAAAATAATTCCATAATTGATAGGAGTCATTTTCCAGAAAATCAATGGATATCTGATTCCGATTAACGGTCGAAGGAATGATTTTTCCAATTTGCCGTTTGATCATTTTCTTTAATTCGCTTCCGCCGATTTTATTCAGGATAGCGGCTGAATCTCCGCCTCCAATTACAATTGAAAGGTTTGGGTTGAGAATGGCATTTCTAAATAAAAGTTTTGCAATTTCAAGAGATCCTTCTGCGTAATTGGTGCTTATTGGATGGTCGTAGGCACCCAGGGGGCCATTCCAAAATACATTTTCAATTCCTTTTAGTTTTTCTTCAAATTGGGTGATTGTTTTCTCTCCAAGATCCAGTTGGATTTCCTTTGAAAAATCGAGGGTGGTTTTGTTTTCGAATGAAGTTGACTTAAATTCCGAAACAACTTTGTAGTCCTCGGATAGAATAATGGAAACCTTTTTCTCTTCAGCAAGATCAAGTATTTTTTCTGCCAGGTTTACTTCATCCAATAGCTCCTGATTTTCGTTTGCTTCCGAACTCGCCAGTTTTACGGGAATCGTTTCAAGGCTGAAAGGTTTAAGCAAATCTTTTTGTTGCTGAGCCATAAGAAAAGAGTTTGCCATTTTTCCACCGATAAAGATGGAATGCACACCCGTTTCAACAAACTGCTGTAAGATTTTGATTTTGTCAGTAATTTTTGAGCCACCGGCTATCACCATGGTTTTTTTAGGGTTGGCCAAAACCTTTCCAGCAAAGGCCCCAAGGCGGTTGATTTCTTCATACAGTAAAACTCCTGCAACAACCTTTTTGTCATTTGCCCGCATCATTTGAGGAAGAAGCTTGATACTTCTTGTAATGCGGTGACTACAGCCAAAGGCGCAATTGATATATACATCTGCAATATCCGCGAGTTTAGCGATAAATTCTTTTCGATAGAGGTCTGTATTTTTAGGATCAAGAAGATACCTTAAATTGGGAAGGAATTTGATTCCCCCCGGTGGAAGTCTTTTATGCGCGACTATTTCAAGGGAGTGCTTCATGTGAGAGTCCAGTGTCTCAGGGGGGAAAATGGTATAAGTGTCTCCGTAAACCCTGCGAATCAGAGTATCAAAATGCGAGCATACAAATTGAATGTTGAATACTCCATCCCAACCAGAATGATCTTTATTCTTATGGGGTCGTCCCAAATGGGAGCCAATTACTATTCGGCAATCGCCCTCAGTCAACTCATGTATTTTTTTAAAGGTAAGATCCAGAAACCGACGAATTCGGGTATCATCAGCAACGCGATACAATCCTTTGGAAGTATGTCTTAAAGGAACATTGAAATCACATCTTATAAATATGGTTTTCCCGCGTAGATCAGAGGGTTTTAGATCGGCCAATTGCGCCATGCCGATGAGATTCGATGTTTCCTTGTTTTCCATAGTCATTGCCTTATAATTACAAAAAAATCAAAAGGATAGATAAGTAGTTTTATTTTAAGGATTAAATATTAAATTTATATTTTTGGACTCCTGATATTCCGAATAAAATTTCACTATAAGTGCTTAGGATGGTATGATGCAATTCAGATTTTGCAGTTTTTACAAAAAAGTTAAATTCACAAACTTTAATTTTTAAAGTTTTTTATTTTAATAAATTAGAAAAAAAGTTTTTTTAATAATAATTTAGAATTGTGAGTAAAAGTATATAACGAATTTCTTTAAGGCATTTCTACTGGGAAACAGCCAAACAAAAACACTCTTCATTCCTTTCCTCAGACCATTAGCTATGGTTCCGACCAGCAAGGCAATTCAGAAATATCCATAACTTATTGAATTATAAAGCTTCCTGTGTGAAATGCAAGCTTTACAAATTCCAACCTCAATGCTTTGCAAAAGAGTCCTACGAAAAGAGAAAAGGGGAGAAACAGGAACGAATCTATGAAAAAAACTACAGGAAACAAAAAGGTGATGCTAATTAACGCTCAGCATCCCGAAGAATGTCGTGCGGTTATTTTAAACAACAATGTGATCGATGACTATATAGTCGAACATTCTTCAAGAGAGCAAATTAAAGGCAATGTTTATTTAGGGGTCATTAATCGAATTGAACCCTCAATAGAAGCAGCATTTGTCGATTTTGGTAACAAAAAATTTGGTTTTTTACCGTTTAAGGATGTCCTAAAAGAATCCTACTGCCATACTGGCGAAAAAAAGGCGAAAACAAGGATTCAGGACGTCCTCATGCGTGGGCAAAAGATTCTGGTTCAAGTGGTCAAGGAAAGCCGGGATGCGAAGGGGCCCTCTTTGAATAACGCTCTCAGTATTCCAGGTCGTTTTCTGGTTTTGATGCAGGGCCAGGGAAGTGCCGTTTCACGAAAGATTGAAGATGAATCTGAAAGGAAAAAACTAAAGGATATTGTTGCCGATTTTAATCTGCCCGATAATCTTGGGTTGATCATACGTACCGCAGGAGTGGGTCGGAACAAAAATGAACTGCAGAAAGACCTGCAAATGCTCCTTAAGGTTTGGGAAAAAATCCAAAGTTCCCTGGAAGACGATACCACTGCGGCTCCCTACTTGATTTATAAAGAACCGGATTTAGTCGTTCGAACGGTTCGCGACCATTATTCCAGCGATACATCCCAAATCATTGTCGATAGTAGCGAGTCTTACAAGGCGTTAAAGGACTTTGCAAGACTGGTCATGCCACGTAGCAGAAATCTTGTAAAACTCTATAAAGAAACCCGCCCGCTTTTTTCCGAATATAAGGTAGAAGAGCAAATTGAGTCTATATATGAACGAAACGTTCCCCTGCCATCGGGAGGATCAATCGTAATAGATATTGGAGAGGCCATGGCCTCTATTGATGTGAATTCCGGGAAAACAAAAGGGGGGTTGGATTTAGAGGAGACAGCAGTCACCACAAACCTGGAGGCGGCTAAAGAAATTGCACGGCAATTACGATTGCGGGACTTGGGCGGATTGGTTGTTATCGATTTTATTGATATGTACCAGAAAAAGAACAAGGCAGCTGTTGAAAAACAATTGAAACTGGCTTGTAAAACAGACAAGGCAAGGATCAATCTGTCACGCATTTCCAAGTTTGGGCTATTGGAAATGTCCCGACAAAGAATTTCACCACCCGTAAAAGACGGAATATTCGATGAATGCAGCCATTGCAAAGGCTCAGGGGTGGTTAGGTCGGTCAACTCCATTGTGTTGCTTGTTTTTAGAAAAATTCAGGAGTTAATAGCCAAAGGTAATGTGAAAGCAATTTCCTTGGAAATATCCTCAGAAGTGGCCACCTATCTATTGAATCATAAAATGGAGGCCATTGCCGACCTTAAAGAAAAATATCAATTGGATTTTAAATTCATCAGCCAACCTGATTTGGCTTTTGAAAATTTTAAGTTTGAAGTTCTAGAGACCAAAGAGGAGGAGTTGGAAGAAGAAACCAAAACCTCGGATAGAAAAACGGAAAAAGAACTTTCAGGTGAAGAGGCTGGCCAATTCAAAGTCCAGAGTGAGGATGCTCAGAAAGCCGATGGCGAAAAGACTACTACAAAGCCAAAACATCGGTATTCGAGAAGAAAGCAGTCTTCCAGAAGGGGACAAAGCAGGGGAAGGGGAAGAAGGCCTTACAACTCCCGCAAAAAGACGGGTGGGGAACAGCCTTCTGCCTCTGGAGAGGAGTCAGCGTCGACAACGAGTCCTATAAAATCAGAAGAAAGTCAATTTGAAGGATTGCCGGATAAAGTTGAGGCTCCCCTAATTCCGCTTCCGGCTCCATATGTCCGGCCAAGCTCGGAAAGCAGCCCTTCCGATCCGATACCAGATGAAAATGTGAGTGAGGGATAGCCTTTTATTCTGAACGCGCGCAGCGTACGCCGGTATCCCAGAACCTTGCATTCAAAGGGGAAATATTTCTATAAGGGATCATGGCAAACTCCTTCATGAAGCCATGGTCTCTTTTAAAAAATGAACCGCCACGCGTAACCTTGAATTTTTTTCCATAATTTTCATCCTCGTGAGAAGAGTCGGGGTAAGGGAGATACCAACTGCTGGTCCATTCTGATACATTCCCATTCATTCCCCAAACCCCATACGGACTTTTGTCGTTGTTTTTTTGGCTAACAGGAATAACCTTTTTGGAAAAGTTTGCGTTTTCTTTTTTGAACTCGTTTCCCCAGACAAAAAGTCGATTGTCCTTTCCTCTTGCAGCTTTTTCCCATTCAAATTCTGTAGGCAACCTTTTTCCAATAAAGTGGCAATAAGCATCGGCCTCATACCAGCTCACACCCCGGACTGGTTCATTTGGAGAATGGGTAGAATATTTTGCCTTGGGTTTGAACTTTATAAAGTCTTCATAGGTTGTTTCGTATCGGTCAATATAAAACGATTCGAGAAATATTTTTTGTTTGGGCTGTGCATTGAGTCCAGCCGTTTTATCCGACATGAATGGGATAAGTTCATTTGCCGGGTCAAACCCCAGGACAAATTCCCCGGCAGGGATTTTAACCATTTCGCCAGGTTGTTTGTTTTCATTACAACCTAAAAGAAAAACAGCAACGAATAAAATGAAAAGGTTTTTTATCAATTAATATTTGTAGCAGAGTCAATATTAGAGACAATTTTGGAATCTGCCATGTTTAGAGGAAATTGGTTGGTTCCATTTTCGGACAGGACATACTCCACTGTTAAACACGCTGCTTGTTGTCTGGAACACATGGTGGTTCTGCAGTCCTCGTCTTTTTTTCCACAGTAATAATTTAAAATCCGCATTTTCATGAAACGGTTGTCAGCAAGCTTGATTATGTAAACATTTTTCTTGGATTCAATATTATGCGTTCTCGTTCGGTAATTGTACCAGTCAGACAATTCTTTATTGATCAAGCTACCAAATGAAATTTTGTCTTTGACATAGCCCTGTTGAGGGGCTTTTCTTACATTATCAAAATCCACGGCACCCAGGTTGATAGCGCCGGTTTGTCCCTGAGGGTTGGTGGCTCCACCATTGGAAATAATCTTGGTCCTGCTGAAACCCAGATCCCAATTGATATTTTGGAAAGCCTTTTTCCCGGAATCATCATCTTTTACAGATTGAGTTTTTCCCGTGGCGAAGTTGACCAGCATCCATGAATCCTTGGTTTTAGCATTAACCTGAATAGTGGGATTATAAGTGCTTATTTTTTTTATCTTTTTTGGGGGTAGGGGTACCGTTTCAAACTCTTCAATGTTGTCAATCATGTAGTTCAAGGCGGTGTGAAAAATCAGAGTTGCGCCTAAAAGCATAAGGAAAATTTTAGGGGTGGGATTCATAAATAATAGTCTAACATGCAAAGGATTACGGTTGGTACCAGGGAAAACAGAGCCCCTGAAAAGAAATTTAAAATAATTAAGAAATTCGGGGAATATTATAAAAAAAATGTAAATATTTCAATAGGTTATAAATACCTTTTCTTATGGTAATATTTAATCTATTGTATAGGTAGAATTTAGTTGGGACTAAAAAACCGCAAAGTCATCATGCCTCAGGATCGTTATTTCAGCTTTAAAAAATCTCAAATTGAAAACTTTTTAAAATCGGAATTTAAGAAAAAGTTTCGTTCTTCAGGGAAAATCTCGATTAGAAAACGGCAGAGATTTATTGAAGACATGACCCGAAAGGTCAGCAAGCGATTTGGCAAGGATATCCTGTTTTTAATCAATTTTTCGAAGCAAGGTTTTAGTGCTGTGGTGTCTCCTGTTCAAACAGAGTCCACAGATAAGGGAAAGTTGCGCCAATCTTTTTCATTGCCCCAGGTTTACTACACTTCCCATTGTGTGGACCGTTTTAGCGAGCGAATGAACACCCAGGATAATTGTATTATCCAACTGGATGTTTTATTGAATGAAGCTATTTTGTCCTTTGGTGAAAATGAAGGTTATCTGACATGCTCCGAAGGTGTTTTTGCATACGAATTGGAAAATGAAAGACTGGTTATTAAAACATATATAAATTTTGATCTATTAAGTGACGACCAAATCAGGAAATTTTATGGTTCCGGAATGATTTCCATGCTCCCACTGGAATACACCACCGAAAATATTTCCAGCGCAGACTTTATTTTGGAAGATGAAAACAATCTCCCTCATATAAACCCACAGGAAAATTCTTAATTTGCCTTCCTGAAAGGGTGGTCTCGTTTCACCCTGTATCGTAAAAATTTCAATGATCCAGATTTTTGACGTTGTAAAAATGTATGACGGGTCGAATCCGGTTTTGGATAATATTTCCATGGAAATCGAAAAGGGAGAATTCGTTTTCCTGACGGGCCCCAGTGGAGCAGGAAAAACCACCGTTTTAAAGATATTGTTTGGTTGGGAGCGATTCGAAAAGGGACAGGTTCTGGTCAGTGGAATCAATGTTGGAAAATTAACCCATAGGAATATTTATACCCTCAGAAGATCCATGGGTGTTGTTTTTCAGGATTATAAGCTGCTTCCCAATAAAACCGTTTTTGAGAATGTTTCCTTTGCACAGGAAGTGATAGGCCGAGATAGAAAAACCATTCGCTTTAAAACCTGGGAAGCTTTGAAGAATGTGGGATTGACCCCTAAGAAAGATGTTTACCCCGCTTATTTGTCAGGGGGAGAGCAGCAGAGGATCGCTATCGCAAGGGCAATGGTAAATGAACCCTCGATTATTCTTGCCGATGAACCCACGGGAAACCTGGATCCCGAAATTTCCATTGAAATTTTTAAGCTGTTTGAAGAGTTAAATAGAAAGGGTGCCACGATTATTTTTGCAACTCATAGTCAGGAGATTGTCAGGTTGGGGAACCATCGTGTGATTAATCTTAATCGCGGTAAAGTTGTCAGGTCTTGAGATTAGCTATGCAGACTTTATTGAGTGGGTTTAGAACGACTCTTTCAAATATTTTGAAAAACAAGCAGACCTTTTTTCTTTCCGTAGCAACTATAACCATATCTATTGCTATCCTGGGTTTGTTTTTAATGCTGTTCTTTAATTTGAATGGCTTCCTGTCTAAATGGAATCGACAGGTGCAACTCATTGTATATTTGGTCGACGATATTACCCCTGCGGATAAAGAAAATTTGAAGGAACTCATCAAAAATGCACCACAGGTTGACTCTTTTGACGAGATTACAAGGGAGGAAGCGTGGGAGGAGTTTCAATCCAATATGTCTGACAACTTAAAGCCCTTGTTGGATCTGGAATTTAATCCGCTTCCGGCTTCATACAAAATCAAGTTTCAGGAAACTGAAGATCGGTTGTTATACATACGAGAACTTGCTGAAACCCTCAAAAATCAAAAAGGTGTTGAGTCCATTGAGTATGGAGAGGAGTGGATTAGACGCTTTGAAAGATTTATCGTTTTTTCCCAAATTTTTCTGTTTGCCATGGGTGGCTTATTGTGCCTGGGGCTTACCTTAATCATTTCCAACACCATTCGTTTGTCGATTTACTCCAGGCAGGACGAAATAGAGTTAATGCTATTGATTGGTGCCACGCCACGGTTTGTAAAAATCCCGTTTTTGCTGGAAGGGATGTTGCAGGGGCTTGCGGGATCTGTATTAGCCTTGGCTTTGATAGGCGGAGCCCATTTTTATATAAAGAAAGAATTCCAATCATCGATTGAATCCATGTCCATGGAATTCGAATTTATTGCAGAACCCATTTTATTTGGCCTGGTTGGCTTGAGTGTTTTGGTAGGATTGATGGCCAGTTATATATCGACTTTCCAGTTTTTGCGAATGTTGAATAAAAAATGAAAAAAATAGTTAAAAAAATTATTTTAATCGCACTGATATTGATGTTGGAGGGAACTGCGGTACCCGGATTTGCCAATAATACGAAACCTGGTGAAATTGATGCCTTGTTAAAAGATGAACAGGCGGAATTGAAAGCTTTAAGGAAAAAAATTGCCCGACAGGAAAAAGCCATAAAAAATGCGGGAGCTAAGGAATCCACCTTGCTCAAAAAACTGCAAAAAATTGATAGTCAATTGAAACTCAAGGAAAGGGAGTTAGGGATTTATCAATGGAATTTCAGGAACAATCAAAAGAAAATAGCCAGTCTGGAACCGCGATTAAAAAAAGCGGAGCAAAAAATTAAACAACATAAGACCGTCCTGGGGCTTCGTCTCAGATCCATATATAAAGAAGGCCCCATGTTTCCATTGAAGGTGGCCTTTTCCTCAAATAGCGTGACCGATTTATTGCAACAAATCAAATATATGGATTTAATTGCCCGTCAGGATGCGGAATTGCTTCAGGAGTATAAAAGGCAATTAAAGCAGATTGAAGAGGATAGGAAAGCTTTGTTGGGGGTTCGGGCCAAACTGGTAAAGCTGGAAAGAAATACGCGTTCCAAGAAAAAGGAAATTGAAGGTGCAAAAAAGGAAAAGTCTAAATTTCTAAAGAATATAAAAAAGAAAAAAAGTTTCAGTGTTAAGGCTAAAAAAGAACTGCTCGCAGCCTCCAATAACCTGAATAAACTTATTGATAAATTACTTGTCAAACTGGTTTCCGGTGAGGGTCTGGATATTTCAGATAAAAAAGGACGGCTCAATCTTCCCTTAAAAGGGCGCATCCTCAACAAATTCGGGAGGAAAAGAGTTAAGGAATATGATTCCTATATTGTTTATAATGGGATCAACGTTAAGGCCAGCAAGGGTACTCCTGTTAAAGCCATTTTTGATGGAAAAGTCCTATATACAGGGGAACTGGAAGGATACGGGAATCTTGTAATTATTGGTCATGGCAAGGAATACCATTCTCTATATGGCCATTTGGATTCCATACGAGTATCGGTAAATAAAGTGGTTCGGACCGGAGATGTGATTGCTTTGAGTGGCGATTCGGGCTCCCTCGTTGGAGAAACCCTTTATTTTGAATTGAGAAAAAACGGAAAACCCATTAAACCCACTCCCTGGTTTAAAATGGCTAAAAAATAGCCCTTTTATCTAGGGAAAGTACTATTTAAATAAAGAAGAAAAGTCAAAACTAAAATTTGGAGACCCTATTTTGGACAGGCTAATTAAGAATTATAAAACCACTTTATTTTCCACCGTATTTCTTGTTTGCTTTTTTTCCACAATAAGTCTGTTTGCTGAAGAAAATGCAGATAAGAATGCCTATAACAAGCTTAAAGTTTTTTCTGAGATTCTTTCTCTGATTGAGTCAAATTATGTTGAGCCTGTTGAAAATGATTCAATGATTGAAGGGGCTATCAGAGGCATGGTTAAATCTCTGGACCCTCATACCAGTTATATGCCCCCGGCTTCTTATAAAGAAATGCAGGTTGAGACCACAGGAAAATTTGGAGGATTGGGAATAGAGATAAGCAT
>JAYNIA010000020.1:0-43584 GCA_038108555.1 Nitrospinota bacterium | reverse complement strand
AAGTACTACTATATCCCACCTGAACTGCAATCTCATTTACAGGCAATTTTTTTTGTACGATTAATTCCTTTGCCTTATTCAGCCTAACCTTCTTAATGTATTGTATAGGTGTTTCCAAAGTAATTTCTCTGAAAGCGTGATGAAAAGAAGAAACACTCATGTTTGCTTTTCTCGCAAGCAGGTCTACAGACAAAGGAGAAGCCAAGTTACCATGAATTTGTTTTAGCGCTCTTGATATCCGCTCAAAATTGGTGTTATGTCCTACCAAATCAAAAAGAGCAGGTCCATAAGGTCCGCATAGAGCACGATAAATTACTTCCCGCAACAGGCTAGGCCCGAGAATAATTGTTTCATCGGGGTTTAATAAACAAGCAAGCAATCTTTCAACGGAAAGTTTCATGTTTTTATCTAAATTTGTGGACCCCATCCCTCTATACTTTTCTATTAGATTCTTTCCCCCTTCCACTTGCTTTCTTTCGGTCTTGGATACCAACTCATAAAGTATCTCCCGTTGTACGCAGATAGAAACACCGAGGAGAGGATTTCTTGGAGTAGCCATCGTTTCGCATTCAAAAGGTATGGGTTGCGAGAGAACCAGGTATTTTTCTGCATTAAAAGGAAACTTTTCGTCCCCGAGATAAGCGATCTTGCTCCCCTGGGCAATTACGATTATGCAAGGATCGAGCATGTTGGGTGCTCGCATCAGGCGCTTTTCACAACGAAAAACATTCACTTCAGGAAGAAGTTCAGAATTAAATTCTTCGTTAACCGTCAATTGGGTTAATAGCTTAACAAGTTTTTCCATATTTCCTTCCTAGAGTTCAATAATCTATTAAATTACAAGAGATGGCCTTTAATTTGTAGGTTTTTGTCGTGTTTTCGTAGGATAAGGCAAATATTTCACAGGATTAGGTATTCAAGCTCACAGGTTTAAGAATTATTATTCTGAAGCTCATGCAAATGTTCAACAACCTAATAAGCAGTTTTAACAGGTAATTTTTAGCTCCTACATTAAATACCAACAATTTTTCATCATGAATGATTTTAAACATGATTGATAGCAGTCAATGGGCAAGCCAATACGGGGACAAACTTTATAACTATACCTTTTACCGGGTAAAGGACAAGGAGTACTCCGAAGAGATTGTTCAGAATACATTTTTAGCGGCTTTAAAGGCCAAACAAAGTTATTCGGGCCGATCGTCTGTAAGCACTTGGCTATTTGGAATACTTAAACACAAAATCTTGGATCATTTTCGGGAAATCAAGAAAACAAAAACTCGGGATTTTACCGCAAGGGGGGGGCTGAAGCTATGTGAGTCCGAGTATAACGGTAAAGGGCAATGGCAAGCGGCTCCTGTCCTGTGGGATAGAGACCCGCTGATAGTACTCGAAAACAAAGAACTTTTGGAAACTCTTTCAAAAAGTTTGAATAAGCTTCCTGATAAATATCGTCAGGTATTCATTATGCGAGAAATAGACGGACTAAAATCCAAAGAAATATGTAGAGAACTGAAAATTGCTCCTGACACTTTATGGGTTAGGCTTTATCGCACTCGGAAGCAACTAAAACCAATGTTGGCAAACCATCATAGGAGCTCCTAAATAAAATCAACTAACTCCTCATTAAGATTTAATAATAGAAAGGAAAAAATTCATGAAAAAATTAGCAATGGCAACAATTATTAATATTTTAATTTCAACAGGTTTGGTGGGAACTGTAATAGGTGGAGAAATGCAATCTGTTGCGCCTAATGTGGATTTAAAAACTGGAGCGATTAGTGTTCCCGAAGACTATACCCGATGGGCACCCCTGGGAACCTGGGCGCATGCAAATACTGAAGGCGAGCCAGGATCAAAGGAATTTCATAACGTATATACACAACCCGAAACAATTGACTATTATAAAAAACACCGTGCTTTTCCTGATGGTGCCGTTTTAGTTAAAGAGTTGCTAAATACTAAAACCATGGAAATGACAACGGGTCCTCACACCAGTCACGCCACCTCCATTAAAGGGTGGTTTGTTCTCGTCCGAGATACCAAAGGCCGCTATAAAAATTCAAAGCTTTGGGGAGATGGCTGGGGCTGGTCCTTTTTCAAGGCATCCAATCCCAAGAAAACGGAATCAACGGACTACAAGGAAAATTGCGTTGGATGTCACTTGCCAGCTTTGGATTTAGCTCCTGCAGAAGCTAAAAAGGATGACAAGTGGATTTACACCCTTGGATATCCCGTCCTTAAAAAATAATTAACTGAAAAGGGAAGGAGAGGGGTAACTTGTTGTTGTAAAGAAGCCCACCCCTCCTTCTTTTAATTTCCCCTTAATTTTTAATAACTGGGTTAGCTCGTATTGCCACAATATGTAATTTTCAAATTTTACATCCGAATGAAAACCAACTGATAACTAATCAATCAAGTTCTTCGTCGGGATTTCTTGGCTTTTGTATGGTGGGGATGTTGAATTTGATACTTGATGGAAGGTTCGATGCCTTTTTCCCGTAAGCAATATTTCCCTCTTCGGGTTCCAGGCCTATATAAATATTTTCGTTCTTGGTTTTTACCGGATAGGTGGGAATAAACAATTCGGGATTCTGCATATTGGCACCATCCATCAACCGGAACCGCCACTCATGATTTGGGCATATCACAATGCCTTCTTCAATCCTTCCCTCCCCTAACGGCGACCCCTTATGCGGACAGGTGTTGGTGATCGCATAATATTTGCCCTTGTAATTAAACAGGGCAATTTGCTTATCACCAGCGGCAATGATCGCAGACTTGCCGATGGGCAGCTCTTCTTCTTTCATTACTTTTACAAATTTCATAACAGGGTAGAAACTAAGCGAGAGCGCCCAATCTTTCCGTCAAAGAGTTCTTTTGATGATGCGAAAGGTAAAGCAATCCATCAGATAAAGAATAGTTATGCGGGAACGTCATCACCTCACGGCCCAGTTTTTCGATCAATCGCTGATACAGGGCATTGGCTTCGTCTGAAGACATTCCAATGGTTGTTTCATAAGTATAGCCGAGACTCAAATCATGATCCGGTGGCGTGTACAGTTTGGTGATTCCCCACTCGCCGGGATTTTTTTCGATGGGAGCTCCCCGTTCCAAATCAAACTGCGAAAGGATGGCAGAGAATCCTGGAGAATCGAGCAACCGCTGGTTATTGAGCACGAAGTTGACCGAGTCCATCACCTCTTCTTCGGTTTCGGTTGGAAAACCGCAAATCAGGTAGAAATGCATGGCAATCCCCAGTTTCATACAGGCCTCTGCGGTATCATCCACCCAGCTCAACTCCACCCCCTTTTTCATGGCGTTGAGCACACGCTGGTTATAAGACTCCAATCCAAAAATAAGTTTCCTACACCCAGATTTATAAAGCAACTCGATACGGTCGTCTTTCAACAAGCTCTTTTCAAATTTGAGTTCGCCGGTCCATTGCACATCGACTTTCTGTTCGATAATTTTCGCGGCAAAGGTCCTGAGAAAATTGATGGGCAAAGCTTCATCGGTAAAAAAGAAATGGTCGCAGTTGTATTTTTCCTGAAGCACCTTGAAGTCGTTGACCACGTTTTCTGCATAACGCACATGAAAGTTCATATGGTCGAAGGGAATCGAACAAAACGCACATTTTTCCCAATAACAACCGCGCGATCCCATCACCGGTAAAACCCGGGTCGGTGAAAGGTAGAGATCCAGAGGCAATCCATCAAAGTCAGGCGTAGGTAGTGCATTGAGTTCTTCTTTCGCAAAGGGACGGTTCACCTTGACGACCCCCTCTTCCCGGTAAATCAGGTTGGGAACCTTGCTCAGGTCTCCATCTCCTCTCAAATGCTCCACCAAACGGAGTAATGGCGTCTCCCCTTCATGCACGATGAAACTGTCGACAAAATCAAATAATCGGGAGGCATCCCCTTCCAGACGATCCACCAGCTTGGTGAAGACGCTGCCACCGACAGTGATATGAATTTCAGGCCGGTTTTTCTTTACCAGATACGCCAGGGTAAGACCGGATATGATTTGCTCCACCGAGGTGATGGAAATTCCGAGGATATCGATATCTTCTTTCAAAATTCCATCGAGATACCATTTCTCATAAAGATCGTAGAAAAAGTTTTCTTCTGGATGATTGAAAGAATCGATCACCTCGTTGGATGAATATGGAGAAAACCGCATCTGGCTGCCAATGACCGTCAGTTGTGACGGATAGTAAGGAGCAAGGATGTTGTCGAGCCAAACATCCATGATCTTCAGGTTTTCCATATACTGATCTATTTCATAGAACTCCTCACTGCGCTGCGAAGCGATGGCGTGATCAATCTGGTCCTTCAGAGCCATGACAATTTCTTCGGCTTCGCGCAACTTGGCAAACTTATCCGCTTCCACCTGCGTCAGACGGGGACGTGAGCTTAGCTCGTTCAACTCACGAATGATCCTTTCGTAAAGGGGCTTTGTCTTTTCCCAGGTACATAGATCGTTGAGCAGTTCTATCGCCAAGTCCCTTTGAACCACGTCATGCACGCCGTGTTGGTTTAGGAACGCTTTCAGACTTGGCAAGCTCAAATACGGTTGTGAAGGATGCCAGGATGTAGGAAAAACTAAATAGATCATTTAAAGAAAATTTAGGTTTTATTTTTTTAATTCACCACCGGCGGTTACGCCGGTTTGGGGGCCATAAAGACCAGCATGACCAGTTTACCATCCGAGTCGTTGACTACGCCATGATCCTCACCTGATGGAGCCATGGTGATCTGGTTCTCAGAAAGCTCATTTTCCTCGGAGCCAATCGTTACCTTGCCCTTGCCCTGCAGAACAAAATAAACCTTGTCCGACCCTTCATGAGAATGGACTTTTTGAAACTGCCCCGGTTTTAGGCAGTATATATCACAAAAGAATTTTTCCGTATCGAACAGACTAATTTTTTTCATTTTTTCGGGACTGAAATCTATCGACTCCAGAACATTGACAACTTTCATGGTTTGACCACCCTTTTTGGTTGAACAAGATTTAAAATTCAGTGTCGCTATTCAATGAATACCCGACGGTCCCAGTGAAAAACTCCATCCCTTCAGGTATCCAGCTGGAACAAAAAAACATCCAAAATATCATAGAGTTAGGGATGATAGCATAGGAAGGCGGCTGAAGCCAAAGAAAATGAATTTTAGATGGTTTCAAGGAGCCAATTTTATTGACATCCCCTTACGAATCAACTATTTTGGTTGACACCTCAGCAGCAAATTGCGAGCAATTAGCGCATCCGCACAAACATTCCAAGATCAATAGAATTCGGGACGTGGCGCAGTCTGGTTAGCGTACTTGACTGGGGGTCAAGTGGTCGGAGGTTCAAATCCTCTCGTCCCGACCATTATATAAAGGCTAACTGGAAACAGTTAGCCTTTCGTTTTTTATGGGTAATAATATAGCTAACAGCAAACTTCGTTGGCCTTGGGTAAAAATGGTGTTATTTGAAGAATTTAAAAAATTTTCCCTGTTCCTGGTAACTCTGGTTGTCAGTGCTTCCCTGGTATTTGCTCCATCGAGTGAGGCCAAAATCTATAAATGGAGAGATGAAAACGGGAAACTGCATTTCACCGATGACCCCAGCAAGGTTCCCGAAGAAGATCGTCCTACTTCCAGAGCAAATCCAAAAAAACAAACTTTAGAGCCGTCCCAAAAACCTTCCAGAGATAAATTCTATTACGGCTCCAAAAATGAGGACGAACTCCCCATTCCCCAGGGTGCCGCCAATGGAATAGAAAAGGGGTTCGAGAAAATGGGAGACGCGTTGGGAAAAGGACTTCAAAAGGGCATGGAGAAGATGGGGGAAGCTCTTGGAAAATCCTTTGAAGGTTTGGGAGAGCTAATGGTTATCGCAGAAAAAAACAAACCTGATGTGGATAGAACTGATTTTGCCAGCGAGGAAGAAAAAGCTGAACATGAGGTTCAACAGGCTCTTTTGGGAATGTTTATGGTTTGCCAAATGCAATACATTATGAAAAAGATAGAAACCTGCAGCAAAGATGGACTGAAGAAAGACTCAAAAAACGGGTGGAAGGTGGATAAAGATTCGAAGATGAATCAATTAATGGAAAACCACACCATAACCATCGATCCTAAAAGGAATACCCGAAACAACCTTTTAATTAAAGCCAATCAAAATAATTCAAAGAATGTTTGGCAAATTACTCACGAAGGAAAATCATCCATCCAATTGGTTCCCAAAGGCAAAAAATAACCCAAACTCTTTTTGGATGTCTCCATTATACCTACGCCTGGTATTAACCGCAGGTTTATTGAAAAAATAGATTTTAGATGTAGCTGGGTGAAAGAAAGTTGAAAGGGTGTGATCTATCTGACCTGCTAGTACATTTCCCGGATGCCACCTAAAGTCTGAGGATGGACAGGTTTTGCTTTCACAAAGGGTTTGAATCCGGCTTCTTCTGCTTCCTCATAGGAACAAAACCAAGTATCACCATGCCTAGGGTTCACCACGGAAGCATCATACATTTGCTGCCCGATATGATGATAAATCTTTTCGCCGCTCTGGGGATTGATATCGCCCTTAATATCGCAAGGAAGTTCAACATCCAGCCCGACCGACCATATCTTGATCGCAAGCCTTCTCTTTTCGTTGATCTTGCGCAGGGTCATCAGGTGCTTTTTATCGGCTTCAGTTTCGATAATGAGCACGACCCCTGGCTCCTTACCCGTTTTTACGGAGCTGCTTCTAGATTTTCGAATTGCGGGATTCCAGTTTGCCCCAACCTCAAACTCTATTGCGTGGGTATCTGTCAGGCAATCCACTGTGGATTTGTCGTGGGTTTGATAATCGACTTCTCCATTATGCTTGGGACACCAATCCTTTTTGTAATCCGCTTCTTGCATTGCATGAACGGGTGCGGCTGCCATAAGGCAGATAATAAATGTAAGCGCGATTTTTTTCATGGGGGACAAAATAGTAGTTGGGGCTAATAATGTCAAGGGGGTAATACAAAAAAAACATTGATTCTTTTTGCGGATGATCTCTCAAAAAAATGACCCGCCCTTGCCCTTTACGATACTTTTAAATTGTACTAACGAATAACGATTTTCTCAGAAAATTATATTGAGAGGAAGCTTTATTTATTGACTTTCACCGGCCCTATTGATATTTTTCCAAATAAAAGATAATTTTATCTTTTTATCCTCTTATGCGCGGCAATAAGAATTTGTCCTACATCGGTTTGGACACAAACTTTGCAATATTTAAAATACAAAACATTGGAGGAATGATGTTTCTAAACAATAAATTTACTAATTATTACTCCACAACCCTGTTGGGTTTAATAATTTTAGCAGGATTATTATCCAATGCTATTGCTGAGGAACACAATCATTCCTGGGGTTATGAAGGTGGCACCGGTCCCGCCCATTGGGGTGAAATGGAGCAGGACCATGAAAAGCATCTGATGTGTCGAGAAGGGGTCCGCCAATCACCCATAGATTTCAATCATGTTCCCGGACTCAAACTGGACGGGCTTCATATCCACTACTCCGATACCCCCATTAACCTGATCAATAATACCCATACCATTCTCTTAAAATATCAAACGGGAAGTTATGTGGAGTGGGAGGGAGAAAAGTTTGAATTGATCCAGGTCCATTTCCATCACCCCAGTGAGCACACGGTGAATGGAAAAAGTTTTCCCATGGAAATTCATTTCGTCCACCGATCCGGTGATCATAAATATATTGTGATCGGAGTTTTAGCCCGGATCGGACAATCCGATCCCATAATTCAAAAACTATGGAATAACATCCCTGCAACCATAGATCAGGAACATCTTGTTAAAAACATCTATGTAAATGTAGAGTCCCTGTTTCCAGATTTAAAGGGATACTTTTATTACAGTGGGTCTCTCACCACCCCACCCTGCTCGGAAAACGTGACCTGGTTTGTTTTGGAAGAACCCATCGAATTATCTGAAAAACAGGTAAAGCATTTTCAGAGGTTCATTGACCACAATGCGAGGCCCGTACAAAAACAGCATCACAGAATCGTGGTGAAACTCAAATAGGAAGGCGTTATTTACTCTTGGATTTGGATACCATGTCGGCAAGCCGTTCACCGAGAATGTGGCTGATATTGAAATTGAGTTTAGCCACGATGTTGGGGAAGAACTTCAGGTCTTTCTGCATCCGTTCATAATCAAACTTCAATGCAGATACTTTTTGCGTGGCCACCACATCCGCCGTCCTTTCCGTTTCGCGGATATAACCCACCTCGCCAAAAATTTGTCCCGGTTTTAAAATGGCCAGTGAGCTTGATTCAACACCGTCTCTTCTGACAACTTCAGCTTCGCCAGAGAGAATCAGGTACATATTTCGGCCGATCGTATCTTGTTCGACCAGCAATTCCCCTTTTTCGAACTCATGCAGTTCGGAAATCAAAATGGCTTTCCGCCGTTGATAATTGCTCATGTTTTGCAGTAAAGGACTGCCATGAAGCACTTCCCGGTCGATGGACATGGATAGGATCTGATATAGTCCTACCAGCCGAATCCGCGTCATTATAATTGGAGTGATTAACAGATTGGCAAAGATGGAAAACAGCATGGTAGCCGCCGCAAGCGCTCCAAATTGCGCCACAATGGTAAAGTTTGAAAAAATCAGAATGCCAAACCCAAAAGCCAGCGCGATGCTGGACACGATAAGAGGAGTGGCTTCATCATTAACGGCAGAGTTTACCGCATCTTCGTAATCGGAGGTCCGTCGGCAAAGTTCATTGTAGCGCGCAAGCAGATGGATGGTTCCGTCAATCGCAATCCCAATAGCAATCACCGCAACCATTGCGGTACCGGGGTTTAAAGGAATATCCAGAAATCCCATTATCCCGAACATGAGTGCAATGGGAATAATTGCGGGCACCAGAGCGATGAGTCCACCTTTAAAGGAAGTAAACATGATGGACATGATCAGGAATATCAGAGCCATCAGCAAAGCCAGTGCCTTCACCTGGGCAACCATCAAGCTTTCCGCAGCCCGGTTAACCATCAGGTTTTCCCCTACTATGTAGTACCTCATGTTGGGACCGGCAATACTGTCGATCACTTCCTGCAGCTCTTCTATGTAACGGTTCAGGGTATGAGAGTCGGTAATGTTATGTCGAACCACTATGTTGGCACGGCGGTAATCGTGGCTGACATAATTATCCAAATCACTGCGATGCAGAAACATTAAGTATTGCGCGACCAGTTGTCGAGTACCGGGTATGGACTTTTCGGAACCGCCACGAAACTCTTGATTTAAAAATCTTAAATGGTCGGCAAGGGAGATACTGCGATCATAGACACCCTGTTTGCTCAGAAAATCCTGAATCTCAACGAGCTTTTTAATATTTTTAGGATCTTGAAAAGCTTTTCCCTTCTTAGACTCAAGTGAAATGAAAAATATTTTTATGCCTGCCAGGTCCTCATGAATTCGTTTTGCGTCCTGGATCAAGGGACGATCACTGGGAAAATAGGAAAGGGGATCGTTGGTAACATAGAGTTTCGATGCCTGATAAATAAAAAATGCACAGAGGGCTGTGGTCAAAACCAAAATGGTCATTGGAAAACGGACCTGAGAGGATCGAAAGACTCCCATGATTCGATCTGGGATGCTGTTTCGTTTGAAATCCTTTACAAGTTGAGCTCCCCCCTCTTTAGGACCGAACAGGGACAACATGAGTGGCATCACCAGAATGGTGATAAAACCATTGGCCAGCATCGCAAAAGTTGCTGCAAACGAAAAGTGCTGAATCAACCCAATATCACTGAACAGGTTGCTGGCAAACCCAAGAGTTGTAGTCAAAACCGTAAGGACCATGGGCAAACCAATATGTTTTGCCATGTACTTCACCGCTTCCTTACGAGAGTTAACCCCCGGATTGGCTTCCAGCCCGCGCAAAAAAGCCGACATCATATGCGTGTCTTCGGTGGAGCCGATCACGATGATCAGGGAGGGAATCATGGCACTCAATATATTCAGCGGCACTCCTATCCAGCCCATAACCCCAAAGGTCCATATAATGGTGAGTAAAGAAGTTACCAGAGGCACCACAGCCGATAATACGCTACGCATAAAGATAAGAATCGAAAAAACCAGGACCACCACCGATAAAGGCCCCAGCAATATGAAATCCTCATACAGGCTGTGTTTCAGTTCTGCGTTGATTCGGGGAGGCCCTACCTGCACGATACGTTCAAATGTTTTACGATGAACCTGTAGTTGTCCTTCCAGAGCGAGATGAAGTTCGCGGCTGAAGTTATTGCTGTCTTCAGAATCGATCACGGAAACGATCATTGCCGTGACATCTCCTTTACTGGAAAAATAGTTCCCCTGGTATAGAGGGTTTGCCAAGGCAATATTTTTAGCCTTCAGTGCTTCTTCTTTTGTTTTTGGAGCAGCAAGCAGTAAAGGTCGAGAAAGAATTTTATTCCCCTCCCCTTGAACCGTATGCAAAGAAAACAAACTGTCTACCCTGCTGACTCCCTTAAGTTTTTCAATTGAAAAATGAAGTTTTTCGACAGCAGCCAGTTTTTCTGGTGTCCAAAGATTGGAATCTTTTATATAAACTATGGTTTTATTGTCGGTACCAAACTCACCCATTATCTTTTGGTAAACCTGACGGGCCGGATCGTTGGCGGGAATAAGACTGTCTATACCGGTATCGACCTGCAGACGAAATATTCCTGATCCAGCAACAACTGTCACCAATAGAATGAACATCGCCACAAGGAACCGGCGCCTGTACCCCAGCATGTAGATTTGTTCAATCACTCTATGGTTTCCTCTATTTCCAGGGAATTGTCGTTTTCTTCAACCGGTTCTACGTGGGGATAATTTTCAAACAACCATTCCGCAGTAAATATTTCGGCAGGAACATAGTCGTGCGAAAAAATACGGCGGGAAGTTTTAATCAGAGATTGATGCTGATCCTTTTTGTTTTCCATCAGGATCATATTAGCGGCCAGTTTATTTACATCAACGGTCTTCAAGTCGTGGTGACTCTGGATTCGGACGGTACGTCCATGTTTATCAAAATGGTGCGTCAGGGTGATGAAAAAATTGTCCTGCTGGATATGATGCCGCCGTAGAAGCCTTTTTTCCTGTGAGGAATCGTTGTTTTTATAGACATCAACAATATAGTATTTTATCCCTTCCAACTCCTGATCCTCACGGCGAACATAATGATGCTCGGTCAACACCTCTCCGGTCAGGTTTTCTACCGAAAAATCGGTCCCAAGAAAATTGTCTCCGCTTTCCTCGCCGGCACTTTCAAGAAGTTGTTCACCATAAGCCGGCAGATAAATGTACTTATGAGTTTGTCCATCCGGTTGGCGATGCGCAAGCAATGCAACCCCTTTCACCTCTTGTGGATAATCGAACAACAAAAGAAACCGTACGGAACCGTCTTCTTCGGCTCTGGAATAGCGGCGGGCCTTTCGAGTATCGCGATCCCCATTCCGATCTACCATGACCATGGACTGTTCTTCATATATAAAAGGAAACTGCTGATGCCGTTTGTCCACCTCTTCCATAATTTCCTTACCGGTGGTTTCTTTATTTACAAAGGCAAAACATTCCTGCGTACAAGTAATGGATAGCAATAGAAATAACGAAAAATGGAAAATAGGTTTCATCATTAACTAAAGTTCAACTCAGCTTTTGTTTTTAAGGATTGAATTTGCAATCTGCTCACAAAGTTCTCCATAAAGTTGGCGCATCACCGAAACCATTTTTTCGTAACTCATCCTTTCAATCTCTTCCCCCTGCAATTCGGCATGGAACACACCCAGAGGCTTGGACTGAGTCCCTTTGGAAAGTTGCCAGCGCGCAACCAGTTTTACCTTTCGGTTACTTTCCAACTCAAATTGTTCAATATGAACCTGTACCCTGTAGTTCGGCAAGGATGCTGATCGGTTTAAAGGGGTGCCTATGTCAAATGTCTTTAATAATGCGGATAGGTTTCTTGACATGGTTCGCAATAGGTTTTTACGCAGGTTCTCTCCCCATTGATGGCTTTCCGAGAATTCAAGTTGGCTTTGGCTGGTGCGTGTTGCTATATGGAAGCGTTCCAGATACTGGGGAATATGGAGACTGATGATCTCCAGACTCAAGGGCTTCTCTTCTCCACGAAAAGCATTGGGATAATCTACCGGGTCAATCAAATAATACCGAATGGGGTCCGTATAACTAACCCCCGGACAACCGCTAAACAGGAATGTAAGAAACGACAAAGCTATTAATTTTAAAAGAGATCTCTTCATATCTTTATTCTCCTTTGGCGTTTCGGTCCTTGCCAAATATCAATTCCTGGGGATTCCGTTCAAGAGTTTCAATTAATGAGCGAATGGCCCGTGCGGTTTCTTCGAATTCCCGGGTCAATTCGATCAGGTTATATTGAATGGGTGAATTGGGTTCCATCATCGCACTGGTCTTATCCAGTGTTTGACTCAAACTTTCCAGTGCTAGATGCCCTGCATTGATAGCTTCCTTCAAATTTGACTTATCAACTTTCGCCATAATGCTTTTAAAGGATTTTAAGGATTCCTGAATATCCTCCATCGCCTTGTTGATTCCCGGTGAAGTAATTAGCTTATTAGCGTTTTCCGCAGTAAGCATCGCACTGTCAATGGCTTTATCTGCATTCTTAAGAGTTTGTTTTGACCCAACAATTATTTCATCCATATGGTCCAAGGTTTTTGAGGCCGAAGCAACCAAATCTGTATCATCAATTTTTTGAGTGACATTCTTGAAGTTATTCAGGGCTACACGAATATCTTCTATAGCCTCTGTGATGGCTGGTTTCGTAATCAGTTTGTTGACATTATTGATTGCTGTATCAGCACTGTTGAGTGTTTTATCAACCCCACCTAATGTATTACTTGCATCTTTTATGGCCTGGTCGGCACTGGCTAGTGTTTTATCAACACCACTTAAAGTTTTGTTGACACCTTTAATAGTCTCACCGGCACTGTTAATAATTTTATCAGCATTGTTAACAGCCTTATCCACACTGTTTATAGTTTGCTCCGCACTGGCTACCAATTGTGAATCTTCAACTTTTTGAGTGAGGTTCTTGAAGTTTTCCAAAGCAATTCGAACATCTTTTATTGCTTTCGGAATATCAGGCGATTGAATAAGCGTGTTTGCGCTTTTAATAGCATCATCCGCAGTGTGCATAGTCTTATTGGCCGTTTTAATCGTATCGACCAGTACAGACGTGACTTCTTCAATATCCACCGCATTGAGTTTGGCAAGTAATTCCTCAGCCGACTGGGTAATGGCACCAAAGTTGGAAGTGGGCAAGGTTGGCAGTTCCGGAAAAGGAGCCTCGGTACCGCTCAAGTTGACCGGGGAACCCGGATGCATATCTAAATCAATAAATAACTGACTGGTCAACAGACTTCCCGTTTGCAAACGGGCTCGGAGTCCCCGCTCCACCAGCCGATTCAGAGCTTGATGGGAAGAAACTTCTCCTTCAAGCCCTCTCTCCATAATACGTTGGGGTTCTATTTCTATCAGGACAGGAATTCGAAAGGTGGTACTGTCTTTATCAAATTCCAACCTCACATCCAACACAGACCCAACCTTGATTCCTTTAAACTCTACCGGAGCCCCGAGGTTCAATCCGCGAATCGAACTATCAAAAAACATAATGAACTTGATCTTTTTTGTATAAGCATGCTTTTCGATACTTTCATAATTTTCATGCAGGGTAAAAACCAGATTATCTACATCGGTGGTTGCCTGCTCTAGCGTTTCAGGAGTTTCAAACGCTATACCCCCATAAATCATCGATTGGATAGATTCCGTTTGCACTTTGAATCCGTCTGCATCCATAGAAACATTGATACCACTGACATTCCAGAAATTGGTGTTTCCGCGAATAAGTTGATCAAAAGGATCCTTGATGAAAGCATAAACATAGGTACTCTTTCGATCATTGCCCAACTCGTACCCTAAAACCTCTCCTGCCGGGAGGCCCTGATAATAGATTGGTGAACCGGTATCAACAGACCCCAGGTTTTGAGTGACCAGTGTGATCTTTTTTCCCTGCTCGTCAGATTTGACCACCGGTTGCTTTTCAAGACCTACAAAATGCAATTGCGGCGCACCGGGTCCGGGCTCAATTTCAATATAAGAACCAGATATCAGCGTCCCCAAACCGGAAGCTCCTTTAAGGCTGAGTTGGGGCTTGACCACCCAGAAGCGAGTGCTTCTGCGGAGGAAATTTTCAGACCCCTGAATAAAATCCACCGTCAAAATGGTATTTGAAAAATCATCGCTGAATTCGATTTTTTCTACGACTCCTATATCTACATTTTTGTATTTAACTTTTGTCTTATCCACTTCAATGCCTTCGGCAGTTTTGAAACTAATCGTCGCACGAGGACCCTGTTCGGATAGTGTCTTAACAATCAACCATCCACCGACAAGCAGCGTGACCAGGGGAATCAACCAAACGATTGATGGGCCTGATTGTTTACTGACTTTAGGAGTTGAAATTTCCAATGGCTTTAATCTTTATAGTTTTTTTCTTTTATTTCGTCCCAAATAAGGCGCGGATCAAAACTGTGTGCCGCAAACATGGTGATAACCACCACCGCCGCAAAAAATATGGCCCCTATCCCAGGACTGATTGTTGACAAAGCATCCAGGCTAACCAGTGAGGATAAAAGACCTACCAAAAATATATCCACCATAGACCACGCCCCAACAACTTCAGTAACACGGTAAAGCAAGGTGCGGTCATAAGGTCGCCAGATAGATTTTTTTTGAACACTGATTAACAAAAAACTCAAAATAATTAATTTCATAACCGGAACAACAATGCTGGCTATAAAAACGATCATGGCCAGTCCCCACATGCCTGATTCAATTAAATGCAAGACGCCACTCAAAATGGTGCTCGGTTCTCCCTGACCAAATCGAATGACTGTCATCACCGGATAAACATTAGCCGGAATTAACAAAACAAAAGCAGCAATCAATAAAGCCCAGGTGGTTTCCACGCTTTTAGGTTTTCTGTAATGCAGCAATGTCTGGCATCGATTACATCTTTGGTTTGCATCTGTATATCGATTCAACAACCCGCAAGTGTGGCAATTTAAAACTTTTCCGGAAGCAATATCTTCTTCAGTCAATTCTGTATAAGAATCCCCTATTAAAATCCACAAATCATGTGGATTAAAACTGGCCCGAGCAGCGGTGTAGACAAAAAGCAAAGCTGCCAGGGCAACCAAACTTGGACCGGTCGCTACATTTGCCAAATCTTGTAATTTGACGATGGCAATCAGCACCCCAAGCAAAAAAACCCCCACCAGGCTCCAGGGAATAAGGGCATTAACGAATCTGTATACTTGTGGCATGAAAGGTGCTGTGGTCCCAAGACGCGCGGGGATAAGCAAATAGAGTCTTCCAACAATAACAAGGAAAGGGAAAAGAATACTGGTGAGAATAATGAGGGCACCTAAACCTCCCATGCCCTGTTGGTACATGGCAAAACCACTGGAAAAAAGGAGGTTCTCAATCACCCGCCCTCCCAACTCCAAAGATAGAAAGGGATAGGAATTGGCTATGAAAAATAGAATCAATGCCGTTGAATATAAGGCCAGGCTTCGATTGATTGAGTCCGGTATATGACGATAGAGCAAACTACCGCAATGACGGCAAGTGGCCTTGGCCCCCACTGGAATCATTTCGTAGGTATAAAAATGATCGCATTCGTGGCAGGCAAAAATTTTCCCCGTTAGGCTTTCCGCCATCATTTTCTCCACCCCCAATTGATTAAAAATTAACCTTAATCTGGCTGGAAGTAACAAGTTTTCAAGTTGTTAAAATTTATAGACTTTGAGAATGCTAGACAGAAACGACACTGAAGTCAATACAGTAATGAAATGGGGAAAAAGCCAAAGGGAAGCTAAATAGAAATATTAAATCAAATAGATGAAGGAATTATCAATATAAGGAGAGTTCCGGTCCATCATCTCCTGTCCAATGATGAGTTATTTGGTGCCGCCAAATCCAGCGACCCTCTCCCAAAGATTGGGAGAACTTTTTTATTTTGCCAAAGGCGACTTGGTCCAATCACCCTCAGTTTTGTTGTTTTTTTGCAGGTTTTAAACCTTCCGATTTGCCACTTTTAATTGGGACTCAAGAATAGCCAAGCGAACCCGTAACTGACTGGATTCATTGTATTTAAGATCAATCATTTGTTCCTCCTTTAATTAATATTCCAACACTGTAATTCCCAACAATAATATTGATAATGATTATCAAAGTCAAGGAAAAAAGAAGGAGAAATGAAAAAACAAATAATTTTATTAGATAGAGTGGATCAGGATTCAGTCAGGCAATCAAATGCCAATAACCCTATTTGGGTTTGATCTATGAAAAACTCGAGCTCTTCCTGGGTTATCCCCGTTTTCTTAATAAAGTCTTCGCTGAGAGTTTCTTGGTACTGAGTTGCAATGGGGTGGGCAATTCCATGTTCATTGGCAATTTTATTAGCCGCACTTAAAATTTCGGTTAGAGAGATTTCCTTATCCTGCCCTTCATAGTTTTTATGATGAATGGTTACAGCGGTGGTAATAAAAGGAAGCAACTTCCACCATTTTTCCAGAAACATTCCGCCCAATTCCTGATGGTCAATACCAAACTTTTTCAACTCAAGAACTTCTAAAGGTTCGGCAGAGTTACTGAGGTCTTTTTCATGCAAGAATTCATTATATTCTTCAGGTATAAGGTAATCGAAAACCAGAATGCCGACATCGTGCATTAAACCCGCCAGGAAACTTGCTTCCAAAGCCTCTGGGTCATCCAATAGATGATTTGCAAGCATCCTTGTCAAATACCCCACTGCCAGGGAATGTTTCCAGAATTGATTTTGATCGAATGATTTTATTTTTTTAAACGCTTTAGGAACTTCTACGCTATAGCAAAGATCGAGAACCATTTTCAGCCCCAGGCGAACGATGGCCTCTTCTATTCCATCTGCTTTTTCCCGTCCTCCTGAAAAATAAACATTATTAGCCAGAGTTACAACCTTCCCTGTTAAAACCATATCGGCTTTTATAAGTCGATGAATATCATCTACATTGCAGTCAGGGTCATTAATTAATTTTTCAAGTTCTAAAAGAACTTCGGGTAAAGGAGGTAGTTCTCCTTTCTGCTGCAGGAGGTTAATTATTTGCTCTCTCATCGTTTTACCAGATAGAAGTATTGAATATAGTCGGGACAATCCATGTTATTTCAGGGGTCGGATATTGTCAACCAAAGGAAAAAGCAGCAGACAAAAAAGGAGTCTTTAGGCCGCCCTTATCCATCTCGGACGCGGCCTTTTTGTCCATTTAAAAATTTTTTTCTTTTCGTTTCGGTAATACTTTCTATAAGCGGTAACGGGGTTTTTATGCTGGTATTTTTCAGGCATTACCTGGGCAAAAGGAGTCAATCCTTTGTCCTTTATCCTGGGCAAAGGTAGAGAAACAATTAAATCATAGGATTTATGATTGATTTTTTTATCGAAGCGGTATCGATATTCTTTATTTAGAGCTTGCGCAAGGGAACGAAGCCATTTCCAATTTGACAAAGACTCCCCGGCCCACAGGGCATTGGGGTGATTGGGATGTGTCATTTTATATCCTTTTTTTATCCCACTCTTTCTCACAACGGTGCTCAACAATTGAGCGGACTCCAAAACCATTTTTACTACATGTTTGTCGCAGTGAAACTGAGCGCATTTTTCTATATCAGCATCTAGAATAAAGATATTCATAAACTCATTTTAACCTAAGATGAAAGGATTCACGCCTTTGAACGACAAAATTCAATGTTTATTTTGGGGTTTAATTCCTTCGATTCTTTGAGGTACTATGGAAGAATAATTAATTGGAAATTTTGAACCATTGAGCAGGCAAAACATTGGTCAATAACCAAAAAGACAAAATTACTTTTCACATTTTACGGGAAGGTTTTTGAATACTTGATGAGCTGTAATTTTTTATCAATACTTTGAAGGAGTTAGTGATGAAAAAATTATCTTTTATTTTGGCTTTACTCTTTGTAGCCTTGATGTCTTCGTTAACATTTGCCCAGGACCCGGCCCTACATTTACCCAGTGGCGCAAATGCAGAAGCTAATAAACACAATGAGGAAGGAATTTCCCATTATAACCAGGGACATTTTGATGTGGCTTTGAAACATTTTCAAGCCGCCTCAAGTATTGATTCCAGTATCGGAGAAATTCACTATAACGAAGCCCTTTGTCTGGATGCTTTGGATCGGCATGGAGAAGCGACCAACCATTTTTATGCGGCGAGAAAACATGCAAATGGGAATAACGCAATTCTGAAGTCGGGGATCCTCAACGCACATGCCCCGATGAAAAGAGAAGGCTCTTAAAAAAAAATTACTTTATTGAAAAACCCGGGTCTATTAAGATCCGGGTTTTTTTGTTTCAAAAAATGCTTAATAGTAGCTGATACTGTCATCGTCCTGATTTTCCTGAGATTGCTTTTCCTCCATTTTATAACTTGCCTTATTCGAGCCTCCTCTCTCAGGAGTCCCCGTACAACCCACCATCCAAAAAATTGCAGCGCAAATAACCAAAATCATTGTTCGCATTTTTGACCCCAAAAATATAAATCGCACTAAATAAGCGTTTTCCATTGCTACTATAATCCATTGATTTCGTGATTTTAAGGAATATTGTGCTATTCTTGTTTAAATATCCATTTGAAACCAGAGGAAACAGTCTATGAAGAATTGGTTCATGCTTTCATTAGTGGGGAAAGATCAGCCCAGCATTGTTGCTAATTTAAGCGCGGGGCTTTGTAAAAATGGGTGCAACCTGGGTGAGTCTTCTATGAGCCGCCTGGGAAACTATTTCACCATCATGTTAATGGTCGAGCACGATGGCGGCAAAAATTCCCTTCAAAATATCATATCTTCAGTCAGTGAACCTTTGGGTCTCGATTCCCATCTGGTGGAATTGGAAGATGGAAAGCAGCAACATTTTGAACCCGACGTTCGAATCAGTTTGTTTGCCGAAGATCGAATAGGTGTCGTGGAAGATGCGACCGGTCCGCTTGCGAATGCAGGACTAAACATTTTGCATCTTGAATCTAATCTTGGGGAAGATGGAAAAACAGGAACCTATTATATCCACCTTGAAGGAACACTCTCGGAAGGACTGGCTTCTATTTATCCTGTTCTGGAAAAACTGGAAGAAGAAAAGGGAATCAAATCTCACCTCATACCAATTAACGCCCAGGTTTCTTAAAATTGGACAGGAAAAAAAGTAAGAACAGGAACTAAACCAGGGTATCGGCACCGCCGCCAATAATAAGTTTACCGTCCTCTTCAAGTTTTTTACAAACTGCAATAATTTTCTGCTGAGCCTTCTCAACTTCACTGATTTTTGTCGGTCCCAAAGACTCCAGGTCTTCTTTCAGCATCAATGCTGCACGTTCCGACATATTGGTGAATAGTTTTTCCTTTAACTCATCCGTAGCGGTCTTCAAAGCAATCAACAGATCTTCCTGATTGATTTCCTTCATAATCATCTGAATTCCGTTGTCATCAACTTTAAGAATATCTTCGAAGGTAAACCGCAGGTTACGGATTTCATTTGCAAGGTCGGGATCAACTTCATCCATAGATGTAAGAATGGCAGTTTCTGTCGTTCGGTCGAGAGACCCCATAACAGCAGCGGCAACTTCAACGCCACCCAGTTTATTACCGGAAACCGCACCCGAGGTCCTGAATTCCGCCTGCAAAGCTTCATCAAGATCACGAATAACAGCAGGGGCCACCCTTTCAAGAGTTGCTAGACGATGCACAATTTCCATTCGATTTTCTTCTGGAAGTTCACGAATCGTCAAACTTGCAACAGGGGGATCAAGATGCGCCAAAATGATCGCTGCAGTTTGTGGATGTTCGTTGATAATGAAGGAAGAAATGATTTTAGGATCAAGCAAACGAACGGTTTCCAACCCACCGCCCATTTCTTCGCCCGGGGTTGTGATATTATTTAAAATTTCGGTTGCCTTGGCAGGGTCCATCGCCTGCATCAATGCGGTTTTGAGGAATTCAACACCCCCAACTCCTAATCCACCCCCACCTGATTCTACCAATTCATAAAATTCTTTATTGATCATATCCATGACCTGCGTATCCACATCTCCCAAAGCAGACATGTAGTTACCCACACTCTGGATTTCACGCTCGTCCAGATTGGCTAAAACTTGTGCCGCAGTTTCTTCACCCAACGTCATTAGTAGAATTGCTGCTTTTTCAGGTCCTGTATATTTTCTTGCCATGGCTTGTTAATTCAAATCCGTGAATTATTATTACAATATTACTCTCAGTCCAATGAGTGTCAATATCAAATCATTAGCTTCCCTGCTGGGATAAGGCCAAACATCTAATTCCCTCAAACCATTTAAATAAAAACATTTATGCGTTTGCCGACTCATGGCAAAACGGTATAATCGCAAATAATTGATGGCCTTAAGCGACTTATCGTCCACTTATCTATAAAAATTAGTCCATGTTTTTAAAATTCGCAGATTTTTTAATTGGAATTTTTTCAGGATCGATAATGGCGGTATGTGTTCACCTGATTGTCCCTTCGGATTTAAATATGTTCGCGGGAATGCTTTTGGGCGGATTTATTGGAATGGTTCTCATGCTTTTTATGATGCTCGTGTTAATGCCATTTTTTGGCGCTTTTGAAGTGATGATACCACTGCATCTTAACGGGATGTTGATTGGAATGGGGTCGGGTATGCTTTCCACCCTGCCCTCTTTGGCTTGGGAGCAAATTATTTTAGGGGGAGCCGTTGTTGGCTTTTTTGTTTCCCTTTATATCTATTTTGCAAATCAATCTCTGATCCAATCATGAAATCGAAAAAACAATCGTACGACCGGGTGGCCAAGGTATTTGATTTCCTGCGTGGCGGAGATATGCTCCGCTGGGACTCTCATCAAAAATCACTTTTCAAAAACCTTAAAGGAAAGGTGCTTTATGTGGGAACAGGAACAGGGCTGGAAACGGTTAACTTCCCTCCCAATCTAAATGTAACTGCGATTGATCTCAGTTACGTCATGCTTGAAAGGTCTAAAGAAAGAGTCGAAAAATATTCCGGAACAATGAATCGATGCCAAATGGATGCTCAAACCACCGCTTTTCGGGATAACAGTTTTGATACGGTGGTCACCGTCTGCGTTCTCTGCACCGTAAAAAACCCAATCAATTGTTTGAAAGAAATAAAAAGAGTATTAAAACCTGAAGGCAGGTTGATTATGTTCGAACATGTTCTCAGCAAGAATCCTCTATTCGCACTTGTGCTGAAAACCATGTCGAACTTCACCGAAAAACTGGAAGGAACCTTCCTCGACCGTGATACCGTCAAAAATGCAGAACAAGCAGGATTTGAACTTGTCTCCCACAAAAACGTTTATCTAGATATCGTTAAGGCATTGGTTGCAAAACCGGGAAGGTAACAGAAAAAGTTCTATTCTTTTTTCGTTTCTTCTTCCTTTTTGGGTTCTTCTTTATAAAATTCAAACTCACAATTTGAATAAATAAAGTTCATTGTCTTTTGTCCCAAAAGTTTTGTAGTGGTTTGATTGAGGGAATCGGGATTGGACATGATGCGTTTTTGAACTTCTTCCACTTTTTGATTTGTTTGTTTCGCCAGCAATTCGTATTCGCCTTCCATATCCTGCTGGGTAACATGAATATTTTCTGCCTGGGCAATGGATTCCAGCGCCAAGTACCCCTTCGTATTGAAGATGGCTTTCTCTCTCCATTCTTTCTCAGCTTTTTCCGGTTCAAATCCAGAATCTTCGAGTTTCATACCCGATTGTGCGATTTGAAATTTCATACCTTCAATCATAAATTTCAGTTCACGCTCAATAACTGATTCCGGAGGCATTGTGTCAAACTCTTTAACCAGATAATTGAAAATATCTTCTTTTATTTTCAGCTCCTCCTGCTGGTCCTTGTGGTTTTGCAGATCAACCTTGATGGCGCGATTAAGCTCTTCCACAGTATCAAAACCTTCCCGTTTGGCAATTTCCTGTGTCAATTCCGGCAGACTCAGTTGTTTTACTTCTTTGAGTTTGATCTTAAACGTGGCCCTGTCATCTTCCTGGTTTTCGTCGGCTCCGGGAATCGGGAAGCTTATCCGGCGGGTTTTCTTATTCCAGTTTGGCGGGAGGATTACCTTGATCTCGAATTCTTCCCCTGCCTTGTGACCGATCAACTGGTCTTCAAAACCATCCAGCATTTTCTTTTCGCCAATTCGTAGCTCGAAATCATCCGCTTTTTCGTTTTCCATGGGCTCATCTTCAATAAAACCCTGGAAATCTATTTTTAAAATATCCCATTTTTGTGCAGCATAATCAGGAGGCATAACTTCCAGGGAACCATGCCGACTCAAAACTTTTTCCATGGTTTCCTGAATTTCATCATCGGTAACAACCGCTTCCTTCCTTTTGAACTTCATTCCCTTATAGTTTTTAATTTTTATTTCGGGTTTGATGTCCAGAATTACTGAAAATTTTAAAGGAGCCTTTTTCTTTATATCCTGTAAGCCGGTATGATCAATTTCCGGTTGGCCCGTGGGACGGAGTCCCGTTTTGTGGAGAGCTTCTTCATAATATTCCTGCATTAATTCCTGGAACATCTGGCCGAAGGATTGCATGGGAACTTGTTTCTCAAGAACTTTTTGCGGAATCTTTCCCGGGCGGAATCCCGGCATCTTCATTTCCTTATTCAACTGCCGGTAAGCCTCATTGACCCTCTTTGAGACTTCTTCTTCCGGGATCGTGATATTCAATTTTCGCTTCAGCTCTTCTATTTCTTCAACATCGTATTCCATCGTTCAGCCTTTTATAGTTTCTTTATTTAGGTTCAAGCTCTCCATGCTTTTCTAGAATCATTTGGTCGACTTCTTTTTTCAATTGATCCAGAATTTCTTCATAGGAATAAGAACCAAGAGTTTCTGTACCTTTCTTTAAATTAACTCGAGTGGGGCCACACCATAGTCCTAAATCTGCATCATCGGTTTCTCCGGGACCATTCACGCGACATCCCATTACGGCAATCGTCAGTTTATATTTTTCCGCATACTCAGTCATTTTGCGGACGTCCTGAGCCAGGTCCACAAACTTATCGTTCTCGACCCGGGAGCAACTGGGACAAGCGATGATATTCAATCCATCCAGAAAATTTTCCGGAACCGAGCGGAACCGGCCTTCCGAGATATCTTTTAAAATTTCATGGCCAACTTCAATTTCCTGGCCCTTGTCATCGTTGGGCAAAGTCAGTGAAACCCGGATGGTATCGCCAATTCCAGCAGAGATCAACTGTTCAAAAGCAATTCTGGTTTTAATGATGCCTTCAGGTGGCAAACCGGCTTCGGTTACTCCCAGATGCAATGGAACATCCGGTCTTTCTTCTGCAAACCTGCGATTGGCATCGATCACTTTTTCGGAATCAGAATCCTTCAATGAAACACAATAATTCTCGAAATTCATATCATCCAGCATTTCACAATGATCGACGGCACATCTCACCATGGCTTCCGTGGAATCATCTTTATATCTTTCTTTATAATCCGGGTCAACAGAACCGCAGTTGACTCCAATTCGAATGGCACAATCGTTTTTCCTTGCCGCCTCAACAATGAATTCAACTTTCTCGCGAATGGTTTTTTCTTTTTCCAAGTGAAAAAGATGACCGGGATTGTAACGAATCTTATTCACATAGGGCGCGACAATTGGAGCCAACTTATAATTTTCTTGTAAATCCACCGACCAGGTACTATCAGGGAACCTCTCCCGTAAAGTTTTCAGTGCTTCAACATCTTTCTCACTATCCACAGCGATTCGAATGACATCTGCATTTGCTTTTTCAAGGACCTCTATCTGCCTGGCTGTTGCTTCCAGATCCTGTGTCTGAGTAGCAGCCATACTTTGTACGGCAATGGGGGAGTCGCCTCCAATCACCAATTTTCCAATACGAATTTTTCGTGTTTTTCTAGGGTTCATCGTTATTTTGTTCCGCGTATTTATGAGAGGATACCGCTAAATGGTAACCAAGATTAACAAATAAGAGATATCATAACAAGACAGACAATGCCCCTATTCTCAAACATTTGATAGATTTCGGGTGCGGTCCAGTGGAAACGGGTTGTCAGGGATGCTGAAATCCGGCAAATTGTGCACTTTTGATTCCAGAGGTTGAAGATAAAGCGACTCAAACCCAAGCTCTTTCGCCCAGGAAATAGCCTGGTCGTATTCTTCCCGAGTAATCCTTCTATTTATTGACGAAGTCGCTTTGTGGACGGGTTGATACTGGCTCATCAAACTCAAAGGCACCGAGGAGGACATTTCCAACGCAATAAAGCATAGAGTTTCCCAGGTACTTTGCATTTGCTCCGGCAAAACAAGATGCCTAACAAGGACCCCTCTTTCCGCCAAACCCTTTTCATTTATTTGAAGGGGCCCCACCTGTCGAAACATTTCGAGAACCGCCTGCCGGGAAAATTCCGGGTATGATTTAATATGCGATAAATCTCTCGCCGTTTCATGATCCCCATACTTCAGGTCGGGAAGATAAATATCAATGATCCCATCCAGCAGTTTTAAAGTTTCAATTCCATCATAACTATTACTGTTATAAATTACCGGCAGTCTCAGACCTCTTTCCCTCGCAATGACCAGACTATTCAACAATCCCGGAACCACATGCGATGGTGAAACCCAACCAATGAAATGGACGCCCTGTTCCTGCAAATCCAGCATTGCCTGAGCCGCCTGTTCATACGATTTCCTAGAATTATTTTTCATCATTCCCTCATTGTTTGACCACTCTTGAGAGATTTGATAGTTCTGGCAGTAGTCACAACGCATATTGCAGGCGGTTACAAATAAATTACCCACACCACGATTGCCCACAAGAGGAGGTTCTTCACCAAAGTGTTGTACGCTGGAAGAAATCCTCAAGGCATCCACCTGTCCACAAAAACCCGTTTCCCCTTCAATGCGATTGACCTCGCAGGCGTGTGGACAAACCCGACAGCTTCTATAAATCTCATAGGCGGCTTCCGCACGATCCTGCATTTCTTTTTTTGATAATTCCAAATAAGCCGTCATTTGAAAAACTGAAAATTAATTAATTTTAATCCACAATAAACCGGTTGACCCACCAGCAAGCAGGAATGTTAATATACTAAAAGAAATAATAATTAAACCTTTTGATCGAGTTCAATCTATTATGAAAAAAGCTTTTTCGATCCTGTTGGGTATCCTATTTTTCGCCAACCCCGTATTAGCAACACCCCAACATGGGCTTTCATTATATGGTCCCCAGGACCTTAAATACAAACCCGGTCAGCCCTACGATCATGCGAACCCAAATGCTCCCAAAGGCGGAAATCTGGTTCTTTCAGATTTCGGGGCTTTTACGAAATTGAATCCGGTGTCCTTAAAAGGTGTAACCGCCCCCGGAATCGGGTTACTGGTATTTCAGAATCCAATGGATAGTTCTGCAGATGATGAAGAAGCGTTTTCCCAATATGGAAGCCTGGTGGAAAAGGCAGAACTGGCAAAGGACCATCTCTCGTTGACCTATTATTTATACAAAGAAGCAAAATTCTCAGATGGATATCCGTTAACAGCAGATGATTTTGTCTTTTCCTTCAACTTATTGAAAGATCCTCAATACCATCCCATTTTTAAGGAGTATTTTAAAGACATCAAATCCATCGAAAAAATTGACGCACATACCGTGCGCTACCATTTCGCAATTCGTAATCAGGAACTGCCCCTAATTACGGGTCAAATGTTCATCCTTCCAAAACATATCTATGGTGCGAAAGGAAAAAAGCTTGGATCAGACTTTGATGACATTGCAGTGGGAAGTGGCCCTTATATTGTAGAGAAATACGAATTTGGTAAATACATCACCTACAAACGGAATCCTGACTGGTGGGCAAAGGACCTCGCTATAAATAAGGGAAGATATAATTTTGATCGCGTCACCTACAAAATATATCTGGATCCGGTAGCACAAAGGGAAGCTTTCAAGGGCGGCGAGTTCGACATGCAATTGATAAACAGTTCCCGGGACTGGGCATTGGACTACAAAGGCGACTTTGTAAAAAAAGGTTATTACCTGAAAAAAGAATTTCCCCACACGCGAATCGCGGGAATGCAAGGATTTGCCATGAACATGCGAAATGAAATTTTTAAATCGCGCAAAGTCCGGGCTGCACTGGCCATGGTCTTTGATTTCAAATGGAGCAACAAAAACCTCTTTTATGGCCAGTACACCCGAAACGATTGCTATTTTGATAACAATCCTGAAATGAAACCGCAGGGAATTGCAAAGGGAGAGGTAAAAACCCTGTTAGAATCCCTGCGGAAAAAATATAAGAAATTTGTTCCAAAAACCGCCCTGACCAAACCCGTGGGAGCACCGGGACAGGGTCAATCGGCAGAAAGAAATATTAAAGTTGCAAACAGCCTTCTCGATTCAGCGGGATGGAAAATAGGAAAGGATGGTATCCGTGCCAAAGGAAAGCATCGAATGGAATTCGAGTTGTTACTGGCTGGACCTGGATTTGAACGGATAGCAGAACCTTATAAAAACAACCTGAAAAAAATTGGCGTGAAAATGGATATAAAGGTTGTGCAAGTTGCTGAATATGAAGAGCGACTGAGAAATTTTAAATTTGCAATGATTGTAGCGGGCTATCCTCAAAGCCGTTCACCCGGAAACGAACAAAGATATATGTGGAGCAGTGAAGCTGCAGATACTCCGGGAACCAGAAACTATATGGGGATCAAAAATCCAGCAATCGATGAACTGGTCGATAATATTGTAGTTGCAAAAACCCGCAAGGAACTCGTCAAAAATGTCCAGGCTTTGGACCGTATCCTTACTCATCAATATTATGTCGTGCCCCACTGGTATATATCCTACGACCGAGCGGTATACTGGAACAAGTTTGGTCGACCTAAAATCAACGCTTCACAAAGTTCTATCAATAGCAATTTTCTCCAATGGTGGTGGTGGGATAAGGATAAAGCAGAAAAATTGAAAAAGGCCCGCGCCAAAGGAACTTCCCTCAATTGAGCGTTTAATCACTCATGACCGCTTATATCATCCGTCGTTTGTTGTTGATGTTTCCGACATTGATCGGAATTGTAACCATCACCTTTATCGCAACCCAGTTTGTTCCCGGCGGCCCCATTGACCAGATGAAATCTCTTTTAAGAGGGCATGGTAACGCTCTTACTGAAGCAGGGGGAGGTGCCGTGGCAGGTCCAGGCAGCAAACAACGTGAACTGGACCCTAAACAATTTGAAGAACTGAAAAAAATTTACAATCTCGACAAACCTCTCTGGGAAAGGTATCTGAGAACATTTCTCTGGTATTCGCCACAGAACAAGAATGAGCCTTTGCTCCAATCCGTTTTCAATCGTGATAACTGGGAAGGTTTTCTGGTTTTTAAGTTTGGCAACTCATTTTATAGAAACAAATCTGTTTTAGCCCTTATCAAGGAGAAACTTCCTGTATCAGCCTCCCTTGGGGTCACCAGTTTTTTTCTAACTTATACGATTTGCATATTTCTGGGAATTGCAAAGGCCGTGAAAAATGGCAGCCCTTTTGATACCTGGACCAGCCTGATTGTTTTGATCGGCTACAGTGTTCCGGGGTTTGTTCTGGCAATATTTCTCATTGTGTATTTGGGTCCCGGTGATGGTGCCATAGCGCACCTCATACCCATTGCAGGATTGACTTCAGAAGGCACCCCCGGTTATGAAAGCTGGACTTTCTGGGAAAAACTTACAGACTACCTTCATCATCTTGCAGCCCCTCTATTCTGTTATGTGATTAGTGGATTCGCAACTTTGACACTGCTAACCAAGAATGCTTTTTTGGAGGAAATGCACAAACAATATGTTCTGACCGCCCGGGCCAAAGGTCTTCAGGAAAAACAGGTATTGTTCAAGCATGTCTTAAAGAATTCGCTCATTCCTTTGGTTACCGGTTTTCCCATCGCATTCCTTGCCATGTTCTTTTCAGGTTCTCTTTTACTGGAGCAAATTTTTACCCTGGATGGTCTTGGGCTGCTTTCTTATCAGGCAGTTATTCAGCGTGATTACCCCATCGTGTTAGGAACGCTTTTCATTTTTTCTCTCATGGCTTTGATCGGCCAGTTACTGACAGACCTTTCTTATGTGTTGATTGACCCAAGAATTTCCTTTGATGAGACAAAAGGCTAATATGCTGCGTTTGAATAAAGAATGGAAAGTACGATTAACTGTTTTCAGGAACGACCGTCGGGCCTATTTTAGTTTTTTGATCCTAACAGCACTTTTTTTTCTTTCCCTACCCGCCGAGTGGATTTGCAATGTTCGCCCCCTGGCAATTGTCGTTGAAGGTAAAACCTATTTCCCCATTGCCTTTACTTACAGCGAGAAGGATTTTGGCGGCACTTTGCCAAGCGAACCGGATTACAAATCACGAAGCTTTCAAAATCTATTAAGTGGAACTTCCGTCGAAGAAGAATCTGAAGGCTCCGGATTGGGTCTGGACCTCGGGGATTTTGAAGAGGAGGAAGACTTTGAACCCGAAGCAAAACCTTTAACTGAAACGGCTCCTAATTCCCCAAGAGATTTCTGGATTCTATGGCCCCCGGTTCGCTATGACTACAAATATATCCCGACAGAATCCAAAACCGGAAATGTTGCACTGGCGGCACCCTATTCTTATAAATCCCCTATTGGCGAAGGAACCATTGAATCCTCCTGGGTGGATGGCCATTATTTAGGCACCGATGACCGGGGGCGAGATGTTTTAGCCCGACTGATTTATGGATTCAGGATATCCCTTATCTTCGGAATTTCTCTGGCAATTACCGGAACAGTTATCGGTTGCTTAATCGGAGGCACCCAGGGATTCTTCGGGGGATGGGTGGATCTGGTGGGACAGAGACTGACAGAAATTTGGGGCTCCATTCCCCGTCTTTATATATTAATCATTTTAAGCTCATTCCTTGTGCCTTCCGCCTTGCTCCTGTTTTTAATTTTAAATCTCACGGCATGGATGGGCATTGCAGCATACATCCGGGCTGAATTTTTAAAAATACGAAATTTGGAATTTGTGAAAGCAGCAAAAAGTCTGGGTGTCTCCAATTTCAAAATCATGCGTCGGCATATCCTTCCAAACGCCCTCACCCCTGTTGTCACTTTTTTTCCTTTTGAAGTGACCGCTGGGATTCTGGCACTGGTCAGTCTGGATTTTCTAAACCTGGGGGTTCCCAGTCCTGCACCCAGCTTGGGCGAGTTGCTTTCGCAGGGAAAAACCAATCTTCATGCGACGTGGATCTTATTACCCACGTTTATAACACTTACTTCAACGATTACTTTACTTACTTTTATTGGTGAAGGAATTCGTAATGCATTTGATCCCAAAAAGACTCTGTAAGGCAAAATGTTATTATCCGTAAAAAACCTATCCACTCATTTTCGTGCCGGTCCCGGAAAAGTTGCCCGTGCCGTCGATGGTATCTCGTTCGACCTGGAACAGGGCAAAACCCTCGCACTTGTCGGAGAGTCTGGTTGTGGAAAAACACAAACTGCTTTCTCCATCATCAATCTCATTGCTGAAAATGGATACCACCCATGCGGTGAAATAATTTTTGAAGGCCGCAACCTTTCCATCTGCACTCAGGAAGAAATGCGTCAGCTGCGGGGGAATGACATTGCCATGATTTTTCAGGAACCCATGACATCTCTCAATCCTCTCTTCCGAATTGGAGATCAGTTGCAGGAACCCTTGAGGCAACACATGAAAATTTCACAGGGTGCCTCACGTAACCGCGCCATTGAATTATTAGAGCGCGTTGGAATACCCGATCCCCACAAGAGAATTGATGACTTTCCACATCAATTATCAGGAGGAATGAAACAAAGGGTCATGATAGCCATGGCGCTGGCCTGTGAACCCAAACTCCTGATAGCAGATGAACCCACCACGGCATTGGATGTAACCATTCAAGCCCAGGTATTGCGATTGATGAGCGACCTTCAACAACAAACAGGAATGGCCATTTTGCTCATCACTCACGATATGGGAATCGTTAACCAGATGGCGGATGACCTTTGCATTATGTATGGAGGACGGGTCGCGGAATATGGCAGTCGGGAGCAAATATTTAACAATATGTCTCATCCATACACCAAGCTTCTTTTCAGCTCCATTCCCAAGTTAGAAAAACCCGCCCATAAGTTGGAAACGATTCCCGGAATTGTTCCTTCTGCAACGGAATATGAAGAAGGATGCCGTTTTGCCAATCGTTGCCCCGCAGTGATGGATATTTGCAAAAAGGAGAGCAACATACATACTCCCCAGCCGGCTCACAACGTTTCATGCCATTTGCTGGATAAGGGAATAAATTCACAATGGGATTTAAAGGATAAAAAAAAGCCATTTAATAAACGAACTCTTACTAAAGAATCTCTTATTTCCATCAAGAAACTGAACACCTTCTTCCCGGTTCGAAAGGGAGTTTTTCTTCGAACGGTCGCCCACGTTCGCGCTGTTGATAATATTGACCTTGAAATTATAAAGGGGTCCACCCTGGCTGTGGTGGGAGAATCGGGGTGTGGCAAGACCACTTTAGGTGAATCCATTCTTAGGTTGAATTCATATGCTCAAGGCGAAGTGAACTTTTCTGGAAAAAACGTAATGCAATTGGAAGGAGTTGATCTCAAACAATTCCGCAAACATATGCAAATGGTGTTTCAAGACCCTTTTGGGTCTTTGCAACCCCGGATGACCATCGAAGGAATCATTGGAGAAGGCCTCGAAGTTCATTACCCGGATCTGCTACGAGAAGAAAAATCTAAAAGAATCGCGCAGGCCATGGAGGAAGTAGGATTGAGCCCCTCCGTCATGGAACGTTATCCGCATGAATTTTCAGGAGGACAACGCCAACGCATCGCCATTGCACGTGCATTGGTTCTGGAGCCTGAGTTCCTTGTATTAGATGAACCCACCAGCGCATTGGATGTTTCAGTACAAGCGCAGGTATTGAATCTGCTACAAGAACTTCAGGAAAAAAGGGATCTGACTTATTTGTTCATCAGCCATAACCTAAGTGTCGTGCGTTATCTTGCAGACACGGTGGCTATCATGTACCTGGGTAAAATTGTGGAACAGGCACCGGTTGAAGAATTGTTCAGCAATCCAAAACATCCCTACACCCTTTCGCTTTTAAAATCCGTTCCCGATTTGGGGGAACGAAAACCTTTTGAAACACTCATTGGAGATGTCCCCTCCCCTCTGCATCCTCCAGCAGCCTGTCATTTTCGTCCCCGTTGCCCAATTTATCTAAATGAAGAACCCGGGTCTTCCTTGGCAAAAAAATGTGAAACACAATATCCGGAAATAAAAGGGGATAAAAATAACTTCGTCCGCTGCCATGCTAAATAAGCGAAGTTCCTAATTTATAGAAAAGGTAAAGATACAGATTAAGCGCTTTATTTTTAAGATTTAGAAAGGAAAATCGAGGTTTTGCACAAATCAGTAAATGAGCCTGGCCACTTTTAAATTGTATAACACTTTGAAAAACCAGCTCCCATTAGTACTTCGTAATAACGAATAATTTAATTTGCAATCCCTCTTGTTCCAATCGGGTTGAATCGATTAGCCTTACACATTCCTCCTTTACAGTCGAATTACAAAGGGATATATTTTTCACCCATTCTTCGGGGAGATGGACTCTATTTTTTTGGGTAACCCAAAATGAAAAATACCTTTGTCCTATTTCTAAGCCTGCTATTCCTAAATGCAGGTTCATCAGCCTTTTCTCAAGAAGTCATAGAAGAAAAAACCATCAGCACTTTGCAAATCGCACTGGAAAAAGAACCCGACAATCCTAAATTTCTTTCCGAACTGGGTCTGGCTTATTTGAAAAACAAACAGTATCAGGAAGCCATCACACCACTTGAAAAATCTTTAAAATTCAGGCCCGATGATTCAAAAACTCATTTCCATTTAGCTCTGGCTTATGGAGCTGTAGGTCGACACCCGGAAAAGCTGAAAGAATTGCAGGAAGCGGTGCGAATAAATCCAAACATGGCCGAGGCGAACTTCAAACTGGCTCTGGCGTACGCGGCAAATAAGAGGCATCAGGAAGCAAGCGAGCTGTACAAAAAAACCATTAATTTAACTCCCGATTATCCTGAAGCACATTACTTCCTGGCTTTGTCATATTTCCTCACCCATCGATATAAAGAAGCGTTGGCTTCGATTCAGGAATCCATTCGACTTGCTCCCAACAATGCGGAGGCGCATTATGCACTGGGGCAAATCTATATGAAGCTGGGCCGGTTCAACAAAGCCATCCCCCCCTTGCAAACCGCCATGCGCATTAAGCCTGAGTTACCGGGAAATAAATTGAAAGTTTCTGAGCTTCGAAATACCCCGAAAAACCGGCAGTAATTCTCCTCTCTACAGTTCCACCAGGAAATTTGTAAGCACTTGCGTATTCCTACGACATAGATGCAGGCATTAAAAAGTTTTGTTATCATTTATGTGACCACTATTTTTCAGAAGTGAACGGAGAAGGAAGATAACCATGAATAAACTCTATGCAGCATTTATATTTTTTATAAGCGCATTCCTTTTAAATAAATTCTTACCCGAGAGTACAAACAGCGTTACCTATAAAAAAGCTGAAATCATCCATGCCAAAAATTCCCCTGCGAATGAGGAAATCGCCATTCTTGCAGGTGGATGTTTCTGGTGTATGGAACACCCTTTTGAAGACCTTCCAGGGGTTTCCCAGGCTATTTCCGGTTATACGGGTGGAGAAAAGAAAAACGCCCACTATAAAAAAGTGGCGTCAGGCCAAACTCGTCATCGCGAAGCCGTTGAAATCCATTTTAACCCTGAAAAAATCTCCTACTCAGACATTCTGGAAGTATTTTGGCGAAACATAAATCCTACGGATAGCGGGGGACAGTTTGTTGACCGCGGGGAACAATATCGAACTGGAATTTTTTATACCAGCCAGGAGCAAAAAGAAATTGCCGAGAAATCCAAAAAAAATCTTATCAAAAGCGGACGATTTAAAAAAGAGATTGTCACTCCCATAATCAAAGCCACTCCATTTTATCGGGCAGAGGAATATCATCAGGATTTTTTCAAAAAGAGTTACATCCGTTATAAAATTTATCGCGCCGGTTCCGGACGTGATGAATACATCAATAAAATCTGGGGTGATGATAAGGAATATAAAATATCGAGCCGAGGTCCTATAGCGGGAGAAATTATAAAAGTCAGTGGCAAGAAAAATTCCCTGGATAAACTCAGTAAACTTCAATATTACGTAACCCAGAAAAATGGGACGGAACCCCCATTCATGAATAAATACTGGGACAACAAACGCGCGGGTATCTATGTCGACATTGTCTCCGGGGAACCGTTGTTCAGTTCAAAGGACAAATTTAAATCCGGCACCGGTTGGCCCTCATTCACAAGACCACTCGTCCCCGAAAATATTGTGAATAAAACAGACACCTCCTTCAACATGACCCGAGTAGAAGTAAGGTCTGCACAGGCAGATTCCCATCTCGGTCATTTATTTAACGATGGTCCTAAACCTACCGGGAAAAGGTATTGCATTAACTCTGCATCCCTTAGGTTTGTTCCTGTTGAAAATTTGAAAGAAGAAGGTTTGGAGGAGTTCCTGCCAATGTTCGACCCGGATGGAATCTAGTCCGGGAATGTGGCATTTGTACCTGATAAGAACCCGTCGTGGAGAACTCTACACCGGAGTAACACAAGATGTAGAAAGAAGGTTTAGGGAACATCAGGAAGGGGGAACCAAAGCTGCAAAATATTTAAGAGGGAAAAACCCTCTTGAACTGGTATTTCAAAAAGAAATTGGAAGTCGCTCGAATGCTCTGAAAGCGGAAGCGGAAATAAAGAAATGGTCGAAAGATAAAAAAGAATCTCTTGTAAAAAATGAAATTCAATTAACCTTCTAAAAACACTCAAGACTGGTGAATCATAAATTCCCTAATCTGCATTCCACTCCGTGATAAAATAATAAATAACCGTAAACGCAATCACACCACCCAACCCAACGGCGATCACCATACTCAAACTCATCTGGCGTACTCCTTTTAAATAGTTAAACGCTAAATCAAAAGAATAGAGTTTATCCTTTTCCTCATAATATACCAAGAAGAAGGCACGATCCACCCGGCCTAATATAAGTTATTGACAAATAAGGAGATATGTGGATAATAGACAGATATTTCCTAAAATTTTAATGACGGGTTCTGGGGTTTTTCTCCCGATCAGGGGGAAAAATGGGGATTTTATGAATCCAAATGGGGGTCAATTATGTTTGATATCTCGGAAAGTGGTAAAGAAATCGTTGCTTCCTATTTAAAAGAAACCTTCGGCAACAGAAGAATAAAAAAACGGGAACCACAAAAGAGTATTAGTGAATCAAAAGGTGCAAAGGAGAAGGGAAGATTCCAGAGCCTGGTATTGGCTAAGTCCCTAATCGTAAAACTATAAGGACGGCATTTAAACCGGAATAACTGGTATGATTTGACAATGGAACAAAGAAGTCAAATTAATGTCAGCCTCCTGAGCACTTCCTTTCCCCGTTTCGACGGAGATTTTTCTGGAAACTTTGTTTATCATTTCGCCCGAGAATTATCGGAACAAGGCGTCAAGTTGGAGGTAATTGTTCCAGATGACCCCGCCTCTCAATCTCTTTCAGAAAACTTCAAGATTGTCCGTTTCCCTTATTTTTTTCCTCGACACATGCAAACCCTGGCGTATGGTTCTGGAATCGTAAACCAAAAAAGACAGTTAGCATGGCTTCAATTGACTTTCTTGATTTCAAATTTCTTTTTAACTGCCCTACGGTCGGCCCGTAAATCTCAGCTAATTCATGCCTTCTGGTCGGCTTCGGGAATAGTTGCATCTTCTATCGGTTGTATAAAATCCCGTCCTGTTGTCATAACGTTGTGGGGTTCTGATAAACTTGTAGCGCAGATTCCCATCCTTTCAAGCCTTATTCTTAAATTTTTGAAAAAAACCAGTGCAATTATTTGTGAAGAGGCTGACTTAAAATCATTTTTAATTGGAAAAGGCTTTAATGAAGAAAAAATCCACTTAATTAGAAACGGCATCGACTTGGAACTTTTTCAACCTCGAAATAATGAAGAGTCCAAAAGAAATCTAAATTTAAACATTAATGACAAAATTCTCATTTCAACGGGAAGCTTGAATAAAAATAAAAACCATTCACTACTCGTTGATGCTTTTAAAGAAATATCCCCAGCTCACGAATCGTGGAGGTTATTTATCGTTGGAGATGGAGAAGAACGTCTTGCTCTTGAAAAACAGATTGAGAGATCAGGAGTTTCAGAAAGAGTTAAACTATTAGGGTTTCAAGATCACCAGACACTTTGCAAGTGGTTGAATGCAGCTGATATTTTTGTCCTTCCCAGTCGAAACGAAGGAACACCTAATGCCTTACTTGAAGCCATGGCATGCGGCCTTCCGGTTATTGCCTCTAAAGTCGGAGGAATACCGGAACTCATTCAGGACAACGTGGAGGGTTTGCTCTTTGATCCAAATTCAAAAACCGACTTGATGGAAAAACTGGGAAAGTTGACTCACGATAAAGAACTTCAAATCTCTTTAGGGGAAGCGGGAGCAAGAAAAGTAAACCATCAGTATGGCAACTGGAAAGCGCAGGCTGAAAAGTTATTGTCTCTTTATCGAAAAATCCTGTCCGACTCACAAAAGTAAATGCGCCGCATATTAACGATTTATTACAAACACAAACCCGGTGGATTTTGCCGTCGGTTAAAATTCAAAATAGAGGCTTTTCTTGATAATGAATGGGAGGTTCATTACATAGCCGTTGAACCTTACCCCTATTCTCATCCAAATTTAAAGCCCCATATTCTCTGGACGCCCTTTTCACAATACGACTCTTTATTTTTTTGGGGCTATTTTTTTTCAATCAGTCCGTTTGTTTTAATATGGGTGGGGATCAAAAATAAAATTAACCTGATCACCACAGGCTCGCCACTCTACGCTTTTTTCTGCGCTCCCGCCAAATGGTTGTTGCAGGTTCCCATGTTGTCTTTAATATTAATCAAACCCAACTTTCATGCGGAATGGAACGCTGACTTCAAAATATTTCGAAGGCTGGAAAAGTTTTTGGAAAAGTGTGGGTTAAGATGGTCCAACATTTCGCTTGCAAACTCCTGGGGAAGCGGTGAAGCCTGGAAAAAACTTTATGGTAGCCATGCTAAAAAAGTTGAGGTCCTTCCCAATCATGTAGATGCTCCCGAGTTTAATAAAAAACAGCAGAGGCAAAGGATTCTGGATGAGTTTTTGCTCCCCTCCGATTCTTTTATCATTTCCAATACGGGATTGTTGCAAAAAAGAAAAAATCTTGATTGCATTATTCAAGCTTTAACAGAAGTAAAAAATGAAAAATGTGTGCTCTTGCTGATTGGCGAAGGAGAAGAAAAAGATTCATTAACTAAATTGGCTGAAAATACTGGAAATTCCCAAAGGGTCATCTTCACAGGGTGGAGGAAAGATGCGAGAGAACTGGTTCAGGGTTCTGACTTGTTTATCTTCCCCTCCTTAAGAGAAGGTATGGCAGAGTCCCTTCTGGAGGCAACTACCTGCGAGTTGCCCTGTCTCGTAAGCTCCATTTCAGAAAACACCGATGTGATTCAAAATGAGGAGCAACATTTTCCGCCCGACTCCCCCCAGATTCTTGCTGCAAAAATAAATCGCCTCATAGAAGACGAGAACTATTACCAGAATCTGCTTGAATCAACCTTGAAAGATAAAGAGCGGTTTGTTTTTGATTGGAAAGCCAGGCTAATGGGTTATATCGAAAAAATTACAGAAAAAAATTAGGCGCGTAAACGGTTCACGTAGCGAATGGTTTCGGAGGAGTGCTTTCCGGTAATTTGTGGCAATACTGCAGCTACCTGATCCCATTTTTCCACAGTACCCGCCTTTTCCATTGCCCGGCCAATATTTCCCATTCCAGCATTGTAGGCCCCTGCAGCAAAACTCCAGGCTTCATCCGGGGAAATTCCCTGCCCCGTATATTTATCATATAACTTGCGTAAATATCTGGCAGAAGCGTCCAGATTGGACTCTGGGTGCCAGACCGAACCAATAGAAGGTTCTTCCTTCAAGCTCAAACCCAGTTCCTCAGCCGTCCCTGGCATCAATTGTCCAAGGCCCATGGCCCCTCTTGGACTTTTTGCTTTGGGATTAAATGAAGACTCCGTTTGAATTAATTTTTGGAACAACGACTCGGGAACATTATGTTTTTTAGCCACTCGATTCGCAAGTTCCGTCAACGAATCAACATCCGAAAAACCGGCTTTTGAGATGCTTGCCTGTTGGTAACTTTGCAATACTTTTTGAGTTTTTAATTTGCCGGGGATTGCTGAAAAATTGGAGATTTTTTTCAAGTTCAAAAGAGTTTCAGCAAGGTTACCTGACCCTGTGGAACTATCCGGTTTGGAAGGATTCCAAGCATCCATCATATTTAGCTGGTGCTTTATGAGCAAAGAATAAAACCGGTCACTCGACAATTTTTCTTTTTGAGATTTCGGCGAAGAACCCATCGCCGATTGCAATTGCTCTATAAAATTTAAATCCAACATTACCTTCCCTAATGGCAATTTTTTGACGTTTTTCCCTGCAAATGTAAAATAGCAAGCAACGTGCCATAACACTATCCAAACTTCGCCAGTTCCGATAAAACATGATTTTTCAATGATTCATGTGGATTTATAGAGAGCGCCAATGTAGAATGCTCCGATAATATCAGCAGATAATCAGGAACGGGGAGCCTGGATATCCAAACTTTTTAGGAACTATACAGTGGACATCCAATCTCTCGTAGATGATGATTTATCTATTGCCTCTCTACCTGGTGTTTATTACCAGTTTCAGGAAGCCATGGCTTCCGACCATACCTCCTTCGCCGAAATTGGTGAAATCATCCTCTACGACAGCGGACTGACGGCCCGACTGCTCAAAATTGTAAACAGTGCCTATTATTGTTTTCCCAAACGGATTAAAAAATATCTGATGCTATCCGAGTAGTGGGTACAGAACAATTAAGCTACCTGGTACTCTCCACGGTCGTTACTGATCAATTCAAATCCATCCCCGAGTCTGTTATCAATATGGAGTCATTTTGGCAACACTCCGTGGCCTGTGATTGCCAAAGAACTGGCATCTTATAGAAAATCTTTAGAACCGGAAAAGTTCTTTGTGGCTGGAATGCTCCATGATATTGGCCAGGTTGTCTTATGTTCCAAGCTTCCTTTATTAACAATGAAGTTCTTATTGGATCGGGAATCGGTCCCGGAGCAAATTGATATTTTAGAAAAGGAAGAGTTGGGATTTGACCATGCGGATCTGGGAGCCTGTATCTTAAAAAAATGGAATCTTTCAGATTTCCATGTGGAATTGGCAGCCTTTCACCATAAACCCAACCATTCTCCAAATTATGCTTTTGAAGCATCCATTATTAATTTTGCAGATATACTTGCAAACAACCTGCAGTTGGGTTCCAGCGGCGAAGGGGAAGTCTCGCAAACTATTTTGGAAGAAGCCTAGGAAAATGTTCCACTTAACGATCAGATTGATTTAAAAGAATTACAGGAAAAAACTCAAATCACATACAACAAAACGGTGGAGCTTTTTATTCAACCCGCCTGATCACTAACTGCCATCACACCAAACCTGCCGACCGGGCTTGTTGATCTGCCAAATAGGAACTGCGTACTAAAGGACCCGATTCGACATGGGACAACCCTAAAGCCTCTCCAATTTCTTTATATTTTAAAAATCGATCTGGATGGATGAATTCAACAACTTCAAGGTGACGAGGTGATGGGCGAAGATATTGTCCCAACGAAAGAATTTGACAACCTGAATCCACCAGATCCTTCATAGAACAGATGACTTCCTCTTCTTTTTCTCCGACTCCCAACATCAGACTACTTTTAACAATAAGCTGATCTTTTTTTGCAGCAGTCCTTAATGTATCCAAAGACCAGGAATAACGGCATTGTGGACGAATCTTACTTTGCAAAGATTCCACAGTTTCCAGATTGTGAGCAAGGACATCCGGTTTAGCATCGCAAATTTTTTCAACCAGCTGCAAGTCCCCCTGGAAATCAGGAATTAAAGTTTCAATTTTCATTTGTGGGCACTTGGACCGAACATGTCGGATGGTTTTCACCCAATGTTCGGCTCCACCATCTTTTAAGTCATCTCTGTCCACAGAGGTAATCACTGCATAGCGCAGGTTCAGTTTTGATAATGTATTGGCAATGTTTTGAGGTTCATTTGGATCGGGAGCCATTAAATTTCCAGTCTCGACATCGCAAAATCGGCAGGCGCGACTGCAGCTGTCTCCAAGTATCATAAACGTAAGAGTTCCTGCATCCCAACAGGTTCCGATATTGGGACAGGACGCAGACTCACAAACCGTATTTAAATTATGTTTTTCAACCAGCGCTTTTAATTGGAAAAAGTTTTTATTTTTGGGGAGTGGAGTTTTCAGCCAATCAGGTAATCGCTTTCTCGGAAACTTCTCTGTTTTTGCAGTCATATTTTATTTAAAAGGGGTAAACGTAAACTTTCAAAGTTTGTAGTATAATTACATTATAGAGATAAAGGAAGGCCCCCTTCCCCAGCTCCACTTTCCAAAATTCAAAAAACACAAAAGGTCTCTATTACCTCATGTTTTTCAAAACCATAGACAGATACATATTTAATGAACTGATCAAGCTTTTCATTATAAGCACCGGAGCCCTGACCACTGTCCTCTATCTTGACAAATTTTTATTCATGGCTGAGATGATTGTCAACCGTGGGGTCTCCCTAATGGAAATGGGGATGATGATGGTTTATATCTCACCGGCATTTCTTGCCCTGACCATTCCTATGGGAGTTCTTTTTGCATCTGTTGTTACATTCAACCAGTTTTCTGCAAACAATGAATGGATCGCCATGAAAGCCTGCAACTGGAGTTTTCTGGAACTCATGAAACCTGTCGCCTGCTTCGCCTTCATGGCCTATATTCTGGCAAATATAATAATGTTTTGGGCATTACCCTGGGGAAACCAATCTTACAAAATCTTAATATACGACATCATAAAAAACCGGGCAAATGTTGATATCAAACCTAATGTTTTCAACCGGGATTTTAAAAACCTGATTCTACTGGTCAAAGAACATAATCAAAATTCCCTGCTAAAAGGAGTTTTTATAGCCGATACCAGTGAAAAAGAAACACCCCAATTTATCACTTCTGACAAAGGATTAATCTATTCCAATCCGGAAACTCTAAAAATTCAGTTAAAGCTGAGCGAAGGAACAATACATGAACTTAGTAAGGACCGGGGAAACTATCAAACACTGAATTTCGATAGATACGACATCACATTAAGTTTACCGGAAACGGAAAAACTGGAAAAAAAAGCACTGGTAGGGAATAAAGAACTTTCTATGGCAAAGATAAAAGAAAGGATACAAGAGCTAAAGAAAAAGGGACTCCCCACTGCAGGAGCAGAAGTAGAAATCAGCAAAAAATTCTCCCTTCCCTTCACCTGCCTGTTGTTTGCTTTTTTTGGTGCGCCTTTGGGGGTTAAATCCAGCCGGTCTGGGAAATCCGGTAGTTTTGGAATTACTGTATTGGTGATCCTGCTTTATTACATCGCTTTGATCATGACACAAAATCTTGGTCGGATTGGAGAACTGCATTCCTACACCTCTGTGTGGATTCCAAACTTGATTCTTTTGGTTTTGGTTGTATATTCCAGCTATAAAATGCAAAAAGAAGTTCCCTTTAAGGCACTAGAAAAGTTAAGCGACCTATGGCTCACCATTTACGAAAAAACCAGGGGAATATTTAAAAAGAAAAACAAATCTAAAATACCAGCAAGAAGGGTTAAGTCCCAACCGCCAACTTTGGATGATATTTCCAGTTTGCGCAAGGAAGCCATTAATAAAAAATAAAAAAGCGTAATCAAAAAAAAGATTTTGAATGGAGAGTTACTATGAAAACCGCTGAAGAAATAATGACCCGGTCGGTCGTGACCGTAAATAAAAATTTACCCATAAAGGAGTTATCAAAACTTTTCGTTGAAAATCGATTCAACGGAGTCCCGGTAGTAGACGATGACAATAAGGTCATTGGAGTGGTCACTCAAGGGGATTTAATTGAACAAAACAAAAATCTGCATATTCCAACCGCGATCGCTTTATTTGATGCGGTTCTATTTCTGGACAGTGAGAAGAAATTTGAGTCCGATGTAAAAAAACTGACAGGAACCACGGTGGAAGATATCTATCACAAGCATGCAATCTCCGTTGGACCCAAAACACCTGTTGATGAAATAACCACCCTCATGGCAGATAAAGACATTCATACCCTACCCGTCCTGGATGGAGACAAACTGGTTGGCGTTATCGGAAAACGCGATGTCATCCGCGCCCTGGGATAATTTAAAGTTCCAATTATTGCTTTTTTTTATCCCCTTATCTATTTGATTCTCCTACCCCTCCCTTTTCCATTACCCCAAAAACCCTTGTTTTATCGCAATTTTTTGTTGCCTTTTCAGTCATCCCCCATATAATTTCCACATTCAAAAAACCAAATAATTTTTAATTCCAAATATTTCCAACAAAACAGAAGCTTTGTTTGATTTCAAAGGGGATTCGTCATGGGGTCTTACTACAACCATCCATTAAAGTTATTAGCATTACTCTTGTTGATTGGTTTTACGACCGTAGGAAGCACCTGTTCAAATGGTGAAATTTTAGGAGGTTCGGCAGGTGGAGTTGTCGCAACTACCTATTTGGCAACAATACCTTCCAACGATATAGAGCAGGTTTATTATCTGGGAGTATTCGATCCTCAGGAACAAGTCCCACCCACTATCTACCGCGTAACGGTTCGTGGACAGGCAAGCGCAATCAGCTCCATGCGATTTGGTTCCGGCTGGGTTCCAGCAGAAATGATCGATTCCCTGAATACCTCCGTTGGTTTCGACCCTGCCACCGGACGTCCCAAATCGGAAGCAGCTGCCGGAGAAACCCTGTCAAAACTCAAGACAGGAAGAAGACTAATGATGTTCGGTCCAGAAGGGTTTCGCGAAGCCCCCAAAGACCATAGACTGGTCATGGTGATGGGGGGGAGCCCAGAAGCATTTTTTTCAGCCATTGATGAAGCTTTGGGAACCGTCGGTCGCGCCCGAATAGAACAACTTGAATCGGGTTTGAAAAATGATCTGTTGAAAGAAATGATCAAAATCAAAAACGAAAAACAAAACCTGACCGCCCTGCAACTCAGGTTGGCCACTACCAAAAACTGCCACTAATTCTAAAGGATGACGAAAATGGTCATTAATTATAGAAATCTAATTAAATATAGTTTTGCTCTTGCACTGGCAATATTAATTTCAGGCTGTGCTGCCCTGACCCTGGATGTGGATGTTTACAAAGGCTCCCTGGTAAATGATGAAGCAATATTGACGGAACAAACCGCAGTAATGGCCACAGGTGCAAAACCTCTTTTAATAAAATTGAGAGACAAACTAGAGAGAAGCGAACTGGAAAATTACAAAGAAGTTTGCTACCAGAGAACACATACCAATCCGGATAAGGACCTGATAGAGCAATTTGAATATACATTACATATACCGGGACATGGAGCTACCGAGAAAGGATATAATTTTTGTTCGGAGGAAGCTAAAACGATCAACGACATTCTCAGTCTCTATGATGACAAACAAATTATTGACCCCCAATTTGATGGATTAATTCAAAAAACCTGGCGTCTCCTCAGTGATTTAGATAAAGCAGGAGCGATTCTTGAACCAAATAGCGAACAACAGCACAAAGACAAAAAAATATGGGAGCAGTTAGAAAAAAGCCTGAAAGAAGAAATAAAAGAGACTTGGAAATGTCAGGAAAAAAACCCTAGCGAGGAGAAGAAATGTTCAAATATTAAAGATGCCAAATTAGCTTACGGGTATAAACTGTTCCTTACGGCGACCGGAAAGGAAAATAATAAAAAATATATTAGACCGATCAACGGAATATTTAACGAAGATTACAATAATGATTTTAACGAAACTATCAAAACAGAGGAAGAACTAAAGAACTCAACAAACTATAAGTTTCGATATTTGGCACAGACTGAACCATCAAATCCGAATAGCGTATTGAAAAAAAATGCGGAAAGAATATTTAAAAAGGACGCAGAAAAAGCGAAAACTCTTTTTTATTTTAAAACCCGCCAAATCGCTCAATCTTTTTTAGACATTCGCAACACATTAGAGGAACTTTTAAGAGTATCGCAAACCATAATAATGCAATTAGATACCTTGAATGAGACCTCAAAGAAAAAATATTTAGAAATGGTTGTC
>JAYNIA010000019.1:0-44659 GCA_038108555.1 Nitrospinota bacterium | reverse complement strand
CCATCAAACAATCCCTTTTCAATTTCGTATCGCAAAATAACATGCATCGGATAAGTCACCTCATCAGCTTCGACACGGATGAATGACGGCTCGCTGGTATTAACTGCTTCATAAAATTGATCCGCAGAAATCCCTTTAAAATTATCCGGAAAAGTTTCAGTGATTGTGGGCAGATAACGCTTACAAAAAGGAAGACTCTGAGCAATCATTCTCTCCCAGAACAAAGATTGCGATTCATGAATGCCCATGGTGAGAGCTTCCGAAGCGGGAAGGTCTCTCCCTTCCTTCATTCTTCCCTGCTCATACAAACCATGACCGGTTTCATGGATAACAGCATATAATGATTCAATAAAGTTATCGGTTCGATATCGGGTGGTTATGCGGACATCAGTAGGATGACTTCCACCGCAGAAAGGGTGGACCGAAACATCCATGCGCCCGTGGTCAAAGGCAAATCCCATTTCTTTACTTATTTTCCGCCCCAACTCTTCTTGTTTGTTAACGGGAAATTCACCTGCCAAAAATGAAGTATCCGGTTTGTAATCGGATGCTTGAATATCATGAATCAGGGGAATGAGTTCCGCCTTCAGGGCATCAAATACGGGCGTAATATCTGCCATAGTGGTACCACGCTCGTATAAATCGATATTGGCATCATAGGATTGTAATTCAGGTGACACATATTCCGCCCAACGTTTTTTAAGCTCGATCAGTTGGCCCAACACCGGAGCAAAATCTGAAAATTTATTTTCAGAACGGGCCTTGACCCAAACCTGATGGCCTTTTGAAGATAGCTCGGCAAGTTCCATAACAAGGTTTTTGGGAACCTTTGTTTCCATTTCATACTCACGCCGGGCTTCATTAATATTACACTGCTCAAAACTATTGAATGAATTCTCCTGACTCAAACCTTCCAATAATTCACCAATGGCAGGGTCTGTACTTTTTTCATGGATGATTCCCGCCAGCACTCCCATTTGTTTCGCACGCGATTCAGCAGCACCGCTAGGCATTATGACTTCCTGGTCCCAATGCAGGATCCCCATGATCCCACCCAATCGGCTGTTTTCTTCCAGCCGCTGCACTAACTTCTGATAATTTGGATTCATAATTATTTTTTAGCGGTGTTATCACGGACAATTCGTAATTGACCGGATTCCATAATCAGGACTCTTTCTCCAGCCTTTAATTCTTCATCATTCACCTGGACAATTGAATAAGGTTCTCCCTCGTCCGGCTGAACAATAAACTCAGAGGCATCTCCTCCTGTAATGGCATTTTCAGTAGTGTGTCCGACAATTCCACCAATGACGGCCCCCCCCAATCCGGCTAGAGCTCGGGTCGCAGTGTTTCCTCCCAGGGTCGAACCTGCCAGGCCACCTGCAGCTGCCCCTGCAGCAGCTCCCGCACCTGATTCGGTTCCTTTGATAGTTACATCACGAACCGACAAAATAACTCCTTTTTTAAATGATGTTGGGTTACCCATTTCATTACGATCATAAACGGACCCTGAATGTAGTGAACAACCTGCCAAAGTAACCAGTAAAATAAAAATCGGAACATATCTATGGGACATTATTCTCTCCATAATTAGTGAAACAATTTTCGTACTTAAGAACCTATAAATATTTTACCTCATTATTAGAACCAATTTGGACTTCATTGAAAAACAAAATCCTTTTTATTTAGATTAAATAAAAGATAACTGATGGTTTAATTTTTTTTAATAATTGTGGAACAACTGGATTGATTCATTCCTATAAATTGGTAAAAATCCGGTTCTCCCATTTACTTTTTTATAATTTCAGGAATTCCCCTTTATAAAATTTGTTATTTTTATTTTTATTGGAATATACTAATGAAGGCTTATGTGAGTTTTGTTCGCGGCCTTATAATTGACTTTTTAAAGGTTTTACCATATTATTGATAACTATTCTCATTATTAATTTGATCACCCAGGTAAGCCCCTCTGCTAAAATCAGAAAAATCTTGAAACGCCCCTGATTGATTTTCCGGACAAATAATTTATGTTCATATCTCAGCATTTAAAGAACTTTTTATTCATTGGAATGTCGTTCCTTTTCCTCATCTCCACCCCTTCTTTGGGAGAATCATCAAATAAAGAAACCCAGGGCAAAGTTAAAAAAATTGTAATGATGCTTAATATTGCGGCTAAAGAATTTGAAGAAGGAGTTGTAGATGGGAAAATAGTCGTTGCACCTGAATACAAAGAAAGCCAAGTATTTCTGGAGCAGGCCACCGAACGATTTGCCAAAATTTCTACAGAAATAAAAGACGCTGGGGAAGCAAAAAATATAGGCAATCATTTCCCGGAATTAAAGGAAATGATTAAAACAAAAGTAGATTCCCAAAAAGTTTGGGAAAAAGTAAACCAACTAAATTCGCAACTGGTTGCTACTTTTAAAATTGAAATCAACAAAGTTCCCATAACTCCTGTCTCACTTTCCAATGGCAAAAAGATTTTCGAGAAAAACTGTGCGGTATGCCACGGTTTGACCGGAAATGGTGATGGACCCGATGCTGGCAAGTTGGATCCCCGCCCTGCCGTTTTATCTGACCCTAAACTAACCGGCGATGAAAACACCGTTGCCTATGACAACTTTGAAGTCATCAATGTAGGAATTGCCAATACAGCTATGAAATCATGGGCAGGAATTCTTACAGAGGCCCAAATTTGGGATGTCACCTATTACCTTCGGACTTTCTCAAATAAAAATGTAAAGCTTCCTCCGGTAAATCTTGAGTTGGAGGCTATGGAAAGTAAAGCGGACAGTAAAAATGCGGCTCAAGTCGCAAGTGAGGTTCGCGGCCTGCTTTCTACAAGCCTGGAGAAATTTAAAAATGGGAACAACGAAGAAGCAGCAGAGATTGCCTTCGATGCTTACTTGATTTATGAAAAAATTGAATCCAATTTAGTCACTCAGGACAAAGCCCTTGGAATAAAATTGGAATCAGCATTCAGTCGTTTTCGTGGTGATATCAAACAAGGGGCTCCACTTGAAAAGGTAGAAAAAGTTCATAGTGAAATATTATTGGATCTAGCTCGGGGAGAAGAAATTTTAACCAAAGAGGTGGGTTTTACAGGATTATTTATCCAATCCTTTTCTATCATCGTTCGCGAAGGTTTTGAAGCCATCCTTATAATTGCCGCCCTGATCGCCTTCCTGAAAAAATCCAGAAACGATGCCCGGGTGAAAAACATACATATTGGGGCCGTAGTGGGAATTTTGGCCAGTTTTTTAACTGCCTACATTGTTCATGAAATCCTGCATATCAGCATGGCCAGCCAGGAGGTTTTAGAAGGTTGGATTATGCTTGTAACCGTTGTTATTTTATTCTGGGTCAGTTATTGGCTTGTTTCAAATATTGACAACAAACAATGGCAGAAATATATAAATCAAAAAATGAGTGGTGCCTTGTCGCAGGGTAATACCTTCACCCTAAGTGCCGTTGCATTTATTTCTGTTTACAGGGAAGGTTTTGAAACCGTACTATTTTATAAAGCCCTGTTTTTGTACGCTGGAGAAACAACAGGGGGCATCATTCCAGGTTTTCTTGCTGGATGTGTGGTATTGGCCGGTGTATTTTATTTAATCAACTATCTGGGAATGCGAATTCCCATCAAATGGTTTTTTGGTTTTACAAGTGTCTTGCTTTATTACATGGCTTTCGTCTTTATGGGACGAGGTATCCACGAACTTCAGATGGGAGAACAGTTTCCCATGACCGGGGCCGAATTCCTGCCCAGCATTTCCTGGCTTGGAATGTACCCCACCTGGGAGACATTTGCTGGCCAGGCAATATTATTCGCCCTTTTTGCATTTGCCGTTATTTACACATTTTTCATCAAAAGCGATTCTGGGAAAAACCAGTAATTCAGGAAACTTAATGAATACTGTAGAAGTGGAGGGATTGGGATTAATGCAAAAACCTTTTGTCTTTACCTTTAAAAGCAGTGGGATGTGACTGATCACGATTCATCATATCCATCTTTTTGTACTCTTCCCAGTTATCGCGAAACAAATTAAAACCCACAAAGTCCAACGCCTGCATTATTTCAAGTTCGGAAACCTTACCCTCACCGGCTTCAACATCTCTTATGGCTTCTTCAATTTGTTCGCACAGACTTGCAAACCGCTCTTCATCTTCGAACATCATAAAATCTTTCATAAAGTCAAAACTCATTTTTTTCTCCATCAAAAAATCTGGCGGTTTGTTTAATCCTCTGAAATCATTTTAGAGTAATTTTGTTTTACTGCAATCATAAATTCTTCAATATCTTTTTTAATTTCATCAAACTTTCGATTTTCCATTCGTTCCTTCGAAAAAATAGAACCTCCCATGGCCACAGCATCAGCACCTGCGATCATATAATCTTTAATATTTGCGGAGTTCACACCCCCAACCGCCATCAGTTTTATATTCTCGAAAGGTCCTTTAATTATTTTTAAATACCCGGGTCCAAACTGGGAAGCAGGGAATACTTTGACCATGGTCGCCCCTGATTTCCAAGCCTTTTGGATTTCTGTAGGAGTCATTGCCCCGGGAAAATAGGCCGTATTGCTGTTTCTGCAAAAGGCCGCCACCTCTTCTTCCAGGTTGGGGGAGACAATAAAACAGGCTCCCGAGTCCATCGCTTTTTTGGCTTCTTCGACGGATAGTACCGTTCCGGCACCTAACTGAATTTGAGGGTATTTGTTTTTGATTAAACGGATCAGGTGGAAAGCATTGGGGGTATTCAGGGTGACTTCTAAAAATTTGAGTCCCCCCAAAAGAGCGGCCTCTATGACCCCTTCCAAATCTTCTTCTTTTACCCCCCTAATGATTCCGAGGACAGGCTCGGACTCAAAAAGGGGTAAATCGAAACCCATAGGTTAAACGTTGGCTTCAGAAGTTAATTTCTCATAGAATCCCAAATATTCGTCCTTCTCTTCCGAGTTTCTCAACTTCATTCCGGCGCGAGGGTGAAGATCCAGAATTCCGGTAATCATATACGGAATCGTGTATCCCCATTCGATCTCTTCACGGAGTTTCACAAAATCTTTTCCTAACACATCCAGGATCGGTCGAATATTAAATTTAGGATTCTTCAGAAATCCAAGCAAAAGCTCAAGAGGGCAATTTCCAGCAGCACGGCCAATTCCAAAAATGGTTCCATCCAGATAGTTGATCCCCTGAATAATAGCTTCAATTGTATTGGCAAAAGCTAGTTGCTGATTGTTATGGGCATGGATACCAATTTCACGACTTGGCATTGCAGCTTTATATTTTTTTGCGAGATAAGCAATTTGTTCCGAGTACAAAGCCCCAAAACTATCGACCAGGTAAACCACATCCGTTGCACTTTCTTTTTCTACCTGTTCAAGAGCCTCGTCCAATTCCCTTTCACGGGCATGGGAAACCGCCATAATATTGATGGTTGTTTCATACCCTTTTGAGTTCAAGGTATTAACAAACTCTATGGCCTTATCAATATCTTTTACATAAGAGGCAACCCGCATCATGTCTACATAGCTTTCAGCTTTGGGAATAACTGCTTTTGGGTCAAATCTTCCAATATCAGCCATTACCGAAACCTTACAATTCACTTCTGAATCGCCGATTACATTTTCTAAATCCTTTTCAGTGCAAAACTTCATCGGGCCAAACTCGCCACGCTTAAACTGATTTTCATCCGCTTTGTACCCTAATTCGATATAATCGACACCCGAGTTATTGACAGCATGAAAAACACCGCGAACCAATTCGTCACTGAAAAGGTGATTATTCATTAATCCGCCATCACGGATGGTACAATCTAAAACTTTTATTTCTTTTCGGTACATGATAATAAAATCTCCCAGCGGGTATTTAAGACACCCGAATAAACGAAATTGCAGTATAATTTTCAACAGATTGGAGAAAAGGATTATATTTCTATTGAAGATTTACGTCAATGAGATAATTACTCCTCTCCTCTTTAACCCCTTTATTGACAAAGGCTTTTTGCTAAAAAGACTTGAACCCCAAAAACACAAACCAATAGCTAACTAAAGTAATCTATAGAGAATACCATCTAAATATGAAAAAAAAAGCATCTTTTTGGATAGTCAAACAAGAACCCTCAAAATATAGCTGGGAACAGTTTGAAAAAGACGGAAACACTTATTGGGACGGTGTGCGCAACTACCAGGCGCGGAATAATTTGAAATCCATGAGGAAAGGAGACCACGTCCTTTTTTATCACAGTGTTACTGGCAAGGAAATTGTTGGAATCGCGAAGGTAACACGGGAGGCTTATCAAGACCCAACCACGGATGATGACCGATGGGTCGTCGTGGATTTGGTTCCTGTGAAACCATTTAAGGTACCCGTTTCACTGGAAGAGATTAAATTACATAAAGAGCTTGCAGACATTGCCCTCATCAAGCAATCAAGATTATCGGTCATGCCCGTCACCAAAAAAGAATATCAGTTTTTGTTGAAACTTGGAAAAACCAGCATGACGAAATAGAAAATAAAATGAACATTATGTTAGAACAGAAACACCTTCCATATTCTGATTGACTTAAATTATATATAGGCATAAATTCAAAAACCCTTTTATTAAAATAGGCACCAAATGAAATTTGTAATTTTATTTATATTCTCGCTATTCATCGGAACCACCGCCTGTTCTGCAGATCCTGAAAAAAAGCAGGAACCTCCAAAGAAAGAATCTATACAAAAAAAATCAGTACAAATTGAAAGCGAACCCGTCAAACGACCAAATACAAAGCCACCATCCGTCCCGGTTCAGGAACACATTAGTGGCGGTGGAAGAGCAAGAATTTCAGGGGCACCTACCACTACCCATATAAGCGGCCATTAAACTAATGAAAAAAGAATTTCTAGTATCCACAATTGTATTTTTATGGGTGGCGTTACCAGGATGGGTCCACGCCGATAAAAAGGAAATTTCCAAATGCCATGACCACATAAATCCCCTGCATTTAAAAAGGGAACGGGTTGCCGAATTGGATGGGATATGGGGTTTATTTGAAAAAAATCGCGAGCTTCAGGATCATTCAGTCAATGCAATCCTTTTGGATAGAAAGGTGAATTCAATCATTTTTCATTTAGAGTATCTTTGTGACACTCTTTACGGAATCCCCATGAACGAGGTGGCTCGATACGTAAGGGATGGTATAAAAAAAAGGGGAGAAGAAGGCTTTAGGAAGCACCTCATTATTTTAGGGAAAAGCGAAGCTGAAATTGATATCTGGTATGAGTTTCTTAAGTTTTCCCTTGCGAATAAGGAACGTACCCTTGAAATTAGCTCGATTAAAGAATCCATTAAAAAATCAGCGTCACACATCGAAACCTATAAGTCCCTTGCTGAACAAATTAACAATCAAAAGATAGACGACTCCATTCCAAACAAGGTAAAAGCCCTTGCGGGCGAAATTGATGGTCTATTTAAAAATGACAAATATTTGAGTCAGGCTTTGGCTGAAAACGCCAATATCCCATATGTCGACATCAATGAGAGCACAGGCGGCTCCTGATTTTTGACTCACTAAACAACTAACATCAAAAAAGAACGAGGTAAATTATGAGCAAATTTTTGGTCATTGGTGGAAGCGGTGTAATGGGCCAGGCGGCTATAAAAGCGGTGCGCGAAAAATATGGCGATGAGGCCAATATCATTGCGAACTGGTTCGGAAAAGAAGATCCAGGTTTTACAATTGAAGGTGCTACAAAAACCATATTTGGGGATATTTCTGATCCCAGTTGCATAGCAGAAATTCAGGCCGAAAACGATGAGCCTTTTGAATATATGTTTTATGCTACGGCCCTGGGTGAAGTGGGGGTCCCGATAGCTGAGGCCAGCGAGGAGTCCATCACCCAATCAAACCGGTTGTCCTTTGACCCAATTCCGGTTCTGGAAGAAAAACTCAATATCAAAACCATTGTGACCTACTCCACCTTTTACGTCATACGTCATCAATTGGCAACCTATGGGGCCATGGGGTATTCCAAGGAAGCGATTGAAAAGTGGACTTTGGAGTCAGGAAAATCTCATCGCGCCTGTATTCGCGCCGGGCTCTTTGAATCCCAGTCTTCAAGAGGAATCAAACTGCTTCTTCGCAAATCAGCAAAAAACCCGGAAAACCTAAAAGACCCCTTACTAAAATCCTATTTTTCAGGAAAAAGCTCTAAAGATGGAATCAAGCAATTTGAAGAAGGTATTTTTTCAGAAGAGAAAGAAGCTTATGGCGATTGCCGGACCAATGCGGAAGATCTCTATCAATCTCATTTGACCCTTTTCGAATCAAACGACCCCGTGTTCGTTAACGTGTGTGGGAAGAAAATTTGGTTGTCCAAAGAGCCCCAGTTATTAAAGGATTATTTCTAATCTAAACATCGATTTCTCAACAGATTTGTGGGTTTAGCAGGCTACTGATACAATTTCCAGAATGGCCATTTTTCAATTGAATTGATTTAATTATATTTTTATTTAATAATTAGTAATCGGTTTTGTTATATTTTTCCTTCAAAATGTGCCCAAAAACACATTGAAAAATTAGGCTTATGAACGACAACGCATCATCAAAGCAAACTTCTGAAGCGGTCAGACTCTCACCGGATGAAAACCTGAATACACTCCTCCGCAGTGTGGTCGATGAAGTGACTGCCTACGCAGAACGCCTGGGGGGACAAATAAGAAAATTGTCCGACATAGGCAGAGCATTATCAGCAGTATATGATCTAAACGAACTCCTTGAAATGATTGTTGACCAGGCCCGCAGCTTTACCAACGCGGATGCCGGGACCTTATATATTGTCGAAGACAACACACTTCGTTTTCAAATTGTACAAAACGACAGCCTTAAAATTCGAATGGGAGGAAAAACCGGTGAAACCATCCCCTTTCCTCCTGTCGAATTAAAGGAATCGAATGTTTCCGCCTTTGTTGCCCTGAAAGGACAATCGGTCAATATTCCGGATGTTTATGACACCGATTTATTTGACTTCACCGGGCCGAAAAAGTTTGATCAATCCACCGGCTATCGATCCAAATCCATGCTCGTTGTACCGATGAAGAACCACGAGAGCGATGTCATTGGGGTTCTTCAACTGCTGAATGCCACCAACACCGTGAATAATGATGTAATTGCTTTTTCCCAAGACTATGAAAATCTTACAGAGTCCCTGGCCTCTCAAGCAGCCGTTTCAATTACAAACGCCAAATTAATCTCAAATATGACCGAATTGTTTGAGGCATTCGTTAAGGTAATGGCAACCGCGATTGATGAAAAATCTCCGGTAACAGGCGGACATATTCGTCGCGTTGCAGACCTAACTTTAACCATGGCTGAATTCATACATAATCATAATGAGGGGCCGTTTAAAGATATAAAATTTAATCCCGATCAAATGTATGAATTAAGAATTGCAGCCTACATGCATGATATCGGAAAAGTTACGACCCCCGTCGAAATTGTTGAGAAAGCCAAAAAACTGCAAACCATTTTTGACCGAATTCACTACGTTCGCTTACGGATGGATTACATCATTCAAAGCGTTCAACTGGAAAACCAGAAAAAGAAAATCGAATTGTTGCAAAAGGGTGCTGATCCTACAGAAATTCAAAAGCTGGATGCAGAATCAGAAACAAAGATTGAGGAGCTAACCGAAATCCGCACCTTTATTAACAAGTGTAATGAACCGGGCGAATTCCTGGAAGATGAAACCCTTGATAGGCTTAAAGAAATTTCTCAAAGGACCTTTACCGATAGTGCCGGTGAGGAACAACCCTTCCTGAGTGAAGACGAACTGCTAAACCTTTCCATTCGCCGAGGCAGCATCACCGAAGCAGAAAGAAAGAAAATGCAGGATCATGCCGCAGTAACCTTGCGCATGCTTAAACAGATTCCATTCACTAAAAAACTCAAGAACATTCCCAACTTTGCCGGGGCGCATCACGAGTTTATTAATGGAAATGGCTATCCTTTAGGGCTTAAAGGCGATGAAATTCCGTTTGAAGGAAAATTAATGGCAGTCACCGATATTGCCGAGGCATTGACTGCCTCAGACCGACCTTACAAGAAAGCAATGCCACTAGACACAGTCTATCGGATTCTAAGATCCATGTCAGAAAAAGGTGAGCTGGATAATGATTTGGTCGAACTCTTCATTGATCATGAAATATATAAAATCTACCAGGAAAAACACGAGAACGGAACGGCAAAGAAGTAACCCACCCTCCCTGATTTATCCCCAGTTTTAATTCTAAAACACTAAGTAGATCTTCCCAGAATCTTTACAACTATTTTTTCTTGGGTTTATAGGGACCCGTTCGCAAATAGTTATCATTCATTTTTACATGCGGATCGATTTGGGGAGCATCCTGTTCCTTCCCTTCTGGATGCCCATCATCAAATTTTTTAGATAGCAGGTCTTTGGTTTTATTTGATAATATAGTAGACCTTTTTTTTCTAGTTCGGGTTTTGCGCTCTGAGAAAGAGTCTTTATATCTTTTTTTGTCCTCATGGGACATATTTAAAATCATAGTTCCTCGCTATAACTGGCAAACCAAAATTTTTCGAATAATACGTAGATAGATTACGCTAATTTTGGTCAAAGTGGAAAGTTTTTTATGCCAATTGATAGAATTAAACAATCTTTTAAAGATGAAAATATTGAGGAGATTGCCCTTAGTTCACTCATCAATGAGTTGGATTATTTTGAAATTGCCCGCCGATTAAATGAATTTCCCAAAGAGGAAAAAGTTCGGATCTTCCACCTTCTAAACAGTGATGAAAAGCGCCAGACATTACTTTATGAAACGGATATGGACAGCCGGATGGAAATCCAGAACACGTTGGATAAAGATTACCTGGCAAACCTCCTCGATGAGATGGCCGAAGATGAAGCCACCGATATAATCCAGGAGCATTCCGATGAAGCTCAGGAGGAAATCCTGAGCAAAATGGAGAAACAGGATGCTGAAATCATCAAAGACCTGATCCAATACGGTGAAGAAACGGCTGGCGGATTAATGACCCCCGAGTTCAACAAGGTTTTATCCAACAAGCCGGCAGCAGAAATCTTTACGAAAGTCCGGCAAGAATCCCAATCCGACACCCATCCTTATTTTTATGTCGTGGACGATCAAGACAAGTTATTAGGATTTTTCAAATTACGTGACCTGCTCAATGCACCTGCATCCGCAACCGCTCAAGAGTTTATACGACAAGATACCCCCAAGGTCGTCATTAATGATCCGTGCGAAAAAGTAGCTAATTTGATGAGCCAGGAACACCTCAGTATTCTTCCTGTTGTCGATGAAAACAACGTAATCCATGGAGTCGTTACCTTTGATGACGTCATTCGCCTAATAGAAGAAATTGCCAGCGAAGATATCTACACCATGGTGGGTACCGCAAAGGTAGATCCTTTTGCAAAAAAAACCAGCAGCAAAATTATTGCCCGCGCTCCATGGTTGTTCACCACATTTATTGGAGGAATTATTAGTGCATGGATATTGGGAATTTTTGATAACACACTTGCAGAATATGCAGCAATAATTTTATTCATTCCGTTTGTTATTGGGCTTGCCGGTAATGTTGGGATCCAAGGGGCTACGGTTGTCGTACGTGGCTTGGCGACAGGTGATATTAAAGAAGATAATATTCACCATATTATAAAAAATGAAATACTTGTAGGAATCCTTAACGGAGCTATATTCGGGGTTCTTTGCGGTACTCTGGTCAGCCTATCCGCAGAAGTATTATTGAAAACCGACCCATTGCTGGGGCTTGTGGTTGGGATGGGAATTATTTTGGCCGTGTCCATCGCCTCTTTGGTAGGTTCCCTTACCCCAATTATATTTATTAAATTCAATATTGATCCTGCAATCAGTACCGGACCCATAATTACTGTAACCAACGACATTATTGGTCTGGCGGTTTACCTTACCACAGCTCAATTTATTCTAGTCGTTTTATAACTATTCTTCCTCAGGTTCAGCCAGCTCAATTTCGATGATCGCGGTATCCACCTCCACATACTCACCTTCTTGAACATAAAATTCTTTCACTATACCTTCCACTTCTGAGAGCAAGGTAAAATACCCCTCAGATATTATTTCCGCAACCGCAGTTCCCGGTACGACCTTATCCCCCTTTCTGACAAGAAACTTATCCACCTTTCCTGATGTCATTGTGGGATACATCGCGCACATAACTACATAGTCCTCCATCATTCCTCCCTATTACTTCTGAAATTAATATGCAATTTCCAGCCAAAGTGTATAAACTGGTTCAAATAATTCCAAATAGGCCCAAATGAAAATAAATACTGGCGATACCCTTTACGAACCCATGTCCCGGAACACAGGGGAAGTTATTTCTGTCATTGAACACCCGGAGGGAAAAATCCTAAAGATCCGCTGGCGTCTTGATGGTCAACTCCCTCATGATACCGAGCTCTTTTACAAAAAGGTCAAACGCTGTATTCGCGATGGCCTTTACGAGCATACCCCGGCAAACTAATGTTTGTAAACCGTATGTGAAGGGCGACCTGCCAGAATATTCTCTTTACCCCAGTTCACAACATTTTTAAATTTATCTGAAGCCATAAAATCGTTGAACGCCTGTTCATCAGTCCACTCAGATACGATCAGGTAAGATTGTGCATCACTCACATCTTTGTACAAAAAAGATTTCGAATGCCCTTCCATTTCCTCCATTACACCCAACACGGCCTTGAAAGCATCTTCAAAAACCTTTTCTTTTCCTGGTATCATTTTGTAATTCATTCCGATTGTTACCATTATTCTTTCCTTTCAGATTCAAATTAAAAAAACATCATGCAACCAGTTGTAGACCTTCCTGATTGCTACTTTGTTTTATAAAGATACTCTCTATGCCATATCTGTTTTGAATGGCTTCAATATTATTTTTTTTATGTCCCATATATAAAGAAACTTCTCTCGAAGGTACCTTAAAAGTAATGGCCGGTGGGACAACAGGCAGTCTGTCAATCAACGCCGTCATTTTATCCCTTGCCATTAAACTTTCCACGAGATACCTGAACGAAGGATGGTAGGGACCATCCACCAGGTTTTCCACCATCGAGGGGTCAGCGTGCAGCCCTACTCTAATAACCGGAATATCGGCACCATCGAATTTAGTCATCGCTTTTTTAACCAACAGAAGCATTCTATCCAAACTCCAGGGAGAATAGGCCCCCTTATTATACATATCATTCAGTTTCGTATTTTTAATAACCAAGGTGGGATAGATTCTCACAAAATCAGGCATCAGATCAATAACATCATTTACCGACTGCATAAAAATTGTTTCATCATCCTCAGGCAAACCTGGCATTAATTGTAAGCCCAGTCCCATCCCATTACTTCGAATAGATTTTACGGCAGATTTAACAACCTTATATTCGCAAGGGCGACCCACAGCATTTAAGACGTTATTATTTGTAGACTGAATTCCCAGCTCTACAATCTTTACAAGATTATCTTTTAGAAAGGATATTTTTGATTCGTCTACCAACAAACTATGTGTTGAGACTCTAATCGAATGAACCTGGCCCGAATCAATCCAGGGTTTGACCGCTTCCAGGAGTTGCTTTTGTCTTTCAACTGGGAGACCGGTAAAAGTTCCTCCATAAAAGGCGACCTCACGCCTTTTTGGTAAATCGGTCGCATCAAAGACATTCAAGTAAGCATGAATTGCTTCGCGAACTATTACTTCATCGCTTTGAAGCTGCACTCCGGTAATATTAGATTGATTGCAAAAAGCACAACGATAAGGACAGCCCTCGTGGGGGATAAAAACAGGAATGATCAAATGCTGACGTTTTTTCACAAGTTACCTATCCACTCAAATTTAAAAAAGGCTGTTTAAATAATTCCAGAACTGGTTAAGCGATTGCCATATCCCAATAGCAACAAGAGAGATAAAAAAAATGGCCAGACTGATACTTATGCCAAAGGTTATTTTTGAAGCTAGGGTTTCAGGCTCAAATTTTAGAGGCTTTTTATCTTCGGGAATGGGATCTCGTTCGTATGGCAGCTTTTTGTTAACCATGACCATCTAATCAGACATCATTATAGACGTCTATACATCTTTTCAAATTCATGTTTAAAAGCAGCCATGGCTGAATTCATTTCATCCAATCTACCAATCAATATTTTCAAAAGATGATCTTTGAACTTATTCAATATAGAAGGGTCAAGGGTTTTAAGAAGAAAACTGTCCATCTTCAAAACCACGACTTTCTTCTTTGCGATAACATTCGTTGAGCGAGCTTTACCTGTGATCAAGGGAACTTCGCCAAACATGGACCCGGCATTTAAAGTATTTAACTCGGCGTCCGGCACCTCATTCTTCGTAATAGCCAGACTTCCCTTAAGCAATACAAAAATTGTAGAGTCTTTTTCTCCCTAACGGATCAAATGGTCTCCCTTTTTATACTCCACAATATGGGTATCAATGGAGGCCATGATTTTTTTCTCTTTCAGTGTAAATGGCTTAAAAAAAGGAATATCTGCCATCAATTTGAGAATTTCTTTTTCTTTCATAAAACCGGTTTCCTGTTTTTATTCTTCTTCAATGCATTCGCAATAGCCATCCGGCGACCATTTAATTGTTATATAGTCCGGAAAAATTGTTTCCTGATCATAGTTAGCCAGGTCGATTTGATCGCAAGTAAGGTTTTGTACCCCTTTTAAATTCGCTCCGTTTAAAAAGGTATCGGTAAGCTCTGCATCTTCGAGGTCAGCACCAGAGAGATCGGCCTCACTCAAAACGGCCTGGGTCAAATCGGCACCTACCAAATTGGCTTCACTAAGGTCTGCCTTTATCAAATAAGCAGCAGTCAAATCGGCATCTTCCAGACAAGCTCCTTTTAATTGGGCCTGCATGAGTTTTGCATTACAAAGGTCCGCCCCTTTTAAATTATCCTTGGACTTTTCTATTTCTATCTTTTTTAAAATCCACTCTTCAAGCATACAAATACCCTAGAAAAAAAAGCAAAAGAGGGGACTATTTTATATCAATTTTTTGCCGGAACTGAACAATAATTCAAGAACCGTTGGAAAAATTCTCCATAGCGATTTTTGCTGCAGCCTGTTCGGCTTCCTTTTTACTACGCCCCAGCCCCTTTCCCTGCACCTGATTTTTTATCATCACTACTACTTCAAATTCCTTGGCATGGTCAGGACCAATTTCCCTGACAACCTTATAGGATGGAATACAAACCAGTTTATTCTGGGTATATTCTTGAAGGTCACTTTTAAAATCCCGAAATGACCACGATTCAGCGGTTTTTTCCACTTCCTCTATTAACAATGGCAGAAAAAATTTTGAAGCAGCATCCAGTCGTCCATCTCTAAATACGGCCCCGGCAAGGGCTTCAAACGCATCGGCTAAAATTGAAGGTTTATTTCTCCCACCTGACAAATCTTCACCCCGTCCCAGTAAAAGAAACTTCCCTAAATTTATTTTTTTTGCCAATTGGGCCAGACAGGTTTCATTAACCACAGCGGCACGAATTTTAGACAAAGTGCCTTCGGCAAAATCACTGTATTTATGGACCAGATGGTCACTAACCAGAATATCCAAAACCGAATCGCCCAGAAATTCCAGACGTTCGTTATGTTTGAGAGCTTTGCTTTTTTCGTTGGCGTAGGATTTATGAGTGAGGGCTTTATTCAGCAAACTAATATCAGAAAACTTGTACTGAATACGGTCTTGCAGGGAGGCCAATTCTTCTTGTCGGGTTTCAGATAAATCCATATAAAAAATTTATCCCGAGAATTTTTTAAAAATCAATACTCCATTCGTACCGCCAAAACCAAAAGAATTAGAAACGCATACTTCAATATTTTTTTCACGCGCCTGGTTCGGAACATAATCCAAATCGCATTCCGGATCCGGGGTGGTGTAGTTTATTGTAGGAGGAAGCATTCCTTTATTTATTGCCATAAGAGAGTAAATTGCTTCAACACCCCCTGCAGCTCCCAGGAGATGGCCAGTCATAGACTTAGTCGAACTGACGGCTAGATTCTTTGCGTGATCCTTGAAAATCGTTTTTATAGCCTGAGTTTCCGTCGCGTCAGCTGCGGTTGAGGTTCCATGAGCGTTGATATAATCCACATCTTCTTTATTTATTCCTGCATTATTTAAAGCCAGATTCATGCAACGTGCGGCACCTTCCCCTCCCGGTGAAGTGGCTGTAATATGATGGGCATCCCCATTCAATGCATACCCGATAACCTCTCCTAAAATGTTGGCTCCCCTTTTTTTGGCATATTCAAGTTCCTCAAGGATTAACACACCACAACCTTCTCCAATTACGAACCCATCCCGGTCCAGATCGAATGGCCTGCTTGCCCCCTGAGGGTCGTCATTTCTATGGGATAAAGCTTTTGCAGCATTGAATCCCCCTACACAAAGGGGAGTTATTACCGATTCGGTACCACCGGCAATCATTACATCGGCATCACCATATTGAATTAAACGTACAGCTTCTCCGATGGAGTGAGTCCCTGTCGCACAAGCAGTAACCACACAGGAGTTGGGTCCCTTGGCACCAACATGAATGGAAATCTGACCCGAAGCCAGATTTGCAATCAGCATGGGTATGAAAAAAGGAGTGATTTTTTTCACTCCTCTTTCTTTATAAATATCGTGGTATTTTTCGATTGCGGGGAGTCCGCCCAGACCAACGCCAACCATAACTCCAACCCGTTCCGCATTGGCGTCGTTGATTTCGAGTCCAGATTCATCCATGGCCATATTACTGCAGGCCATCGCATAATGGATGAACCGGTCCATCTTCTTTATCTCTTTATGGTCTATATAATCTTTCGGGTCAAAATCCTTTACTTCACCCGCTATTTTTACAGGGAAATCATCATCAGGAGTAAAGCTTTTTATGATATCAACACCGGACTGACCATTGAACAAAGCCTCTTCGTTGGCTTTTACCCCTAACCCCAAAGGAGAAACGATCCCCAACCCGGTTACAACAACTCGTTTTTTCATCTATTCACCTCAGGGATGAGGAAGGGAAGTTAATTGGTCTGGCCTTTAATATAGTCAACAGCATTTTGAACGGTAGCGATCTTTTCTGCATCCTCATCCGGAATTTCAATATCAAATTCCTCTTCGAGAGCCATAACCAACTCTACGGTGTCCAAAGAATCGGCACCCAAATCATCAATAAAAGATGCTTCAGCGTTAACCTGCTTTTCATCGACGCCCAATTGATCAACAATAATTTCTTTAACTTTTTCTTCAACAGACATAATATTTCAAACTCCTAGTTGGAATTACATCAACATACCACCGTTTATATTTATAACCTGTCCCGTAATATAGCTGGCCTTCTCTGAAACCAGGAAAGAAACGCAACGCGCCACATCTTCGGGTTGCCCCAATCTTGCAAGTGGGATTTGCTCAATTAATTTTTGCCGAACCGACTCTTCTAAAACCCGAGTCATTTCAGTATCAATAAACCCCGGGGCTATCGCGTTAGCCCGAATGCCTCGAGGTGCGACCTCTCTGGCCAGCGTTTTGGTAAAACCAATCAATCCCGCTTTTGATGCAGAATAATTAGCCTGACCAAAATTTCCCATGACCCCTACAATGGATGCAATATTTACAATTGCCCCACTTTTTTGTTTCATCATTTGCTTTGCAGCCTGTTGACTGCAAAGAAAACTACCTTTCAAATTTATATTCAGCACAAGGTCCCAGTCGACTTCTTTCATTCGAACCAACAACCCATCCCGGGTGATGCCGGCATTATTTACAACGATGTCAACGGGTTTATATTCCTTCAATATGGAGTCAAAAGCCTCCTGCACATTCGCAGAACTTGAAACATCAATTCGGACCGCCGAGGCTTTCCCACCATTTTCTTTTATTTCGGCGGCGGACTTTTCCGCTCCTTCCAGGTTGACGTCCCCCAAAACTACATGGGCACCCTGCCCTGCCAATTCTTCACTAATAATCTTTCCAATTCCTTGTGCACCACCGGTTACCAGAGCAATCTTTCCATCAAGTTCCATTTATATATCCTAAAAAAATTTAACTCAGGGAAGACAATGTTTGCGACAGAGATTCTCTATCACCAACTTGATAGCATTTGATGCTCTTATCAAATCTTTTCATCAACCCACTCAAAACTTTTCCCGAACCCAGCTCAACAACCACATCGATTTTTTGATCTACGATAACCTGCATTGTTTCACACCAGCGAACCGGCGAACATACCTGTTTCACTAAAGATTCTCTTGCATGCTCTCCTTTGGTTATGGGTTTTGCCTCGATGTTATTGATAACAGGAAAGGACAGGTCGAAAAATTCAGTAGCTTCTAATTCTTTTTTCAGCTTAATTTCAGCCGGCTTCATAAGAGCGCTATGGAACGGTGCACTCACTGGAAGCGTGACGGCTTTCTTCGCCCCGGCGGCCAGCGCCTCTTCTGAAACCTTTGCTACAGCTTCTTTATGTCCCGCAATCACAGTCTGAACAGGGCTATTTAAATTTGCAGGTTGGACAAGGTTTGATTCACTGGAAACCTTATCACAAAGTTCCTGAATGGCATCTTCAGACAATCCAATTATAGCAGCCATGGAACCCACACCAACAGGAACCGCTTCTTGCATGAACTTCCCCCTTAAATGAACCAGGCGAACCGCATCCTTAAACTTCAAGGCTCCGGCAGCCACCAAGGCTGAAAACTCCCCCAGACTGTGTCCGGCAGCAAGTACGGAATTAATACCATTTTCCCTTAACATTTTCAAGGCCATTGTACTGTGCGTCAACAGGGCCGGCTGGGTATTTTCTGTCAACTTTAAGGTGTCTTCAGGTCCATCAAAACAAATACTTGCAAGATCATATCCCAACACCTCATTAGCCTCTTCAAGCAACTTCCTGGACTCTGGATTGTTGTCGTAAAAGTCCTTACCCATTCCCACAAACTGTGACCCCTGTCCGGGGAATACAAAAGCTATATCTACCATTTGATCACCGCAGCTCCCCAAGTTAAACCTGATCCCACAACACCCAAAACCGAGACATCTCCCGCCTTAATTTTTCCATCGAGTTTAGCATCTGCAATACCAATGGGTATAGATGCGGCGGATGTATTTCCATATTTTTGAATGGTCATACAAATTTTCTCCTCAGGAAAATTCAGTTTTTCGGCTACTGCACTTACAATTCTCTGATTTGCCTGATGTGGGATAAGATGATTGACATCGTTTATTTTTAAATCGTTAAATGCCAAGGCTTCCTCGATAACATTCGACATCCTTTTTACAGCAACCTTAAACGTTGCGTTTCCCGACATTTTTATAAAATAGTTTTTATCATTAATATCTTTTTCATTAATCCCCGTCTTTCCGATTCCACCGGGAACAATAATGAGATCGCTTAATGCACCATCAGAATAGATATGGGTGGATAGTATTCCTACAGGTTCTTCCTGTTCTTCACTTTTCAAAAGAACTGCCCCTGCACCATCTCCAAAAAGAATGCAGGTGGATCTGTCTGTCCAATCAACGATCCTCGAGTTAGCCTCACTTCCGACAACCAGGACATGTTTGTACCTTCCGGACTTTATATATTGCTCGGCAATAGACAACCCAAAAACAAATCCTGAGCAAACTGCTGAAATATCATAGGCCGCCGAGTTAAATGCTTCCAATTGCTTTTGAATAAAACAAGCGGTGGATGGAAACAAAACATCTGGAGTTGAAGTACAAACAATTATTAAATCCACTTGATCCGGATTAACGTTTGCCGAAGAAAGTGCCTGACGGGCAGCTTCAGCACCCATTGTTGAAGCTGATTCATTTTCTGCAGCAATTCTCCGCTCTTTTATACCCGTCCGGGTGGTAATCCATTCATCGGATGTGTCCAAAGATTTTTCCAGATCTTGATTCGTCAGTCTTTTTTCCGGAACATAAGACCCAACCCCCGCAATAGCGGCTTTAAAGATAGAAGTAGGTTTCATTAAGGGAAATTATCAGGTTTCAGTAGGTTTCGAATCGGTAGATGGAGGGAGGTCTTCACTCTTCTTCTCATCTTCTTCGCCGCCAAAGGCGTAATTCTTAATTTGTTTCCAGAGGGTACCTTTCGAACTTTCAATATCAGAAAGATTTAGTTCGATATCCTGCTTTATATGATCAATGAGGTTTTTCTCACACAGTTCGTGAGCCCGGTAAATGGCATTTTTAATTGCCTTCGGTGAAGAGCTGCCATGAGCAATGATAACCACTCCATTCACTCCCAACAAAGGCGCCCCCCCAGTTTCTGAATGATCCACCCTTTTTTTAAACTTAACCAGTTGCGGTTTTAAAAGCAGGTAACCCAATTTACTCAGCAAATTACTCTGAAACATCAGCTTGAGATTGGTGCCTATCATTTCCGCCAGGCTTTCACTTATTTTAAGTGCAACGTTTCCGGTAAAACCGTCACAAACAATCACGTCTGCATTACCCCGATACACTTCTTTTCCTTCGACATTGCCAATAAAATTTATATGAGTCCTTTTCAGCATTTGAAAGGTTTCTTTAACTATTTCATTGCCTTTGCCATCTTCTTCACCAATGCTTAACAATCCGACACTGGGGTTTTCTTTTTCCAAAATATATTCCGCAAACACATGCCCCATAATTCCAAACTCGAACAGTTGATTGGATTTGCAGTCTACATTTGCACCTGCATCCAGGAGGATGGAATTCCCCTTTAAAGTGGGAAGCTGGATTGCGATTGCAGGGCGGTCAATTCCTTTTACAGGTCTCAGAATAACTGTTGAGTAAGCAAGAACAGCCCCTGTGTTACCTGCACTGACAAAAGCGGCCCCTTCCCCTTGCTTTACAAGATCCAATCCCACTTTCATAGAAGATTTTCTTTTCGACCTGAGCACCTTGCCAGGGATATCATGCATTTCTACCACTTCTTCTGCATGAACTATTTCGATGGGTAATGAATGGTCGGGGTCGTGTTTCTCTAGTTCGGATTTAATCTGATCCGTTAATCCCGTGAGGATGATATTCGTATTGTATTCACGTGCTGCCAGCACAGCCCCTTCAACTATGGCTTCTGGGGCATGGTCGCCTCCCATGGCATCCACCACGATTTTCATCCCAGGCTCCTTCCTTTCAACCGAACTGCAAAGAAATTTTTAGTGAGGAATTTGAAATAACTGGAAGTCCGTAAACTAAACGGCTTCTACTTCCATTACTTCCTTGCCCTTATAATAACCACAATGAGCACAAATATGGTGAGGACGTGTCATTTCATGACACTGGGGGCACTCCACATAGGTGGGGGCGCTGAGACTCAAATGAGATCTTCTTTTTCCCTGTTTCGACTTTGATGTCTTTTTCTTTGGGACTGCCATTTTATCTCCCTATTTCAACCTGTCTTTAAAGTTTTTTAATACTGCTAAACGAGGGTCAATATTTCCTTCATTCTGACAATTGCATTGACTTAAATTGAGGTCAATACCACAATCAGGACAAATGCCCTTGCAACCTTCCTGACATAAATTCCTTAAAGGAACTTCCAGCAAAATCTGGTCACGAATGGGGCCAGTAACATCAATTCGCCCCTCTTCATAGACCTCTTTATCAATATCGGATTCTGTTATTTCAATTTCACTACCCGGGGAAGCTTCTTTTGCCCTGGGAATAAAGTGAACCTGAACTTTACTTTTAACATCAAAGGGGAACTGCTTTAAGCACCGTGTGCAAACGCCTTGAAGAGGTGCATGCAAATCACCCGAAAAAGTAACATCCTCCCCTATCCGGCTCAACTTTCCCTTAACTTTTATTCCAGCTGTTAAGGAACAGTCCGGTTGGTCGATACCAAATTGCCCTTTGTCTGCAAGTATATCAAAATTTAATCCCCCTTCGGGGATATCCTCAACTTCAAAAATCATTGTTGACCTTTGAATTCAAAACTTTGCAAAACCCGGAACATCAAGATCAAAGGGAAGGATAGCAAACCAGAATGGTAGCTTTAATGGCAAAACCAGTCAAGAAAATAATTTAAAGCTTAATAATCAAGAGCGCGGATGAAATTGCCGGTGAATTTCAAGCATCCTCTGACCAAGGATGTGGGTATAAATTTGCGTGGTTGAAATATCTGAATGGCCCAGCATCTGCTGTACCGATCGAAGATCTGCTCCCCTCTCCAAAAGGTGAGTGGCAAAAGCATGCCTCAAAGTATGTGGGGAGACATTAGCTCTAATATTTGCCTGAACCACATATCCTTTTAGCAATTTCCAAAAGCCCTGTCGCGTCATACCATAGCCCCTCCGGGTTAAAAACAATTCTTCTGCTTTTCGACCATCCTTACGCTTTGAAACAAGGGCGGGACGGGAATTTAAAATAAAATTCTCCACAGCATTTTTAGCTATTTTCCCAATTGGAACAATACGCTCCTTGCTACCCTTCCCCATGGTTCGAAGATAACCCCCTTCCATATCCAGTTGATTGACCCGCAATTTTACAAGCTCTGAAACCCTGAGGCCACTTGCATAAAGGACTTCCAGCATGGCTTTATCACGAATTCCCAAATCAGTTTCCAGATCGGGGCTTTTTAATAAATTTTCCACATCCTCATGGGTTAAAATGTCAGGAAGCTTTCTCCAGCGCTTGGGAGTTTCTAATATTTCCGCCGGATTGTTCTGTAATTGTTTATCCTGACAAAGGTATTTAAAAAAAGCTTTTATAGATGACAAACTTCGAGCCAGGGTAGATGCGGACAAGCCCTGATCCTTAAGTAAAATAAGAAATTTGCGAATATCGGCGGTGGTTACCATATCGGCATTTTTTCCGGTCATTTCGGTCGCAAATCTTTTCAAGTCGCGATGATAGGCAGAAACTGTATGAGGTGAGTTTCTTTTCTCAATCCGCAAATAATCTGAAAATTCTTGAACGAGCGCTTCCATATATAAATTATGGTATAATAATCAATAAGTTACAAATTTATATTTTTTTCATAGGTTTCTTTTTACCAATCTGTTACTCTTCTCTCTTCAATAGTTTTATAAATAACGATTATGTATCCCTACTGGTTTATCCCATCCCAAAAGCTTCGCAATTTTTAATTTCTGTCAAACACCAGAAAACCCAGAAAAAACCAAAGGAATCCCCAAAGGCCAAAGGGCTTAATATAAAGTTTAGCCATATCAACATAATTCATTGAAAATAAAGGAAAAATGATACCTCAGAAAAATATTAGAAACATAGGAATAATTGCTCATGTAGACCACGGAAAAACCACATTGGTGGATTGTCTTTTACGTCAAAGTGGAATGTTTCGTGAAAGTGAACTGTCTGGAACCTGCATTATGGACAGTAACGAGCTTGAAAAAGAACGGGGAATTACAATTTTCTCAAAAAATGCGGCCATCTTTTACAAAGACCACAAAATAAATATTGTCGACACCCCGGGCCATGCTGATTTTGGGGGAGAAGTCGAACGAATCTTAAAAATGGTCAATGGAGTTCTTCTTCTTGCAGATGCTGTAGAAGGTCCCATGCCGCAAACACGGTTTGTGTTGAAAAAGTCACTGGAATTGGGCCTGAACCCAATTGTTGTCGTCAATAAAATTGACCGCCCGGCGTCCCGTGCTGAGCAGGTTGTAGATGAAGTTTTTGATCTGTTTGTTGAACTGGGTGCAAATGATGAGCAGCTGGATTTTCCGATAATCTATACTTCGGCGAAACAGGGAATATCAAGAACAACACCTGTAGGTCCCAATAATGACATCACCCCCCTTCTGGATTTAATCATTGAAAAAGTACCAAGTCATAATGGAGATGCAGAGGGTGGATTTCAAATGCTGGTCTCATCCATGGACTATGACGACTACGTAGGCAGAATCGCCGTGGGAAAAATAAATCGTGGAAAGGTACAGGCCAAAAAAACCTATACACAAATAGACCGGGATGGAAAACCAAACAATTTTGCATTATCGAAACTGTATACCTTTGAGGGATTAAAGAAAATAGAGTCCGAAGAAGCTACCACCGGGGACATTGTGGGAATCGCAGGTATGAAGGAAGTTGAAATTGGTGAAACCCTTACGGATACTGAGTTTCCTGATGCTCTACCTGTTATTGAAATTGATGAACCTACTCTCGCGATACACTTTTCCTCAAACTCCTCACCCTTTGCCGGCCGTGAAGGTGAATTTGTTACTTCCAGACAGATTCGTGATCGACTTTTCCGGGAAATCCGTTCTAACGTATCGTTGCGGGTGGAAGAAACAGATACCCAGGACACTTATAAAGTTTCTGGCAGGGGCGAGCTACATCTCACCATCCTTATTGAGACCATGCGCCGCGAAGGTTATGAATTCTGTATATCCCGCCCGGAAGTTTTAATTAAAAATATCGAAGGAAAACCCCATGAGCCGGAAGAGTTTGTCATCCTCGATATCGAAGAAGAGTATGTTGGAAACATCATGGAAGCCATGGGAAAGAGAAAAGCGACTCTTAAGGATATGGCCCAAAATGAAGGGAACGCAAGATTGGAGTTCTTTATCCCAACACGAGGCCTCTTTGGATTCCGTTCCGAGTTTCTCACTTTGACAAAAGGCACAGGAGTAATTAACAGAACCTTTCACAAATTCATTCCCCATTGTGGGGAAATTGCCCAACGTATTAATGGAGTTTTAATCGCTCTTGAAAACGGGTCTACAACAGGCTATTCGCTATTCAACCTTCAGGAACGAGGCACCCTGTTTTGGGGACCTGGGGAAGAAGTCTATACTGGCATGATCGTGGGTGAAAATAATAAAGATAATGACCTGGTTGTGAATGTCTGCAAGGAGAAAAAGCTGACAAATATGAGAGCTTCCGGATCCGATGTAAACATAATCCTCACTCCCCCTACGAAAATGAGCCTGGAGCAGATACTCAGTTTCTTAAATGAGGATGAACTGGCGGAAATCACCCCCAAGAATATCCGACTGCGTAAAAAGATCCTCAATGAGCATGACAGGAAGAGATACTCAAAAAATCAAGTTGCAGGTTCCATGGGATAATATAAGCATTATATTGTCGATATTTGAAAAACTGGTTAATATTTAATTCTTCAAAAGCTGTTAAAAAGAATGCGGAGTTAAACATGAAAAAAAGCTCGATAGCGTTATGGGTATTTTTTGCTGCGCTGACTTTTTCTCATTCCCTTTGGGCGGCAGAAAGATCCGTAAAAATTATAAAGCCCTCCAATAATGCACAACTGAGCAGTCCCGTTGAAATTTGCATGGAAGTCACTGGAGTCGTTGTAGAAAAGGCTAAAAAGGGCGTTAACGAGGGGAGAGGCCATCACCATTTATTGTTAAATTCATTACCTGCTGATTTAAGCCAGCCAATTGGAAAACAGGAAATTCATATGGGGGATGGATCAATATGCAAAAGCCTGAAGTTTGTCCCGGGTAGACACATTATCTTTGCGGTTTTTGCATATGGCAATCACGTTCCTTATGACCCCCCAATTACTGATAGAATTATTATTTCTATTAAGGACTAATCTAAATTCCATGTACAAAAATAAATCTAATTTAATTAAAGCGGGTTTAAATATTGTATTTGTTGTATCGGTAGTGACCTTTTCCTTCTCCTGTGCTTCGGTAAACTCAGGTGGGGGAGCAATTGCTCCTGGAACAGCGCTGTCCCATGTTCAACCTATAATAAATGAGGGTGAATGCGGTGAGGGAAAAGGGATTTATAGGAAAATAAAAAATAGCCATAGCTCAAAAGAGATCGTTGTTACAATTAAAACTGACTTATCTCCTGATCCAAACAACTGGTATCCGAGCGAAAGAGATTTCACTTTAAAACCTGACCAACAGAGGATACTCGCATGCTCAATTGTCGATGAGGGGCCAGGCAAAGAAGATAGTCGAGTCTCTCACTCCATACTTGGTGCCAAATTCAAGTAATTCCCATTGAATTGAAAACCAAATCTTTCAGCTGTTGCGTGGGCAAAGAAGGACCCCCAGCTGGCTTTTCTTGGAATTTTCGACACCAACAAAAAGAAAATTGCCGTATTTGATCCGCAAAAGCTGAATCTGGATATCAATAACTTTTCCAGCCGGAAAGAACCCAGATGAGTTGAACCAAATGGTAACGGAGCTGCAAGGCGAAAATGGTAGCAAGAGAAACCTTTGAACGTTGATTGCTTTCTATACCCTTATGAAGTCTCCTGCTCCATTTCAATTGCCCATGCAATGGAAATATTGTAAAATCCCCCACCATTCCAAACCTTTTGATTTAAACTTCAATAATAAATTTTTTATTAAACAATAATCTTATAAAACGGAAAAAAACAATATATGGAACGAACCACGCTCCTTCAACATATTCGAAAGCAGGAAATATTCAATCCTGGTGCCACAGGAGAATTTACCAGCTTGATGACTGAAATAATGGTGGCCTCAAAAATAATTTCTCTTGAGGTAAATAGTGCCGGAATTGGAGAAAACATTTTGGGTCTTACTGGAAAAATTAATGTGCAAGGTGAAGAGGTTCAAAAACTCGATGAATTTTCCGATCTCACTTTCACAACAATCATTAGTAAATCTGAAACCGTATGCGCTATAGCGTCCGAAGAAAAAGAGGAACCTTATATTATTCCTCCTGAAGATAATCCCGGTAAATATATTTTCATGATGGACCCTCTGGATGGCTCCTCTAATATCGATGTCAATGTGAATATCGGGACCATCTTTTCAATATACAGAAAAAAGAGTGAGGGAGACGAGGTCACAGAAGAAGACTTGCATCAAAAAGGAGAGGAACAGGTTGCTGCAGGATATATTGTTTATGGTTCCAGCACAATTTTTGTATACACATCAGGTCAGGGTGTATGGGGTTTTACATTGGATCCTTCTTTGGGAGAATTTTTTCTTTCCCATCCCGACCTTAAAATTCCAGAGCAAGGTTCTACATACAGCGCCAATGAGGGTAATTGGGGGGTATGGGATGAAACACAAAAAAATCTGGTATCCTATTTAAAAGAAGACAACCCTTCCTCAGGGCGTCCTTACAAGCTCCGCTATATTGGATCGCTGGTTGCAGATTTCCACCGCACCCTTTTAAAAGGCGGTCTTTTCATGTACCCGAAAGATAAAAAGAGTCCAAATGGCAAACTGCGTTTTTCTTTTGAAGCAGCCCCCCTTGCATTTATCGTAGAAAACGCAGGAGGAAAAGCCTCAACCGGAGAAAAACGGATTCTTGATATTGTCCCCAATGGAATTCATGATCGGTTGCCCCTATTTATCGGTAGCAAAAAAGATGTAGAGATGGCTGAGACTCACCTGGCTGCCTCACCGGTTAAAAAAGGGGGTTGGTTTAAATGGTTGAGCGGTTAAAATTCCCAAAACAACCGCTCCACTATCGCCTTTCTTCAAAATCGTGCCAGTGCTTCTCTTAATTGGAAACTATTAACAAAACCATTTTTTATTTATGAAAATTCAAAGCATCCGGGGTGTAAAAGATATTCTGCCTGAGGAAATCTGGAAATGGCAGTATGTGGAAGCTATGGCTCATAAGATTTTTTCCCGCTATGGATTTAAAGAAATTCGAGTCCCCATTTTTGAAGACACGCGGTTATTTTCCCGGAGTATTGGTGAAACCACAGACATTGTTGAAAAAGAAATGTATACCTTCGAAGACAAAGGGGGAGATTCGATCACTTTGCGACCCGAAGGAACCGCTTCTGTGGTGCGTGCCTTTATCGAACATAAAATGTATGCCTCACCCGCTGTAACCAAATTGTTTTACATTGGCCCGATGTTCAGATACGAGCGTCCCCAGGCGGGAAGGCTGCGCCAGTTTAACCAAATCGGGGTCGAGGCCATGGGTTCCCCCAGTCCAACTGTCGATGTCGAAGTAATGACAATGCTGATCGAATTTTTTCGTGCTTTGGGTTTGCAAGACGCAAAACTTCAGATTAACAGTCTTGGCAACCAGGCTTCTAGACCGAAATATCGTGAAATATTAAAAACAGAAATAGAAGGAAACCTGAACAAACTTTGCAAAAACTGCGTTAATCGTTACGAGAGAAATCCTCTACGTGTTCTGGACTGTAAAAACGAAGAATGTGGTGAAGTCGCAAAAACGCTACCCAAGATGATAGACCACTTGGATGAAACCAGTGAAAAACATTTCAAAGAAGTTCAAGATTTGCTGGAAACGGCAAAAACTCCCTACACAATAAATACATGCCTGGTCCGCGGATTGGATTATTACAACATGACCGCGTTTGAAGTCACTTCTGAAAACCTGGGATCGCAAAACGCCATCTGTGGTGGCGGGCGCTATGACACTCTGGTGGAAGAACTTTCCGGTCCCTCCACCCCCTGTTTCGGGTTCGCACTCGGACTGGAAAGACTGGTTTCATTAATTCCATTCACTGAAGAAAGCTCAGAAAATAATCCGGATATTTATCTGGTCTGCCTGGGAGAAGCAGCTAAAACACCCGTGTTTCAAGCGACACACGACCTCAGGCTTGCCGGCTTTAAAGTTGAACGTGATTACGAAATGACCAGCATGAAAAGTCAAATGCGGAAGGCCAACAAATCCAAATGTCGTTTTACCCTGATCATTGGTGAGAGTGAAGTTGAATCTGGAAAATACGTTTTAAAAAATATGGAGAATAGTGAACAATATGATATTGATTCTAAATCGTTAATTTCTGAAATAGAAAAGCAGGTAAATAAAAATAGTTAATGGATTCAAAATGTTGCAACCTGATTCGATTGTATTCATCCAACCCTTGAAGGGACATATTGACCCTTTACAGTTGACCGTGATAGATTATAAATGTTTTTTGGGACTCTAAATTAAGAGTGAAATATGGCAAGCAAAGAACTCGAAGTTTTAGAAGATTACATCGTCCAGAACAAACTTAAAATAACCAAGCAAAGACGTGCAGTTCTGAATGCATTCACGGAATGTGAAAATCACGTTAGCGCAGAAGAGCTTTATAATCTGGTAACCGCCACAGAGCCAAAAGTTGGTCTTGCAACAGTCTACCGTACATTAGCCCTTTTAACCCAAAGCGGACTTGCCTCTGAGTTGGACTTTGGTGATGGACAAAAAAGGTACGAGCATAAATACATGCATAGCCATCACGACCACATGATTTGTACCGAATGTGGAAAAATTATTGAGTTCAATCATCCCCTGATTGAACAATTTCAGGAAGAGGTCGCAAGCCGAAACGGATTTACTATCACGTCCCACAAATTGGATATGTTCGGCCTTTGCAGCGAGTGCCGGTAATCCCGCCTTCCCCACCTAGCCTTTTTATAAAATTGGCTTGATATAGAATAAATTATGGAATGGATTTTGCGCAACGGAAGCCAATATAGTTATAAATCTCATTCATAATCTGGCCATAGGTTGTCACTTTTGGGAAAACTTTATTTTTCGGATGCAACCACACTCGGTTGGTAATTCTTAAAGCACCTGCAGAGGAATCAAAAGCCCCTCCACGAATGACCTTTGACTCACCGGTTTTGGGTCCGGTTGGATTATCCTTCGTTCGCATTTTATAGTAGGGCTCATACCAATCATCCACCCATTCCCAAACGTTCCCCATCATATCGTATAGACCAAATTGGTTGGGCGATTTGCTTCCCACCGGATGAGTGGTTTCATTGGAGTTTTCTTCATACCAGGTATATTCTTCGTTTACCATATTGCCCCAGAAATACCGCGTTTTGGCCCCTCCTCCAGCGGCATACTCCCATTCCGCTTCCGTAGGTAATCGACAGGCCCCGTTGGATTTTTCTATGAACTTTTGAACGTTATCATAATTTACCTGTTCCACTGGCAGGTCCGGTCCAATGAACTTGGAAGGATTGAATCCCATCAACTTTTCCCAACGAGCCTGTGTGACCTCATATTTATCCATATAAAAATCACTCAAGCACACTTCGTGCTCGGGTTTTTCATCTTCCTGGGTATAGTCATTTCCCATAATGAAACAACCGCCCTTGATAAAGACCATTCCTTCGGGAGCGTTTTTTGCCTTTTCCTGATCTTCAGGGCTGATCTTAATAGGAACCACCGCTTGCGTTGAGGCCTGCTCAGATTCCTCCACAATCTCCGGCAATTCCGATAGGCTGGGATGCAAAGCATCCTCCCCTTTATTAGTCGGTTCATCAGAACAGGCGGATAAAGTAAAAAATAAGCCCAAGATTATAAGAAAATTAAAAAAACGCATTGTTTTGACAGGGATTGTAAAAGGCTTGAATCATAACATTTTAACAGGATTTTACAAAAAAAAATGGCTGTAAAGCATCATTTTCGGTTCATATACTTATTCAAGCCCCCATATAATCCTAAAATACCAAAAATTCCCTCAAAATTTTCAGCCAAATACCGATAAATAATGGAAATAACTTCCTTTTTGGAAATAAACCTATGATGTCAATTTTGAAAAAATATGGCTTTATTCATGGCCTTCTAATTTTGGTGGTCCTTGGGGGTACCAGCTGCACTTCAATTAAAAATACTTTTAACTGGACCAAAGACAGTATCGTTTCGAATGTAAAAAAAACATATCGGGGGACACAAAATAGCATTGTTTCAATCGCCGGAAAAACCGCTATCACCAGAAATGATTTGGACCAGGATTTTCTTTTTGCTCAACACCAGTTTAACCGGAGGGAGTTTTCGGCATCCGAGTTTTATTTAAAAAAGACTCTGGCAAATCGCCCCGGAGATTTACGTGCCCTGAACTTATTGCCCTGGACTTATTTCTTTCAAAAACGTTTTGACAAAGCCCTCATTGCTTTTGGTCACGCACATACCTTTAACCGAAAAAATCCCGTTCCAATCATAGGAATGGGTTGGTGTTATTTCAGCCTCAAACATTATGAAAGAGCGCTGGAAAGTTTTGATCATGCCGACAGGTTGATGCCCAACTCCTATGAGGTTCATAAGGGCAGAGCTTTTATCTATCTCGAACAAAAACGACACAACCTTGCCAGAGAAGAGCTGAGTCATATTTTCAATGTCCGGCAGGTGGAAAATATTTTACAAATGTGGGATGAGTGGACTAAGACTAATCCCGATGCTGTTTGGGAAATTGTTCCTTCAAGCGCCGCTTCAAAATCCATATTCACCTTACCAGCAGAACATCCTCGGTATCGAAGTTCCCTTTGGGGACTGCCGACTCGAAAAGACCTGGTAGAACGAGATGCAGCCTGGAAAGCCTTCCACGAAGGTAAGTTTAGAAAGGCAATGAAGGATTTCGAAGATCTTGCTCTGGTAAACAACCCCACTTTGGACGCGGTCAATGGACTTGCATGGAGTTTGTTAAAGGCAAAACAAATTAATAAATCTGAAGATGTGTTCAAAGAAATTCTTGAACTTCATCCCCAGTTTATTGGTGCCATTGAAGGAATCAAAGAGATCAAGGAAATTAAAAAGCGCCAGGCGGTTTACGTACAATACTATCTGGATCTGGGTAAATATCGACTCGCCAAGGAAAAGCTCGATGAGTTATTGTTTCGCTATAAAAACTGGGCGCACCCCTACAATCAACATGGAAAAATTTCTTTGGCGCAAAAAAACTATGACCTCGCAAAAGATTATTTCCTGGAAGCCCTGGAAAAAGAACCCAATAACTCCATTGCAAAAAATGGACTGGAGCAAATCTTAAAAGCCCAGGACAAGCATCTATTCAAGGCTGACCAGGCTTTAAAACATGGCGACTTTAAAACGGCGGCACTTATCTATTACGATTATGTCCAGGAAGATGAGGATTGGCCGTCTGACAAATTTCACAGGGCCCATGCCTATAATGGGTTGGGATGGAGCCAGTTCCAGAAAAAACAATACCAATATGCCATCGATAAATTTTCCAAGTCCATTGAGCATGATGATTATAAAGTCGACGCGTCTAAAGGACTGGGTTTGTCGTTATTTGCAATTGGTGAATACCATGAAGCCGTTCCCTTTTTAGAAACCGCTCTTCTCCATGATCCGGGAAATAAAGAACTGGCCTACAAACTAGACTGGTCTATTCTTCAAAGTGAACCCCCATCAGAAGCTTTAAAATATTTTGAGAAAATACGAAGGGAACATCCCTTACTTGCTTCCCCTTACATGGCCCTGGGTTGGGTTCATTACAAGCACAACAACCCTGATCTTGCCATAGAGTTTTTCCTAAAGGCCATATCCCTTGATCCGGACTTTGCACTGACCTCGGACTTTGTCGAATTATTGTCCAAGGAACGTTTTGGATGGCAGGTTTATAATTCCCTGGGTTGGACCTACTTCCATAACGGGAAAAACGACAAAGCCATGGAAATGTTTCAAACATCTCTGGAAATCCAACCCAATCGGTCAGATGCAAGAAAAGGAATGGGATATATTTATTTTCGTCAGGGAAAATTTGAAAAAGCCAAACAGTATCTGGAGCAATGCTTGGCTTTGAATCCCACACCAAATCCGGTTTTCGAACTGATTACCGGAACCAATGCCATTGCTCCATTTAAACTACAATCCACCCCCCATACCAAACTTGGTCGAATTTATTTATCTGAGGGCAACAGTCAAAGGGCCATCACCCATTTTTCTGCAGAATTGAAGCAACACCCCGATCAGCCAGATGCCTATGATGGGCTGGGATGGGCCTATTTGGAGCAAAACAGAGATTTGGAAGCCCGAGCTGCCTTCACCATGGCCATTCGCCTGGATCCTTTGAATAATTCCGCTCAAAAGGGCTTACGCCAAGCAAAACAATCAATTGCAGAGAAAAGACTCGGACAGAAATCTGCCAAATCCAACCTGCCTCTGTCCACAAGTCTAAATTAGCTTAATTACGATTTATTTGCGAAAATTCAAAACTTTCAATTGACACCAGATACTTTTCGCTTAAAATATATAGCTATCCCACTGGGTGCTAAGGAATTACAGACGCTCAAACCTTTGGGGGGGGAGGGGGTCCTTGCTCTTTTCACTGTAGGAGTGAAAAGTCATGGAGTTGAACTCGTTCAACTCCATGATCCCGATCGTACTTTGCCTTTTTCCATCTAACCTGGAAACATTTCCGCATAAGAAGTTTTTAAATCTTCAACAACTGAAGGATCTGCGAGAGTAGAAATATCCCCTAACTGATCCGCTTCATTTGCAGCAATTTTTCTCAATATGCGTCGCATTATTTTTCCCGACCTCGTCTTTGGAAGAGCCGGTGCCCAATGAATTACGTCTGGAGCTGCGATGGGACCAATTTCTTTACGAACAAAATTAACAAGCGTTTTTTTCAACTCATCCGATGCTGTGACTCCAGCCATCAGTGAAACATAAGCGTATATCCCCTGCCCTTTAATTTCGTGGGGATACCCCACTACCGCTGCTTCGGCAATGGTTTCATGCAAAACAAGTGCAGATTCCACTTCTGCCGTACCAATTCTGTGACCGGAAACATTGATAACATCATCGACCCGACCGGTGATCCAGTAATAACCGTCTTCATCACGACGGCATCCATCACCGGTAAAATAGTATCCGGGATAAAGTTTAAAATATGTTTCTTCAAACCTTTCATGATCTTTATAAATGGTCCGCATCTGACTGGGCCAGGGTTCCTCCAAGGCAAGGACACCAGTAACCCCATTTCCTTCCACTACCTTTCCTGTTTCAGCTTCGATGATCACCGGTTTGACTCCAAAAAATGGAAGAGTTGCTGAACCGGGTTTGGCCGGGGTGCACCCTGGCAAGGGAGTGATCAAAATTCCCCCTGTTTCCGTTTGCCACCAGGTATCAACAATCGGACACCTGCCCTTCCCGACATTTTTGTGGTACCAACGCCAGGCTTCCGGATTAATAGGTTCTCCCACCGACCCAAGGACTCTCAAGGTCGAAAGATCGTATTTGGAAATAATATCTTCACCGCAGGACATCAATGCCCGAATCGCAGTTGGAGCAGTATAAAACTGAGTGACCTTCAAACGATCCACCACATCCCAGAATCGACCTGCATCGGGATACGTGGGCACGCCTTCAAACATAACGGTGGTAGCCCCATTAGCCAAAGGACCGTAAATGATATAAGAATGACCCGTCACCCAACCAATATCAGCCGTGCACCACCAAATGTCGCCCTGGTGATAATCAAAAATATACTTATGTGTCAGTGCGGTATAGATCATATAGCCCGCTGTGCTATGCTGAACCCCTTTGGGCTTACCTGTCGAGCCAGAAGTATAGAGTGTAAACAAAGGATCTTCGGATTCCATTACTTCTGGTTCACACACAGGATCTGCACCGGACATTTCATCATGCCACCAATAGTCACGTCCATCTTGCATGGTCACAGGAATCTTATCGCCGACCCGCTGAGCAACAATGCAGGTGCTTATTTTTACATCCTGTTTTTCAGCCAGTGTCATGGCTTCATCGGCATTGGCTTTGATGGGAATGGGCTTTGCACCACGATATCCTCCATCGGTGGTAATAAGAACGGAACATTCCGAATCTACTATTCGATCTGCCAGAGCTGTAGGGGAGAATCCTCCAAAGACGATGGAATGGACTGCTCCTACCCGCGCACAAGCCAGCATTGCAACAGCCAACTCGACCACCATGGGCATATAGATAGAAACCCGGTCACCTTTCTTGACGCCGTGACTTTTTAAAACATTTGCGAATTTGCAAACTTCCCTATGAAGTTCTTTGTAGGTCAGACTTTTGTTTTCGCCTGGCTCGTTTCCTTCCCACAAAATGGCTGTTTGATCACCTCTGGTTTCAAGGTGACGGTCCAGGCAATTGGAGGTGATATTTAATTGCCCTCCCTTAAACCATTCGATATTTATATTTCCTTTTCTTACATCATAATTATAAGAACGCACTTTATCCCATTTTTTAAACCAGCAAAAATCATCGGCTTGCTCAGACCAAAACTCTTCAGGGGAGTTTATCGATCGGTCATATAGTTCCTGGTACTTTTCCATACTAGGCACATGGGCCCTTGAAGAAACCGATTCGGGAGGATCATAAATTTCCTCACTCATATTTTTCTCCTAATTTGATCAAGAATAAATTACATGCTTCGGACAGCGCGGGCGGCTTCCGTTATCGTCCAAAGGCCTTCCGGGTGGCTGAATTCACCATCTCTGATATTAAAGACCCAGGTACGCATTCGCCCCGGCACCTGTTGTGCCACCATGGAGAACCCTCCTCCCGGAGCAAATTTATCGCTGATATGGATTATCTTTCCAAACTGATCGGTGTTAGCCAGTTCTTCGTGATACAACGTTGACATTTCATCCCTCTTGGGCAATCGCCAATCGTCATACCCCGCAAACTTTTTTTCATTCAATTCACGCACATAATCGACACTTTCCTGATAATTAACCCATTTCTTAAGGTCATTCATGGAATCGGTCTTAACCCACATCAAACCATGGGCTTTTGCAGTGACTGTTTCATCACCATTATCCACAAAAGTGTCTTTTATATTTTCAGAATTCATAGAGGGCCATTAAATTCAGATTGAATATGAACAAAAAATAGTCCAAATTTTTTTCAACTAAAATATCATTACACCTGATAAAAAGGCAATGGGCAAAAGTTGTATTTCGCAAGTCTCCTGTTGTTATAATGAGATTTTAATTTTGGAACCAACCTAATGAATGAAACACCACCTTCAGAACCACAGGTAATGCTAACTCATCTTGACTGGAACCTTCAAAGGTTGGATGAAGTTTTAAAACAGGAGCAAAGCGATTATTTCAAAGGGGCCGCCCTGCAAAGATTCGGTCACACCTATGACATAGCGCTTAAAACAATTCAAACTTTTGCTCAGTCAAAAAGCATTCCCTGCAAATTGAATGAGCAATGCCTCGAAACAGCAGTTCAAAATGGTTGGATGGAGAACAACCCAGACTGGAAAGAAATCGTTGCCGACTATCAACTCATCAACCAAAAACCGAAACAGGATACAGACAACGTATATTCAAAACTGGCGACATACCATAAAGCATTTCATCATCTCTTCGACCAGCTAAAAAAGGTAGCCTAATTTTTCTCCCTCAATATTATCTTTAATTTTTCAAGAGCTTGTTTCCGGTGTGAAATCGCGTTTTTTTCTTCCGATGACATTTCCGCATAAGTACTTTCATAACCTTTGGGGATGAATAGGACATCCCAGCCAAATCCGTTTGCGCCACGAATCTCGGTGGCTATTGTTCCCGGCACCTCGCCCCGAACAACCTGAATATCTCTCCCGTCATGAATGGCAAAACAACATACCGCAGTAGCCCCCCGGTCTTGAAACGATTGCATCATCTGCAACATCCCTTCGCAACCCACAGTGCTTTCAAACCATTTAACAAAAGCTCCCGGCAATCCTTTCCAGGCATTAAATAAAAGTCCAGAATCTTCTACCAGAACAGGACATTTTAAAGCCTCGTATGCTTGCAGGCATTTATGCCTGACGAGGTCTTCAACATCCAGGGTTTGAATTTCATACAAGCCCTCTACTTCCACCTGCTCCAGAGGAACTTCTAAAATAGCTGCCGCCTCCCTGGCTTTGTTCTGGTTTCCGGTAACAAATTTAAATTGACTAAACATACCCACTCCAAAATGCTATTATTTAAAAAATATTAAATATAGCCCCGCTCACAATCCCGTGGTATAAATTACCTTTTTTTTGCCCCATGATTAAATTATTTCGATCCATTACCTACGTAAGCGCCCTGCTTTTACTCACTTCCTGTTCCAACATTTTTGAGTTGGATGCTGATGTGCAGGCCCGCCAAGCCCTGTTTGATCTCATGGAAGTCCAGGAAAAATTCTATCAGGAAAACAAACGATACGCTGGCAAACTCTTTGAAATTGAAAAATATGATTTCAAATACCACACCGGCATAGTCTATATGGAAATCGAGCAGGCGGACAAAGATGGTTACCGAGCCATTTCCCTGCCAGCCGAATCTACTTCGGCACGGGTTTTTGCATACGATACTAAACAAGGCGGGTTTTATGAAATGGACGACGTTGAAGTTTCTCGATACGTATTGGGGGCTTTGAGGCAAATTCGTGAAGAAAAGCGAAAAGAAAACCTAAGTGACATGACTGCATGGATAATGATGGCCGGCATGCTTTTTCTTGGCTTGCGCTTTATTTCTCGTTTCAAAAACCCGGACAACAACTCTCTTCTGGGGGCTTACCTGTTTTGCCTGGTTCCTTTGGGGTGGTCCATTGCGGTTCTTGGAAAAATGCACAAGAATATAGTATTCAGCTCTCAAATTTCCCAATTCACCTGGGCTTCGCTGGTACTATCTGTTATTTCAATTATCCTGGGAATAAAATGGATATTTAAGGAAAAGAAAGAGCCGACCCAACCTTCCTTAATGAGTCTTATGGCCTGTACTTTGGTGATTGCTTTTATTGGGGGTGGGGTCATGGTTTATACCCTTGCCACCTATTCTTAAATTGGTGAGACCAGTTTTACTTTCAGAATATGTTTTTGCCTCGAACCCAGTCGCGATTTCAGGCAAAAGGTTTGCCCATCGACTGTATTTCCCGGCAACACAAATCGGATAGGACCTTCAGAAGAATTGAGGGTCATTACCCGGCCCAGTTTGTTTCTATCGATATCCATTTCGTAAAAAAGACTCGATTCTCCTGAAGTCACAGTTTCGTTTTTGAGGATTTGCAGATTAAGAATAAGATCGCCCCGTCTCTTACTGAATAAACTAGTTTCCCCTTTTCCTGGAATGCAAAGTGACATCTGACTCCAATCACCTGCAGGAATTTTTACATCAAATTTTTCCCGGCCTGCTTTCATATGGATACTGGCACCGGAGTTTTTAGCGGTGATAGGAACTTGAACTTTTTTATGAATATTCAAATTGAAGATAAGAGTATCCAGTTTGATCAGAGCTTCGGTGAAATCCTCTTTCCATTTTATTAGCCTTGGGTTCTTCCGGAGAGATTGCCATAATGCATTCCAGGTATTGCGAGAGGTATCTACTTTTACCAATGCCTCTTCAGAAGGTCTGCGAAAATGGGTCCGTAAGACTTGAAATGCCTGGTTGATTTCTTTAAATTTCAACTCAGCATCTGGACATACAGTGTTGACATCCGGGTGCAACTTTTTGGCTAGGGTATAGTAAGATTTCTTTACCACCTGCCAGGGAGCATCGGACTCCACCTGCAAAATTTCAAAGCATTTGGTAATCTGCATAAACTCTCCTGAGTTCAGGAAGTGTGCCAAAACCCAGTATTTTGGAGACACATTATTTTTCAATAAGATATCAAATTATCGCTTTTTTATACGGGTTGCAATCAGGAAAAATCTTCCAAATTGACAGAAAATTTATAGTTTATTAATTTTCAATGAGTTATAGTTAAACCGGAAAAAGTTAAAGGGCATGACCATGGGAAATATTTGCCTATACCTCAATGAATAAAGCGTTTAATAAAGTCCGTCAATCCCGGGATTTTAATTCAAATATGGATGTGGAAGGAAACAAACTAAATTTTATCGGCACCTCAGAGGCCTTTTTGAGGGAGAGGTTTGCCGATTGGAAACCCTACCGGATTCACCAGATATTCAACTGGGTTTATCATTACGGATGTCGGGATTTTTCCCAAATGACCAACCTGTCCAAAGTTATGCGGGCGCAACTTGCGGACCACTTTTATTTCTCGTTACCTGAAGTTCAAAATAAAACTCATTCACAGGATGGGTCTATCAAATATTTATTAAAAATGAATGATGGAGCATTGGTCGAAAGTGTTTGGATGCCCTCGGACTCAAGGAAGACTTTATGTCTATCCACTCAGGTCGGTTGCAGGCTCAATTGCTCGTTCTGCCTGACTGCAAGTTTGGGATTAAAAAGAAATCTGACTGCTGGAGAAATCATTGGGCAAGTAATGACAATCAATGAGGACTTGGGCGAAGAAGGTGCAATTACCAATGTGGTATTCATGGGGATGGGTGAACCCTTGGACAATTTAGGCCCTGTGGTCGATGCATTAAGGCTCATGACAGCCCCCGAAGCCATGCGCATGTCTACACGCAAGGTAACGGTTTCGACCTCGGGTCTTGTTGATAAAATCAAGGATTTTCAAAAAGAAGATATCCATATCAACCTGGCAATTTCACTCAACGCAACCGATGATGAGACGCGAAATCAGCTTATGCCCATCAACAAAAAGTATCCGATTAAAACTTTAATGGAATGTTTGAGAAACTATCCTCTAAAGCCCCAGCGCCGACACACCATTGAGTATGTTTTATTGGAAGGGATCAATGATTCGGACGAAGATGCACGCCGACTGGCCAAATGGTTAAAAGGCATTCCCTGCAAGATCAATTTAATTCCATTCAATTCATTTGAATCATCTGATTACCGGCCACCCCCGGAGAAGCAGACATTCAAGTTTCAGGATTATTTAATAGCGCAAAATTTTTCTGCCTTTATTCGACAAAACCGAGCCACTGACATTCTTGGTGCCTGTGGCCAGTTGGCTGCAGAATCTCAAAAACCCAGCTACGTATAGCATCGCTTATGCAAACCACATCCACCTCTGATCTGGACCTGTCTATTGTAATTCCGGTCTATAACGAACGCGATAATCTGGTTCCCTTGGAAAAAAAGTTGGAGGAAGAATTATCCAAATTACAGCTCAGCTATGAAATTATTCTGGTGGATGATGGAAGTGTGGATGGAAGCCCACATATCATCAATGCAATTAAAAAACAAAACCCGCGAATCAAACTGATCCGGTTTGGTCACAACCATGGACAATCCGCCGCCTTTGCAGCCGGATTCAAAGCAGCACGAGGAAAAGTTTTCATCACTTTGGATGCGGATATGCAGAACAATCCTGCAGATATCCCCCTGCTTCTTGAAAAAATGGAAGAGTTCGATGTAGTTTGCGGTTGGCGATTTAAAAGAAATGATCCCTGGATCAAACGCGTATCCTCAAAGGTTGGCAACGCAGTGAGAAACAGCCTGAGTCAGGAAGAAATTGCAGACACCGGGTGTTCCCTGAAAGCCTTTCGTCGTGAATGTTTTGACAATGTAAAGTTATTTAAAGGGATGCACCGGTTCTTTCCCACATTAATGAAAATGGAAGGTTTCAGGGTTACCCAAGTGAAAGTCAGTCACCATCCGCGGCTTCACGGAGTATCAAAATATAATATTCGCAACCGGCTATTTTCATCACTACATGATTTGATGGCAATTCGCTGGATGAAAAAGAGACATATTAACTATGACATTATTCAGGAGGATTAGATGACCGTAACACAGTGGATGATAATCGGGTTTGTTGGGCAAGCCCTGTTTGGCGCTCGATTCATTATCCAATGGATTGTTTCCGAAAGGCGGGGAGAAAGCACCATCCCTCTTGCGTTTTGGTATTGCAGTATCGGCGGTTCAATCGTTTTACTAACCTATGCCGTTCACCGGCAAGACCCCGTTTTCATTGTGGGCCAAAGCCTGGGGTCAATCATTTACATCAGAAATTTAATTCTTATCGATAAGAAGAAAAAAGCCCTGGCAGGAGGCGGGACCGAAAAATGAACGGATGGAAATTAAGAGCCCTGGGTATTCTGTTGATGCTAATTGGCGGGGTTCTATTTGTCTGGTCCGTAAAATACATCCAATCAGAATGGCCTCAAATATTTGTGGGCCTTTTATCGGTTTTCAGTTCGGCAATGGGGTTCGCAATGACCATTATGCCTCTGGATATAGCCAGGGACTCGGAAGAATAACCCAGAGTACCGTTTTCACCCACAACCGACCTTTTCTTCCCTAATTTCCCCCAAAATCCTCTATTTCTAACGCCTTTTAAAGTCTCCTTGACTTTATATTACCCGTATGATATTTCTCTACTTTCTTCAAATCCTTTGCTGTCGGAAAGGCTTGGAGAACAAAGATTTTATAGAATTTTAATGTGACCTATTTAGAATTTTTCCAGGGGAGTAAATGAGCCAGGATTCTTCAAAAAACACGTTTGTAAAAACGATACTCTGCCTGATGTTGGTTTACCTATTAGGTCATGTATCCCCTTTCCTACCCGTTTCATCAAATTCCGTTTTCTCAAATTTAAGCCTTCAATCTTTAGCCTATGCAGAAGAAGATGATGAAGACGAAGAGGACGAGGATGAAGAAGAGGAAGATGGTGGCGGAGAAGAAGGTAGTGAAGAGGGAGCTGAAGAAGGCGGGGAAGAAGGATCTGAAGAGGAAGATCTTTCCTACCTTTACGATATTGGCCCTGCTAAAGAGCATGAATTTGAAGAATTCTCCTTCCTTGGCCTGAGCAACAGGAAATTTACCTGGGCCGCAGCCCAGCTACATATTTTATTCGCATCCTTTATCCTGGGATGTCCCATGTTCGTTGTCATCATGGAGGTCATGGGTGCCAGACGGACGCAAGGGGTGCGTAGAGCGATCATACTATCAAACGTATTTCTCGGGGTTTTAATAGGGGTTGTCATAGGTATAACCGGCGAGATAATTGTAGGCATTCATCACGGGGTGCTATATGGCATGTGGGCTTGTTCTATTGGAGCCCTGTTCGTAAGCTTCCTGAACTATTTCCATCGTTTAATGAGCCTCCGTGCGTCGGCCCTGGTAGGTGCCATCGCGGGATCAGTCATGGCCATGGCTTTGACTCCGGTGGAACACTACGAAACATCAGGAATCATCCTTGCCATAATCAACGGTGCCGTAGGTGGTGTCCTTTCAAATGGAATTATGTTTGCGAAGTCCGATTACAAATTCGAACGGCTCTCGCATGAAATCACCAAGGTTATCGGCATCTGTTACAGTTTTACAGCCCTCTCTGGCGGCCTCTTCCTTTTCGTAATGCTGGTCGCTTACAAGGATTTCATTACATACCTCATTCAATCTTTTCCAGTACTATTCATGGTGGCCTACCCCACCCTATTCATTCTGGAAACCATAGTGATGTATGTCTATGTATATTCCTGGGATCCCCTGAATAAAGCCAATAAAAAAGGAAGACATATTGTTACCGGAGTCATACTGAACATTCTAGGTCTGTCACTACTGGTAGCCCTGGATGGTCCGGCGACATTCATGCAGACACCTCCCAAGCCCTACGATGAGCTAATGAATATAGGGGAATGGGCGAAAATAGCCAATGCGGCCTGGATGCCCCTGAACTATCACCGACTGGTGGGTAATGGAACATTTGGCGGATACATGGTTTGTATCATCGGTGCTTATATGTACCTGTGGTCCAGCAAAAAAGAAGAACGAGAATACTACGATTGGGTTGGTTACATCGGGAACCTGATTGGTGTAGCTATCATGATTCCTCTCCCAGCTATGGGTTACATCTTCGTTAGGGAAATCTACCAATACGATGCAACGATCGGCATGTACATCATGTCTGACCGGGAATCCATGTTCATGCTGGTACAGGGACTTTTAGTGGGAACAATGTTTAGTGCCAGTAATATCTATATGTGGGTTAGTATGAAACGTATAGAAAATGCTGAGCGGTTCTTTCCCGCCATGAAATTCGGATTTGTTCTTATCGTTCTTGCAGCAACCATCTGGTTCACCCCGCGGCGATTCTTTGCCACGATGATGCCTGAACCCGGAATGAATGCGGATATGGTGCTTCCAGATAACCTGGCGTTTCTGGCATTGATGGTATCAAAAAATACAGCAGCATTCTGTCTGGTGACGGTAACCTTCATCAATTACATTTTTTATACTATCGCTACCAAAACCGGTAAAGTGGCTTATGGGAAAATCAACCCCTTAGGGCCATACGTACTTATTTTCCTTGGTTTTGCGGACATTTGGTTGATGAGCTGGATGGGTACCATTCGGGAGCTTTCGCGAATGAACTGGCATGTCTATAAAATTTATAAAGATGTCAGCCCCGAAAAGTTTGCACCAACACTTGCTGAATCAGGTTTTCATGTGACTACGATAGTATGGACATTCTTTATTTTAATGACAGCTATCATTTGGATAGGAATCAAGTATCCAAAAACTAAAAAGAAAGATGCTGAAACGCCTGCGGCAGCACCGCAGATGGCTGAATAAGGGAGTAGAATTTTAATGAATATTGACGTTATCATTATTGGCTGCATAGCAGTACTGAGTGCCCTATATGCCCTGTTTAATATTTTTGGTGTAATAGGAGCCGGCTGTGGAATAGCCCTCATTATTATGTATGCCATTCTGCTCAAAGTTTCTCCAAAGAAACCTCAGGAAAAATCTCTTTTTCAAAATATCAAATTCAAGCTCCCGGTTATTTTGGTTTTGGCTGGGATCATCTGGGTAGTAGCAGGCAAATTCAACTTCCCAGTATGGTGGCAAATAGAATTTGTTTCGTTTGCCCTGGTTGGATTCCTTTTCTTCACACTTCTTGATTGGAAAACATTAACCGTAGAGAAAAAAGCATCCACCTGGGTCATGCGTCTATTGGCTACCTATGCACTTGCATCAGGTATTTTCATTACTGTAACAGCACAGTTACCCCAGTTTGATCCAGAGTTCGAGCTGGCAAAACTCAATAAACCACCTCTTAAAATCGGTGGAGATGCGGCAGGACCGGAGGTTATTGCTGCAGGTCGTGAAGTTTTTGAAAATAACAAATGTTTTAATTGCCACAAGGTTTTCTGGGAAGGAAACTCAGATCGAGGCCCCAATCTAGGTACCAAACAAATTGGCCTATACTCCAGCGACTACATAAAAGAGCAAATCCTGGAGCCTAGAAAGAAACAATCTCCCGGTTTTGATGATCCAAAATCTGTAAAAGCCATGCCAACCTACTACGGAGACGATCTCTCCGATGATGAATTAACAGCGTTGGTTGCTTATTTAAAAACCATGCGTGATCCGACTCATATGCCGGTTGAAGGTAAATTGGGAAGTCAATGGACTTGGTGGGACGATCCCAAAATTATTGAAGAAGGGAAAGTGGTATTTGAAGGTTTAGAACCAAACACAGAGGGTCTGAATTGTGCAGTTTGCCATGGTAAAGACGGAATTCCCATGATGACAGGTGCTCTAGATTTCAGAAATGAGAACAATCCTGACACCGATAAGATGCCAGATAGGCTGGATGGAGTCCCGCTTAAAGACTGGCCGGATGCGCTTTGGTACAAGCGGGTAACTCGTGGTGTGGACAACACTCCGATGGCACCCTGGGGCATGATATTTGAGCATCTTTACTTATGGAAAGCAGAGGCCTATGCCCGAACCTTCCATGATCCTCTCGATAAGCGGACAGCGAAAAGACCCGTTCCGCCTGTACCGACTAAAGAAGAAATTGAAAAATGGAAAACAGATGGGTTATTTCTTGATCCACTTCTATAAAGTTTAGTTTATTATGCCGGTTCTGCCTTGTTGCAGAGCCGGCATTTTTTTTGCCTGCTCGACAAAATTAATAACAATCTGATATCATCAGCCTGTCTTATACTTTCAGGAGAAAAAAATGAGCAAAATTGATGATCTGGTTAAGGACAATTTAATGGAAGATGGAACTATTCTTAACCTTCGCGATAAATATATTGGAATAAGAGGTTGTATGGAATTGGCCACCAAAGAGGCTTTAAAAACTGTCAAGCAATTGATTTTACCAGGTAACCAAAT
>JAYNIA010000018.1:0-44659 GCA_038108555.1 Nitrospinota bacterium | reverse complement strand
AGAGAGTTTGGAACCGGAGGAGCTGGTCGATCTTTTGAATCATTACCTCACGGAGATGACGGACATCATTATGAGATATGAAGGCACGGTGGACAAGTTTGAGGGCGATGCGATCATCGCTTTTTTTGGGGCACCCATTCCACACAAGGACCATGCCCGTCGCACCTGTCTGGTCGCATTGGAAATGCAGCAGCGTTTGGCGGAGCTTCGCGAGGATTGGAAAAAGGAAGGCAAGCATGAATTGTTCATGCGAATTGGCATCAACACCGGGCCCATGGTTGTGGGAAATATGGGATCGAAAAGTCGAATGGATTACACCATGATGGGAGACTCGGTGAACCTTGCCGCCCGTCTGGAAGGGGTAAACAAGCAGTATCGGACTTATACCATGATCAGTGAATTTACCTATGAGCAAGTAAAGGAAGATATTGAGGTTCGGGAATTGGATTTAATCCGTGTGGTGGATAAAAATGAGCCTGTGCGAGTTTTTGAGGTGCTTGCTAAAAAAGGCGAGTTGAGCGACCCTATGGGTGAAATTCTTCCAATTTTTAATGATGGTTTGAATCATTATAGGAACCGCAGGTGGGAAGAAGGCATCCAGTGCTTTGAAAGGGTGTTGGCTATTGATGAGGATGATGGTCCTTCATTGACTTATTTCGAACGTTGTATTACTTTTCAGACTCAACCTCCAGCGGATGATTGGGACGGTGTGTTTGGAATGACTACAAAGTAAACGGGGGGATTTATGCTATTCGGAGAATTTTTACTGGGACAGGGGCTTGTCAAAGAAGAAGATTTGATGAATGCACTTGATGAACAGCAGCAGAATAAAATGCCCATGGGGCAAATGGCGGTTCAAAAAGGATTTCTGGATTCCAAGGGGCTGTTCAAAATATTAACCGAGCAGAGAAAAAGAGTTCGGGAGGCAAACGATTTTGGGAACCTTGCATTGGAAATGGGGTTGTTAAATCAGGGGCAGGTGGACGAACTGATTGAAGCCCAGAATACGACCAACGAGTTATTAGGAAACCTTCTGGTGGCCAAGGGGGCCTTGTCCCGCGACAAACTGGTACAGGTGTTGCGTGATTATAATACCGCCTGTGCCAAATAGTTTATCTTAATTAATGATTCCAGCGTTTTGCTGGTGAGAGGAGATATTTGTGAAAAACAAGAAACAAGTGGGGAAGGCTTTGGGCAGGGTCGCCAGTGGATTGTATGTGGTGACTGCGAAATGTGAAGACAAGGAAGATGCGGTGCTGGCAAGTTGGGTCAATCAATGTTCATTTGATCCCCCTGCGGTAACCATTGCTTTGGCTACCTTGCGGTCGGCTCGGCTGCTGGTGGAAGCAACGGATGCTTTCATCGTAAATGTTTTACCGCAAGACGATATGACTTTGCTCAAACACTTCAGCCGTCCCCCGGAGGATATTTTCAAGGGAGTAAAAACCCGAAAGGGACTCGATGGTATAAGAATTTTATCCGATGCGGTGGCTTATCTCGAATGTGAAGTGGCGCATTCCATACAGGCCGGCGATCATGTTTTATACGTTGGAGAAATTGTTGGCGGTAAAACTTTAAAGGGAGGCGACCCTTATATTCATGTAAGGGACAATGGTTTCAATTACTGATCGAGTCCGATCATTTTCAAAAAATCGGTGCGGGTGATGGCCCAATAGGCACCGAGGCCCAGAAATGATACCGCAGAAATTATGAATACCGCCAGCTTGACCATTCGTTTCGGGTCTTCTTCGTAGTATTCCTTCAGGTCACCGGCCATACTTTCAACCACCCCTTCATCTGCATGTTTCCTGAAGGTTTTGTCAATGGCGTCGCGACCATAGATGATTCCAAAAATCACCGCGATTATTAGTATTTCAATTGCACCAATCATTTCTTTTCAGAGATACTCCGTTTAGCCTGAATGATCAGGAATCTGAAGACGGGTCAATTTTTTGGGTTCGGAATTAGGGGATACGCTGCGTGCGCAACGGAACCCATAATCGTCCATTCTGCTTCCCGGGTTACCGTTGTTTCGAAAAGAAGAGTAAATAAATCCTTTAAGATCGCGCCATGATCCACCGCGGACGACCTTGAACTCTCCACCAATGGGCCCTTTCGGGTTTGCATATTCGTCAATTTCCCTATAATACTCGCGATCATACCAATCGTCCACCCATTCTTTAACGTTTCCGGACATATTATAAAGTCCGTATTCGCTTTTTCCTCCTTCCAGTGCATCTACCGGCACCAGAACCTTATGTTTGATTTCATCAGACCAGGTCTGGTGGTAACGCGCGAGGTCAGGGGAGGGCGGATGATTGCCCCAGGGATAGAGGTTGGCATTTGTCCCCCGGGCTGCTTTTTCCCATTCAGCTTCGGATGGAAGACGCCTCCCCTTCCATTCACAATATTTTTTTGCAGCCTGCCAGGAGACGTTATTGATGGGGAAGTTTTCCAGTCCTGGCCTGGGTGAAAATTTTCCATCATAGATTAAAGTGCCAAATTTATTATCCAGGTAGTATCCCTTGCGATTATTGTTGGTGTTTAAAAAATCAGAAAATTCTTTTGCCGAGACCTCAAATTTATCTATGTAAAAACTATCCAGGAAAACCCGATGCTCAGGGCCTTCGTCTTCAAGGCCGTCGTTTGAACCCATTTTAAAAAATCCGGATGGGATCAGGGCCATTCCCGGTGGTGGTGAAGTTTTTCCCGATGCGGAGGATGTGTTTCGAAAATACAAAACATCCTTCACGCCAAATGATTTTAAGAGGGATCTTGCTTCCTCAGAAAATTCTCCGTTCGCTTCCATCTCCAGATAGGATTTTAAAAACCATTTGGCTTTTTCATTCTGTTTGGTTTCGGAGTATATCCAGCCGGAAAAAAATTTTAAATCCGCTCTTTGTGAATGAGTAGAGGTTTGGATATCTGCGATCAGACTTTCAGCGATTTGAGGAGGATTTTCTGACAATACTTTTCGATACCAGTTTTTAGCCTCAGGATATTTTTTTTGCAGCAGAGAATAAAATCCCAGGTTCATCATTGCCAGGGTTGTGAGGTTGCCAGAGTTTTTGCTTTTCTTTAATCCCCGCAGGGTCCATGCCGAAGCCATTGCAAGCTCGTTGTTTCGATAATGGGTCCAACCCAGTTGGATATAGTTTTTCAGTTCTTCTGGACTTTGATCAATGAGATATTGATATTGTTCTATGGCACGGGAAAAGTCGTTCATTCTATAGTAAGCCTCGGCAAGTCCTGCATGAATTCGTTCATTCCCCGGAAATCGGGTTTTTATGCTTTCCAATGCCTGGATTGCAAGGGAGTGTTGCCCCAATCGACTGAAGGCATTGGCAACGTTGAGTTTGTTTTGAATTTTTTCAGGTTGCAGTTTTGCCAGTTTTTTCAAGTGTAACAAGGATGAAATAAGGCGGTTTTTTTTCAAATACAGGTTTGCCAGCCGTTGGTGCACGGGCAAAAAAGAGGGGTTTATTTGCGAAACCTGTAAAAAGCTTTCTATAGCCGAATCGATGTTGCCGTTATCTTGGTAAGCCAGGCCAAGGTTGAAAAGGGTGGCTATATTCCCCGGAGAATTTTTTAAAGCCAGGTTGTAATGATGTATGGCATCTTTTAAATTATTTTGCTCTGAATAAATATTTGCCAGATTGTTTTGTGCGTCTATGGAGCCTGGATTTATTTTTGTAGACAGGTTTAAATAAAAAACGGCCCGTTCTATTTTTTTATTCTGGTAGTAAACCATTCCCACATTGGAAAAGTAAGCGCCCAAACTTTGTTTGTGGTTCAGGTTGCTCAGAAAATAAGAACTGTTTTTTTCAGAAGGGGGCAGGTACCGTTGTCTGTAAAAACTATTGGGCAGGGTTATGCCCATTTCCGTTGCTTCTATATTTATTTGTTGGTTTCCTTTTTTGTACCTTGCGAAAAAATGATTTGGTAACGGAACCCCATATAGAGGTAAATCCAATTTTTGTCCCAAAATAAGATAAAGCAGGGACAGGTTCATGCAATAGCCTCTTTTGGTTTTGAGCATCCCATGCAAAAAAAGCTCTTCCTTGTTTATGGGGATTCCACTTGCATCCACTTGTTCGGTGTAGCGGTAGCCCGCTTTTGTATGAATGGCATTCCGCAGGGTGTCGATTATGGTTTGGCTGTCTCCTGATATTCCTTTCTTTGCATCCAAAACCAGGTTGTTAATTTCCCGGCGCAAGGGTTCTGTTTGAAGGGATGGGTCCCAATGTCTGGATATAAGGAGCAATGTTTCGAACAGATCTATTTCAGAATCAGGTTGTCCCGAGATGCGGATCAGTTCCTTTTCTATTGAATTTTCGCTGTTTAAGTTTTGACTTTGTGCGTCAGTTGAAATACAGGAGAAAAACAGGATTAGAAAAGCCGAGATTAATCGGAAACGTGATAAAATCATATATAGGTTCTGAGTTTTGGTTTTTGTTCCATTATATCAGATGTGTCCATTTGGAGTAGACAAGAAAACCGGAAGTTTTTTATCAATACGGCCTGAAAGTTAGATATGAGAATTCTTGTTGCCGAAGACGATTTGGACAATGCCCGTCTTCTGGAAAACATCTTAAGAAAAAATGAACACTCTGTAGAAGTGGTCCAGGACGGTGCAAAAGCTTTGCAGCGTTTACGCGATGAAAAGTTCGATGCGCTACTAACGGATTGGATGATGCCTGAAATGGATGGGATCACTCTCATTCAAAGAGTACGGGCAGAAGTGGAATCGACTCCGTTAATTCTTATGATTACTGCCATCAGCGATGATGATGCCCGGCAGCAGGTCTTACAGGCAGGAGCTGACGATTTTTTGATAAAGCCCTACCGTTCCGGGGACGTGGTCAGGGTGTTGTCGGATGGTTTGGCTCGAATGAACCAGCCTGCTCCCGAAGCGGATGACCGGGTGGTGACTCCGGTAAAAGTCAATGGTCTTCCCCCATTTGTGAGTGTGGTTGTTGGAGCGGGAACGGGTGGCCCTTCGGACCTCCATGAGTTTTTTCGAAATATCGACCGGGATTGTCCTGCTGCTTTTTTTGTGGTTCAACATGGGCCCGATTGGATGATGAAATTGCTGGCCCGTCAATTGAAACAGGAGACAGGTTTTCCCTGTATGCTGGCCTATCAGGATTTGCAACCGGCCCGGGGACATATTTATCTTGCTCCGGGAGGATATCACCTGGCCTTTTCCAGGGCTCCCGTCTCGTTGGACCTGAATAAAGAACCCAAGGAAAATTACTTGCGGCCTTCTGCAGATCATATGTTTCGAAATGCAGCAAACGTATTTGGCGAGTTTTGCATTGGGGTGATTCTTTCCGGGGTCGGCAGGGATGGATCGCAAGGAGCAAGAAACATTAAAGCGGCGGGCGGTGCGGTATTTATTGAAGACCCCAAGGCTTCTGCTGCACCCTCAATGCCACAAACGGCATTAGACACTAAAGTAGCGGATGCAGTTTTACCTTTGGATATGCTTGGCGAAGTGGTTATGGACCAAAGCCTTCGTTTAAATGTTGAACTGGACCGTAGGAAAAAAGATGAATAGGAAATTTTAAAGTATTTTTATTCCCTTCTAACCATCCATCCTTCCAAAAGAAGAATTCCTGCAACTAAAAGAAATAACGGGGTCGCCAGCAACACGCCCTCGGAAGTAGGTGATTTTGTTCCATCCAACTCCGGTTTTTTTATAGATACTTTCAGGTTGGGCAAATAAGATTTTATAGTTTCCTCAGAAATTTTTTGTGATGATGATTCTTTGGTGTCGACGTTTATTGTATAGGTGCCTACTGGTTCTGAGCCCAATGGCAGTCTGGAAATATTTTCTTTAGTGTAGTTTTCCGGTAATTCAAATACGGTATAAACTCCCGGAATGTCATTTTTATTAAAGCGGATTTGGCCCTCATTCGACTTGACCAAATGAAAAATTCCTCCGGGAGCTTGAATGGCCCATAAACCTTTTTCCATCCTTTGGTTAAAAATTTCGCCGACCAATAGGTTTTGGTGAGATACATTTTTTAATCCGCGTGCCGCATATTGGGTCCATCTTTGTATCCAGGGAAGGAAGGTGGGCTGAATCGGGAAGTCGTTCCATTCGCGATCCAGGGAACTGAGGAAAAGGATGATTTTCCCTTTTCCAAAATCAGTTTCCAATACTGCGGGATTTTGGTTGCTGAACCAATTGGCTACTTTGAAATTTTTTTCATCCCTTGCTTGAATGGTGTATATGGAGCGGAATGGTATTTCTTTCATTTCATCTATGGCTTTAGGGGAAAACGCTTCCATCACAGGGTGCTTGTTATTTTTAAATAATAAATGTGTCGTTTCCTGGTTTTGTACTGTTTCCAGGGTAACGGGCAACAGGTTGCCCAGCCGTTGGTTGTAATATCTCGCGTTTATCTGATCCCCCATCCCAAATATTAAAGAACCCCCGTTTAATACAAAGCTTTCAAGTTCCAGTTCAAAATTTACAGGAAGCTCTCGTACATTGGCCAGGATAACCACCGCGAAATCGGAAAGCTTTCGCAATGGAAGTTCGGCCAGAGTTGTTACGGTTGGATCGATATGGGAAAGGGAGACCGAAAAGGGATTGAGGGCCCTTTCAAGATAAAAGGATTCGCTTTGGTGTGAAATCGTACCAGGATCTCCATCCACAACCAAAACCTTGATGTTTTGATTGGGATGGTGGGAAAAATAACGTTTGCTATCTGTGGGCAAAGTATCTTTGCCAGCCCTGATTTCTCCTTTTATGGGATCTCCTTTGCGGATGGGAAGCGAAAATTCCTGAGTGAATGTCTGGCCGGCCTGAATATTAACCAGATGCTCTTTAACAGATTTTTTATCCAGGATTAATGAAATGGGAACTCGTTGGTTTTCATTTGAGTAATTTTTTATTTGTGCTTTTATTTTTAATATCCGGCTGCGGGATAGGAATTCCTGGTGAGATTGAACATTTTCTACCGCTATTTTGTTTCCCGATGTAGTTAAAGAAGAGAAATTATAAATCTTCAGAGGGGTGTTAGTTAAAGTTTCTATTTCAGAAATGACTTCTTTATCCCATCCATTATTGTCCAGGTCCGTTAAGAGGATAATTTCTTTTTCTTTGTTGTTGGAAGTTTTTAAAAGGCCGACGGCACTATCGAGAGCATTACCAATGTCCGTAGTTTGAAAAGAGGGTTTCTGGTTTTGAACTAATTTAAAAAAACCGTCCTTTTGTGCCATCCATCCCTGACTAACTTGTGCTGGGGAAGAGGCTAGAACAAGGCTGAACTCGCTGCCTTCTGGGATTTGGTCTAAAAGTTTTGACAGGAATTGGGTCGCAAGCTCAAATAGGTTTTTTTCCTTTACCTCGGTTCTCATGCTGAAGGAATCATCGACAATGAAAACATAAGAGCCGGGAGAACTGCTTCGAAACGCCTCAGAATTTCCCATTGAAAAAAACGGGTTCGCCAAAGCAAGGCTGAACAAGGCAATGCTGAGGCACCGGAGAAAGAGCAGTAACAATCGGTTTGGGTTAGATTTTTTTACTGAACGTTTTTGCGATTGAAAAAGTAAATAAACGGCAGAAAATAGCACATGTTTTTGCTGCCTTCGGGTTAATAGGTGGATCAGGATGGGAATGGAGATACCCAGCAATCCAAATAAAAATAGGGGTGAGGAAAAGTTTAGGCTCATGATTTGATGAAGCTTTTTCGTTTTAGCAGGTAGTAACTCAGGGCCTGTTGCAATGATGTGGAGGTGTTTAAAAGTACATAATCGATTCCCAATCCATTGCTGACGTTTTTTAGATGGTCGATTTGTTCTTGAATGGCCTTTTGGTATTCTTCGCGAATGTCTATGGGGTCCAAACCTACCATAGGGTCATCTTCAAGTGACTCAAATACGGTGTCCCCTTCAAAAGGTAAATTTATTTCGTCAGGATGCAGAATGTGAAAAAGAATGACTTCAAGTCCCCGGGACCGTAATAGTTTTAAACTTTTGTGAATATCCTGATCTCGAGTTAAAAAATCAGAAACCAGGATGAGCATGCTTCTACCCTGCAACCGTTCAGCAAGGCCAGCGAGAACATCGTCTATCCGGGTAACCCCCTCCGCAGAGATTGTAGAAAGACCATGTAGAATATGCTGCAAATGCGAAGCTTTTGAGCGGGGAGGAATATGTTCAATAATTTGGTCATTGAACAGGGTCAACCCGATTGCATCGAATTGTTTCAGGAATAAATAAGTTAAGCCCGCTACCAAATTTCGGGCATAGTCAATTTTTGATCCTCCGTTATCAAACGGCGACTGATAGGCCATGGAACCACTGGCATCTAAAAGAATAGTGCATTTCAGGTTGGTGGACTGTTCAAATTGTTTGACATGATACTTGTCAGTTTTTCCTGCCACCTTCCAATCAATATGCCGGATCTCATCGCCGGGAGAATAATCTTTGTACTCGGCAAACTCCACGCTGGATCCCTTATGGCGGCTTCGGTGTTGGCCGGTCAGTAAACCATCCACCAAATTCATTGCTGTTATTTTCAGTGAAGAAATACGTGCAAGAACCTGCGGGTCATAATTGGGTGGTGTTTCTTCCATGATTTCCTGAAATAAAATGAGCTCAATAAATCCATTGTCTCATAAAAATTAAAGAGGACAAAAACCTATAACCCCAGCCCTAATTTTTTCAAATTTTACCCTAATCATATAGAGGGGTTGACAATGAAGGGAGGGACTATAGAATAACTCCTTCTTTTTATTGAATTGAAGCGGTGCATTTATTGGCAAGCAAGACCGCAAATGTTAAACTTCAAAAAAGCCCGTTCCTGACAAAAGGATGTAAATAGAATGAATAGACCCTTTAATGATGAACCTGTAGATGTTCTTGTAAAAAAACACCTGGCAAAAAATGGAACCGAGCTTGACCTGCGAATAAAATACATCGGCGACGACGGAGCCGATTTTCTAGCCAAATGCCCGGACTTGATCGACCTGGAAGTTTTGAACCTGGAAAGAAATGAATTAACGGATAAAGGCATTCAGGCCCTTGCCAGTTCAACAATTATTACCAATCTGAAAGAACTGCATCTGGAACGGAACGAAATAAGCGATGCAGGTGCTATTGCCATTGCCAATTCTTCAAACTTTTCTTATTTGAGCTTTATCAATTTTTGGAAAAACAGGGTAGGGGCCGAAGGTGCAAAAGCCATTGCCTCTTCCACCAACCTGGTCAACCTTAAGAACCTTGATTTGGCTCAAAACCAGATTGGGGATGAAGGTGCAAAGGCATTGGCAGAAAGCAGTACTTTGGGGGGACTGGAATATCTGGAGGTCTTCGGTAGCGGCCTTACCGAAGAAGGAAAAAAGCTGTTGAAAGAGTGCAATACCTTTCCGAAGCTTCAGCATCTGGTGGTTGAATAGCCGATTAATCAGGGTCCCCATAAATTTGCGAGGGATCACGGATAAGCCGCAACCCTCACACCGGGTTCCTTGACAAGAAATTTCTCTGCTTCAAGAATGATCGCGTTTGCGGTCGACTTATCTTTGAAGAAAAGACCTTCTTTAGCATTAATAGTCATCTTGGTAGTTTTTGGAGTAATAGATTCCAGTTCAATATAGATACTTAAGCTTTTGGTTGTTGCCTTAATTGTTCTTCCTTCTTCGTTTCCCCAATTTTCAATGACTCTAATCTCCATTTTATTGGACGCATCCATCACAGCTCCAACAACCCTGTCAAGTGGATGATTGATTGTCTTTTTTGCCACGTTGGTTACGGAATATCCCAATCCAAGACTTCCGCCTGTTATAGCTACTGCCGCACAACCAGAAAAAATTGAAACAAAAATTAATGCCACCCCCAACCTTAAAATTCTCATTTTCCCTCCCAAAATTGCAATTTACAAAACCAGACAGACACGCAATCTCCCCGCTTGTGATACCTTCTGGTTGTGGATGTGAGAATCTATAGAGCAATTTACATGCCGAAAGAAAAGGTTTGAATAACCGCGATTTCTTTAAAAGGCTAATTTTAGCAACTGTATATTTTTGTTTACTACTGATTAAAAAATGAGCAATTCTAAGAAGGATTTAGGGCTAGATAATATCCATCAAAGGCAGGTGTTTTCCGAGCAATCTTTGGACTGCGTTTTTTAAAGGTTGATTGGCAGGGTTATCAAGATTGGGGTCGCGGTCGATCAAGGCGAAGGCCTCTTTTCTGGCGATATCAAGGGTTTTTATATCACGCACCAGATTGGCGATTTTTAAAATAGGTATTCCCGATTGCCGGGTTCCCATAAAATCTCCCGGTCCCCTTATCTTTAGATCTTCTTCTGCAATTTCGAATCCGTCTCTGCAATTTTGCATGGCGTTCATTCTTGCCTTGCCTTCATCTGAAACAGGGAAGTAGGCGGCTAAAAGGCAGTGGGAAGCATGTTGTCCCCGACCCACTCGTCCTCTGAGCTGATGCAGTTGTGCGAGGCCAAATCGCTCGGCATGTTCAATGATCATTACTGTTGCATTGGGAACATCAATTCCCACCTCAATCACCGTCGTTGAAACCAGAACATGTATTTCTTTTTTTAGAAACTTTGCCATTATTTCCTGACGCTCTTCCTTTTTTAGTTTTCCATGAATCAGGCAGGCAGTAAATTCTGGAAACCTTTCCCGGATAGATTCAAAAACTGTGGTTGCTGCTTTAAGGTCCATGACCTCAGACTCTTCAATCAACGGACAGACGACAAAAGCCTGTCTTCCCATCTTCAATTCTTTTTCCATCAGCTCGTAGGCCTTGTGTTGTTGTTTTTCAAAATATACTTTTGTGGATATGGGTTGCCTTCCGGGTGGGAACTCATCCAGAAACGATACATCCATATCACCATACAGAGTCAAGGCCAGGGAACGGGGTATGGGAGTTGCCGTCATGATGAGCAGGTGAGGGTTGTCTCCTTTCTTTCCTAAAGCTTCTCTTTGCAATACTCCAAAGCGGTGTTGTTCATCGACTACAGCCAGGCCCAACTTTTTAAATTTAATTTCTTTTTGCACCAGGGCATGAGTGCCGATGATGATTTGGGTTTTTCCAGTTTCAATATCCTGATACACCATCTGTCTTTCTTTTCCTTTCAGGTTTCCGGTAACGAGAACCAGCTCGATTCCCAGATCATCACAATAAGGACGGATGTTTAGGTAATGTTGTTCAGCAAGAATTTCTGTGGGAACCATTAATGCGGCTTGCGTGTTATTTTCCACCGCAGTTAGCAGGGCGGTTAATGCCACAATGGTTTTTCCGCTACCCACGTCCCCCTGAACAAGACGATTCATGGATTGTTCTCTTTCAAGGTCTTCCATGATTTCTGACAAAACCCTTTTCTGGGCTTCCGTAAATTGGAAAGGTAGTAGTTTTATGAACTGTTTGATTAGGGGGCCGCGTGTTTTAAAAGTCATCCCTGTCTTTATTTCATCTGAATGTTTTTTCTTGAATGCTAAACCGGTTTGAATCAGGAACAGCTCTTCAAAGATCAGCCTTTTTTGTGCCGGAGTTTTAAAACCGTCCAGTTCCCTGGCTTTGAATCCCTCTGTTGGGGGAAAATGGGCTTGATGAAAAGCTTCTGCCCGGGAAGGAAAATTTTGTCGGCGTAATACTTCTTCGGGAATTATTTCTTCGACCAGGGGCAAATACTTGTCGAGGACATTGTGTAAAATGCTTCGAATAGATTTTTGATGAAGGCCTTCGGTGGTGTGATAGACAGGCATGATTTTACCCGCTTCGGGGAGCGTTGTTGTCCCCTCGGTTATCCTTTCTGTATCGGGGTGGACGATTTCCAATCCACTTCTTTTATTGACAACGGGTTTTCCTGAAACAATGAGTTTTTCACCGGTCTTAAACTTTTCCAGCATATAGGTTTCATTAAAACGGAAAAACTTTGCTCGGCTGGTTCCGGTTTCATCTTGAAAAATAACTTCGAACACCCTTTTTCGGCGTCCCATATAAATGACACCGGAATTGAGCACTTCGCCGACAAAAGTTGCAAACTCACCAGGAATGAGGTCGGAAATTTTTTTTAACTGGCTTCTGTCTTCGTAACGGAATGGCAGGAAGTATAGGAAGTCTTCTATAGATGTCAGCTGCAGCTTTTCCAAAAGGAGTGCTTTTTTGGGCCCAACCCCTTTTATATATTGGATGGGGTCATCCAATGATGGTTTTTTCCATCCTGTCGAATTCATGGTCCAATATTAGCCTTCCATGCCGACCGGAGCAAGGCTTTGATTGTTGATTGACAGAAAAAAAATGTAGAAGTATGCTTACACTAAGGAGCTTTGCATCAATAGTGTTTTTGCGTGAAAATGGAATCAGATTTGGACGATCTTTAAAAGGTAAAGCAATATGAAAATTGAAGATCTTACAGATGCGCTTTCAAACTACCTGCCCAATGCCGATGTGGGTGTTGTTCAAAGGGCCTACGAATATTCTGCAAAAGCCCATCAGGGACAAAGCCGAAGGTCTGGAGAGGCATATATTTCCCATCCTTTAGAAGTCGCTAATAATCTTGCAAAATTAAAAATGGATGAAACCACCCTGGCTGCAGGGTTGTTGCATGACACCATTGAGGATACGTTGTCCACCTCTGAAGAAATTCAGGAATTGTTTGGTGAAGAAATTTTTCAGTTGGTGGATGGAGTCACCAAAATCAGCAAAATGAAATTTTCCAGCCATGAAGAAAATCAGGCGGAAAATTATCGCAAAATGATTTTTGCTATGGCGAAGGACATCCGGGTGGTTCTAATCAAACTGGCTGACCGTGCTCATAATGTGCAGACCCTCGAATCACTTTCCGAAGAAAGGCAAAGAAGAATCGCCCGAGAAACAATAGATATCTATGCGCCTATTGCCAACCGGTTGGGAATTGGCTGGTTGAAAACAGAATTGGAAAACAACTCGTTTCGCTATTTATATCCTGAAGAATATAAAGCTATAAAGGAAAAGGTGGCGAAGGGACAGGAGTATCGAGACAAGTATGTGGAAAAATCGATTCAACGTTTGGAAAAGGAACTGAAATCTGCCCAGATTAAGGGAAAGGTTACCGGACGTCCTAAAAACTATTACAGTATCTACAAAAAGATGATGGATCAGAACATTAGCTTTGAGGATGTTTATGATCTGGTTGGATTGAGGGTTTTGACAGATTCATTACAGAATTGTTATTCCATATTGGGACTTGTACATTCCGTCTGGAAACCGATACCGGGAAAATTTAAAGATTATATTGCGATGCCTAAACCCAATCGTTACCAGTCACTTCACACAACAGTGATTGGACCCCGCGGAGAAAGGGTGGAAGTCCAAATTCGTTCCGAGGAAATGCATAAAACCTGTGAAGAAGGCATCGCCGCCCATTGGATGTATAAAGAAAGTGAAGGGCAGAGCGAGAAAAACGTAAATAATCAACTTCTATGGGTTCGGCATTTGCTTGAAAACCAAAAAGATTTGATGAATCCAAAGGAGTTTCTTAACGCATTTAAGGTCAACCTTTTTCCACATGAGGTTTTTGTTTTTACTCCGGGAGGGGAAGTCATTGCCTTGCCGTATAACGCCACTCCTATAGATTTTGCCTTTCAGGTTCATACCGATTTAGGTTGCCATTGTCAGTCCGCAAAAGTGAATGGAAAACCTGTTCCCCTTCGCTATAAATTAAGGAATGGAGACCAGGTCGAAGTCGTGACTTCTGAAGATGCCTCTCCCAGTCGAGACTGGCTGTCTTTTGTAAAAACGCCCAAGGCGCGCAACCGGATATCGAGTTTTATTAATAATGAAGAAAGAGCAAGAAACCAAGAGTTTGGGAGGGAGTTGTTAGAAAAGGAAATCAGGGACTATGGCTTTGATCCTTTCGATGTGTTGGGAAAAGAAGAATTGGAGGAAGCAGCCCACGCCTGTGGTTTCAAATCTACCGATAGTCTATTTGCAGGTATAGGAATTGGAAAACTCTCTTCCTACCATGTATTGGAAAAACTTTTGCCGAAAGAAAAACTTGAAGGAAAGAAACCGAAAGAGGAAACTCTTATTAAACTGAAGGAAAACAAACCGGGTAATGCCATTAAGGTGCAATGCCTTAATGAAAATATAATGATCCGAATTGGTAAATGCTGTCACCCCTTACCGGGAGAACCCATTGTGGGTTATATGACGAGAGGAAGGGGGGTAACCGTTCATCATATCGATTGTCCCAGCGTGAGTCGGGTGATTGATGACTCGGAAAGATTGATAGGAGTTGAATGGGAAACTGGAAATAAAACCACCTATCAGGCCCACATTGCAATTGTTGCTGCTGATAACCCGGGAATTTTTGCAAGCATTGGTGCTGCATTTGCTGAGCGAGGCATTAATCTCACCCGGGCAAATGTTCAACAGGGAGCCCATAAGAGGGCCTACTTCGATCTTTCCATTGAGATTCATGATGTAGAACACCTCAATCAAACTCTTGACAAGATCCGCCAGGTGGAAGGCGTAATTTACCTTGAGCGGATGAAAGAGTTTAATAAAAACTCACCTGTGAAAAACAGATTAGAAGCAATGGGGGGAAGCCTGGAACTAAAAGGGGAGAAAAAACTGAGCGTGAATTAAACCGCTTTTAGGACTTTTCCTGCTTTCAGGCAGCGAGTGCAAACCTTCATGGTTTTAATGGACCCCTTAACTATAACTCGCAGTTTCTTAAGGTTGGGCTTCCAGACCCTGCGCGTTTTGTTGTTGGCATGGCTTACATTGTTGCCGTACTGGGGTTTTTTACCACAACCTTCAACTTCACATTTTTGAGACACAACAAACTCCGAAATATATTGTCTAAAAGAAGAGTAGATGCTAGCATAACCCTGTTTAGGGAGCAAGACTATTTGACCGGTAAAGCTATGATAATCAATAAAAACTCCAAAATTAATGAGATTCTCAGCGCTTATCCCGAGGCCAAAAGATTTTTTAATGAAAAAGAGATGGCCTGTAGCAGTTGCTTTGCAGTTAATTTTGACACCCTCGAAAAAGGCGCTCTCATGCATGGCCTGGAGGTTAACGTGCTGATAGACCAACTCGACGAATTCCTGAAGACACTCCCCACACCTATAGATTCAGTGCAGCAAAAATAGCCTAAACTGTCATCAAACTTAAAATTATTAGGGGTTTTACGTATTTGGAAAAGTAGCGGTACCCTTTGTTATTGGACAAAGGGGGACTTGTATTGCGCAGGAAAGAGAAAAGGGTTGGGTGGATCTAAATTTTAGGATTCTTGTAGTAAGTTTCTAAGAATGCCTTCAGCAATATCTCTGCTGTCTACGTTATACCCTTTTTCAATCGCAGCTTTAACTCGTGCCACTTCACTAGCACGTACATTTGGTGTCGTGTTGATGACTTCATTTGCCAGTTGGACATCTCTGGCTTTTGAAGAAATTTTGATTTGTTCGCCACCGGAAGCCGGGTTTGCACCCTCACTTTTTGCAACTGGGGCTTTGTCACCAACCTTGACTCGGTCCTGAATTGTTTTACCTTTGATTCGAAAATCGTTACCTGGGATTTCCATTTTGCCAGCCTTTTCTCTTTTGTATTGTAAATTAGATAGTTACTTAAGGCCTGTTCTTTAACTCCTCCAAGAGTGAACTAGGTCTACAAAGATTTTATCGGTATTGCATCGAGATACTTTAGCTGAAAAGAGCAATAAATAATTTTTTTATAGCCGTAACTCCTTTAAAATACCGGGTTATCTGCACTGTGTCAAGTCGGCTCGGAGATATTCCAGGATTTTTCAAAGCGCCTGGAGAGAACAAAGTTTTTAAATTTAATACAAAAAACCAACTATTTAGGTATACATCCCTTTTCCGATAATTTTAAATGGCTTTCAAGAACCCGACACCCACCGTTGATATCATTATTGAATGTGGCTCAGGGATTGTTCTCATAAAAAGGGCCAATCCCCCCTTGGGGTGGGCGATTCCTGGTGGATTTGTGGACTACGGGGAATCTCTGGAGGATGCCGCCCGTAGGGAAGCGCTTGAGGAAACCGGGTTAAATGTTGAATTATTGGGTCAATTTCACACCTATTCGGACCCGTCCAGGGATGCACGTCAGCACAATATTTCTACTGTTTTTATCGCCAGGGCCGATGGGGAACCTAGGGCCGGTTCAGATGCCAAACTGGCCGAGATTTTTAACACTCTCCCAGAACCTTTGGTTTTTGACCATGCAAAAATTCTGCGGGACTATTTTCAATGGATAGAGACAGGTAGGGCCGACCGAATCCAGATCAAACCTTAATGAAATTATGAAAAGACCATTGTTTAAATTCTTCTCGTTCTTTGTCTTGGGCATTTTCCTGTTTTCCTTGCAAGGAGGTTCCAGTGAGGCAATGGACGGTAAAAAATATTCACGAATCATATGGGATTATCTTGAAACTCTTTGCGAATTTGGCCCGCGAAACCCTGGCAGTGAGGGTTATTTCAAGACGATCGATGTTATCCGTCGCGTGGGGAAAAAGTATGCCGACCAGGTTGTAGAAAAGCCATTTGAGGTTCAGGTGTCTGAAGGGAAAAATATTCGGATGGTAAATCTGGAATTGCAGTTTTCAGGAACGAAAGGTGGGGCTCCTATAATAATAGGGTCTCATTTTGATACCCGGCCTTTTGCAGATCAGGAAGAGGACCCTGAAAAAAGAGCCCAGCCCATTCTCGGGGCCAATGACGGGGGTTCTTCGACAGCCGTCTTGCTGGCCTTGGCGCAATACCTTTTTCAGCATCCTGCTCCAAGACCCATCCACCTGGTATTTTTTGATGGGGAGGATTTTGGGGCGGTAGGATCGGGTCTTAATTTATTAGGTTCCACCCATTATGCCCAAAGTCTGCTGGGGGTGGACCGGGCGTCCTGGCCTCATTGGGTGTTGGTTATCGATATGATTGGGGACAAGGATTTACAAATTTACAAAGAGACACATTCCCTTAAAAGCAGCGGTCGTTTTCTTGACAGGATTTATTCTGTTGCGAAGAAACAAAAAGTATTCTCTTTTATTCCGCAATCAAAATATACCATTTACGATGACCATTACCCTTTTTACAAGTTGGGAATTCCTGCGACCGTTTTGATAGATTTTGACTATCCTTACTGGCATACCCAGGAAGATACCCTGGACAAATGTTCTCCAGAAAGTATGTTTTCTGTGTTCTCGGTAGTGACTGAAACGATCAGTAGTCTGTAAATCAGAAGGGTGGTTTTACGTTTTAGATTTTTCTTTAAAACCAAAATTATTTGGCTAAATGAATACGCTCCTCTTCATGATCTGCGTTTGAAATAGCGATAGATCGAAAATTTTCATGAATTTCTAAAAAGCCATCAATTATATCGGGATCAAAATGGCTTCCTTTTCCCTGTGCCATGAGATCCACGGCAGCTTCATGCGTGAAGGGTGATTTATAACAGCGTTTGCTGATTAAGGCATCATAGCAAAAAGGGGCTGGAGAAACTATTTGGTCATATATTCCAAATTAAACCGTAGGTTTTGCAGGTATTCAGGTATTAGTGGATGGATGGAAGTTTAGATAATTTTTTTTGAGCCTTTTCGTTTTCAGGATCAATTTCAAGAATGATTTTTAATTCTTCTTCCGCCTTTTTAAGGGCATTGTTTTTTAAGTGGATTTCATAAAGCTTCCAGTGGGTGGAAAGAAAATCAAGCCCCAATTCCACGGACCGTTTATAAGAAATTTGGGCTTCATCAAAACGATTCAGGGCAAATTGAGAATTTCCCAGATTGAAATAAGCAATGGCAAACTCCGGATTCAAAGCTATAGTCTTTTTTAAATGTGGGATGGCTTTTTCAGGTTGGTCGAGCTTATTCAATACTGCGCCTAAATTGGAGAGAGCCTGGATGAAATTTGGATAGGCTTCAATGGCCCTTTTAAACAAGTTTTTCGCTTCTTCAATTTTTCCTATACGAAAATAGAAGCCCCCCAGATTAGACAGGGCTTCAGGGAAATGCGGTTGCAGTTCAATCGTTTTTTCATAATGGCGAATGGCTTCCTCTTGCATTCCCAAGTCGCCGTAAGCTGTAGCAAGGTCATAGTGTGCCAAAGTAAAGTTGGGATCCTTTGCAAGGATTTTTTCAAATTCGCTGATTGCTTTGTTGGGGTCTCCCATTCCGTTTAAATAGAAATTGCCTCGATAATATTTTGCTTCAATTGAATTTTTATCCTGTTGCAATAATTCTTTGAAGGTAAAGGTTTCTTTTTCATTTAGGTAAGGCTTAATATTCTGAATGGGAAGTGCAAGGTTGATGGATCGGCCTTCAATAGTTGCAATTCCGACAACCTTGTTTTTTTTATCGACCAAAGGACCGCCGCTAAACCCCGGACCAAACTCTGTTGTTGTGTATAAATAAGGGATATTTGAAAAAGCCTGGGGATGAATTCCAAGGATAAATCCGTAGGTTTGAGCAACAACACCTTCCACGATTCCGTTATTTTCTTTCACATTTTCGGAAAGGTATCCCAGAGCACTGTTGTAGTCATAGGATTTTAGATTTGCAGATTCCCCTAACTCCAGAGTTGAATAAAATCCATCTTCCAATTTTAAAATCGCAAAATCTTTGATGCGGTCAACTTTGAAAATCCCGGTAACCCTTGCTTGAATGCCATTGGGGAAATAGGCTTTAATCGAGTGGGCATCAACAAGCACATGATAATTTGTTATCAGGGTTCCCTCGGGTTTAATTACAAACCCCGACCCGGTCCCAACGGTTTTACCCACTTCATTTTTAGCCACCAGCAGGGCGACAGCACTTTTGTTGGCTTCGTAGGCAAAAACGGTTAACCAGTGCCCTGAAAGTAGGATAATTGCCAAGGCAAGGATTAATATTTTTCTGCTATAAAATCTCATAATGAGAGTTTTGATAAATTACAGGGTTTTCAAAAACTTCCCGGAAAAAATGGCGCAGGAGTTAATTTGTTTTTAAATTATAACAGATTTTTTGATGATAATTTAAGGGGAGGGGCTTCAGGGGGCAGGAAAAAGGCCCCAGCTCAGCAGAGCTGAGCCGGGGATTTTATACTTACTTAACGTTAAAGGTTACCGCCGTTGTTATTGCAGGATCATAAGGTACGTGATTTCCTTTTGCAAAGAGAGCGCGGATGGTATGTTTTCCTGAAGGCAAATTGAGCTCTTTGCAGGTGGAACCATCGCCCATATGAACATGCTGGGCATCTTTCCCAATCGGTTTACTCAAATCTCGTGGGACATCCGTGTTAACAAGAAGGTGATGATGGCCTTTTCCTTCGTTTACCCCTTTTTTGGCAGGTTCAACTTCAACACCAGATGTTTCCAGGCAAACTTTTACGGGTCCGGTAACCATAGCTCCATGGGGAGGACTTGTAATTGTAACATTGGAGAGGACCTCAACATTGACCTTTGCAGTGATGGCAGGGTCATAAGGTACATGGTTTCCTTTTGCAAATAGAGCGCGAATCGTGTGCTTTCCAGCTTTTAAATTTAGTGTTTTGCATTTTGAGCCATCGCCCATGTGAACATGCTGTGCATCTTTCCCAATAGGTTTGCTCAAATCGCCGGGAATATCCACATCCACCAGGAGATGATGATGTCCTTTACCTTCATGGACTCCATTTTTTGCAGGCTCTACCATAACTCCGGAAGTGGAAAGGCAGACTTTTACAGGGCCGGATATTTTTGCTCCATCTGCAGGTTCGGTGATAGTTACCGAATTGCTGGCAAAAGCGGCCGTACTGACCATGGAATAAAACAATACAGTAAGAAAAACTAGTTTTGGACGAAGGTTTTTCATGAAACAGGGCTCCTAAGTAATAATGGTTAGTTTGAAACGGTTTGGTAAAAACTTTAAATTTTAGGGTTTGAAATGTGGCTCCTTCATCGGTCTTAGATAAAAATATTGAAAGAAAGTTTCGAAAAAAGGTGAACAATTATTTTAGGAAATCTTGAATTTTCCCTATTTCCCTTGACATCGAAATCAGAGTTACATAACCTCAGAGTTTAGACCCATTTTATTTCAGGGTGTTTCCCCGAATTTTGCACTTTTAAGGGAACCCCTATGATTTTTTTCAGGAGGATTAGATGGTTGTCACTGGAGAATGTCGGTTACTTCACACATGTGAGATGTGTGAATTTAATAATGAAACCGATTGTAAAGCAGACAAAAATGAGCATAACCGCTGGCTTGTAAATAAGCGGATGAATGATATTAAGCATAAGCTTATTATTGGCAGTAACAAAGGAGGGGTAGGAAAAAGTACTGTTACTACCAATCTGGCAATTGCTTTGGCAGAAAGCGGTTATTCGGTGGGACTGGCAGATGCGGATTTACATGGTCCCAATATCCCCAAACTGTTACAAGCCGAAAATGTACGTTTAAAATCTACGGATGAGGGTATCGATCCGTACGAAACTAGTAATGGTTTGAAAGTGGCCTCACTCGGGTTTTTAATCGAAGATCCAAACATGCATATCGCCTGGCGTGATGCCGTTAAATATGATTTCATTATTGAGCTTTTGGGAAATATTAACTGGGGTCCCTTAGATTATCTCCTGATCGATTTACCTCCAGGCACCGGGAACGAACAAATAACAATTATCGACTTCATTGGTGAAGTGGATGGGGCGGTAGTGGTGACCACACCTCAAGACCTTGCCATTTTGGATGCCAGGAAAATGATTTCATTTTCCCGGGACAGTAATGTTCCGATTGTGGGTGTCATTGAAAATATGAGTACCATGACTTGCCCCCATTGTGATAAGGAAGTTGATGTATTTAAAAAAGGTGGGGGAAAGAAATTAGCGGAAGAACTGGTGCTCCCCTACCTGGGAAGTATTCCTTTGGATGGGAATATTGTTGCTAACTCTGATAGTGGTCAGCCTGTGGTTCTTTCCTATCCGGATTCAGCTGCAGCCAAGGCATTTATGAAGCTTGCGGAAAACTGTCATAAATTTTTAAATCCGGAAGAAACATTCAAGAAATAATTTTCAGGAAATCTTTGTAGATTAATTTTTTTTAATCTTCTGCAAGCTAAAATATTCTCCCACCCTGATCGTATTCCAGTACTTTCAAAGTTGAAACAAGGGATTGCGTTTGGGGTGCGGATTGAGGGATAATAAAGCTATAGTTGAAAGCGGTTTTGAATCCGGGCTGTACGTAATAGCCCTTCCTCGAATTTGAGCTTCTCTTCTTTATTATAAGGTCTGGTGTGTTAATAAATTCCCGAAAAAATAAAGCAGCTCTTGTAAGTCTATTTTGTTTTCTTATTCTGTTGCCTGGGAAGGTTTATTCTGACCCTCCCTCACTTTCCTATTTTTCCAACAATCCAATAGTTGCTGAAGTGGATGGTCAACCCATTCACCGTGACGATTTAAAGCACGTGCGTATCCAGGAAGCATTAATGCAGCTCCATCAAATGGAAACCCGTGCCTTGAAAGAAAAGATTCTTGAAACTCTTGCAAAGACTCATCCTGAAATTTCATTCGCAAGTGAACCAAAGATTTCAGATGTTGAAATAAAAAAGTTCTATGAAAATACGCCCGGTATCAAGGAATTAGGAGGTCTGCAGGAGATGCGAGGGGCAATCAGGGATCATCTGCGAAACAGTTTTCAAAATATACATATCGAGCAGCAATATCAGTTCGCTATTAAACAGGGATGGGCGAAGGTTTACCTTACGCCCCCTAATGATTTTCATCTTGCAGCGGGGATAGGAACTGCGATGCTGTGGTCGAAGGATAACAAAACGGCTCGCGTTTTTGTTTTGGAGTTTTCAGATTTCCAATGTCCTTTTTGTAAAAGAGTTCAAAAAACCCTGCAAAAAGTAAGAAAAAGATATCCTCACTCAGTTCAATATGGTTACCGTCATTTTCCGCTACCCTTTCATAAAGCGGCGAAAAGCTTTGCTGAAGCAGTGGAGTGTGCTAGAGATCAAAATAAATTCTGGGAGCTTCAGCGCTGGTTTTATGAGAACCTGACCCAAACATCCACCAAAGAAGAAGTTCTGGAAGCAGCTCGCATTTCTGGGGTGAAGGATATCGATAAATTCACGGACTGCTGGAAAAACGGCAAGTATCAAAGAAGAGTGGAAAAAGATATTCAAGATGGTGTGAAAATTGGAATTCAGGGCACACCTACATTTTTGCTGGGTTCCTACGACCATGAATCTGGAATGGTTTCCGGCGAAATGTTTTCCGGGGCAGTTTCAGAAGAAAAATTTGTTCAGACCATTGAGAAGTACCTGGCTTTAACTGGAACAGAAGCCAAACTCAATCCGTAGTATCTCCGCAATCCTTTTCCTTTCTATATGAAAAGACTCCCAATTTTTCTGTTTTTTTTATTTTTGTTTCCTTCCTCCTTGTTTGCAAAATCTCCATTTGGTTTGCTGCAAAAATCCTCCCTCGCCCCCATTAAGGTTAGTGCGTTAACCAGTAAATCGGTTGTTTCCCCGGGTGAAGGGTTTAAGTTTCATTTGTCCATCTTTGTGGAAGGGGGATGGCATATTTATTCTTTGTATCCCTTGGAAGGAAACGAACTTCTGGCAACACAAATACGAATGGAGAATATTGTTTTTACGGCGGTGGGTGATTGGGAAGAACCCAATCCCGTTTTAATTCAGGATGGGGCTGTCGGGAAAATGGTCAAAGGACATAAAGGTAATATTGAATTTGTTAGAAGCTACCAGGTTCCCCCCGAAGCGGTCGCAAAGAAATATACCATTGAGGGGAAGCTGATCTATCGTGCTTGCGACAATCAAATTTGCAACCTTCCACAGGAAATCCCCTTCCATACATCGATTGAAGTCCATCACATGTAGGTGGGAAGCTTCCTAAAACCATATTTCCCCGAGGATTAAGGGGTATTTGGTGATATAGTTAAACATCCCTAAAATCCAATTTTTGGAAAGATGCAAATAATCACGACACATATGAATGCGGATTTCGACTGCATCGCTTCGATGATGGCAGCGAAAAAACTGTATCCCGAGGCCCAATTGGTTCTGCCAGGAAACTCTGAAAAGCCAGTAACCCTTTTTCTGGAGCAAGAGGAACCTTTTTTGGAGTTTGTCCGCATCAAAGACATTGCCCTGGACAAGGTCGACTTGTTGATTGTCGTGGACACACACGATCCGGACCGTATAGGGTTATTTTCCTCTTTAATGAAAGACCCAAATGTTGAGGTCCATGTTTATGACCATCATGAAAATCCGATTTTAGATAATAGAATTGGCAAGTCTGTGATTGAGAAAAGGGGTGCGTGTTCAACGATCTTTACGGAATTGCTGGGAAAAAATAATATCCATTTAACACCAATAGAAAGCACATTGATGGCCTTGGGAATCTATGAAGACACCTGTTCTCTAACGTCTTCGTCTACTTCTCCTGAAGATTGTATGGCTGTAGGAAGCCTTCTGAAAAAAGGGGCTAGTCTGGAGCTGATTTCAAGATACTTGCACCAGGAGTTAAACGAGGGACAGCTAAATGTGTTTAATGAGTTGGTGGCAAATATTGAAACTCAGATTGTCAATGGGGTGGAAGTTACTTTGGCAACCGCTTCGATGGAAAACTATATTAATGACGTTGCCACTGTGGTGAGCCGTATTTTGGAGCTTGAAAATCTGAATGCATTATTTGCCATTATACGGATGGATAAAAAAAGCTATTTGATAGCCCGAAGCCGGGGTTCTGAAGTCGATGTGGGGCGGGTGGCCAAGCTTTTTGGGGGAGGGGGGCATCAAAATGCTTCTTCCGCCACTATCAAAGATATGACACTGGTCCAGGCCCGTGAAAAACTTCTGGGAAACCTGGAAGAAAATGTCCAGCCAGCGAATCGCATAAAACATGTTATGCATTTTCCTGTGGTTTCAGTTTCGGTGAAGGATTCGATCCGGGCAGCGGAATCTTCTCTCACTCTATACAACTTGAATGCACTGCCAGTATTGCAGGATGGCAAGCCAGTTGGGCTCATTACCCGGCAGATAGTGGAGAAAGCAATTCATCATCAATTGGCGGATGATTGCGTTGAAGAACTAATGATCCGCAAGTTTTCCGTTACCGGGCCAGAAGAAAATTTTAATACGGTAGTTCCAATCATAATTGAAGAGAAACAAAAACTGATTCCTGTTGTTGACCCTGGAGGTGAACTGATAGGTGTTGTGAGCCGGGGAGACATTCTTCGAGTCATGCATGCCAATGCCAGCGATAAAGCCGGTTCCGGTCAGAATAAAATAGGCAGTCAAAAAAATGTAAAAAGCCTGCTTAAGGAAAGACTTGGAAAAGACTTGTTGGGAATTCTTGAAAGGGTATCCCGGGTCGCCAGCGATTCCGGGGTGACGGTTTTTGCTGTTGGTGGTTTTGTGCGTGATTTACTTTTAAATATTCCAAATAAAGATATAGATATAATTGTTGAAGGAGATGGGATTTCATTTGCTTCTCGCCTAGCGGAAGAGTTTGGGGGTCGGGTAAAGTCGCACGAAAAGTTTGGAACTTCGGTTGTTATTTTCCCTGATGGTTTCAGGCTCGATGTAGCCACCGCACGGCTGGAATACTATGAGCATCCGGCAGCATTGCCCACAGTCGAGCAAAGTTCGGTGAAGTCAGATTTGTACAGAAGAGATTTCACGATTAATAGTATTGCTGTAAAACTCAATGGGGACGGGGCCTTTTGCCTGATGGATTATTTTAATGGTCAAAGGGATATTAGAAACAAAGAAATCCATGTTTTGCATAATTTGAGTTTTATTGAGGATCCTTGCAGGTTGTTTCGATCCATTCGTTTTGAACAGCGGTTCGGTTTTAAAATCAGCAAACAGACAGAAGCGTTTATGCAGGTCGCCATTAAGAAGAATCTGGTCGATTCTTTAAGCGGGACGCGTCTGTTGAACGAAATATTATTGATACTGAAGGAAAAAGCTCCTCTGAACTGTATTTTAAGAATGAAGGAGTTTGGCCTTCTTCAGTTTATTTCATCAGCAATGATGGCAGAATCCAGTGATTTCTCCGCATTGGAAAGAATTGAAAAGGTTTTGTCCTGGGGGGAAATGGTTTCCCTGCCGGAGGAACCTGAAGTTTGGTATGTATACCTTCTTGCTTTGATTTATTCCCTCGAAGAAAATTCGTTTGTGCAGGTGACGGAAAGACTTAAAATGCAGGCAAAGTTAAAAAAAACACTGGCCCGGGACAGAGATGCCTGCAAAGAAGGGTTAGAACTTCTTGCAAGAGATAAGGATTGGGAACCGGAGACCATTTTCAATCTGTTTTCCAACTTCTCAATCGAAGCGATAATTTATTTCCTGGCAAGGGCATCCAAAGACAGGGCAAATAAGTACGCAAATATATATTTCACCCAATATTATGGTCGGGCCGAGCTTTCTTTGACGGGAGATGATTTGGTTGAATTGGGAATGAAACCGGGTCCTGTTTTCCAATCTGTATTTAAAGGCCTTCGGGAGGCTCATGTGAAAGGTTCTGTTGAAACACGTGAAGAGGAACTGGCCTGGGTAAGAAAAGAGTTTCTTGAGCAATAGAAAAGGTTTATGTTATACCCTTTGTCAATACCTTTAAAAATTTAACTGGTAAATGTTGTGGCAAGTGTTGAATATCTAATAAAACAATTTTTGACTCCAGATAAGAAAAATCTGGATTTGAGTAACCAGAATATTGGTGATAAGGGTGCGATTACCTTGTCAAAATCGAGAAGCATCAAACGTTTGAAGAAACTCATGCTTCCCAATAACAATATTAGTGACGAAGGGATCATTGCCATAGTCAACTCGGAGAACTTTAAAAATCTCACGGATCTTGATATCTATGGAAATGTAATCAGTGATGATGGGGTCAAGGCGATTGCCGAATCTCCTTATATGTCCAATTTAAAGAAGCTAAGCCTCTATGGAAACCTTGTGGAGGATGAAGGGGCAATTGCAATTGCAGAATCACAGGTCCTTAAAAAGCTCAAGCATCTTTATATCACCTCTAACCGAATCCGACGTGAAGGAATTGAAGCACTGAAAAATGCAAAGAGCAGGACGCGGCTATGTCATCTGCACGTGGACGATTTAAAAGATTTTTACTACGAAGAAGAAGACGATTATGATGATACTGACCTGATTAATAGCTGGGAAGAACTTAAAGCGCTAAGCGCAAAGAATGAAGATTCGGAGGATTGACCGGGATGCAAACGGGACTTCGAATTTTTTCTGCTTTTGTGGTCACGACAATTGTCCTTTTGAGTACGATTTCTTCGGCCCAAATTGATTCTTCCGAACCGGATTTCGAAAAATTATTCAAAGAAAATCTCAAGGGAGGGGTCCTGAACCTTTCTGGAAAGAAAATAGGTGACAAAGGATTAAAAGTTTTACTTCGCCAAGATTTTTTGGGAAATCTGAAAAAACTGGATTTGCGCTACAACGCAATCAGTCCTGAAGGGGGTAAGCTGCTGGCAGAGGCAGCTCCGTTTAAAAAGCTGAAAACTTTAATCCTAAAACATAATTTTCTTGCGGATGAAGGGGCGGTGGCTCTTGCTAACTCTAAAAGTTACGGCAATCTGAAAAAATTACAGCTCGGGTGGAATGAAATCCGGGATGCAGGGGCTCTTGCATTTGCAGAGTCTAAAAATTTTCCCAAACTCAACAAATTGGATCTGAGGGGAAATTTTTTGGCAGGAAAAACCAAGGAGGTTCTTAGATCCTCCTTGTCCCATCTAAAATCCTTACGTATTTACCAGTCTGAATGATTCGGTCTCCGGGTCAGACTTTTATTATTCCGGATTCCTCGTCATAAAAGAAGGTGTCGCCATCCGGTCCACGGTAGGATATTTCCTTCACCTCCCAGATCTGTTTTGCCTTTACATCTGCCTCGGCAGCATGGAACCTTCCGTTTTCCTCGCGCTGCAAAAGTAAAAATTTATTGTTATTGTTTGAGACAATATGCCAAAGGAAAAAATCACTTTGAACCGTCCCTTTTTCATAATCGATGTTGATGATATTCATTACTTAAAGCCCTGTTATTTTCTTTTGATTAATATTTGCAGCAATTTCGCGAGCCTTTTCTAATGACTTCTTTTTGCTTGCGATATGTGAATTTTTCAAGATACGTTGAGCAAACTCAACAGTTGCGTCATGCGACTTATTGAGTTCGATTCCCTGTTTTTCAAAGAAAGCTTTCAAATTGGAAATTTTTAGCTCAAGGGAATTGTTCTTATATGTTTTGTCCTTTTCCTTATCCGAAATTTCAGAGCTTTCTGTTATATCATTAATTATCTTTATTTCAGGGGTAATTCCATTTTTTGTGATGTCTTCTCCTGCCGGAGTGTAATATTTGGAAGTGGTTAATCGAATGCCTGTGCCATCGCTGATTCGAAAAATGGTTTGCACGGACCCTTTTCCATAAGAGTTTTCTCCGATAAGCAGGGCATTTCCGGAATCCCTTAAGGCTCCCGCCACGATTTCTGCCGCACTTGCACTGTATTGATTTATTAAAACAACTACAGGCATTTTATAAAGGCTTTTTTTGTAGAGGCTTCTATATTCCTGGTAATCCTCTTTGGTGCGTCCCTTTGTGTAAACCACCATCCTTCCCTTAAATAGAAAATGGCTGGCAACCTTCACGGACTGATGAAGGAGTCCCCCGGGGTTTCCACGTAAATCGAGGATGACTCCTTTCATTCCCTTTTGTTTGGCCTTTCCAAGATTTTTTGTCAATTGTTTTTCCGTTAACTTGGAAAAACTGGTTATTTTGAAATACCCGATTTCGTTGTCCAGTGGCTCGTATTCAACAGTATTCACTAGAATAATCCTGCGCGTTAATGTGCGGGTATATTCTTTTTTTTCGCTTGGACGGTACATGGTTAGAGTAACCTTGGTTTTGGGATACCCTCTGAGTAGATTCGCCAGCTCCTCGATTTGCAGGTTTTTAATTTCCTTTCCGTTCACCTTAATAAAAGAATCATCCGCAAGTATGCCCGCTTCTTTTGCTGGAGAGTCTTCCATGATTTTGGTCACATAAAGACGATTGTCTCTCATCGTGATAACCATACCCAACCCTCCATACTTCCCTTCCGTATCCCGCATGGATTTTTCAAACGCGGATTTATCCAGATACAAGGAGTAGGTGTCCAGTGAGCCTAGTAAGCCTCGGATGGCGGCAACCTCAAGTTCTTCTTTGGATATGGAATTTTTGGATTCGTCGCGCAGGAAATAATAAACCTTTCGCAATTCGTCCAGGTCATGGCTGATATCGTAATTTAAAAAGTATTCAGTGGTTTTATTATTAAACGTGACGGTGCTTCGAGAAGAATGGGTGGTCAGGGTTGCATTGGTGGAATCGCCCGCATTCACCATTTTTTCGATCGCTGCAGAAAATAACTGCTTTGGATCGGGGGAGTAAACATATTTTTCGGTAACTAAATCCAGGACTTCTTCAAAACTTTCCAGGTCTTTATTGAAAAAGTCTGATTTGTTGGCCGGGTTTAGAGTGTTTAAATTGAAGCTTAGAGCAGGCAGGGTCCATAACAACACCAGGGCTGGCAGGAGAATCCATACTTGCCACTTATTTTTAATCTTCAACTTCATTAATTTATGTGATTGTGGGTGAATGAAAAAATGTCCCGGGTAAGTTTTATTGATTCTTCAGAATATCTTCAAAGATAATTTCCAGGTTTGCCGTCATTTCGTCAACATTTCCCTTGGTTATGCTGGGAGCCACTTTCAAAACATCATTAATAATGATGGTTGGGGTTTCGTTGGCCTTATATTTTTTAGCCAGTTCCAGGGATTCATTGGTTTTCGCGGTGATGGCTTCCGATTGCATTCCCGCAGTCATTTCTTTTTCAATTTTGTATTCTTTTGCGAGAAATTTAATAACCTTTTGCTGGAAAATGTTGATGTTCAGTTTGAAATTGGTGTCAAACAGTTCCTGAGTGAATTCTTCCTCCAACCCAAGTTCGTCGGTTATATAGAACGCTTTTGCTGGGTAGGGGGTCTGGTTGCCCCAGTAGATAGGATATTTTTTGTGATGCAGCTTGTCTTTAAATTTTGAACGTAGTTTTTTTGAAGTTTCCAAAAACCGATAGCAATGCCCGCAGGAGTAGTTGAAAAATTCAACCATTTTTATGGTTTTGACTCCCTTGAGTTTATTCATGTCTCCTATGACTTCATATTTGCCGCGGATCTTCTCATCCGCCGATACGATTCCGGGAAGAATAAAAATGAAAGTCAGAAGGATGGCTGCTATTTGTTTCATGAACTTCTCCTTGATAATTATTTTCTGCAGGTATTAATGTTTTATTTTAGGCCAGTATTGTGTGAAGTTGAACCTGGGGCTATGATTTTTAACATGGCATTTCTTGCAAGCATTTCGAGCTTCCTTTCCGTATCCCGGTTGGGGCGCTGAAATATGTTTTTTCCCTGAACCATGGCAAACTTCGCATTGGACATTTTTTAAATCCGGGGTGTCCAATTCACTGATAAACCCACCGGGGGTATTGTACCCAACCACATGGCAGACCAGGCATTCCGGATCAAAGGCCTTGTTATTCTTTCTCAATGTTTCATAAGCCCGACCATGCCGGGATGAGGACCATTTTTCATGCGCCGCAGAATGACAGGTTTTGCAGGTAGCTTCTCCGGCAAATACGGAAACTTCATCCTTATTCCGCTTGGCAGCCAGGCTTTCAAAAAACATGGCTTCAATCTGATCGTTATAATTTTCGTATAATTTTACCATCCCGGGGTCGTTTTTTATACTCGAATCCAGTCGAACCATTTGATGTTCAAAGGACAATTTTCCCTTGTCATCAAAATTTACCCGTAATTCCCCCATTTTCTGGCCTCGGGGCGATGCTTGTACAAAAACTTTGCCGTTTTTATAGACCGGTTCCATATCCACCGTATCTGTTTCGCTATCAATATGTCCGTTGATAATAATATCCACCCCCTCAGTATCCAGAAACTTTAAAGCTTTTTCCTTCCGCATATGAGTGAGCAAGACTGTGAGGTCAAAGGGACTGGATTTTTTTATCTTTGGGATTTCCTGACTAACGATTTGATCTGGATCCAGGATCTTGAGTCCAGAATGATTTTTTACATAAAAAAAGTCGGGATCGACGACAGCTAAGAGGGTGACTTTTTGTCCATTTTTAAATTTTTTAATGCGAGTTTTTGGAATTGAGAATTTTTCAAGTTCAATATTTCCAGAAATAAAAGGAACCGGTTGATCCTGTAAAAATTTTGACCCGTAGACCAGGTCCCGTCCTCCCAGAGCAAGGGCATCATAGTTCATTTTCTCAGTGGCTTTCATCAACGTCACCGCTTTTAGTTTCCCCTGCCTCGTGGGTTCTTTAAAGTGATCACCCGTATCAACCAGTAAAATTTCAGGATAATTTTTCCTCAAGTCATTAAGATATTGCATGCGGCGTTCGATACCCCCTTGATCTTCTTCTTTGGCGCAACCGCAGGGTTTCAGTTCTCCAAGTAAATTCCCGGTATAAACTACTAATAAACTTTGGGAGGCCGCAGCTCTTGAAGAGGAAACTGGGGGATGCGGAGAAAGACAGGCGGTAAGAAGTACCAAGATGACTAGTAAAAATCGATTCATATCAATTAAGGTATCGAAAATAGAACTCTAAATCAACCGGAAGGGGTTTCAATAAATGGCCCTTCTGTTTAGGAGTTTTTCTGTGCCAAAGATGTAATTTGGGTAATTGATTGTTGCCACGAGCCTCAGGGGCGGTTAAGATTGTGTTTTAAATTTGAGGTTGCTCATGCCCAACCGAAAATCCGAAATTCATATGCATTCCACATTTTCAGATGGCGAATTTCCTCCAGCAAAACTGGTAGAAATTGCCCGGGAAAATGATGTGACCCTTTTATCTCTCACCGACCATGACACTTTTGACGGTGTCCCCGAATTTTTAAGAGCCGCAAAAGAAACCGATATTGAAGCATTTCCCGGAATCGAGATCACCGTAAAATTTCACGATTTTAATATCCACCTGCTGGCTTATTTTAAGGATTATGAATCCATTGATCCCGAACTGTTACAACGTGTCCAGGAAATGACAGAAACCCGCGAAAGACGAATGGTGGAATTGATCAAGAGGATCGATGGAGTCATTCCGGAAAGGTTTAAGGGAAAGATTGAATTTGAAAATGTGAAAAGAGCCGCCGAGGGTGTTCTTGCAAGACCACATCTGGCACGCGAAATGGTTCGCTTGGGTATTGTTTCCAACACCAGCCAGGCTTTTGAACGTTACCTGGTGAAATACAATGTGCAGCGGGAGAACCTGGATGCAGAAACTGCCATATCGCTTATCAGAAAAAGTAAGGGGGTTCCCGTGATGGCTCACCCTGGAGAACGTTCCTATTCCCTCATTTGTCCTGAAAAAGGCCGGAAAAAGGAGAACGCTCCGGTCTTGGTGGAAGAATTAAAAAAAATGGGATTGCTCGGACTCGAATGTCATTATCCCTATCAGGAACGGATGGGTACCGTGCAATACTTCATAGACCTTGCCAACAAATTTGATTTGATTGTAACCGGAAGTCGCGATTTTCACGGATTTTACAACCACCAGCAGGTCAATGTGTTCGGCACCACCGAGATGGAGCCGGTTTTCCTCGAACAGTTCCAATCAATCTGGAATAATTGACTATTCTTTTTTCAAGTCCGATGCTGCTGGAAAGTCGATTGCAGTTCCTGCGATATGATTGAAGTAGTTCGCAAACAGATTTTTTGCAACCTGCGCAATGATCTCGATGATTTCCTCGGAACTGTATCCCGCCTGCTGAACAGTTTGATACTCTTCATCTGAAACCCAACCGTGGTTTGCGATGATGGCCCTGGCAAATTCCAGCCCCGCCTGTATTTTGGGGTCCATCGCTTCTCCCTGTCGACTGGAGATGACCTCCTCCTCAGATAGACCGACACCTTTCCCGATGGCAGTGTGGGCCGCAAGACAGTAATTGCAACCATTGATTTCAGATACACAGAGGGCAATTTGTTCCTGAAAGGCTTCCGATAAAACACCTCCTGCCAATGCCCCATGCAATTGCAGGAATCCTTCCATAGCTGCAGGAGATTGGGCCATAGTTTTAAATATGTTGGGGGCCTTGCCAAAATTTTTCTGAACCGCATTCAATAAATCCTTTGCTTTGCCCATAGCATTTTCAGGTTCAATCGGGTCTATCCTTGCCATAGTGATTCCTTTCTTTATTGAAATTGAGGAAGAATAATTTTAATTTGGTCTAATTAAATTCATAAAACTTACACCGGAAAAGATGACAACCCCCCGCCAAAAATAAGCACAGGAGGTTGTCGTAACATTTTGATCAGCTTGCACAAGCCGCTGAAGTGTTGGCAGCCAGTTTTTTGATGCAGTCGGCAGTCACCTGTTTGCCTCCAACCGCCCAATTGCTCATAGGCACCTCATCAACCAGTACCCAGGTTACCGGCCTCAGACCTTCGCCTTCGACCGACACCACCGCATCGGTTACCTTTTCAATCAACTCCTTCTTTTTCTCATCGTTTAAAATTCCGCTGATTCCTTTGATTTGGATTAATGGCATGGTTTATTTCCTTTCGTTTGAAATATATGTAGAACGTCCGTTCTATAAATGGGTAAAAAAAACTACTTTTGTTCAAACTGCTTTAAATGAGTTCTAAGACTGGCTAAAACATTTTTTATTTCCGCTTTTGATCCCCCTCCTTTCACAGTGACCATGATGCCGCGAAGAATATTAATAATAAACAGGGTTAAGCCCTTGGCGTCGGTTGATTTTTTGAGTTCCCCCTTTTGAATGGCCCGTTGCAGGTTGCCTTCAATAACTTTATCCAAATCTGAGCTTCTTTTTTTTAATAATTTCTGAATTACCGGATCCTTATGCCCCATTTCCAGCGCTGTGTTGGCCATCAGGCAGCCTCTAAAATCTTTTGAGAATAGGTAAGACTCAATGAATTTAAAAAATTCCTCCAGGTTTTTTAATGGAGATCCTGGTGCATCCAGCAGGGTGGACCATCTTTGGCATAAATATTTGCTGTAATGGTCAATGGCTTCCTGAAGCAGGCGATGTTTATCTCCAAAGGTGTTGTATAGACTTTGCTTGCTGATTCCCATGTGCTCGGTCAACGCCTGCATGCCTGCGGCCTGGTAGCCCTGAGCCCAGAAAAGCTCCATCGCTTTTTTGAGGACAGCTTCTCGATCAAATTCCTGTGGTCTTCCGCGTGCCATTCCTGATATTAGACCGATCATTCTATAAATGTCAAATATAAAAAGGTGGAGGGGGAGTTGTCAATAATCTTCCTCCTGTTAAGGGGTAATGAGAGGGTTGTTTTTATGGGTTGAATTTAGAGATTTGGAACCCCGCTATGTCCCCCCTTGTCAGGGGGGATAAAATCTACTCATCTGACATGATCGCATCTTCAGGGAGAGAGGCTCGGATCGTGGCTTTTAAATCTTCAGCCGCTTTTTCCAGATCATTTTCATCCCAGATAATAGTCTGATGATGGTTGGTATCAAAATGAGTTTTCTCATTTTCCCAAACTGATTTTTGGCAGGTGTAAATTACAATTTTCCCTAATCCTTCCGCAAAACCTGCTTCCCAATAGGCGCCATTATTGGAATGGGACAAATCGGCAATAAGGAATTTTGAATTTCTTATTTCGACTCTAATCCGATCATCGATGGACCCAGCCTTAGGTTGTTCGAGTACAGTTTGAAGATCAAAACCGGTTTTTTTTACTGCGGGTTTAAAGCATTCACTAAAAACTTTGTCCAAAACGGTGTTTCCAAACTCCATAGCCATGAATGCTTTTTTGGAAATGGTTTGGCCCTTCATTATTGCTTCATAATAAGCCCAACCTTCAAATGAAAGAGTGGCAAAGGCCACTCCCATTTTGCGCGTCATCTCGAATTGGCGACCATTTTCTACCAATTTTTTATCGAATAAATAATCTAAAACAAACTCAATGCCCTCTGCATCCCTCGCTCCAATGATTGCTTGATGTGTTTTGGGTTGAATGAGATGAGCTTCTCCTGGTGCAGATATGTTTTTCCCAAGCCATAAAATTAAATTGGCTGCTTGTTGTGCAGGGTTTGGATAAATTTCTTCCTCAACAAGCTTTTTTAAAATTTCATCGTCTAAAGTAGGCCAGTTTTTTCCCTTCTGATTTTTTCTCAAATAATGGCTAATTACCCCCGCCTGGTTCGGGTGTTCCTCCAAGCTTGGTTTTAGTAAGGATTCTGCCAAACTTTCAAGAATATATTTTCCGCAATTAGGGCAATCAAAAGAATAATCATACGTTCCACTAACGGGATAAGTACCATTCAATTCGAATGTGCAAACGGGACATTTATCTGGCATGACTTCTTTTCTTAATTTTCTCTCTTAAATGTTTTGGAACTCTGTTTATATCAAAAACAATATGTATGCCATTTTCATCTTCCCAATTATAGGGGCCGTTTCCGTTTGGTCCACTATCAATGTTTATTGCATTGGATTTAGTGGGCTTGGGTTTTAATTTTTGTTTAGGTTTTGGATTTGGTGGTTTTGCAGTATTTCTTAGTGCCCGGGATTTATACCTTTGATAAGTTGGTTTTGATTTTTTACTGTGGCAATGGTATTGCCCTGTTTTGCGGTTCGTGTGGCAACCGCTGGAATCGGTTCGCCCAGAATGAGAATATGCCGGTTGTGTAAGAAACGTTGACAAAAACCAAATAGTGGAATGTAAAACTATTTTCTTTAATTGCATTGGTTTCTCACCTAAGTTAAGGATGTACTAAATTATATCAGTAATCCAAAATATTTGGAATGTTGGAGGGGGTTGTCAATAATCCTCCCCCTGTTAAGGGGGAATGAGGGGGTTGTTTTTGGGGTTGAATTTAGAGATTTGGAACCCCCCTATGTCCCCCCTTATCAGGGGGGATAAAACCTACTTCAGGTAATCAACCGAAGCCTGCTAGAACAATTTTTCCTGCTGGCCCTGGCTGGGGGGAATTTTTTTGAAATGCTCGTAGGCCATGGGAGTTGCTACCCGGCCCCGGGGTGTGCGCTGGATGAATCCGGTCTGGATCAAATAAGGTTCCAGAACATCTTCGATGGTGTCTTTCTCTTCGCTGATGGAAGCGGCGAGACTTTCAATGCCTACCGGTCCACCGGAATATTTCTCGATCATCGCCAATAACAGTTTGTGGTCCATTTTATCCAAACCCTTATCATCGACTTCCATCATTTCCAGTGCGTTACTGGCAACATCGCGGTTGATGACTCCGTCTGCCTTGACCTGGGCGTAGTCGCGCACACGTCTTAAAAGGCGATTCGCAATTCTTGGAGTGCCTCGTGAGCGGCGTGCGATTTCATTGGCCCCATCGGGAACAATGGATATTTCCAAAATGAATGCGGAACGGGTGAGTATGGTCTCCAATTCCTTTTCATTGTAATAATCGAGTCGATGCACTACTCCAAAACGGTCTCTAAGAGGTGAGGTGAGGAGTCCCGCCCTCGTTGTCGCTCCGACCAAAGTGAAGGGAGGCAGATCGAGTTTGATGGAACGCGCGCTTGGACCCTGGCCGATCATGATATCCAACTTATAGTCTTCCATGGCGGAATACAGAATTTCTTCAATGACGTTGGAGAGCCGGTGAATTTCATCAATGAACAACACATCGCCGTGTTTTAAATTTGTCAGCAGAGCAGCAAGATCGCCGCATTTTTCGATCACCGGACCTGAAGTGCTTTTGATATTGGCTCCCATTTCCTCAGCAATGATATTTGCGAGGGTGGTTTTGCCAAGGCCGGGAGGCCCATAGAAAAGGACGTGGTCTAAAGACTCATTTCTCATTTTTGCGGCTGAGATGAAAACCTCCAGGTTTTCTTTTACTTTTTCCTGACCAATGTATTCCTTGAGTTGGTTGGGTCGCAGTTTGTTGTCGAACTGAACCTCTTCACCGCTCATTTCCGAATCGATCAGTCTGTCTTCTTCCATAGGATTTATTCTTTTCCCCCTCATCCTATTCTTCTCCCTCCAGGGGAGAAGGGACTTTGGCTCCCTCTCCCTTGAGGGGAGAGGGTTGGGGTGAGGGTGATTATTAAAATTATTCTAAATTTTTTCTCAAAACAAATATTGGGTTTTACAAATTATTCAAACTTTCCTTGATCAAATCTTCAAGGGAGCTTTCTTTGCCGTTTTCATTATAAGCGGTTTTCAATGCTTTTTCCGCCTGCGGTTTTTTATAACCCAGATTGAGCAGTGCGGACAATGCATCTTCATAATATCCTCCGGGCGCTTCAGCATCCGGTTGATGCTCCATTTCCAATGCCAGATCGGAAAGTTTGTCTTTCATTTCCAGCGCTAATCTCTCAGCCGTTTTCTTTCCAACTCCGGGAATGGCGCTCAATCGCGCTGCGTCATTATTCATTACCGCAGCAAGCAAGTCAGAAGGCGACATTCCGGAAAGGATGCCAAGTGCCAGTTTGGGTCCTACCTTATTGATGGTGATCAATTTTTCAAAAATCGCCTGTTCTTCTTCCGTAAGAAATCCAAACAATTTTAATTCGTCTTCGCGGACACGGGTATAAATTCTCAGTGATACGGTTTCTCCCGGTTTGGGTAAGGCGTAGTAAGTCGAAAGCGGTGTGAAGACTTTATAGCCGACACCATTTACATCGACAATGCAATGGTCGGGGGATTTGTATGTTAATGGACCTTTTAGGTGGGCGATCATCCCTGTTTGATTTTCTGTTGCAGTCCGTCGTGATGAATATGGCAAATGGCTGCGGCCAATGCATCGGAAGAATCGAACGGATCGGGTTTTTCTTTGAGCCGTAATAGGGTAGTGACCATGGTTTGTACCTGGTTTTTGTCTGCACGGCCATATCCCACTACCGACTGCTTGATTTCAAGTGGACTGTATTCTGCAACAGGGAGTCCACGATTCACAGCCGCAAGAATGGCAACTCCCCTGGTTTGTCCCAGCTTGATGACGGTTTTGACATTGGTTGCGTAGAACAGGTCCTCCACGGCGACCACATCAGGAGAAAATTTTTCCATAGCCAGAGTCAACTCTTCATAAATCCGTTTGAGACGGTTAGGAAACGCATCTTTGGAAGAGTTTCGCACGCTGCTCCAATGGACCGCATGTAAATTGCCTTTCACCTCTTCGACAATGCCGAATCCGGTGCAATTGCTTCCTGGGTCGATTCCCATCACACGCATTGGTGGTAACCTTGGGGTTGGGCCGATTTGCAAATGCAAACCGGAGTTTTAATTTCCTTCGAGGATGGCGTTCATGACATCATCCGGGATGTCGAAGTTTGAATAAGCTTTTTGAATATCGTCGTGGTCGTCAAGAATATCCATCAATTTCAATAGTGCCTTGCCTTTCTTCTCATCCACAGAAACTGTGTTTCCGGGAATGCGGGTTACTTCAGCACTTTCCATGGGGATACCTGCATCTTCCAATGCTTTTCTTACCTCTTCAAAGCTTTCAACAGCTGTGGTGATTTCGTAAAAGTCGTCCAACGTCTGCATATCATCAGCACCGGCGTCGATGGCGAGTTCCATGAGTTCATCTTCATCTTTGGATTCGGTTTTAACCCGAATCAATCCCTTTTGTTCAAAGATCCAGCTGACGCATCCGTTCTCACCCAGGTTGCCGCCGGCTTTACCCAGGGCGGCGCGGATTTCACTCACCGTACGGTTTTTGTTATCGGTCATTGCTTCCAGAAAAATAGCAGCACCACCGGGACCGTAGCCTTCGTAAGTGACTTCTTCGTATTGGACGCCTTCCAACTCCCCGGTGCCTTTTTTAATGGCGCGGGTGATATTGTCCTGAGGCATATTTTGGCTCTTCGCAGACATGATAGCGGTTCGCAGTCGTGGGTTCCCATCCGGATCACCACCGCCCAGTCGGGCTGCCACGGTGATTTCTTTGATGATCTTGGTGAAAATTTTTCCGCGCTTGGCGTCCAAAGCGCCCTTTTTATGTTTTATACTTGCCCACTTGGAATGACCTGACATGTTACTTTTAATCCTTTTGTTGCGTTTGAGTTGCGAACTACGGCTTAATCTAACATAATTTGAAAGTATGAAAAACATTGAAATAAAAATTGCAGGAGAGCCCATATCCGCTCAGGAAGGGGAAACCATTGTCCAGGCACTTTGGGCCGCAGGAATGGCGGAGTCTGTGCAAACAGGTTGCGCCGGTGGCGTTTGCGGTGCCTGCACGGTTACGGTTCGTTATGCAGACGGAAAACCCGGAGGGACGGAACTGGCCTGTATGAAACCGGTTGAGGCAGGGATGGAAATATTTCCTTGTCCCGTAGAAACCGACAAAGCAGTTGAACCGGTCGCCAATGCAGATGCTTTGACGTTGCAATCGGTTTTTCCAACGGTCAACCGATGCACGAAGTGTGGTAGTTGCACGACCGCTTGTCCCATGTCCATTCCTGTGATGGACTCTGTCATGCGCATGCAGCAGGGAAATTTTGAAGAAGTTGCAGAAGACTTCACCACTTGCATTCATTGCGGACTTTGCCGATTTGTTTGTGAGGATAAAGTCAAACCTCATAATATGGGACTTTGGATCCGTCGTTCCCTGGGACAAAGTCAGGAGAAACCGGAGATTTCTGCCCATGATAAGGATCAGATTGAAAGGGAATGGGAATATCTCCTCGCAGGCGACAAGCAGGAGAGAATGGAACGGGCAAAAATGTTTCGTAGCGCAGGAGGTCTTCCTGAATGATGGATTGGGCAAAAGAATCTCTGGAAAAATTGGAAAGCTCCCGCGAATCGCGTCTGAAAAATCACGCACCTGTTCTGGATGAAAAGGAATCCCAAGACCTTTTGAAGAATTTTCATCCTGACTACTCTGGAAAAGAACGAACTGTAGCAGTCGGTCCTAATGCCGGACAACAAAAATTCCCTTTAGAGCTTGCAGATTTACTGGAAGCAGACAGCCCACTGCCAGGCTCACATTCAACACAAACTGATATAGAAACCGATGTGCTGATCATTGGTGGAGGAGGTGCAGGAGCTGCAGCTGCCCTGGCATTAGAGGGCTCGGGGTTAACAACCCATCTCGCAACAAAACTGCGTTTGGGTGATTCCAATACGGTAATGGCGGAAGGGGGAATTCAAGCGGCATTGGCAGAAAACGATTCTCCAAGGAGGCATTTTGCAGACGCACTGGTCGGCGGCCATGGGGAGAATACAACTGAACTTTTACGCATCCTTTGTGAAAGCGGACCGGAAAGAATTCAATGGCTCAGCCAACTCGGATGTTTATTCGACCGAAACCCAGATGGCACCTTTCGATTAAGGGGAGGCGGAGGAACCTCTGTTCCGCGTGTGTTGGCCTGCCGCGATTACACCGGTTTGGAAATCATGCGGGTTTTGAAAGATGCGGTGAGATTGAGTTCCACAAATATTCTGGAAGAACATTCTGCGGTAGAACTTTTAGATGATGGCAACTCAAAGGTCGCCGGCGCGGTTTTGCATGACCGAAAGAAAGGATGTCTGGTTAATGTTTCGGCGCGGGCGGTGATACTTGCAACGGGAGGAAGCGGACAGTTACGTTTGCAGGGATACCCGACCAGCAATCATGTTGGGGCGACAGGGGATGGACTGGTTTTGGCTTATCGACAGGGGTGCCGTCTGATATTTTTGGATAGCTATCAATATCATCCTTCCGGTGCTTGCTATCCAGAAGCTTTGGCAGGTCAATTGGTGACCGAGGCCATCCGTTCCGCAGGGGCACAAGTGGTCAATGCTGAGGGGGTTCATTTTATTAACGAGATGGCCTATCGCGATGTTTTGGCGGGGGCGATCATCCGAGAAACCCGGGAAGGCCGAGGGGTTAAAACTCCTACAGGAAAATTGGGGGTTTGGCTCGACACTCCCATGATAGATATTAAAAATGGAGAAGGTACCCTGAAGGAACAGTTCCCGGGACTGATTCATCGGTTTGAGCGTTACAAAATAGATCCCATCAAAACACCGATTCTGATTTACCCGACCCTGCATTACCAGAATGGTGGAATTGTTATCGACTCCAAATGCAAAACTGAAGTGAAGGGTTTGTGGGCCTGTGGCGAGGTAACCGGAGGATTGCATGGAAAAAACCGTCTTATGGGAAATTCGCTGCTGGATATTCTTGTGTTCGGTCAACGTGCGGCAGAATCTGTCAAAGAAGACCTTCCCGAACGAGGTGCCCTGACATTAAACAACTTAAACCAATTTAGAAAAAAACAATTGAAGTCATTATCCTCCCCCCTGTTTTTTCCGGTAGCATCAAAAATAAAACTGAAGTTCGATAAACCCGAGTCTGAAGTGGAAAAAACAGGTTTAACTTCTTCCGAGTCGTCAGGTGGCTTTGAACCTCCCGATCCCTTTGCCCGCTAATAATTTCCAATATGTCTGAAAACGGGATAACAATTTTTCTTTCCCTTGCCATTTTTGTCGCGTTGGTTGTGATGTTTATTCGAAAAAACCGGGACAAAGCCAATGCAGATCCCCAGGCAGTCATGAATGTGTTGAAAGAGTTGGGTTCGGACTATGACATTGTTACTGATGTGGTGGTGCCGGGGGACCGGGGAATGTTCGATCTTGGAAATGTTTTGATTTCACCGTATGGGGTTTTTGTGATTACCGTAAAAAGGAACCGTGGGAAAATTTTAGGACGGGAAGGGGACAGGGAATGGGAAGTGAAATCAGGAAGACAGAAGGATCTAATTTTTAATCCACTTTGGGAAAATCGCAAGCATGTGAATGCATTGGAAAAAGTGATTGGGCCTACCCCTTTTATTTCTGTTGTCGTATTTCCAAGTGGAAAATTGAAAGGTGATTTTGGGGAAAATGTGATGGGGTTGGGTGGCTTGAAAAATTTTATTGCCCAAAATAAAACATCCCGCCTGTCAAAGGACAGACGGGATGAAATAATAAAGGCTTTGCAAAAACGATAGTCCCAGGTCAGGGCCTGATCGAAAATATTAGGCTGTTACATCTATGTTATTCCCGGTGATCGCATGTTCAGTCGCCTGAATCGCCTCTTGGATGAGATTCACAGCGGCTTCACCCTCTTGCTTTTGAGTGTCTTGTGCTGTCTTTAAAGCTGCAATTTGATATTGCGGGCTTAAACCTTGCGTGGCACTTGAACTGCTAACGGGTGACATACTGAAATTTCCTCGGGTTAAAGTTATCCTTAAAGACCGTATCGGAGGAAAACTTTTAAACTTTAGCCTAATGGGTAAAAATTTTAATAGATTTTAAAACCGGCAGTTAATTTGTTAATCGGTGAGGGCGGGCATTTGAGGTGATAAGATGGGTCGTTCAGTTTTTACCGATGCAAAGGGTCCCTAGGAAATTTTTTTTGGAGTCGCTTTCAAAAACCGCATCAGGAGGAATATCCCAGATTCCAAATACATCGAGTGAAAACATTTTTTCGCTCGAATCTTTTTTAGAAATAAAGTGGGTTTTGATATCGCGGATGATTAATGATTCGACTTCTCTTCCTGATATTTGAGAGACCAGAATTTCCTTGTCATTCTCTGCTACCAGATCTTCGATGACCTGGCCTTCGAGCTCTTCGGGGGTATAGCCCAGTGTTTCAAAGGTCGAACTGGCGAATGTTATTTTCCTGTCCGGATCCAATTGGAAAACCAGATCGGGGATGGTTTCCAGAATCGTTTTAAAAGAGAAATTTTTTCCGAGTAATTTCCTGTGGTCGCTAATCAACCTCAACTGGTTGGTGATGCGAATGAATACCTCTTCTTTGCGAAAGGGTTTGGTGATGTAATCAATTCCCCCTAATTGGAATCCTTTGGAAATATCTGAGGACTCGGAGAAGGCCGTTAGAAATATAATGGGGATATCTTTATGAATGGGATCTTGTTTGAGGCGTTGGCAGACTTCGAATCCGTCTATTCCTGGAAGGCCAACATCCAGGAGAATAACATCTGGCTGAAATTCCGGAATTTTTTCCAGGGCTTCTTCGCCTGTACCGACAATGGTTATTTTGAGTCCAAGCCTTTTTAAGATTTTATGGATCAGCTCTGCATTGTCTGGGATATCTTCAACAATCAGAACCTTCATCCCCACCAAGTCAAAATCCATTATTTTCCCATGCCTTCCATTTGGCGATCTTTGAATCGCCTGATTATACCTATTTTCGGCAATTAGATTAGCCGGAATTCCAGAAAATCATTGAAATATCCGTATGTCGGACTATGCTGTTTTCAAAAGGGTTTATTTATAATTAATGGCTCAGGCTTTTCTTACAATCCAAGGAATAAATGCATTACAATAATTCTCTTTCAGAGAATTGAAATTTTGGAGAGAGTAATAAGATGAAACGTTTTGTATTGATTTGTGCTTTGCTGGTTGTTTTTCTATTCAATGGTACGGCTTCAGCGGTTTCGAAAAAATATTTATTTCCTGGTCCGGACTACAAGCCTCCTTGCGATACTTCAAAAACCACTATATGTACTATTGAAATCTGGCTGGCGTATAAGCATAAAAAGAATAAAAGGGAACTGAAAAAATTTTTAAAATCCAAATCGTTAAAAGTTTTAGGGCATACGGTTCAATACTGGCGTCCAAAAGGAGGGCATCCACCGACGAATATTGCCATAGGCAGTGCCGTTAGTGCTGAGGACGCGCGTTTTGTCATTGAACTGGCTCTGAAATATAATGATCGGGTCGATCTTTTGGTTCTTCGTCCGCTCAATCCTCCAAATTATGCTGCCATTGCCACATCTGCGTGGGATGAATTATCACAAATTCCAATTACTGAAAAAGATTTGGAACGGTTACGGGACCCAAAATTGACGACGGAAGAGTTCCACTCTCTTTATTATGAACTCACCAATGAGGCCAACGTCCAAAATAAATTTTATTAGAGTGTCTGGAGACAACCTGCTTCTTTTTAATTTCTAAAAAATACTCCTGGGGTTATAAAAAAGATGACCGGGCAACACCGGAACGAGGAGAATCTGACAATTTTTTACCGGTGGGCTGCGTTTGACAAATGGATTGGGATTTGATAGAAGCTAAACCTTTGAATTAAAAAACGGGGAAGCTTTTCAGGGTTTTTCGTTTTACGGAAAATATGAGAGGCAAAATCGTGTTAAATAGAGGGAATCATTATGCTTGAACTGGCTTTCGCAATGGCTCCTCCTCCTGAGGGAGGCGAAGCCGGGGGTGGTAGTTTGTTGGCTTTGCTGCCTCCGATGATCATGATGTTTTTGATCTTCTATTTTATATTGATTCGCCCGCAACAGAAAAAGCAGCAGGAAGCCCGGAAGATGCTGGACGAATTGAAAGAGGGAGATCAGGTGGTTACGTTGAGCGGTTTTCACGGAACTATCAAGAAAATAAAAGATGATACGGTTATGTTGCAGATTGCCGATAATGTCCGGGTAAAAGTCAATCGTTCCTCCATTGGAAATAAAAAATAATTAAAGAAAGACCGAATGTACAAGAATCTTAAATGGAGAATCCTTTTAATCCTCGTGACTGTCCTGGGGGCTGTGGCATTGGCTTATCCTTTAAAGGAGAAGATTGCCCTGGGCCTCGACCTGCAGGGTGGAATGCATCTGGTTCTCGAGGTTAAAGTGGAGAAAGCGGTCGAAGCCAGTCTGGAGCGTTTGGCAGATGACATCAAGCGTGCTATCGGCGAAGAGGATTTAGAAGTTGACCGCATTAAAGCAAATTTTGAAAACCTGCAAATCAACATTCGCATGGTGGACACTTTGGATCTCCCGCCCGTTAAAAAGGTAATGGAGAGCTATCCCTTCTTCAAAATGGTTGAGGAGGACTCGGATGGATTGGGACTTGTCTTTGAATTGGATCAGGATCAGGTAAAGCAAATCCAGCAGAATGCAGTGAGTCAGGGGCTGGAAACCATCCGCAACCGGGTGGACCAGTTTGGTGTGTCAGAACCAACGATTCAGGTGCAGGGTGAAAGACGCATTCTGGTTCAACTTCCTGGAGTGAAAGATCCTGAACGGGCTATTAACCTGATTGGAAAGACCGCAAGGTTGGAATTTAAACTGGTTGACGAAGAAAACAGCCTGCAGGAAGCCTTGTCTGGAAGAGTTCCTGAAGAATCAGAAGTTCTTTACACACGTAAAGAAAATAAAGAAACCGGAGAAGTTACAAAAGAACCCTACCTGTTGAAGAAACGTACCGTGTTGACCGGGGAAACGTTGACGGGTGCAGAAGTTCGGTTTGATGGCGATTTCAATGAGCCCTATGTAGCGCTTAATTTTAACAGTGTCGGGGCCATGATCTTTCATGAAGTAACGAGAGAGAATATAAGGAAACGACTGGCAATCGTTTTGGATGATAATGTCTACTCAGCTCCTGTGATTCAAGATGCAATTCCCGGTGGCCGGGCACAGATAACCGGTCAGTTCACATCCGAAGACGCACGTGACCTGGCCATAGTTTTACGGGCAGGGGCTTTGCCGGCTCCCGTGGTAATTCTGGAAAACCGGACGGTGGGACCTTCCCTGGGGCAGGACTCTATCAACAAGGGAATTAACTCCATCATTTTTGGCGGGGCTTTGGTCATTGTGTTCATCCTTATTTATTACAAATTGTCCGGTGCCATTGCGGTCATTGCATTGTCTTTAAATATTGTCCTTCTTACCGGAGC
>JAYNIA010000017.1:41452-45121 GCA_038108555.1 Nitrospinota bacterium | reverse complement strand
TCATGGTCCAGTCTTTATCATTTTTGCAATGGTAAACCATGCCATTGAGATTACTGATCAAGTTGGAAAGGGATCTTTGGTTGGTCTCCATGGTTTTTTTAAATTTAAATTTCTGCTCAATTAAATTTCGAATGGATTCTGTCAGTTCATATATTTCATCATTTTTGTAGAACTTGATATTGATAAAAGGGCTTTCCTCGGAAATGTTTTTCAGTTGATCGCTTAAATTTTTTAATGGAAATAAAATTCTTTTACGGGTGAATCCAATTTGCAGTGTCACCACTAATATAGCAGAGACAATAAGCAGGACATTTGTTGTGAGAAGATAAAAAGCGACTGCATCGTTCGCAATGTCTACTTCCTTTTGCGTTCTTTTATGAATCGCTTCCTGAAACTTGCGGATATTACCCATTATCAGTTTTTTTTGTTCATCGTAATAGGTCCCGAACACTAGTTTCCTTGCCTGATTGAAATCCCCTTTTTTAACCGCCTCCATAGCCTGCTCCTCGGTTTCAATCAGTTTGTCTGAAAAGTGTTTGGACTTTTTAATAAACTCCAGTTCATTTGGAAAAACATCCATTTGCAATAAATCATCCACCACTTCTCTTGATTTGGTTTCATTGACTTCTTTCCAGAAATTCTTGAGATGTTTTTCTTCGCCAAACTGAACATAGCGTCTGATTTCACTTGTCAGATAATCCGAACCCCGAGCCAGTTGTCTGCCGAGAGATTCTAATTTCGCCTGGTTCTTCAAAGTCGTCATTCTTAGTTTTTCAGCCTGATTCATTTTCACCACGGTGAGGCTTACCAGGACAAACGAAAAAATCACTATCAGGGAACTTAGTTTAAAAGTGGAAGATAGGCGCATTTTTAACTTCGAAAATTAATGTAAATAGTATTGATTTGCCTTAATCCAAGGTCTGGGTGGTAGCTTGTTCGATAAAATTTAATCAGTGTTTCTATATTTTTCCACCTTTTTATCCAAAAATCTGTTTTGAGTCAATTGTCCCCTACCTTTGGGAAAAGGGTCCAACCTGTGATCCGATCTGACGAAATGTTGATGGGTTTTAAATGAGGCTTTTCGGCATGGCACTTGCAATATTAGCTAAATCAAAGGGTTAGGAAGTGATTTTCCACCCAGACTAAAATTGCAAAAACGCCGAAAGGCCTTATGTTTAAAGAGTTTTTCAGAGAAATGAGTCGAATTTTCAACTGTCAATTTTTTGGTGGGTTCAACGGGTAAGCTATGGCGCAAAATGACGTTTTAACGGTTATCAAACAGAGACCCCAGGAATTATTGGTCGCAGCGGGAATCATTGTGATTCTCGGGGTCATGGTGATGCCCATTCCCACCTTTATGTTGGATATCCTCATTTCCTTCAGTATTACGTTTTCTTTAATCGTATTGATGGTGGCGGTTTTCATGCTGTCGCCTTTGGAATTTTCTGTATTCCCATCCTTATTGTTGGTTGTAACACTTCTCCGATTATCCCTGAACATCGCATCCACTCGAATCATTCTTTTGAATGGAGACCAGGGAGCGAGTGCGGCAGGGGAGGTCATTCAATCTTTCGGTTCCTTCGTGGTGGGAGGCAACTTTGTTGTCGGTACTGTAATTTTCATCATCCTGGTCATGATCAACTTCATAGTTATCACCAAAGGTTCGGTAAGAACTTCGGAAGTGGCCGCGCGATTTACCTTGGATGCGATTCCCGGTAAACAGATGAGTATCGATGCCGATTTGAATGCCGGATTGATCACCGAAAAAGAAGCGAGAGACAGAAGAAGAAACCTCGAACGTGAAGCGGATTTTTATGGATCCATGGACGGTTCCATACGCTTTGTTCGCGGAGATGCGATTGCCGGTATCCTCATAACACTTGTCAATATTTTGGGTGGATTCGCCATTGGTGTTTTCCAGCAGGGCATGGAAGCCGGTGAAGCAGCGCAGATTTATACCTTATTGACGATTGGTGACGGTTTGGTTTCCCAGCTTCCTGCGCTGGTGGTTTCTACTGCTGCGGGCCTTGTTGTGACCCGGGCACAGTCGGACAAAAACCTGCCGGGCGAGTTGATGAAACAGCTGCTCGATCAACCTTATGCCTTCATCATTGCATCTGGAATTCTTTTCTTCTTCGGATTGATTCCTGGTCTGCCGCATTTCCCCTTCTTCTTGATGTCGGTCCTGGCAGGGGCGATTGCTTATCAGAAAATGCAGTCCGACAAGAAAACCGAGCAGATGGCATTGCGTAAGAAAGATGAGGAAGCCAAGGCACCGCTTCCTGAAAAAGTGGAATCCATTCTTCCTCTCGATGTTATGGAGTTGGAAGTGGGTTACGAACTGATTCCATTAGTTGATGCGGACCGTAATGGAGAATTGCTTGAGAGAATCAAATCGATTCGCCGGCAGTTCGCTTTGGAGATGGGATTTATTGTTCCGCCTTTGCATATTCGCGATAACCTGCAACTCAAGTCCAATGAATATTCCGTAGTGATCAAAGGAGTGGATGTGGCTAAAGATTCAATCATGATGGGAAGGATTCTGGCGATGAATCCGGGAACGACTGAAAGAGAATTGGATGGTATTAGGACCACCGAGCCGACATTTGGATTGCCAGCGGTATGGATTCCAAGCAATAAAAAACAGGAAGCGCAAATGGCCGGTTTTACTGTAGTAGACCCGGCAACGGTTATTACCACCCATATCAAAGAGACTATCAAGAGGCATGCGCATGAGTTGCTGGGTCGGCAGGAAACTCAGGCATTGCTGGATAAATTTAAAGAGACAAACCCGAAAGTGGTTGAAGAATTGATTCCGAATCTGTTGCCTTTGGGTAAAGTCCAAAAAGTTCTTCAGAACCTGCTTAAAGAAGGTATTTCAATCCGTGATCTGCGAACGATTCTTGAATCCCTTTCCGATTACGCATCACTGACACAGGATGCAGATGTGCTGACTGAGTATGTGCGGCAGGGTCTGGCCCGACCGATAACCAAGCAATACCAGTCATCGGATGGAACGTTGTCCGTGCTGACTCTGGATAGGGGCATTGAAGATATTATTGAAGGTTCCATTCAGAAAACGGAGACCAGCGCTTACCTGGCATTGGAACCCAATGTTGCTGAAAGGTTCCTGGCAAAGTTGAAAGACATGATCGAAAAAATTACGCCGACGATTGAGACGGCACCGGTATTGCTGGCTTCTCCGGGACTGAGAATGCATATTCGAAAATTTACGGAACGTTTTTTGCCGGATCTTGCGATTGTTTCGCATAGTGAGGTGGCTCCTTCGGTTCAAATCAAAACTTTAGGTGTGGTGGACTTGAATGCGAATTAAAAAATTTACAGCCAATAATTATGCCGATGCCCTGGCGCAGGTGAAACGCGAGTTGGGGGAAGAGGCACTCATCATGAGTACCCGTTCCATCAAGCCTCCCAATGCACCTTTATCCAGCCGTAATACTGCCAGCAAGGTGGAAATCACAGCGGCGGTTGAATTTAAAGAAGCCCCTGTTGCAACTTTGGACGAAGAGCTGAATCTGGATGAAGAATCCCGTCTGGATATGAAATCTCTTTTATTCAATCTTTTGAGCGAGCAGGGGAAAGCCCAGACTTTGGGACTGAAGGCCAGCCAGTTTGAAACCTATTCTCATCTCGTAGAAAACGGATTGG
>JAYNIA010000017.1:0-41352 GCA_038108555.1 Nitrospinota bacterium | reverse complement strand
GGACTGAAGGCCAGCCAGTTTGAAACCTATTCTCATCTCGTAGAAAACGGATTGGATGAAAACCTCGCATCCAAAATCTTAAAGAAAGCCAAGGGGGGAGATGATGAGAATCCACAAAAAGAAAAATTACGGGCGATGGATCTGATGAAAAAGGTCATTCCTTTTGAAGGGGAAATTAAATTGGATACCGAGAGTCCCAAGCTGGTGGCTTTTGTTGGGCCGACGGGTGTTGGTAAAACAACGACCCTTGCCAAAGTGGCCGCAGACTACTCGATTCGTAAGAACAAGAAAGTAGCTTTAGTTTCACTGGACACTTACCGGTTGGGAGCGGTGGATCAATTGCAGATTTATGGAGACATCATGCAGTTGCCGGTGGAAGTGGCTGAGGGAAAAGACGACCTGCGGGATATCGTAACCCGGCATTCCGATAAGGACCTGATTTTGATCGACACGACGGGACGATCGCACCGGGATGGTGATTATTCCCGCCAGCTCAAGCAGATCTTCAGCACTGTGGGGGAAGTGGAAACCCATTTGGTGCTTAGTGTGACCGCTCAGGAGAAACTGTTTTCTACGACTTTTCAACAGTTTTCACCTCTTGGGGTGGACCGGGTGCTTTTCACCAAGTTGGATGAAGGATTGAGTTTTGGTTCTTTATTCAATTTTTCGGTGCGAAGTCGCATTCCTCTGTCCTATTTTACCGTTGGACAGAACGTGCCGGAAGACCTCGAGATTGCAACGCCGGATAAGGTAATAAGTTTGATTTTTAACTGATTTCAAGATAAATTAAGGATTGGAATATGATATTAGGTGGGCAAGCAACGACTTTAAAAAGAATGACATACGGTGATATGAGCGAATCTGGTTTGAGGGTTCTTGCAGTCAGCAGTGGTAAGGGAGGTGTTGGCAAAACCAACATCGTTGCGAACCTTTCCTACGCTTTGTCAAAAAGAGGTAAAAAAGTCCTCGTGGTCGATGCCGACCTGGGACTGAATAATATCGATATTCTATTGGGGTTGGCTTCCAAAAAGCATATTGGCCATGTTTTATCCGGCGAATCCAATGTTGAAGATATCCTATTGCAGGGGCCTGAAGGAATCCACGTTTTACCGGCAGGGGATGGACTTCAGGAGTTGACGCAACTGGAAACGGAAAAGAAAATGGTGCTGATGGATGAATTGGACCGGGTCAGCCGTGACTATGATTATCTGATTTTTGATACCGGTGCGGGTATTTCGCCTAATGTCACTTTTTTCTGTAGCGCAGCGCATGAAACTTTTCTGATTGCCACCACAGAGCCCACTTCATTGACCGATGTTTATGCGTTGATGAAGATTCTTCATAACAACCATTCACAAAAACATTTCAGATTGATCGTCAACTCGGTTGCATCCGAAAGGGAAGCGCAGGGAGTGTACCGAAACTTGACGGCAGTGACAGACCGCTTTTTGAAAGGGGTTTCCGTTGAATACCTAGGGCATATTTTACACGATACGAATGTTCCTAAAGCCATCCGTCAACAAAAAGCTTTTCTGGAACTTTATCCTTTTTCAAAGTTCAGCGGATGCATTAACGATCTTGCGGAAAAAATTTCTAAAGAGAAACCGAAATCCGATGAAGGCAATCAACCTTATTTCTGGAGGAGTGCTTTTCAAGCCCAATGAACCCTTTAAACATACAGAAATTGGCGGCATCTTTTGGCCTGTTGTCATTCGGGATTTTATGCATAGGAAGTATGTTGATGGGAGCGACCGTTTTTACGGGTTTTATTCGAGGAATTGTTGGAGCCCTGCTGTTTGGGGGGTTGGCTTGGTTGAGCGGGGCCATGTTGTTGCAGGAAGACGAAGAAGATATGATGGATGATGAGGAACATGAAGATAGTGAAAAAGGAACTCAATTGGATCAAACGGCTTGACGAAAATAATTAAAAATGGCGACTAAAGGCGAAGAAATAAATCAGATCGAAATCTCGGTGGAAAACCGCGAAGCGGTTATCAAGGAATATGCGCCGATGATCAAGTATGTGGCGAATCGCATAGCCATGCGTCTTCCTCCCCATATTGAAGTTGACGATTTGATCAGTGTGGGTGTGCTGGGTTTGATTGATGCCATTGACAAATACGATGCCTCTCGGGGTGCCAAGTTTAAAACTTATGCTGAGTTTCGAGTGCGTGGAGCGATTCTTGATGAATTGAGATCGATGGACTGGGTGCCCAGGTCGGTGCGTCAGAAAGCATCCGCTTTGGATGGTGTGGTGCAAAAACTTCAGAATCAACTGGGACGTCCCCCGGAAGACGATGAAGTCGCCGGTGAGATGGGTGTCAGCATGGATGAGCTTTTCAATACCATGAACGAAACGAAAAGCATGCCCATACTCAGTCTGGAGGATCTGGGAATCGCCAAGGAATCCGGGGAGCAGCAAAGCCTCCTGGATTGTCTGGCTGGAAAAGGGGATACCGACCCGCAAACCTCCCTCCGTCTGAACGAACTGAAGGAAATCATTGCCAAGGCAATTGATACTCTTCCTGAAAAAGAGCGGTTGATGATTTCACTTTACTACTATGAAGAATTGACCATGAAAGAGATTGGGGAAGTTCTTGGAATTACTGAGTCCCGTGTCTCCCAAATCCACTCCAAAGCAGTTTACCGACTACGCTCCAAGCTTAAAATTGTTATAGCAGAAGAAATGTAATTTCCTGAGCATTCGGCAACCTCTCCAAATATTTCTGCGGTTTTTGAATTACCTTCCATATTTTGTAAATTTTTTTCCTTTCGAGAAATATATGATAGGGTTGCACTCAATGTTTTTGCGAGTGTGTTTCAAATAAACTAGTGCCACAATTGATTGTAGAAGCGGCAGTATTCTTGGGTGTCATAAAATATGAAAGTTCATGAAACAAAAATTCCAGGAATGATGCTCATTGACTTGGATGTTTTTAGGGATCCACGAGGAAGTTTTCTGGAAAGCTATCAAAAAGAAAGGTATAAAGAGCATGGTTTGGATGTCGAATTTGTGCAGGACAATCATTCCCATTCCACAAAAAATGTTTTAAGGGGAATGCACTACCAGATAAATCAGCCTCAAGGACATCTGGTTTATGTGGTCAAAGGGGAAATATTTGATGTCGGAGTGGACCTTAGAAAAGGTTTGCCGACCTTTGGCCATTGGTTGGGTTTCAGGCTTTCCGAGTCTCGTCCGCAGCAATTATTTTTGCCGGAGGGTGTTGCGCACGGGTTTTGTACGTTGAGTGAGAAAGCCGATATTTTATATAAATGCACGGATTATTTCGATCCTGATGATGAGGGAGGGGTGTTGTGGTGTGACCCCGAGTTGAATATTGATTGGCCGATCCAGGAACCCATTATTCGTAACCGAGATGCAAACTTTCCCACACTTAAGAATATTTCAAACAAACTTTTGCCCCGTTATTAAACGAAATTCTTTGAAAAACCTATGAAATATACCTGCCGTATTTGTGATACATCTCTCGAACCATTTATGTCATTTGGAAAAATGCCAATCGCAAACGGTTTTTTAACTCCAGATGACTTTGCAAGCGAATATTTTTTTGAGTTGAAGCCCGGGTTTTGCGAGAACTGCTCCACCTTGCAAATTCTGGTGCAGCCTGACCCTGAAAAAATGTTTCATGAAAACTATGCTTTTTTTTCCCGAACATCAAAACGAATGGCTATCCATTTTAATTCATATGCAGAATGGGTTAAGAAAAATTACTTAAAAAGCGACGATCCATTTGTGGTTGAAATTGGTAGTAATGACGGACTAATGATGGAGTGTTTTGCCAAAGATAGAATTCGCCAATTGGGGGTGGAGCCCTCTGCAAATGTTGCGGAGAAAGCTCGTGGGCATGGGGTGGAAACATTGTGCTCTTTTTTTAACTTGGAAGCGGCAAAAAAAATTGTTTCAGAAAAAGGACATGCGGATGCCCTTATTGCCGCAAATGTGATGTGCCATATACCCGACCTTCATGAGGTTGCCAAGGGTGCAGACCATTTGCTTACACCCGGAGGTGTTTTGATTTTTGAAGAGCCTTATCTTGGAGATATGGTGGAAAATACGGCCTATGACCAAATATATGATGAACATGTTTATATATTTTCAGCACGTTCAGTGCTGAATATTTTTAATAGATATAATTTTGACCTGGTAGATGTTAAACCTCAGACTACTCACGGGGGTTCGATGCGTTACGTATTGGCGCGACGCGATAAATGGCCGGTATCTTCAGCCGTTACAAATCAACTCCAATATGAGGAGGAAAAGGGACTTCACCTTGGATCTACTTACGATTTATTTCGAGAAAAATGTGAGTCGTCTCGGGAAAATTTAGTGAAAATTTTGAAAGAGCAAAAGGATGCGGGGCGCAGGATTGTTGGTTACGCGGCAACATCCAAAAGTACTACCGTTCTCAACTATTGCAATATTGGGCCCGACCTGATTGAGTTTATTTCTGACACAACCCCCATAAAACAGGGTAAATTCAGCCCCGGAATGCATATTCCTGTTCGCGCTTATGAAACCCTCCTTGATGGATATCCAGACGGTTTTTTGCTTTTTGCCTGGAATCACAAAGCTGAAGTCTTTGAAAAAGAGTTGGCCTTCACAGAGTCGGGAGGAGAATGGATTACATACGTCCCTCAGGTTGAAATAATTCGAAAATGATCCTTTGCAGCAACCCGAAATTACAATATCTAGCTCATAAGGAGGAAATAGATATTGCGATTCAGAGTGTGCTTGCAAAGGGTAATTTGGTAATGGGAGAAAATGTTGAAGCTTTTGAAAAGGAATTTTCAACATTTATTGGTGCCAAATACACAATAGGCGTTGGTAGTGGAACCGATGCTATTTGTCTTGCTTTACGAGCATTGGAAATAAATGATGGCGATGAAATAATTGTTCCTTCCCATACGGCAACAGCATCCGTTGCTGCAATTGTTCTTGCCGGTGCAGTACCCGTTTTCGCTGAGGTTGAATCAGAGTATTTTACTTTGGACCCGATTTCCGTGGAAAAGGCCATAACCCCTAAATCCAAAGGGGTACTCGTTGTACATTTATATGGCCAGCCTGCTGATATGGACGGTTTCAGGAAAGTTGCCAAAAAATATAATTTAAAGTTAATTGAAGATTGCGCACAATCGCCCGGTGCGAGTTATAAAGGTACGCGGGTGGGAACCCTGGGGGAGGTCGGCTGCTTTAGTTTCTATCCCACAAAAAATCTGGGGGCATTGGGGGATGGTGGAGCCGTCACCACCTCAGACTGCAAGTTAGCTGAAAGGCTAATAAAACTTCGACAATATGGATGGGATAAAGATCGTATTAGCCAATATACAGGTTATAACAGTCGTCTTGACGAAATCCAGGCTGCAGTTTTAAGGGTTAAACTCAGATATTTGGAAGAAGACAATGCCAACCGTATTTCAATTGCAAATCAATATGAAGAACAACTGAACTCCTTGCCCCTAGTATTACCCAAACGAAGACCCGAATGTCTGCATGTTTATCATTTGTTCGTTATAGATGTTGAACAACGGAATGCATTGGAAAGCAATTTAAAATCCAAAGGTGTTATAGCGGGGATTCACTATCCTGTGCCAGTCCATTTGATGCCAGCTTTTAAAGGGTATTCTTCCCAAGGATTGATTCATACAGAAAAAATTGTGGATAGGGTGCTTAGCCTGCCGATATATCCAGAGTTAAGTCACGAGGATCAATCTTTGGTTATTAATCACCTAAAGGAGTTTTTTGACAAGTGACGCAATATCCTGCCAATCTTTTTTTCTGACCTGAGTTTGGAAATTTTAGTTTGAAATTAGAGAACGAAGGGAGTCGATAGTTTTTAAATCCCCTTCAAAATTGGAAAAGATATAAAATTTCCTGTTTGTGCCGTTGTTATCCTGTACGATATCTTGCGAAAATTTGGCCATGTTTTTATTTAAATACCTTTGGTAGATGTTCAGGTCCTTACTATTACCATTAACAACAATTGCAAATTTTTCTTCACCCGCTAGCTCCCTCTTTATTTTTTCAAGGAAAATATTTTTAGTATATTCAGCCATCTTTACATCGCCTTTGCTCAAAAAGCTGGTCAAAATTGAGGTGGAGTAATCTGAATAAGCATGCGAAATCTGATTTTTTTTACAGAAATTTATAACATTTAGAATAGGGTTGGGCCTTTTTTGAATTGAGAGGTTATGGACAATTCCTGATGTTAAATAGGATTTATAAATTCCTATCGCGCTAAATAGGCACCAGGCGACCAGGGCAAAGACAAATAATCCCTTGGATTCAGAAAGTACTTTTTGAAGGTAAATCGCAGTCCAAATAGAAACAACTCCATGTAGTGGAAGTAAATACCGTACTGCAGGGGGCCCTTGACTTGCTATTACAGCAGCACATAGTAAAACAGGAAGAACAAATAAAAACTGAGCTGGATTAAAATCGACCTGCTTTAAAAGGATAAAGTTTTTGATTTCTTTAGTTCTTGGGGAAATAAAGAAAATTGCTGCCTTGCCCAGAAGAATGATGATTAAGCCAGCTAATAGTCCCTGTGAGAGAGAAAGGATGTCAAACCTACCCTGAAACAATTGGGTGATAGGTTCCCTGAGCCCAAGAGTTTCCGGTATAAACCAGATAATCAATTCCCAAATATGGAAAGCTAGGTTTGTGGGAACGAAATCGACATCGAACCCCTGTCCTCCTCTTGTGATTTGACCCGACAGGATGCTCAGAATGCGAGGAAGAATTCCCAGAATAAACCCTATTATCCCAAATAGACAGGAGCGTCTGATCAAGGGGTCGATTGATAAAATTAAGGACTTGCCCGAACTAAAAATTCCTGATATATCCTGCCGATAAAGACAGGCTCGAATGATGATGATTATTAATAGTTGCTGCAAAGGTTTGTGGAGTTCATTGCTTTGCAAAATAGAATAGCGCGCAATATCGATACCGAATCCGCCGAATACATAAGAGAATAAAACTATAGGAATAAAAAATAAAATAATGGCATCCAGTATTCCTGCGATTCTATGCAAGCTTTCTTTCCTTTTAAAAAACCAAGCTGCAATGTTTTTTATAGAAAAATTTTTTCGTAAAGTATTCCATTTTTTTAGGGATAAAAAATGCAGAACAATTATTGAGCCAATATAAATAATTGTATAGGTGAAGGAATATATTGCGAAACCGGAAGCAAACCCCAGCAGGAAGACATTTAGAGAATTTAACCACAAGGTTTTTTTAGCTTTATAAAAGGTCAAAAAAACCAAGTTTCCCAAAAAACAAGTTAACCCCAGCCCGAAGTTCAATGAAGTTAAGTTCCAAACAGCGGGTGAAGTAAAAATCATAAGTAAAATTACTGTTTTTGCTGCTTGGGGTAGAATCTTTTTTGCCAGCCAATAGGTGGACAATATGTACAAAGTATAAAAAAAGGTGGCGGGGAGTTTAAATGCCAAGGGGCTGACTCCGAAGAGTTTATAAAAGGGAATAGCCGCCAGTCCATTTAAAACGCCGAAATAGGTGGTCACACTGTAATAAAAAAAGAAGGGGCCACCGTTGTATAAATCGAGTATTTCATAAGCCATTAAGGCTTCATCTGTGTTTAAAAGAGAATCCGAGTTAAGGAGGATTGGCAGTCTTAGGGCAATCAAAACAAAAAATATGGATATCCCCGCAAATAAATTTAGTAAAACCAGTTTGCCCTTGTTGTTTGGGGTCATTAAAGTGCTCCGGATTTTTCTTTTTTTCAAAAGGATTTTGAAAATACTCTAAGGCTTTCGAATAGTACCTTATTTTAAGGGTTTTTTATGGTTTTTCTTTTATCTTTTGCTCCACTTTCAGATGTTATATTATTCAGGAAGTTGGAAAACCATAGACCTTTTTTGCTGGAGGAAACTTTTTAGGTGCATCAATTGTGAAATGATTGGAGAAAGTGTATAAAAGTATTCGGTCGAAGATTGTAGCTGGGGATATTGAGGAATAAGAATCTCAAATGGAATGTGAAATAAATCAATTTCCTCCAGAAATGATATTTTATGGAGGAACCGGGCAGGCAAAGGTGGTTCGCCCCATCATTGAATATTATGGCTCCAGGCTTGTTGCGGTTTTTGATGATACTCCTAATCTTAAAAAACCTTTTCCAGATGTTCCTTTATTTCCAGGCAGTGAATTGGAGGAATGGATTCAATCCAAAAAAGAGTTGGGTTTTAGTATCACCATTGGGAATCCACATGGAAGAGTACGAATGAAACTGCATCAAAAGCTGATGGAGAAAGGATTGTCTCCTGTTATTTTGGCCCACCACACCGCTTTTATTTCCAAAAATGCAAAAATAGGACAAGGTTCTCAAATTATGGCAGGTTCTGTAATTTCTTCTGAGGTTGAAATTGGTCAAGATTGCATTGTAAACACAAATGCCACAGTAGAACATGAAAGCGTTCTTCAATCAGGTGTTGAAATTGCTCCTGGTGCAACTTTATGTGGTCTGGTTAGTGTGGGTGTTAACGGTTTTGTGGGTGCAGGAGCAACAGTCCTTCCAAGAATCCAAATAGGTTCAGATGCAATTGTTGGTGCGGGTGCCGTTGTTACGAAGAATGTTGAACAAGGGCAAACGGTAGTGGGTATTCCTGCAAAACCCATAAAGGATGGCAGGGATATCAAATGAAGACCATACATATGGCAGGTCCCTGGATCACGGATCATGAAATAAAAGTAGTCGAAGATGCAATGCGGAATGGCTGGTATGAAAACAGCTACGACTATGTTGAAAAGTTCCAGCGGGAATTCGCTGCCTACCATGATCGAAAGTATGGAATTATGACGCCGAATTGTACTACGGCCATTCACCTGATACTTGCGTCTATGGGGATATCGGAAGGAGATGAGGTGATTCTTCCTGAGTGTACTTGGATTGCAACGGGTGCGGGGATCACTTACTTGGGAGCAACCCCAGTTTTTTGTGATATTGACCCCAATCATTGGTGCATTGATCCGGCTTCACTTGAAAAATTAATTACTCCAAAAACCAAAGCGGTGATTGCAGTTGATTTGTTTGGGAACATGCCGGATTATGACAAATTAACCCAAATTTGCACTGAAAATAATATTTTCTTGATAGAAGATTCGGCTGAATCTCTGGGGTCGACTTTGAAAGGAGTACGGGCAGGGAAATTTGGCATCGGGTCTGTATTTAGTTTTCACAGAACAAAAACAATGACAACGGGTGAGGGTGGAATGCTTTTACTTGATGACGATAAACTCTTTGAAAGATGTATGTTTTTAAGGGATCATGGTCGTAAAGAGGGCGCCATGTATTTTAATTATGAGGTGACATTTAAATATATGCCTTTTAATGTGCAGGCGGCTTTGGGGTATGCTCAATTTCAAAGAATTGAAGAATTGGTGGGGTTAAAAAGAAAACAATTAAAAATGTATAGAGACCGGTTGGGGGGAATTGAAGATGTTTATCTTAACCCTGAGCCCGAAGGTGGAGTAAATGGAGCTTGGATAACCTCAATAGTATTTGGGAAGTCATACGACTTAAATAAACTGGATGTGATCGAAAAACTGGCTAAAATGGATATTCCGGCTCGTCCATTTTTTTATCCTCTTTCATCTTTGCCCGCCTATCCAGGAGCAAAAGCCAGGTACGAAAAGATTAACCCGGTAGCCTACGATATTTCAAGCCGGGGTATTAACCTTCCAGGCTCAGCCATACTCACAGAAGACCAAATTGATTGGATATGTGAGGGGATTAAAAAATTAACCGATACCAATAGGTTGGGATCTTAATTTCAAAATTGAAAGAATAAAATATGACGGAGAAAAAATTATATACACGATCTGAATTTGAAGCCATGCGCTCTGAAAGCGCTCAGAAAATGTCTGAAGACAAATCGCTGTATAAAGATGCCCTGGATGTGTTTGTTCGGGCGGATCAATTTTCATGGATTCATCAAACAAACTGGTTTGGAGAGCCTGTTTTAAACCTGCCTCAAGACATGTTTGCAATACAGGAAATAATTTTTCAGACCAAACCGAAGTTTATTATTGAGGTTGGTGTGGCATGGGGGGGAGGATTATTATTTTATTCGACGCTTATGGAAGCCCTGGGTGGACAAAAGGTGATAGGAATTGATGTTTATATTCCCGATGATTTGAAAGAGAGGCTTTTTTCGCATGAAAAAATATCGGATCGATTGGTCTTGATCAATGAATCATCCATAGATCCCAATACCGTTGAACAGGTAAAATCCATAATTGGTGATTCAAGAGAAGTTTTAATTCTTTTGGATTCCTTCCATACTCATGAACATGTCCAAAAAGAACTCAATCTTTATTCTCCACTTGTTGGTAAAGGTCAATATTTGGTTTGTGGAGATACCATTGTAGAGGACATTCCAACTCAAACTCACAGGGTTAGACCCTGGGGCCCTGGAAATAATCCAAAGACTGCTTTGATTCAGTTCTTGAGGGAAACCGATAGATTTACCGTCGATGATAGATTTGATAAAAAACTTTTATTTTCAAATAATCCGGGTGGATATCTGAAATGCACAAAGGATTAAATTTATTAAACCCAAAGTACTGATCGAGCTCCCAAAAATTTTTTGCCACAACCTATTAACTAAAATTTAAATGGAAAAAATGAAAGGAAAAAAAGTTTTAATAACAGGGGGGCTTGGTTTCATTGGAAGCAATCTGGCCCACGAATTTGTGCGCATGGGAGCCGAAGTAACCATTTTTGACTGTTTGGATCCTAGATCTGGGGGTAATCTTTGTAATGTTGACGGCCTCTCGGACTCCATATTACTTTCGTATCATAATATTCTTGATTTTGACCAGGTTTCTCAGGTGGTTCCCGGGAAAGATTATATTTTTAGCTGCGCTTCATCCACATCACATTCTTTTTCCATGCGCGAACCATGGATAGATTCAGATGTAAATAGTAAAGGGGTTATAAACCTTTTAGAGGCTGTAAGAAGATTCAATCCAACCGCAAAATTCGTTCATGTGGGAACCAGCACCCAATTGGGGAAATTGTCTTATCAACCTGCTGATGAAAAACACCCTGAATTTCCCACGGATATATATTCGGCCAATAAAAGTGTTTCTGAAAAGTATACTCTGATTTATTCAAAGGCATTTAATGTGTGTTCTACGGTAATTCGGTTGTCAAATGTTTTTGGTCCCAGGGCATCCATCCACAGTCCGGAATTTACGTTTAATAATTATTTTATAGGTCTTGCGTTGCAAGATAAAGATATTACCGTTTATGGAGACGGAAAACAGATGAGGAATGTGCTATTTGTAGATGATGCCGTTTCTGCATTGATCCTAGCCGCACAATCAGATAAGTCGACAGGAGAAGTTTTCTTTGCAGTGGGGGATAAGCATTTTAGTGTAGCGGAAATTGCTGAAGCGACAGTAAAAAACATAGGCAAGGGAAACGTGGTTTTTATTGATTGGCCGACTGGAGCTAAATCAGTTGATGTTGGGGATGCTATTCTTTCTAACAAAAAAATAAAGGATGTATTGGGATGGAAACCAAAAATTTCTTTGGAAGAGGGTTTTGCTCGAACAAAAGGATTTTATGAAAAGCATCTGGATTTGTATTTAAGGTGAGATTTTGAAAATAATAATTACAGGTGCGCTGGGGCATATCGGCTCCAGGGTTGTAAGAGAATTGCCGGAGGTTTTTCATGAACCTGAGATAGTTTTGATTGATAACCTTCATACACAACGCTACCCTTCATTATTTAACCTGCCAGGAAATGGTGTATATAAATTCTATGAGGAGGATATCCTTAAAACAGACTTGAGACCTTTTTTTGAGGGCGCTGAGGTGGTTCTTCATTTAGCGGCGATAACGGATGCGGCGAGTAGTTTTAAAAATAGGGGACAGGTTGAAACAGTTAATTTCGAGGGAACGGTAAAGGTGGCAGAGGCATGTAGGGAAATGGGTTGTTCAATGATTCATATTTCTTCCACCAGCGTGTATGGAACACAAAAATTGGTGGTAGCTGAGGATTGCTCTCCTGAAGATTTAAATCCCCAAAGTCCCTATGCTGAAACAAAGCTTAAAGAAGAGAATTTTCTTCGCTCGTTGGGTTCTGATGAAAATTTTAAATTTGTAATTTTTCGCTTTGGAACAATATGTGGAACCTCTCCTGGAATGAGATTCCATACTGCAATAAACAAGTTTTGTTGGCAAGCCGTTATGGGGCAGCCTTTCACTATTTGGACCACAGCAAAAGATCAAAAAAGGCCTTACCTGGTACTATCGGATGCGATCCGGGCAATAACTCATTTCATAAAAGAAAAACTGTATCCGGGTGATGTCTATAATGTGCTTACAAGTAATATGACCGTAAATTCAATAAAAGATATCATTTCCGAATTTATACCCAACATTAAGATTGAATATGTTGATTCTGAAATTATGAATCAATTGTCCTATGAAGTGTGCAGCCAAAAAATCCTCAAAACAGGATTCAAACTAACAGGAGATATAAGGGGAAATATTTTAGAAACAATAAATCTTCTTCGATCGGGAAAACTAGAAAAAATGGGATGAAAATTAAATTTAAAAATATAAAAATCAAATATGAATGAGGTTTCGAGTTTGCTGAGGTTAAAGCATAAGTTAATAGAAATTGTATTTACCTCTAAATTTTCTTCTTACCTGTCTCCCCTTATTGAATATCTGGTATTGTCAGGTGCCCTAAATGTTTGGGATGGGATTTACGATTCATGGGAGGAAGCCCCTCAGGACAATGATGTCCTTGAAGGAAAGATTTGGATAAATAAAGTTGCCCGCCAAGCCCAAAGTGCCCTTGCTGCCTATCATTCTGGAAAAGTCGTATCTTTAGCTTCTTCTACCCAAGACTATGTTTTGTCCTTGGTGGGTGGGATTCTTCTTCCAACAACCAAAGGGGATTTGCGAATTTTGGATTTTGGGGGAGGGATGGCCGCCAGTTATTTTCCTTTAGTTTCTGCTTTGGAAGAACCGGAAAGAGTCGAATTCCATATTGTTGAGGTTAAAGCAATATGCGATCTATCTAAAGAAATATTAGAGGACTTTCCGAAATTGTTTTTTTACGAAGAGCTTCCTGAGTTGTCCCGTCCCGTTCATATAGTTCATGCTGGAAGCTCTCTTCAATACATTCCAGATTGGAAGGGTTTATTGTCTAAATTTGCTGGTTACCAGCCAGAACTTTTAATATTGGAAGATGTTCCCACAGGGAATATTCCCACTTTTATTACGACTCAAAATTTCTATGGGAAAAAGGTGCGTTCACGTTTTTTGAATATTGATGATTTGATTGGGGCGCTCAGGGAATTGGAATATGACTTGATTTATAAATCGCGTTGTACTCAAAATTTTCTGGGAAAAACAGGTGGGCCTTTGCCCATGAAAAATTTCCCCCCAAAATACCGGTTAAAGTATGGTTCGCATTTGATATTCAGGCGAATGAAGCCTTAGGAAAAAATCTGATTAAGCTTTATTTATTGACCCCTCACTTTTTATCTGGTTGACCAGCTTTGCGGCATCTTCCATACACTCATCGATAGCCATATATTTAAAGGCTCCTACCCTCCCGGCAAGGTAAAAATTGGGCATACTTTCAAAATATTTGAAAATAGCGTCTAAATCTTCTTTGTACCCAACCCGATAAAAGGGGTAGGCGTTTTTAACGCGAACAGAAAAATACTGTTTAACTTCGTTTCTATAAATTATATTGTCGGAGTCTAGATGGGTTATGCATTTTTCAAATAATTCCTCATCGGTGCTTTTCCAGGTTTCATCATTAAAAGAGCAGGTAATTTCACATGCCAGCATATTCTCTCCCTCGGGGCATAAATTGGGATGGAATCTGTTGGTGTTGCTAATCCGATTGTAGGGTCGATCGGGCATATATAGGAATCCACAATTTAAAATGTCTCGATCAGGGATCACCATATATAATATAACGGTCGACAAATATTTTAGACTTTCAGCGCTTTGTTTAACTAAATCTGAGGGGGTGGGTTTTAAAATACCAAAGAGGCTCGAAATTGGAATAGATGAAATCACAAATGTGGCCTCATCACTAAAAGCTTCTTCTTCATTCTTATAATTTATTTGGTAGGTGTGATCGTCCGTTTTTGCAAGCTCTGTTATGTCACAGTTTAGTCGAAGGATTCCACCTTTGGAAATAAATACGTTTTTCAGTTTGTCAGCAACCGCCCCAAACCCTTTCACAGGATAATAATTCACCGATTTTTCATAACCCACATCTACCTCTTCGATTGAAAGGCTTTCGTTGGCATATTTTTCAAAAAAAACTCTTTTCAAAGTTTTCATGAAAGATGTTTTAGTGACCTGTGGTACACAGTCTGTGGATAATTCTTCACAGGGAACGCCCCAAAACTGTTCCGTATAGGGTTTGAAAAATATTTTAAACATATAATCGCCAAAATGATTTCTGGCCCACGCTTTAAAATTGTCTTGTTTAAAATGGAAGCCGAAAAAATTTCTAAAGCCCATTAATATGTAGCTTAAGCCGCCAAAGAAGGCATGTTTTAATCCCATTTGGAGCAACACGCTTCTGGCAGTGAGAGGGTAGTCCAAAAAACGGTCGTAAAAAAGAATTTTGGCATGCAAAGTTAAAGGGACAAGTTCATCCTTTTCAAATAGATTAAGCATTTCGTTCAGAATTGCTTCGTTTTTGCTGTATAGATGATGAGGCCCTAGATCCAATCGGTAGTTCTCGCGAACAACTGTTTTGGCTAAACCGCCAACCTGCTTGGCTTTTTCAATTAGGCAAACATCGCATCCGGCCTCTAAAAATCGAATTCCAGCAGATAAACCTGTAATACCGGCACCAAGAATAATTACCTTAACCGGTTTTTTTTCCTTAACCATTTGTTTCCTTTTTAAAGTAGCCTCCCATTTATTTTGGAATGCTCAGTGGTAGGTCATGTGTTTGTTTTGATGTTTTGTGATTGGAAAAGCTAATGACCAAACAAGCTAAGGATTATACCATTTTACTCTTTTGAGGGGTGCTTTTTTGGGAATTTAATTGGTTTCCTTGTGGTAATAGGGGGAGGGGATGGTTTTGCAAAAAGATGGAATTTTTTTTAAGGGTTAGCCAACAACTTTCAATTGTATAGTTTTAGTAAGGGGAAAAACTATTTTGCCCTCAAGCCTGGATTAATAAATTTAAAAATGGCAATCATCATACTAGCAGCTTCAGCTATATCTGGATTCGCCAGGTTCATTCCTGAAATTTTTTCGTTCTGTAATATGGTGAAATATTTTGCGATCAGGTCTTCGTTTTTCGAGGTTTTAATAATATCAATGAGGCCACCTGCATCGATCCAAAATCCGCTGCATTTGGAACATTGATTGACCTCGGTGTCCAAATCCTTGCTGTAAAAATGCCTATATAATAATGTAGTTTTACATTGGGGGCAGGGATGTTCCGCTCCTCGATAAATTTTCACACCGTACGCTTTATCTAAATTTAAAAGCTCGCATCCTGCTCCCGGTTTGACTCGTTTAATTTTTTTAGCCTGTTTATAAGGGAACCAAAATCCTCCACATGAGCCGATACAAGCAAAGACTCCAATTCCTGAAACCTTTTTTTCGGAGAGTTGGCTTTCACAGGCTGGGCATTTCATTTCTTAATATATATGCTTGTCTTTTTCTTCAGGAGGCCGGGTTTTCCATCTTCGATGACCACACATCCAGGGAACAGGATTTTCTCGAATGACTTTTTCAATAAAAGCTTCCATTTCCTGAGTCCAATCCAGAATATCTTGTTCTTTCGTATCGGACTTTTCAAATTTGAGTTCGGGTCCATATTCAATTTGATAGGTTCCTTTTTCGGTGGGATAGGAAAATAAAGGAATGACCGGAGTTCCCATACGATAACTCAGTTGTGCAACCGCTCTTGGGGTGGCGGCCTTTATCCCAAAGAAATTGACGAATATCCCTCCGCGAGCTGTGTTCTGGTCCATCATCACCGCCACACTATTATTGTTTTTCAATTCGCGAACAATTTTTAATAGGGAATCATCTCTATAAAAAACCTTGTTGCCCGTTGATGTTCTCATTTGCGTTACGAAAGTATCCAGGTATGGATTGTCCATTTTTCGTACGATGGATGACAAAGGGCAGATTCCTTGTAAACCGTGGTGTAACCCCATGATCTCCCAGTTGCCATAGTGGGCCGTTAGAAAAAATACTCCTTTTTTTTCTTCCAAACATTTTTTCAGGGTGTCCAGTCCCCTAGGTTCTTCTTCTATCAACTGTTGAACTCTTTCTTCTGTTTTTTTGGTGACCCAAATTGATTGCAGGGCTGAAACAGAAAGGATTTTAAATGAATCTTTTATGATTTTTGATTTCTGTTCGAGCGATTTATTGTTGGAGAACATGATGTTCAAATTTGTTAGTGCAGACTCTCTCCTTCTTTTGGATAAACGATAGGCCAGAGAACCAAGGTTCCTTCCAAGAGAAACTACAGAATTATGCGAGAGAGGTCTAACCAAAAGTATTAGTGTACGGACTAACAGATATTCTAGATAGTGCCGAATTGTTTTCAAGGGGCCTCGTTTACTTATTGTTCGGCAATGGCATGTGCGATTGCATGGGTGCGATCGTGGGAGATTGAGATGTGGATGGTTTTAAGGTTGAGTTTTTGAAACAGTTCTTTTCCTTTTCCTATCATTTTCAGCACGGGTTTGCCCGTATCTTCATTAATGACCTCCATATCTTTGAAACCCAAACTCCCGGTGATTCCTGTTCCCAGGCATTTTGAAACGGCTTCTTTTACGGCAAACCGGGCTGCAAAATGTTTGGCAGGATCTCCCTGTGATTGGCAATAGCTTATTTCGCCCGAAGTGAAGACTTTTTGTTCAAAGCGGGGAGAATATTTTTCCAGGGAATTCTTAATTCTTTCTACCTCAATAATGTCCAGTCCTGTTCCAATAATCATAAGGACTCCTGAGTTTGTAGAGTGTCTGCTAATGATTCCTGAATCTTGTTGAAATTGATTGCACCTTCTCTAATGAGCTGAACAGGAGTTTGCGTGGTATCCACCAGAGTGGAAGGTTCACCCCCCTTGCAAATTCCCCCATCGAGGATAATATCAATCTTATTCCCGAGAGAATTTTCCACTTGTGCGGCGGTGGTTGCAGGGTCTTCTCCGCTGAAGTTGGCACTGGGCGCAGTTAAGGGATGAGTTAATTCGGACAACAATTTTCTAGTCAACGAATTTCCCGGTTGCCTTATTCCAATCAAGCCTTTGGTTATGTTTACCGGAATGCAGGGTTTTGGTTTGAATAGCAGGGTCAATGGACCCGGCCAAAAAGTTTCTATGAGCTTGGTGCCGGCTTCTGAAATTCCTTCCACAAGATCGTATAATTTTTCCAGTGGGTCAATGAGTAATAGCAGGGGTTTTTTCGAGTCGCGTCCTTTTATTTGGTAGATTTTTTCAACGGCGGCTTTGTTGAATGGGTCAACCCCCAAACCATAGAAGGTATCCGTAGGAAATGCGATGACTCCTCCATCCTTTAAAACCTTTTGGGTTTTTGCAATAGTATTTTCCCATGAATTGGGATTAGAAGAGTCAGTTTTTAAAATTTGTGACATGAGGTGTTTTCAATATTTTGCCCAACGGCCTGTTGCGGTCAAAACATTGCTCGCTGTTTTAATGATAGAAAAACAGGAATCATTTTATAACAATTTTTCCTGTGGGATCAAGGTGCAGGAGGAAGCTAGGTTTCGCAAACCGTACGGAAACCGAGGAAGGAAGTGCAATAGCTTTTTATAAAAGAGATGCGACGCCAGGGTGCAATATGTTTGAAATGGGTGATGAAGCTTCCGCCTCTTGCAATTTTATAAGTCAATCCATTGGAAGAGCCATTCCGGCCATTTGAGCGGTGGCTTTTGGGATGGTCATCTTCAACCCATTCAAATACATTTCCAAAAAGATCCGCGATGCCACCAAAGTATTCGTTTTCGGGGAAATGGTCCACAGGTAAGGTTCCCAAAAAACCGGTTTCTTCTATATTGCAGAACTCCACGACTCTATCTTCATCCGAGAAAAACTGGTCAGGCGAAGTTTTGCCAAAATTGCTGGCTACGAACTCCCATTCTTTTTCGAAGGGCAGGCGTATGGTCTGACCTGTAGTTTCACTTTTCCATTTGCAATAAGCTTTAGCATCATTCCATGTGACCTGAGTTACCGGGTGGTTGTGTTTTCCATACAGGGAGTCAGGTTGACCGTTGGGGCAAAGCCAAAATGCGTTTTTTTCCGGAGTTAGACTGGGATTCGAATAGGAAGTTCTGGGTTCATGACTCCCATGCAATGCCAAATCGCCATGATGAAATACAATGGCGTCAATAAGTGATTCTGCTTCTGTTTTGTAATGGGTCTCGTTTACGAATTTGAAAAACTCGACATTGGTGACGGGAAACTTTTTCATCAAAAACGATTTTTCAATTTCGACTTCATTATGCGGAGCGGAATCTTTTTGCCGCGGATGCCCCATAACAAACTTCCCGGAGGGGATCTTTATCCATTCATCCCATTTATCACTGAACTTGTACAGGTATTCGGTGATATGAGCGTTTTGCTCACTGGAGGTAGCGGTCCCCAGCCGTTGTCTAATAGCCAGGGGCCACTCGGCTTTTGCCAGAGCATCATCATATTCAAGAGGTTTTTTCTCGTCTTCTTCCGGAACGATTTCGATCTGTCCTTTTTCTTTCTCTACCTGAAACGCTTCTGAGAGTTCTTCAAAGGCTTTTCCCAGATGGGTCAATTTGTCTTCGTAATGAGAAAGGCTTTCTAAAAGTTCCGCTTTGCGGGATTCATCTTCTTCATTCATGGATTTTTTTACATCAGCCAATTCCTGGACGAATTTTTGGTACTCTTCTACTCGGCCGCGCAAATCTTTTTCCATAACATCCACCATAGATTCGCGGTGTTTTAATCTTTCCTGCAGAACTTTCTCAGCTTCTATTGTTTCTTCCGTAATTAATTTCTCTTTGTCCTTCAGGCTGGAGGTGAGTCGTACCGCTTCTTCTTCCATATTGGCAATACGTTTTTTAAATTCTTCGTATTCAGATCCTTGAGATTGAAGAATTTGGTTGTAGGTAGTTTTAAAGTCTTCAAGAAAGTTTTTAACTTCTACCTGGTGCTGCAAGACATCTGATTTGACCAGTTGAATTTCCTGTAGCTCAGCCATAATTTCCGCTTCTATTTCCTCATTTTTTTCGCGACTGGCCTTTTCTTCTTCCATTTGCTGCTTTTGAAACTCTAGGATTTTTTGTTCTTCCGCTTCCAGTTCTTCTTCCTTCCGATCAAGGGCCATTTCTTTCTCAATTTGTCCCACCTCCAGGGAGTTTTTAAACTCTTCAAACTCCTGGTTCATGGTTTTAAGCTCATGGGTTTCCCTTTCTAAAAGAATTTTTTCTTTTTCGCGCAGGCGTTTTTGTTCTTCAAGAAGGGTCTCGGTTTTTTCGGCCAACTTTGCTTGTTCCTTTTCATACTCGTCTTCGAGTTCCTGGAGCTTTTCTTTTATCTCTTCTTCGACTTTAGGTCGGTCTTGTTCCATTGCCTTGTAAAGCTTGCGTTTTCTTTTTAGCAGGTCTTCCTGGGTTTTCGCGGCAGTTTTAATTTGATCGACGGCAAACTTGCCTCCTTCAATTCCACTCATTTCTTTAAGAAGGGCGGCTTTTTCCAGATTATTTTCCTTTTCCTCTTTGTTAAGAATTTTTTGTTTTCTGGAAATTTCTTTTTCCCATTTTTCTAATTCAGCCAGCCTTTTTTTAGTTTGTTCATCGGCTTTTTGTTGAGCTTCCAACGCAAGACCCTGTTCCCTAATTCTCAACTTTTCATTTTCCCGGCCCAGGCGTTCCTCGTCCGCTTCAAACTCCTCAAGTCTGCGGATGTGATATTCCGACCGACGCTGGTATTCGGTTTCCAACTCTTCCTTTTTAGTGTCGAATTCTTCCTTGAGCCTTGATTTGAAAAGTTTTTTTTCTTTTTCAAGAGATTTGGAAAGTTTTAGCAGCTGCTGATTTTTCTTTGCCTGTTGGTTAGAGGTCCTTTTTAGTTGAACCTGCTTTTCTTTGGCGGACTTATAAACTTTTTCCTTGTAGTTGTGTATTTCCTTTTCTTCCTTGGCCAGTTTTTCCATGAGTTCCATCATTTCATCAAACTTGGCCCTGAAAATCTGGTCCCTTCGTGTAAAATCCGTATCCAGGCGGGAGCGGTTCGCTTCATAGTCAGTTAAACTCCGGTTTTTTTCGCCTCGGAGTTTGTTCAATTCGTTTTGAGCCTCCTCCAATTCCTGACGCATTCTGGAAACTTCTTTTTCAGATTGACTCTTTGCCTGTTCAATATGTTTTTGTTCTTCATCCCTTAGTTTTTGAATTTGCAATCGGAATTCTGAGGTTTCTTTCTCCATATTTACCTTGGCTTCTTCCAGGTGCTTTTCCTTTTCCAGAATTTCCCTCATTTGCCTGTTGGCAAGCTCTTCTTTTTCCTTAAGTCTTTGCAGTTGGTTTTCAAATTCCTCTCTGAGTTCGTCGGGAAGGTTGAAAGTTATTTCTGATTCCTTAAATTTTCGATTTTGAGCCGTGGCTTCAATTTGGGGAGGAGGAGCGTCAGTTCCCTCAAATTGAATGAAATTGAAATTACTATCGAGAGAAAGGGAAGCCGGGTTTCCCCGGTCAGACATTAAAGCCAGTAATTCGCCATTTAACTTTTCTCTTAGGGAATTCAACCAGGGTTCTTGTTCTTCTTTTTTCACAGGTAGTGAAGGAAATTTACCCGAATCCTGGATTTTTTTAATCAGGGTCTCAAAAGGAATGGGTGGAACCGTATCGGGAGCCTGGCCGGAAGGATAAAACTCCTGAACCATTTGAAACAACAAAACAGGTTCCCTGCTTCCGGATTGGGAATAGTGGTCGCTGAGATGTTGAATGTCTTTTAGAGTGAAATTTTTCCGGGTCATGGGGGAATATAAAGTTTGTTTATATTTCAACGGAAAAAACGGGTTAAAACCTTACTACTATTATATCAAACAGACCTTTATTTATAAAGAGTTACCCTGAAGTAGCCGATTTGTCACCGTGTTTGATTTCGCGAATCAGCATGAGGGTGGCAAAAATCATCATCCCGAACGACAAAATACCTATCTTTTGTGCGCCAATCGCGTTGGCGGTCCAGTAACCCAGAAGGGGGCCGATAGTACCCCGAATTCCGGTGAGACTGACATGGACGGACATATAAGCCCCTGCTTTTCCAGGCGGGGCATATTTTGTCACCCAAAGGTTCCAGGCAATGCTTCCTCCTGCAAAGGCGGCACCGATCATGGCGGAGCCCAATCCAATGATCCAGGGATTGGATGTTATGAAAAACAGTAAAATTCCAAGACCAAAAAAAAGATTCAGAATCATCCTTAAAATTACAAAGTTCATTTTATCGAAGAGAGAGGCCCAATAAGGAATAAGGACCATCCGCATCGTTTCAGGGATGATGGTAATAATCATTGCGACAAATATTGCAGATCCTTCTATTCCCCATTCGGGGGCGGTAATGTAGTCCACCCGAAGCGGCACCGTCCAGAGATTGGCAAAACCCATAATGAACCAGGTCAATAAAACGTAACCAAACGATTTGTCCTGGAAAATGTATTTCATATTTCCAAAGGGATTGGTGTGAGGAGTATTCAAAATTGTTTCGGAGGGCATGGAATAAATGGCCGCCGCTTTTGCAATGGCGCAAAACCCGAAAAATGTGAATATCCAATGATAATTTTTTAGGTCCAACTCAAGAAACCAGGACCCGATAAAACCGGATAAGGCAGCGATGCCTACAGAAAGTAAAAGAGGTTTGGAGAAATAGGCTCCCCTTTTATCTGAAGGGTAATTGTCGCTATAGATTTCGGTCACGAATGGGAGAAGCGCGCTTCTACAAATATATCCCGCAATCACCAGGCAGGCAAAAAGTGTTAGGGATTCTACCCAAGCCGCGAGAAGAAGGCAGCCTCCTGTTATAAGAGAAGGCAGAGCGCCCCAGGTTGATTTCTTCCAGGAAGTGAGGGATGCATAATGCAGTAGCGCCATGGAAAGGAACATGCCCATAAAAGGTGCGGCAGCAATAAGTGCTTTTGTGTTTTCCCCAGCATTGAAATAACGAATGGCAATGAACAGGCAAAATGTCTGGGAGCCTGATGCAAGAACCCCTTCGAATCCACCTCGCCATAAGTCGCATCGGTAAGTTTTTTGGGTTTTCTCCTCAGGAGTTTGGACCGGTTCGTTCAATTCAACTGGCCCCGGCATTTTGCGATGTAAACCTTGTTGAAATCTGCAAAAGGTTGAATGGTTAAGGCGGTTTGGAAGCTTTCAATCGCCTTTTGATAATTTGTGAGTTGATAATGGCAAAGACCCAACCCATTCCAGGCTCCAAAATGATTGGGATTCATTTTTAAAGTGATTTCGCATTCTTTAATAGACTGTTTGTAATTTCTTTGCAGATAAAGAACGGTTGCAAGTTTATTATGGGCTTCGGCAAAATCAGGATAATCGGCCACAAGGTTTTCAAATTCCTGTTGGGCTTGCTCATAATGGTTTCGGTCCATTTGCAGTGTTCCTTTTCGAATTCGAGATTCTGCTTCCGCTCCAGCTTCGCTTAGCCAAAGGTTCCATAATTCGTGGGTGGCTGATTGGCGCAACTCCGAGTCATCACTCCATAAATTTTGCAATAATTCTTTTTCTTCCATGGTAAAAAAATTTATTTCCATCACTTTTGGTTGCATTATTGTAACAGGGAAATGGGGTTTTGGAATTTGCAACTGGTAATCATCCTATTTTTCTAGAATCCGATCCATTGAAAGCGTAAAATCACAGGATACTAAATTGAAGGGGATCGTCATGGGTTTTGGGAGTTCAGAATCGGGGCAGGCAGAAATAATTGTCATTGGCGATGAAGTCATCAGTGGGTTGATTGTCGATACGAACTCCAAATACCTGGCGCAGCGAATCTTTGAACTTGGATTGTCCGTTTCCTGTATTACAAAAATTGGTGATAATTTTTCTGTGATTGAAGATGAAATTGAAAAAGCGCTTCAGCGTTCTGATTGGATAATCCTTACAGGAGGGTTGGGGGGAACTCACGATGATATTACCAAATCGGTTGTAACAAAAGTTTTCGGTTCCAATTTGCGGCAAGATGAAAAAGTGGAAACGATGTTGAAGGAGATTTTTAGAAAAAGGAATCGGGAAATTCCTGAAAGTGTGAAATCACAATCCCAGGTTCCTGACAACTGCCAGGTTTTTTATAACGAGATGGGGACTGCACCCGGTTTCAGGTTTGAAAGGAATGAACATGCTTTATTCTGTCTTCCCGGTGTTCCTCACGAAATGAAAAATCTGTTCGAGCAATACATTGTTCCCGAGTTAAAAGAACGCTCGACCCAGGCTTTTTGCCAGCGCATTTTGAAAACGACTGGAATATCTGAAGCCAGCTTGTGGGAAACCGTTGGCCCTCTGGATGAATTGCAGAAAAAAGCAACGATAGCTTCCCTTCCATCTCACTTGGGGGTGAGGATTCGAATTTCCTGTTTGGAAAAAAACAAGGATAAAGGTGAAGCGAAACTTGATGAGGTTGAGCAGTCACTGCGAGAATCAATTGATAAATACATTTATGGGAAAGATGAAGAATGCCTTGAAGCCAAAGTTGGTGAATTGCTTATGGAAAAATCTATGACTCTGGCTACTGCCGAGTCCTGCACAGGCGGGTTGATTGGACATCGCTTAACCCAAATATCAGGAAGCTCCAATTATTATAAGGAAGGTTTTGTTGTTTATAGTAATGAGGCCAAGGTTTCCCGCTTGGGAGTCGAAGAAAAAAAATTGGAGGCACATGGAGCGGTCAGTGAGCCGGTGGCTCGTGCAATGGCAAAGGGAGTTTGCAAAGTTACCGGAGCGGATATTGGGGTTTCCGTCACCGGGATAGCGGGGCCCACAGGAGGGACTCCGGAGAAACCGGTGGGTTTAACTTTTATTGCTGTCAGTGATGGAGAAAACACCTGGTGCCGGAAATATATATATACCCATGACCGGATAAAAAATAAGGAGCGGGTGGCGCAAACTGCTTTGAATCTTGTGCGGATGAAGTTATTGGGGTTGTTGACGGAAGAAAATTAAAAAACGAGCTAATGTTTTGCAAAATTTTTAAAAGGCAGGATAAGAAGAAGTCCGGCGACGAAACCTCCTATATGAGCAAACCAGGCGACGCCCCCAGTTTGAGAAGCAGCACTGTTCCAGATTTGTAGCATGACCCAGATCAATAACAAAACAATTGCAGGGATACGGGTGATGGTCCAGAAAAATCCCAGAAAGATAAACGTCCTTATCTTCGCAAAGGGAAATAAAATCAAATAAGCGCCCAGTATGCCGGAAATAGCACCACTTGCGCCGACCATGGGTATCTGGGAATCCATATCCGTGGCGATATGACCCAGGGCAGCCAGGGTCCCACAGACAAAATAAAATAAAACGAAACGGAATTTCCCCAATACATCTTCAATATTGTTTCCGAAAATCCAAAGGTACAGCATGTTTCCACCAAGATGCCAGATACCTGCATGAAGAAACATGGATGTATAAACTGTAGGATAAACGGATAAAGGATTATTGAGTAGTTCAGAGGGGACCAAAGCGTAATCTGCATAAAGTACGCTGGGATGGACAGGTAAATTGACCCCATAAATAAAAACTGCCATATTAATGACAATAAAAAGCAACGTTAGAAACGGGAAGTTGCGGGTGGGGTTTTCGTCTTTCAGGGGAATCATCGGCTGCTTTAATGCAATATGATAGTATTAAAAATGCGGGTTATTTTAAGGGCGGAAATTGCATTTGACAATCTCCGTTATTATATAAGCGAATAAAATAGTTTGAATATGGATGATATAGAAGGACTGGTTCCCTCGCCAGAGGGTGAAAATTTACCTGTTGCCCCGGAAAGACCGGAAGAATCAATAGAATGGGTCATTGAAACCTACCGCAAACACCAGCTGAACAAGGTGACGATGTGGTTGAACGAAAACCTGGGGAAGGGGAGAAGGAACAAAACTCTGATACCTCGGGTCCTGTTAGATACCAACCCAATCAGCCATCGGCAAAGCCTTCTTGAAATTGTTTTTCCCGCTCCCCGCCATATCAATGAAAAATTGCTCGACATAAATAGTTTGAAGTTTATGTTGGATGCGGATTCCGGAATGGGAAAAACAACATTCCTGATGCGGTATCTTGAAGAGCTTCTTGATGCACCTCCCCATCAAATTTATTCACTTCCTGTTTATTTCCATTTGGGCAATGTACCGGAAGGTGGAGGATTTCAAAGTTTCATCGAAACTGTTCAGGATGAAATTGTCAGTGTGATCCTTCTAGAAAAAGAAGAAAACCCGGATCTGATTCTGGAAGAGGATCTTCTACGGGGTACTTTAGGCTCTATCTTCAATCAAAGCAAATTCATGTTTTTGCTCGATGGCTTTGATCAATTGCATCCTCAAGACAGGTTTCGATTTTTTGTGGATTCTTTTTTAGAAGACAACGCGTTTAAAAGTAACTTTGTCCTGTTGGCAAGCCGAAAATTTGAGTTTGGGGCATTGGCAACTGATGCTGTGGTTAAGCGGGGAGAGGGGGCCGCATTTCAAATGGCTTTCCAGCCTCTATCACCTGAAGAGACCAGTGTTTACCTTGGCGATGCTTCCAAAAACAATATCATCAAGGAGCTTGCGGCTTATACACCAGAACTAACCCTGACACCTATTTTACTGAAAATGATACGAAGCCTTTCCGATAATGAAAAACTGGAAGGGCTGGAAAACAGGGCTGAAATCTATGAGCAATGGTTTAAGCAATTGGTATTGAATCAGAGTCCGGAGATTGAAGAAGGGGAATTGGAAAAAGGGTTGGGCCAATTAGCAGAAATTTCCTTCCAGCAAATGCTGGTTGGAAAGATCCAGCGTTTCCAAAAGGAGGAACCGGGTTACGAAAAATCAGTAATTGATAAGAATAAATTTGATTTATTGATACAAGAGGATGAAATTTCTGCTCGTTGGAAAGGGATTATTCAACAAACCCCTCGTCGCTGGGAATTTTGCCATCCTTCCTATCAGGAATATTTCGCCGCACGGCACATTGCTAAAATGCCGGAGTGGGAAAATACAGTCAGAGAAAATTGTGGGAACGAAAAATGGCATGAAGCCTTTAAAATTTTAGCTGGACTGGTATGCGGAAAAGACCTCTTCGATGTTTTCATCGAAGAAGGAGCGGTTATGTTGGCGGGCAACTCGCTGGCGGAAGTTAAAGAACTCCCTGAAGGGCAAAACCTGCTCATACGCCAGTTGCTCAAGTATCAGTGTAATGAAGCTCTTCCGCAATTCAAACCTTGTCGACTGGTCCGAGTGCAAGATGTCTGGAAAACTAATGATGAGGATTATCTGCAAGCCCTGTTGGATAGGTTGTTATTACGTGAACACCGGGATAGCCGTATTTTGTTCAGTGTTTTCGAGCTGGTTCTGTTTAAAAACGGATTGAATCTTCATGATCTGCTGGATAATTATGATTTTGCGCCCATCCGGAAACTTGAATGTTTGCAGGCGTTTTTTAATGAATCCAAAGATGGAAATCAGGTCACTCTTTCCCGAATCAAAAAACATGGAGAAATGGTGACCGTGCCCAAAGGCAAGTTTATTTATCAGGAAGAGGAGGATGAGGAAGATCAAATCGATATGAAAGAATTTGCCATCATGAAGTTTCCTGTAACCAATGCGTTGTATATGCAGTTTGACCCGCAATTTAAATTGAGATTCCCTTCCTACTCCTGGGAGGAAGATCAACCGGTCATTGGTATTAATTATTTTGAATCTGTTATTTTTTCTCTTTGGCTGGGAATGCGTTTGCCCACCGAAAAAGAATGGGAAAAAGCAGCGAGAGGAACGGATGGCAGGGTATACCCTTGGGGAGAAGCGATGGGATATGAAAAAGGGTTTGCCAATACCTGTGATTTTATGGAATGCAAAACCAGTTCAGTAACTGAGATGGAACCTGGAATGTCTCCTTACGGATGTTTTGATATGGCTGGAAATGTGTGGGAATGGTGCATGCAATGGAATGCTTCAAAACATTCGACCCAAAGAATTGTCAGAGGAGGTTCTTGGATGAATTATCTGGTTCATGCTAAATGTTTTTTCCGAAACTCTTTTGATCCTTCCGAAAGGTATTTGGCGGTGGGCCTCCGCTGTGTCTCCGGTCCTCGTTTTACAGAAATTGAGGCTGAGGATTGACAGGAACTGTTAATATAAACCTCCTTGGCCGATTCATAAAAGAATTATAAAAACAATTTTATTTTCAATAGGTTAACTATTAGAATAGTTCCGATAAGCATGAGTCGGCGGCCTTTAATGAACTATTAAGGGGGCATTTTTGAGTATTTTTTGTAAAAATGGGTTAAAATTGTCATTTTTCGAATTAATGTCAGGATTTTCTGGAATATAAGAGGTTTTATTCATGAACAAGCACGCTAAAAAATTCCTCAGTATCGATGACGACCGCACTTTGCAGATGATAGTAAAACAGATACTGAGTAAATCATTTGGCCCCCAGGTTCTCGAAGTTTTTCAAGCGAGTACAGGTGAAGAAGGGTTGAAAATGATGCGGGAAGTTCAACCTGACATTATTCTTTGCGATATTCATATGCCTGGAATGGATGGATTCGAAGTTTGCCAGAAGGTACGTGAATTAAAATTGCAGTCGGCAGTTATCCTCATGTCGGCTTATGATTCCGAGCAGGACAATGCAATCAAAGCAAGTGAAACCGGGGCAGATGCCTATTTATCCAAACCACTTAAAAAAGGCGAATTGCTATTTGTAGTCAATTTCGTTATGCGAGTGGCCCACTTGAATGATGCGGTTTTTGAAAAAAATAAACAGTTGGAAGCTTCTTTGGGTCAATTAAAGCAGTTTCACCAAAAGTTGGCGGCCTTAAATGAAGAGTTGCGAAATGATAAAAGACGTCTGGGTGCCAGCCTGAAGGAAATGACAGAGTTAAATGATCAGTTGGAGAATAAAAACCAGCAAATTTCTTCAATGGTTGATGAACTGGCCAGCCGATTTGATTCTACAGAAGGTTTACTGGCGACCATCATTGAACTGCATCAGACCGAACATCGCGGCCATTCTGAAAGAGTTACCGAAGCTGCGGTTTATATCGCAGAAAAAATGGGCCTGACGGATTATCAAATCAGGAACGTTAAATCAGCCGCACGACTCCATGAGTTGGGCATTGTGGCTATGCCTACCGTTGAGAAGAGAAAAGAAGCAACAAACGACGAGCAGCTCGATGATATAAGAGACAAACCTAAAACCAATCATCCCCTGGTAGGTGAGATGCTTTTAAAAGAGTTTCCGGGTTTTGAAATGGTTGCGGAAATAATCCGGCATCTGCATGAAAATGTTGATGGCACTGGTTCACCGGATGGTATGTATGGAGATCGTATTCCCATGGGCTCTCGAATAATCTCCGCCGCAAGTTATTTCGATCATAATAAGATGGCCAACCCGAACCTCTCCAACGAAGAAATCCTTGCTAAGATGGATGAAAAAACGGGGATGATTTTTGATGAGTTGGTGATGCGAACCTTGCAGGATTACGTAGCTCAAATGGGTCAAACGGAAGAAGTACCGACCATGGAGTGTTCTGTATTTGCACTAACTGAAGGAATGGAGTTGGCAGTAGATATAATTTCTGCATCCGGAATCAACCTTTTAAGAAAAGGAACGGTGTTGGATAAAGAAACACTGGATAAAATTTTAAAATTTCATAACGTTGATCCTATTTCAGGGGTCATCAAAATAAAGCAACCGTCTTAAAGAAATGGATTTAGCCTCCCTTAATAGGTGTAATTGCTGGTGTGGGACTCGTTCTCGCCTCAATTTTAATGAACAGTGGTCTGGATCTGTTCATAAACATTCCTTCCGCCATGATCGTAATTGGGGGGACTCTTGCAGCAACCCTGATTGCTTTTCCCATCAACGAGGTGATGAAGGTGATGGGGTTGTTCATGCGAGTTTTTATGGTCAAACAAAGTGACCAGTACAAGCTTATTGAAAGCATGGTGGGAATTTGTAATGTGGCGCGAAAAGGGGGCGTGCTGGCCATCGAGTCCAAGCTCAAGGAAATAGACAACGACTTTCTTAAAAAAGGTTTGGAACTGACGGTAGACGGAAAAGATGAGGCAACAGTAAATGCCCTTTTGAAAAGGGAAGTGAAGCAGTTACAGAATGCACACAAGGATGGTTGGGAAATATTCAATCAGATGGGCGCATTTGCCCCGGCATTTGGAATGGTTGGAACCTTGATCGGTCTGATTCAGATGCTTTCGGATTTGTCGGATGTTAGTACCGTTGGTCCCAAAATGGCAATCGCACTGATCACAACATTTTATGGTGCGGTGGTTGCCAACCTGATTTTTATTCCCATGACTGTTAAACTGAAACGTAGAAGTGCAACAGAGTCCCTTGAAATGCAACTTATTCTGGAGGGTATCGGGTATATTCGAAAAGGTGTGAATCTTAGGTTCATGCAGGATGTATTGGAAAACTATCTCGATACCTATCATGGTAAAAAAGATAAGAAAGGGGACGGAAAAGACAAAAAAGGCGGAAAGAAAAAATAATTAGCCATGGCCGAAAAAGAAGCTAAAAAAGAAAAGAAAAAAGCAGAAGAAGAGGAAGAGGAGGAGGAACACGAGTGTCCCGAGGGGGCACCTGCATGGGTAATGACTTTTGCTGACCTCGTTACCCTTCTTATGGTTTTTTTCATTCTCCTGTTTGCAATGGGTTCCATTGAGGAAAACAAATGGAAGCAAATCAAGGCTTCACTTCGAGATGCTTTGGGGCAGGAAAAAATTCCCGAGTCAGGAATACGGGAAGGCCTGGATGTAATCAAAGAACAAGTGTTGGATGAAAGTACCATTCATGCGGTCGATGAAGTTGGTGCGATGGTCGCCAAAGAGGTGGAAGAAATCGCCTCGGAAGTGGAAGAATTCGTATTTAAAAACAAACTGGCAGGGCAGGTGGATGTTTCCTCGGATGAAAGAGGTGCAATCATTACTCTTTCTGATACCGTTTTATTCCCAGCCGGTAAATCCCGAATGACTCCTGCCGGTAACAATATTATCAAACAGGTTTTCGATTTATTGCAGCAGTTCAATTACGATGTGAAAATCGAAGGCCATACCGATAATGTTCCTATCAAAACCGAACAGTTTCCCTCCAACTGGGAGTTATCTGCAGCCCGTGCTGCTGAAGTCGCCCGGGAATTAGTGGAGGCAGGTTTCCCACCCACCCAATTGTCTATCGAAGGTTTTGCACAATATCGTCCAAAAGTTCCCAATGATAGTCCGCAAGCCAGGGCCACCAATCGTAGAATTGAAATTGTTTATCAGCGTGGAAGCGTTCGGAAACATATGGTGGATGTGCTTCGTCGCAACCGATAAAAATTTTCGAGTTAGTCTCCCAAATTATGAATAACCCATTTATGCTCAGAGCTTTGGAATTGGCTCGTAAGGGAAGAACCTCTCCCAACCCCATGGTGGGAGCTGTGGTGGTAAAGAATAATCGAGTTATTGCTGAAGGTTTTCATCCTTATGCTGGAGGACCGCATGCGGAGGTAGTTGCTCTGAGAAAAGCAGGAAACAAGGCAAAAGGTGCAGACCTTTACGTTAATCTTGAGCCTTGTTGTCATACCGGTCGCACTCCCCCCTGTACTGATACCATCATCCGCTCGGGGGTGAGCCGGGTATTTGCGGGTATGAAAGATCCGAACAAACTGGTAAGCGGAAAAGGTGTCCGATTATTACGATCTGCTGGAATTAAAGTTTCAGTGGGCATGATGAAAAAGGATTGTGAAAAACTAAATGAGGTTTTCGTCAAAGTGATTGAAACTGGAATGCCATTTGTAACAGTAAAAACGGCTATGTCTTTCGATGGCAAAATTGCTACACGAAAAGGAGATTCACAATGGATATCGGGAGAGAAATCACGAAAGTTCGTCCATGAATTACGAAATCGGAATGATGCTATTCTCGTGGGAACAAAGACCATCCTTCAAGACGACCCGAAATTAACTTGCCGTTTGGGTGGGAAAAGGGGCAGCCATCCTGTAAGAATTGTTTTGGACAGGAAAAATAGAATTCCGCTTAAAGCAAAGGTTTTTGCTAACAGCAGGGTTCAAAAAGTGATTTATGTCTCGGGTCCCGGACTTTCAGAAAAAAGAGAGAAATCATTAACTGCTAAAAATATAGAAACCCTAAAAGGAAAAACAGGAAGGGCAGGGTTTAACCTGAAACACTTAATGAAAATGCTGGCGAAAAGAAACCTGACATCAATTCTGGTCGAAGGAGGAAGTGAATTAAACAGTAGCTTGTTTTCAGAAGGGATTGTCGACAGGGTTTTTGCTTTTGTATGCCCTATGTTGATCGGTGGAAAAGAAGCACCGGGTCCCATTGGAGGAACCGGGATTGATAAAATATCCAAGGCATTGCGTTTAAAAATTTTGAATACCACTCAACTGGGAGATGATTTGATGGTGGAGGCAAAACCGTGTTCAGTGGAATAATTGAATCGTTAGGGACAATACGTGAATTTAATCATGGTCAGGAAAGTGCCGCCATGGTTGTCGAGATGGAAACTGGCTTTGAAGGTTTGGAAGATGGAGAAAGCATTGCGGTAAACGGAGTCTGTCTAACCGTTGTGGAGTTTGATGAATCTACATTCCGGATGGATTTGGGGACGGAGACGTTGAGCAAAACCAGTTTTAAAAATTCAAAGGTAGGTGACAAGGTTAACCTTGAAAGATCTTTAACACCCAATTCAAAAATCAGTGGACATTTTGTCAGCGGTCATGTGGATCAGGTAGGTGAGGTGTTGAATTTTGAGAAAAAGCCGGGAGAGGTGTTGTTTCAATTTTCGAATCCCGCTCCACTCAGTCCATACATTATGGAAAAAGGTTCCATTGCTTTGGATGGGATTAGTTTGACCGTTTTCAATTGTAAGGATAATAAGTTTAATGTTTCTATCATTCCATTTACCTGGGAGCATACGAACCTGAGTACACGGAAAATTGGGGATTTAATAAATATTGAATGTGATATGATTGGGAAATACGTTTTTAAAGCTTGTGAAACTTTGATGAATCCTGATGCTGCGGGGCCGATGTTGGATTTTTTGCGGCAGAAGGGGAAAGAATAAATGGAAAAAGTATTCAGTACCATAGAAGAAGCTATAGAGGATGTGCGGCAGGGGAAAATGATCGTCATTGTTGACGATGAAGATCGCGAAAATGAGGGCGATCTGATGATTGCCGCAGAAAAGGCTACACCTGAACTTATCAACTTTATGGCTCGCTTTGGAAGGGGATTAGTTTGTTTGACCCTGACAGAGGAGAGAACCAGGGATTTGGGTCTCTCAATGATGGTTGAAGATAATCAGTCAGCTTTTGAAACTCCCTTCACGGTGTCCATTGATGCACGTCATGGTATCAGCACCGGAATTTCAGCCGCAGACCGGGCTCATACCATTCAGGTGGCTATTGACCCGGCAACTGTTAAGGGAGACCTCGTAAAACCGGGGCATATTTTTCCTTTAAGAGCGAAGGATGGTGGTGTTCTGGTACGAATGGGACAAACCGAAGCTTCTGTCGATATTGCCCGGATCGCAGGATTAAACCCTTATGGTGTTATCTGTGAAATTATGAATGAAGATGGAACGATGGCCCGGGTTCCGCAATTGACTGAGTTTGTCAAGGAGCACGGCCTGAAAATGATCACGGTAAAGGATTTAGCGGAATACCGGCTCATGAAGGAAGCATTGGTGGAAGAAGTCACTACCACAGTTCTGCCCACCCAATATGGTAGTTTTCAATCTGTAGTTTTCAAAAACTTGTTAAATGATGAAGTTCATTTAGCCCTGGTAAAAGGCGAGATCAATAAAGATGTTCCTACTTTGGTTCGAGTGCATTCGCAATGTTTGACGGGGGACGTTTTTGGCTCTTTTAGATGTGATTGCGGGGACCAATTAGATAAAGCTATGGAGATGATTGGGCAAGAGGGGACAGGGGTGTTGCTGTACCTGTATCAGGAAGGAAGAGGCATTGGTCTTGTTAATAAATTAAAAGCCTATGCTTTGCAGGATGAAGGAAAGGACACTGTTCAGGCCAATGAGGAATTGGGATTCAAACCGGATCTAAGAGATTATGGGATTGGGGCTCAGATTCTTCGTAACCTTGGATTGGGGAAAATTAGAATCATGACCAACAATCCCAGAAAGATTGTTGGGCTTGAAGGTTATGGATTGCAATTGGTGGAACGGGTTCCTATTGAAGTCCAGCCGAAAGAGGATAACCTGAAATATCTTCGTACCAAGCAGGAAAAACTGGGCCACATGTTTCAAAATATAAAATGAGCCCACAAAAATGGTTGAGATAATTGAAGGGGATAACAATGCGAAGGGGTTGCGGTTTGGAATCGTGGTCAGTCGATTTAACGATTTTATCACCAGCAACCTTTTAAATGGTGCCTTGGAAGCGCTTAAGGAATCGGGAGTCGATGAAGGGGAATTAAAGGTCCTTAAAGTCCCGGGTGCATTCGAAATCCCACTGGCTGCAAAAAAGTTATGTGACACCGAAAGTTTTGATGCCATCATTTGTCTGGGGGCGGTCATACGTGGCGACACCTCCCATTTTGATTATATTTGCCAGGAAACCAGCAGAGGGATTGGCCAGGTGGGACTGGAGTTTAATATTCCTGTTTTGTTTGGGGTTTTGACAACAGAAAATTTGGAGCAGGCTGTTGCGCGTTCGAACCCGGGGCCCTCGAACAAAGGTCGAGAAGCTGCTTTGGCCGCCATTGAAATGGCGACATTGTATAAAAAACTGTAGGAAGAAAAATGGGAAAACGCCGCGCAGCCAGGGAATTAGCTTTAAAGTTTTTATATCAAACAGAATTTAACACCGAAAACCCCGAATCACAGTTGGGCCCCTTTTGTGAAAGGGCAAATGTCAGTGAGGAGATTCAAAATTTTACCCAGGCCCTGGTAAAAAATCTTTTGCTTCACGAAAAAGAGGTAAATGAAATGCTGGAAAAAATAAGTGCCAACTGGACGCCTGATCGAATGGCAGTTATTGATAAAAATATTCTTCGTCTGGGTATTTGTGAACTTTTGTTTGGCTCCTCAACTCCTCCTAAAGTGGTTATTAACGAAGCGGTGGAAATTGCAAAAAAGTTTGGAACCGATGAATCTCCCGATTTCATAAACGGAATCTTGGATAAGATATTTAAGGATTCCAAGGTGTTCCCCTAGATACCGCAAGATGAGATATATTGTCTTTTCAGATCTCCATAGTAACCTCGAAGCTCTAAATCAATTTGAAAAGGAAATCGCAGGCATTCCGCATGACCGCCTGGTCTGCCTGGGAGATATTGTAGGTTATGGAGCGGATCCCAACGCTTGTGTGGATTGGGTCAGGAAATATGCAGATTTTACTCTGGCAGGAAATCATGATTTTGCTGTAGTCGAGAAAACCGATACTTCCTATTTTAATCCCTATGCGTTGGAAGCATGTGAGTGGACTCAAAAAAAGCTGACGGCGGAAAATAAAAAATTCCTGGAGTCCTTGCCTATGGGCAAGGAAGAGGACGGAATTTACTGGGTGCATGCCTCTCCTTATCAGCCCAAACGATGGCATTATATTTCTAATAAAAGAGGGGCGAAAAAGCATTTTGACAGTTTCGATGCACACATTTGTTTTGTGGGTCATTCGCATCATCCCGTTATTTTGGAGCAAACTCCTGAAGGAGAGATAAACGATTATGTGTCGGACTCATGGGACATTGAGGCTGAGAACCGATACATTTTTAATGATGGGAGTTTAGGGCAGCCTCGGGATGGAAATCCCAAGCCCACCTTTATCCTGTACGATTCCGATAATCGGACCGTGGAATTTAAGAGGTTCGATTATGACCTGACCGGAGCCCAAAACAAAATCTTGAAAAATGGGCTTCCTGCTTATCTTGCAAATCGGCTTTCTTTGGGAAAATAAAGGATTTCGGACTCAATTTGCGGTTATGGAAAGCCTCTTTAAAAGCCGATAAGTAATTAAAAGCCCTATTGACCCGGTTATGGGGAAATGTTATATTTAAATCAAACAACTTCAATAAAATTAATAACTTAACTGGTATTTTCCCAGTCTGGTTTTTATAATTTGGTTCTTATGAAATATTTGATTCCAAAGATTAGTAGAGTGCTGCTGGTTTGCGGACTTCTTTTTTCTCTGGCAAATTTGGCGTTTGCAAGCCCGTCCGGTGACTTGTATTTCATGGCGCAAAAATCGTATTACCAGCTGATGGCTTCTGAAGAAAAAAAGAAATTCAGACACCATTGGATGAAAACGATAAATATGTTTTCCAGAGTGATCGATCTTTATCCTAAAAGTAAAGAGGCCTATAAAGCGGAATTTACCACTGGAAAATTATTTGAAGGTTTGAACTCGGTTTCAAAAAACTCCAAAGATATTGATCGGGCATTACGCCATTATCAAAATGTTTTAAAAAACTATCCTTCGGGGAATCTTTCAGATGATGCCTTGTTTCGGGTGGGGGAAATATATTTAGCAAAAAATAGTTTGGCTTCTGCTTCTGAAACATTTAAGAAAATTTCAGATAATTACCCCAAAGGGGATCAAGCCAAAAAAGCCCTGCAAAAATTCAAAAGCATCAAAGTCGTTTCAAACAAAAATCATACTGCCACTGTTACCAGACCCAAATCATCAGATTCAAAAGTCTTCAAGCCGAAAGTCGCGAAGATTGCAAAAAAACAGAAATTGAAGCAGGCACCGTCTGTAGTTATTGACTCGGATAAGAAAAAGATAGTTGCAAAGTTTAAGAAAAAGGCACAGGGAAATAAAAGCGAAAAACAAAAGACCCAAGTTGCTCGCAAGGGGCAAAAAAGGGTTGTAAAAAACATTCGCAAGACGCCACGGGCGAATCCTTCACCGCAAGTTGCCAAAGCTTCTATAAAGCCACCGGTTTCTCCGAAGAAAAGGATTAGAATCAAAGACGGGTTTGGTAATGGTTATTTATACACTCCCAAAAAATTAAGAAGAGGCCAAACTAACTCTCCTTTAATTGTCATCGATGCCGGTCATGGAGGTAAGGATGATGGCGCTAGAAGTGCTTCAGGAATAAAAGAGAAAGATATCAACCTTAAAATTGCCAGGCATGTAAAAACGTTTCTGGTAAATCGTTATAAATATTGTGTCGTTATGACCCGGAAGGATGACACGTTTATTCCTTTGAGAGATAGGAGTAAAATTTCCAACAAACGTAATGCGGACCTTTTTGTATCAATTCATGCCAATGCAGCAAAAAGAAAATCGGCCCATGGAATAGAGACATATTTCCTGGGAACCTCTCATAATAAGGAGGCTCTGGAAGTTGCCGCCCGGGAAAACGGGGAATTGGTGCAATCTGTAAAGGATAATCAGGTCCAACAGATCCTTGCCAGTCTGATTACCACTACGAAAATAAATGATTCATCCCGGCTGGCGGGCCGTGTTCAGGAAAATTTGTATCAAAATACACGAAAGACCTACCGTTACCAGAAAAACCTTGGGGTTAAAGAAGGCCCCTTCTATGTCCTCCATGGGGCTGATATGCCCAGTATTCTTGTGGAAGTTGGATTTTTAACCAACCGCAGGGAAGCTAAAATGCTTTCGCAATCTGAATACTTATACAGGGTGGCGTCTTCCATTGCTGAAGGGATTCATAAATACCTGCAGGATAAAGGACCATCCATCTAACTTAGAATGTCCTCCCCAATTATTGCTATCGTTGGCAGAGCAAACGTTGGCAAGTCAACCTTATTCAATAAGCTTACCCATAGTCGGTCCGCCATAGTCAATGACACTCCGGGGGTCACTCGTGACCGAATTTATGGCACCGCTGATTTTGGTACCCGTTCTGTAATGTTTGTTGACACCGGTGGAGTCGATGTCGACCAAACGGATCCCATCGAGCTTCAGGTCGTGGAGCAGGGGAAATGGGCCAGAAATGAGGCCGACTGTGTCATTATTGTTGTGGATAACCGTGCAGGGCTCACTCCTCATGACCAGGAGATGGTTGATGAAATCCGCAAGTCTGGCAAGCCCTTTGTTGTAGCAATTAACAAAATTGATTCTCCCTCCCAGCATTATATTCTTCCTGAATTTACCGGACTGGGGGTGGAAAAAATGTTCCCGGTTTCAGCCGAGCATGGACACGGGGTTTTTGAGTTGACGGACGCGGTATCCGACCTTTTGCCCGAAATTGTTGAGCCGGAAATAGAGAGCAATGCGATTCGAATTGCCGTCATTGGAAAACCCAATGTTGGGAAATCCTCTTTAATAAATAAACTTTTGGATTCGGACCGTTGTATTGTTTCAAATATTCCTGGAACCACGCGGGATTCTATTGATACTTACCTGAAAGCCAATGATCAGGAGTTTGTTCTAATAGACACTGCCGGAATTCGCAGGAAGGGAAAGACCAAACAGGTGTTAGACAAGTTCAGTGTGATTATGGCCTTAAAAGCCCTGGATCGTTGCGATGTTGCAATTTTATTGCTGGACGCTATGGAGGCGGTAACAGACCAGGATGCAACGGTCGCGGGTTATGCTCTGGATAGAGGAAAAGGCTGTGTCATTATCGGAAATAAATGGGATTTAATGCGAGAAAAAGAAATAACGTTCGAGGAATTTGAAGACAGGGTTCGTCACAAACTTAAATTCCTGGAGTTCGCTCCTATATTAACGGTATCGGCAAAATCGGGGATGCGTGTGGATAAAATATTGCCGAAGGTAGAAAAAGTATTTGAAGAGTATTCCCGAAGGATTTCGACCGGCCCTTTGAATGATTGTTTTGAAAAAGCGATTCAAAAAAACCCCATGAGTAGTTTCCGTGGAAAGTTCTTAAAAATGTTTTATGCCACCCAAATTAAAAGCAAGCCGCCCACCTTCAAATGCTTTCTGAATTATCCTGAATCCATCCACTTTTCCTACCGGCGTTATTTGGTAAACAGTATCCGAAAAACATTTGGGTTGATGGGAACCCCGGTTCGGTTAATTTTATCTGCAAAAAAAGAAGAATCCTGATTACTGGATTGAGTCACTAAAAAATACCAGATTACCTGTTCACAAGAAATTTTTAGGTGATATTTGCTTTAACCTCAATAAAATGAATTGTGTAACTCGGAAACTCACGTCCGAGTCGGATTTTCTTTTCCCTTTCTTCCCCTAAGTTCCTAAATTTAATCGATTTTTTTATGCTCTCCTATCTTATAAACCTTTGACATTTGCCTGGAAGTTTGGAATGGTTAGGGACATATTGGATTCAGATTTTTTGTGGTGTTTTAATTCCTGTTGAGAAGGTTGCAACATTTACCAAGCGAGGAAATATGAAACAATACAAACTTCAGGATATCCGGAATATTGGGTTGGTGGGGCACGGGGGGTCAGGAAAAACTTCACTGGCAGAATCGATCTTATATCTTACAGGCGTTTCCGATCGTTTGGGAAAAGTAGGCGATGCTTCTTCAATTATGGACAACGACCCGGATGAAATTAAACGCGGTCACTCCATAAGCTCTTCTATCGCATTTTGTGATTTTAATTCTAAAAAATTAAATCTTCTTGATACTCCAGGCAGCAGTAATTTTATTTCAGATACTCCAGCGGTTTTAAGGGTGGTTGATGGTTTGGTATTTGTTATAAGTGCCACCGAGGGAGTACAGTTTTATACAGAAAAAATCTGGAAATGGGCAGATGAACTGGAGCTGCCCCGAATCATTTTCTTGAATAAAATGGATCATGAACGGGCCAATACCGCTCCGGTTATTGATGCCATTAAAAGTAAATTCAAAAAAACACCCATTTTTATTCATTTGCCACAGGGAAATGGGGAGAATTTCTCAGGGATTGTTGACCTGATTGAGAATAAATATTTTGCCTACAATAAAGGGGGAGATGGCAAAGGCAAACAGGGGGACGTGCCTTCAGATCTCTTGGACGAAATGGAACTCAGCCATGCCGAACTGATGGAAGCCGTGGCCGAGGTGGATGATGAATTGATAGAAAAATATCTCGAAAGTGGCGAACTTACTGAAGAAGAATTTTCAAGAGGACTGAAAGAGGGGATTCAACAGGGGCAATTGATTCCGGTCTTATGTGGTTCTGCAACGGAAAATATTGGTGTTGATCTTTTATTGCAGGCGGCTGTGAAATATCTGCCTTCTCCTGACAACCGGGCTCCGGTCACGGCCAAAAAATCGGATGATGATTCAGAACTAAGTCGCTCTGCAGGTGGAACGGACCCAGCATCGGCATTAGTGTTTAAAACAGTGGCGGACCCATATGCCGGGAAGCTGACTCTTTTTAGAACATTTTCAGGTACGGTAAAAGGGGACTCGTCAATATTCAACACCTCTCGGGGAGTTTCGGAGCGCGTGGGTCAACTTTATATGTTGCAGGGAAAAACGCAGGTTCCTGTACCTGAAGTGCCTGCGGGTGAGATAGGGACGGTTGCCAAATTAAAACAAACGGTCACGGGAGATACTTTCTCGGATACCGAGGAAAAGGTTATTTTCCCTCCAATCCATTTTCCTTTACCGGTCTTTTCAAGGGCATTGCTACCCAAAACTCGTGCGGATGAGGAAAAAATAAGTCAGGCTCTGCAAAGGCTGACGGAAGAAGATCCCACTCTGAAGGTTGAAAGAAATTCGCAGACCGGGGAATTGCTGATTTCAGGTCTTGGCCAAGTTCATTTTGATGTTGCATTGGAAAAATTAAAAGCCCGGTTTGGAGTTGAAGTGGATGTAAAGGCACCACAAATCCCATATCGTGAAGCGATAAAAGGAACCACTAAGGTTCAGGGGAAATACAAAAAGCAGACCGGGGGTAAGGGGCAGTTTGGTGATACTTGGATAGAAATTTCTCCCTTAAAAAGAGGAGAAGGGTTTGTTTTTGAGAACAAGATCGTGGGGGGAGCCATTCCCAAAACCTACATTCCGGCGGTTGAAAAGGGAATTCAGGAAGCCATGGCTGGTGGGATTATAGCCCATTACCCCATGGTGGATGTGAAGGTGAGTCTTTACGATGGTTCCTATCATAATGTGGACTCCTCGGAAATGGCTTTTAAAATTGCCGGTTCCCTCGGGTTCAAAAAGGGAATACCCGAATGCAAACCCATTCTTATTGAACCGGTCATGAATATGGAGATTGTGGTTCCAAATGACCAGGTGGGTGATGTGATGGGCGACCTGAATGCCAAACGGGGAAAGATTCAGGGAATTGAACCCGGAGAAGATGTGCAGACGATTCGCGCCCATGTTCCCATGGCGGAGGTTTTAAACTATGCTGCCGACCTGACTTCAATGACGGGAGGCCGGGGAATGTTTGTCATGGAATTTGACCACTATGAAGATGTTCCGGATCATCTGATGAAAAAAATTATAGATGAAGCCAACAAGAACTATGAAGAGACGCATTAACTTTTTGTTCCAATATAAATTATATTTTGATCTTCCTTAATAGGTGGGTATATTGAATAAAGCAGATTCAAATGGGACTCTTGTAAAAGCCGATATTGTCGATCTTGTCTATGAAAAGGTCGGGTTCACGAGACAGGAGGCCGCTCAAGCTGTTGATATTTTGTTTGATGAAATCAAGAGCCGTTTGGCCCAGGGGGAAAATGTTCGGATATCACGGTTTGCAAGTTTTATATTAAGGAAAAAAAATGCCCGCAATGCGCGGAACCCTAAAACCGGTGAGTCCATACGAATCAGTCCCCGAACTGTTTTAACCTTTAAACCCAGCAAGCAACTCCTGGCTTCAACCAATCAGTCACATGAAAACCCCTCCGATTCCTGATAAATTATTCTTTAAAATAGGTGAAGTCGCGGAATTGACCGGTATTGAGCAGCATGTTCTAAGGTACTGGGAAGAGGAAATTGAATCCCTCAAACCCAAAAAGAATAAATCCGGTCAACGGTTGTATCAAAAAAGGGATGTGGAGCTGATTTTTGAGATCAAGCAATTATTGTATGCAGAAAAGTTTACGGTTGCCGGGGCAAGGAAAAAATTGAAACAAAATAAGAAAAAAGAAACTCAATTAGCTATTGCCTTTGATCGGGAAAACTTTGTGGAGTGGAAAGAGGAAATCCGCCAGGATTTGGAATCGAT
>JAYNIA010000016.1:0-45892 GCA_038108555.1 Nitrospinota bacterium | reverse complement strand
TTACCTTTAGCGACGGTCCTCGTTGTGTTAAGATTATCGTTTCATAACTTTGCAAAAAATTTAACAGGGCGCGCCAGGAAAATCACATGAAAGTCAAAGAACTGATGTCAAAAAACCCGATCACCGTAAACCCCAACGATAACCTGGACAGGGTATTCTTTTTATATAATTTTGAAAATATCCGTCACCTGCCTGTCGTTGAAAACAATAAACTGGTCGGCATTTTATCAGACCGTGATCTTAAAAAAATTCTTGGACCTAAAAAGAACTTCGTTGTCAATCCAGACGGCACAACCGTCAAGCTTTCTACCCGGAAAGTAAAAAACATTATGCGACGAGGTGTCATAACTGTTGAACCAGAACAAAGGGCAGCAGATGCAGCAGCGATTATGGCTAAAAGAAAAATTGGTGCTTTGCCCGTGGTCCATAAAAACAAACTGGTTGGCATCATCACCGCAACTGACATACTCAAAGCCTTTGTAAAACTGTGTAACGATATTGACAAAATCAACAAGGCTTAAATTGCTTAATTAATCAATCTAAATCAAGGGGTTAAATCCACTACTGAATGTAAGTGGCTGTAATACAACACAGAGGGAAAGAAAAATCCACACCCCTCCCAACCTCCCCTCATGATAGGGGAGGAGTTTATCACCTCTGTTCATCCGTGTTTGTGATAACTTTCCTTAGCCTTTACCCTTTCAGGGCATGAAGTTTAAGGTTGAGCATAACACATGCCTGGAACGGGTACATCTGTGGCAAAAAATATCAAACTCCATAGCTAAAGACATATTCCATCGCGCTTTGAGGGTCGGGGCACATTGCAAACATTTCGCGGATGTTATCCTTTGCGAAGTTCTGCTCGATCATCGCATCAAAGGTTTCGTTGAGTTTGTCGTAAAATCCATCGGTATTGATAAACACCAGGGGTTTGCTGGACTGTTTCAGTTGCCTTAAGGATAAAATCTCAATCGCTTCCTCCAGCGTTCCAATGCCTCCCGGCAATACAATGAACGCGTCGCTGCGTTCATCCATCTTTGCTTTTCTTTCACGCATATCCACCGTAACGATCAATTCGTCTGCATCGAGGTAGCCGATATCTTTTTTGTGGAAGAACTCGGGGAGGATGCCAATGACTTTCCCCCTCTCTTCATGCACGCCTCTGGCAACACAACCCATCAGTCCAATCGAGGCACCGCCGTAAACCAGGTCGACTCCCCTCTTTCCGATTTCGCGACCCAGTTCGGTGGCGACTTTTTTATAACGGTCGTCCACCGCTTCGCTGGAACCGCAGAAGACGCATATGGATTTGATGTTGTTCATTGGATTAAAATTAAAGGCAACCCCCTCAGTCCCCCTTCTCAGGGGGAGGTCAAATAATATATCCCCCCTGATAAGGGGGGATTAAGGGGGGTTAATTATAAATTTGAATTCGATTCTCTCAGCCCTCTTCATCTGAACCATAAAGATTTTTATGTTCGTTGAGTGCGTAGCGGTCGGTCATCCCGGAAACGTAATCGCAGATGCGTCGTTCCAACGGACCGTGCGATTCATTTTTTAAGACGGATTCGGGGAGGAGTCCCGACATTTTGCTGTAAGCCTCGAAGATCCCCTTCAGAGTCAGTTTGGCTTTGAACTCCATCCGTAATACCTTGCGATGCGAATACATGTTTTTATGCAGGAACTTTTTCAGTTCGGTATTTTTTTCCGCCACCTCTTTGCTGAAGGCGGCGATTCGTTTCGGAGCCCGGCGAATTTCATCCACATTGTTCACATTATGTTGCTCAATATTTTTCAGGGTAGCTTCGCGAAGGTCGGTGACCAGTTCATTGATGATGCCCCGCACCACCTGGTATTTTTTCAGTTTGAAATCCAGTCCCGAATAGTTTTCATCGAACCGGTCTTCGTTCTCTTTCCACAGTGCGACTTGTCTTAGTTGCTCGACATCGAGAAGGTTCGAGGTGATGCCATCATCGAGATCGTGTGCGTTGTAGGCGATGGCATCTGACAAATCTGCGATCTGTGCTTCCAGTGATGGATAGCGCACTCCCTCCTGTGAGGTGATAGGGTTTTCATCGTCTTTCGTGTGTTTGCAGATGCCCTCCAGTACTTCCCAGGTCAGGTTGAGTCCATCAAAGTCGGGATATCTTTTTTCGAGTAGTTTTACAATTCGCAGACTTTGTTTGTTGTGTTCGAATCCCCCATGGTCTTTCATCAACCGGTTCAAAACATCCTGTCCGGTATGACCGAATGGCGGATGGCCCAGATCGTGTGAAAGCGCAACGGATTCGGCAAGGTCTTCATTCAGTTGCAGGGATTTGCAAATGGACCTTGCAATCTGCGCCACTTCAAGCGAATGGGTAAGCCGGGTTCGGTAGTAATCACCTTCATGGTAAACGAACACCTGGGTTTTATATTCCAGCCTCCGAAATGCAGAGGTATGGATGATGCGGTCACGGTCTCTTTGGAACCGGCTGCGGTAGGGGTGTTCCTCTTCCGGGTGTTGGCGACCCAGGCTTTCACCACTTTTCATGGCATAGGGAGCCAGCATGGTTGATTCAAGTTTTTCCAGATCAATCCTTTTGATCACTTGGTATCCGCTAAAAATTTAAAACAGGAAGGGGATGAGTTTGGATTCCAACTAGGAATCAAGTTCATCCATAAACGAATCCCAATCAGTTTCTTCGATTTCCTGTTGGGATATGGGGCCTAATATATCAAATTTTTCTTTTTCTTCGGGAGTCAATTCCTGCATTTGGTAAGTTTCATCGGTTTCGATGAGAGAGAGATTTTCCTGAATTTCCTGGCCGGCCTCGGGTTCCCAATCCGGTCCCCCTGAAATCAGATTCATGGACTCAAAGACATCATCAAATTTTTCCAGGATCGGTCCCCCCTGACTGCCAAACTCGTTATTTACCGACTTCAAATATTCGCGGTACAGGTCGTAATGGATGAATCGGTACTGGCTGATGCGGTTAGCTTCCAGATAATCTTCAGATGCCAGGCGGTATTGTCCTTCCTGGACATATATTCTGCCCCGGAAGACGCGCGCGAGAAAATGGTTGGGCTTCAGGCTCAGAACCATGTTCAGATTGAGAAGAGCGATGGTCTGTTTTCTATTATTCAGGCTGGCAATGGCTTGATTGAAATGCCTTCGAACCTCAGGGTTTTTATTTTCAGCGAGTTTCAGCAAGGGCTCAAAGATGGGGAAGATGGTTTCGCCCAATTTAAAGCACAAGAGATTAAATAAATGGCTGATTTTTTTCACCCTAAATCTCCCCCCCAAGAAACAGGACCGCTGAAAACAGTCTGGCCCTGTAGGCCGTTCCTTAAATTAACTAATTGGATTTCTTGATTCTAACCAAATCCACCCTCATCGTCAACCTAAGGACCTCTATTTACCCATTTTTTATGGCTTTTCCGGGCTGGCACAGAAGTATCCGAATCCCATAATTATTTATTTTTCTTGACGTTACGCCATTTTTGGGATATTTTTTTTACATGCAATGTCCTGAATGCGGTTATATTTCCTTCAAAATCTCCAAAACCTGCGGAGCCTGTGGTTTTAAGTTCAAAAAGGCTAAAAACCTGCCAGCACTGACGGGAAAGGAGTCTTTTTACATCTTCGGGGGTCCACCTGAAGTGAAAAAAGAGGAGGCTTTGGAGGAAAATAGTCCCGAAAATGTAGCCGTACTTGAAAAGGAAGAGCCGGAATCCTTCATCGACCCGGAAACCGGGGACTTCAATTTAGACCTTCCCGAGATCCAGGAAGGGGAAATTGAAGAAGCCCAAATTCCAACGGATCAGGAGGTTTCAGAATTTGAACCGTTGGAGTTTGACCCAAATGCAGATATTGACTTGGGAGAGGTTGAGGTTGAAGGTTTGGGGCTGGAACCTTTTCAAGTCACTGAGGAAGCCAAATCCACCGAACCGGTGGAAGAAACTTCTGAAGAGGCCATAATCCTAGATGAATCAGGCGAATCTCCTTCATTGGAACCTGTGCTTGAGATCACCGACCCGGAAGAGCCCACACTTTCCATTGAGGAACCTGCTTTAGAAATAACCGAGCCAGAGCCGATCGCCTCAGAAGACGAAGATGTTCTGGAAATTCCCGATCCAGCAGAAGAGCCAGCGCTTACCATCGACGAACCAACGCTGGAAATCACCGAACCTACCCTGTCGGAGGAGGAACCTGTTTTGGAAATTCCCGATCTGGCGGGAGGGCCAGCATTAACCATCGATGAGCCAATGTTGGAAATAACCGAGCCGGAAACGGCCCAATCTGAAGACGAACCCGTTCTGGAAATTTCCGACCCATCGGAGGAGCCAGCATTGACCATTGATGAGCCAATGCTGGAGATAAATGACGCAGAACCATCACCTTCTGAAGGGGAAAGCCCCGAACTGGATTTAGGGGATAATGAAATCAAACTGGATCTGGGGTATGAACCTCCGCCTTCAAACGATCCTGATCCCTCTGAACTTGCCAGCCAATTGGAAGAAATTGATCTCAACCTGGAAATTGACGATTCTGAGGGTCCACTTTCCACATCCAACAACGAAGTCCCTGAAATAGAGATTGAAGACCTGGGACTGGAGTTGGAATCGCCGGACGATTCTGAGGAAGAAAAACCCCAATCCTAAATTTTACCGTTTTGGATTCTCCCGCCAAAAATTAGGGTTTGCGCACCTCCCACAAAGGCTATTTTCTTAAAAAAGATTGGATTTTAAAGCCATTTTCTATTATAAAAGGTGCTTCATGGTCGAACATCGATCGGGGTGAGTTTGGGTTTTTTTCTTCAAAAGCCCAGTAATCCATAATACCCCCAACCCTCTTTTTCCCCCAGACTGGATTTAAATGGCGCTATGTCTCTTTGAGACCTAAGGGAAAATTTATATTAAATTTGAAGATTGAATAAGCCATAGAGAGTTTTTGTCTCTCATGACCAAAATAGGAGATAGTTAGTAATGCCCAGAAAATTTAATTTCAGTGCGGGCCCAGCCATGTTACCAGAGTCCGTGTTAAAGCAGGCGCAGGAAGAAATGCTGGATTGGCATGGTGCCGGGGCTTCGATCATGGAAATGAGTCACAGAGGCAAAGAATTTGTTTCTGTTCACGCCGAGGCGGAAAAAGATGTCCGTGAATTGTTTGATGTACCCGAGAATTATAAGGTCCTGTTTCTACAGGGGGGTGCGACGACTCAATTTGCAACCATCCCCATGAATCTGCTTCGCGGTAAAACAAAAGCAGATTATATTTGGACGGGTGCCTGGGGGAAGAAAGCCATTAGTGAAGCAAAAAAATATTGTGAGGTGAACGTGGCGGCCTCATCGGAAGCGGATAATTTCACCACAATTCCACCCTTTGAGAGTTGGTCTTTGAGCTCAGATGCGGCTTATGTGCACTACACTCCAAACGAAACCATAGGCGGTGTAGAATTTCATTGGATTCCGGATTCCGGAGATGTGCCACTGGTTGGCGATTTTTCCTCAACGATTTTATCCCGTCCCATCGATGTGAGCCGTTTTGGTCTGATTTATGCGGGTGCGCAAAAAAATATTGGACCGGCCGGAGTAACATTAGTCATTGTTCGCGATGATCTCATTGGGGATTCGTTACCCATCACTCCGAGTGTTTTCGATTACGCGAAACAAGCGGAAGCGGACTCCATGTTGAACACGCCTCCGACATACACTCTCTATTTAGCCGGCCTGGTCTTCAAATGGGTGAAAGAGCAAGGTGGACTTTCCGCAATGGAAAAGTTGAACGAAAACAAGGCCAATAAATTGTATGCCGCGATTGACAATTCGAGCTTCTATAGCAATCCCGTGGAAAAAGCTTCGCGGTCTTGGATGAATATACCCTTTGTTCTGGCAAATGCCGACCTGGACAAAGAATTTTTAGCAGGTGCCGAGGAGGCCGGGTTGACCACCCTTAAAGGGCATCGTTCTGTGGGTGGAATGCGGGCGAGTATCTATAATGCCATGCCTGAAGCCGGGGTAGATGCCCTGATTAATTATATGGATGATTTTGAAAAGCGTAAGGCCTAAGAGTTATCTTTTAATCTTTGGCTAACATTGCCACCTGGGCCAAGGTGGTTAAGCATATTAATATTGGAGTTTGATAATGAAAGTTTTGGTTTCAGACAACCTCTCCGCAACAGGAGTTGAAATTCTAAAAAAAGAGTCCGGAATTGATGTCGATGTTAAGACCGGACTGTCCAAGGAAGAACTTATCGAAATCATTCCTGAATATGATGGGCTGATTGTTCGAAGTGCTACCAAAGTAGTTGCAGAAATAATTGAAGCAGCCAAAAACCTTAAGGTTATTGGAAGAGCCGGTATCGGGGTTGACAATATTGATCTGGATGCTGCCGGTCAAAAAGGCGTCATTGTCATGAATGCCCCGGAAGGAAATTTAATCACAACCGCAGAACATTCCATGGCCCTGCTGCTTTCCATGTCGCGCAACATTCCCCGGGCAAGCTGGAAACTTAAAAATGAAAAATGGGCTCCTAAAGAGTTTATGGGTGTTGAACTTTTCGAAAAAACTCTGGGTATCATTGGTTTTGGCCGCATCGGATCTGTGGTCGCTGACCGCGCACGAGCCTTTCAAATGAAGATAATCGTTCATGATCCATACATCTCACAGGAAAGAGCGGAAAAAGCAGGTGTGGAACTGGTAGAGTTGAATGACCTGCTCGCAAGATCTGATTTCCTTTCCCTTCACACTCCTGGGCTCGCAGATGGCAAGGCCCTTTTGGGCAAAGCAGAGTTTGACATCATGAAACCGGGGATAAGAATCGTAAACTGTGCTCGTGGAAGTTTGATCGATGATGACGCTTTGATCGAAGCTATCAAAGAAAAGAAAGTGGCACAGGCCGCTCTCGACGTTTATTCCAAAGAACCTTTGGCTTTGGACAGCCCATTGCTTCAGGTGGATGAAATCACTTGTACCCCGCATCTGGGAGCATCTACTGGAGAGGCCCAGGAAAAAGTTGCGATCGCTATTTGTGACCAGATTATCGATTACCTTAAATATGGAAACATTCGAAATTCTGTCAACGTTCCATCCATTGATGCGGACACCCTGGCAAAAATCAAACCTTACTTGGTATTGGGAGAAGATTTGGGCGGTTTCTTATCCCAGGTAACGGAAGAGGCTCTTACACGAATCGAAATCTCCTACAATGGAGAGGTTGCTGGCCTGACCGTAGAACCCATTACAATCGCAATAATAAAAGGACTCCTGAACAAATCCATCGATGGTGTGAACATGGTCAACGCTCCCTTCATCGCCAAAGAAAGAGGAGTTGAGGTACAAGAATCAAAAAGTAATGAAGTGCATGAGTACACCAGCACCATTCAGGTTCAAGTGACCACAGAAAAAGGAACCCATCGAGTGATCGGCAGTATTTTCGGAAAAGGAGATTCTCGAATTGTGCAGTTTGAGGAATACAGCCTGGAAGCCGTTCTTTCAAAAAATATGCTGGTGCTGAACAATATGGATGTTCCCGGCGTCATCGGCAACCTGGGAAATATTCTCGGCAAGCACAATTTGAATATAGCAGGTTTCCATCTGGGAAGAGTGGAAGATGGCGGCAAAGCTGTGGCAATTATCAACATCGATATACCGCCGACCACAGAAGCTTTGCGAGAGCTCCGAAATACCGCCAATATCATAAACGTTCAAAGTGTCACCCTTTAATAATGAGCAATAAAAAAGCGTGGTCTCCCTTTGGGAGCCACGCTTTTTTTTATTCCTTCAAAAAATTCTATTTCGCGGTTTCCTCTCCCGACCCCTCGCCTTCAGACTTTTCAACCTTCTGTCCAAAAACCTGGGCAATGATTTCGTTAATGACTTCTTCTCCAAGGATATTGTAAACCGTGTTTGCTGATTTGAAATGAGGGCTGGTAAAAAGACTCAACACTTTTTTACTGGTGTAACCCAGCATCATAAATTCATGCGCATAATTTTCTGCTACCAGACGCAAGGTACCCTCATCCGCATCCTCGTCTCCGGTGGGAGGTCCTGCATCCGCATCGACATCTTCCTGGATTTCATAAACATAGATCAAATGCCAACCAAACTCCGTATGGACAGGACCAACAACCTCTCCCTCCTGAGCGGTAAAGGCGGCCACCTCAAAAGGACGCACCATAGCCCCTTTACCAAACCAACCCAAATCTCCACCCCGTTTTTTGGACGGGCACTCACTATGTTCTTCAGCCAGTTTGGTAAATTCTGCCCCTTCATCTATTTTCACTTTTAATTCTTCTGCAAGCTCCTTAGAGCCTACAAGAATATGCCGGGCTTGAACTTTTTTTACTTTTCTCTCTTTTGCCATTATTTAATTCCGGAAAATGAGACCAGGTCTCAATTGTTTATTAGAAAATCAATTCACCATCATTGCACAACACTTTTTATATTTCTTACCCGACCCGCATGGACAGGGGTCGTTTGGTTTTATCTTTTCATGTTTTACTTCTACAGGTTCCTGTTTTTCCAGAAGATCGTTTCCAATTTTTTTTGCAATTTTATATCTCTTTTTCAGCCGATCGTTTAGATCCGGTATAAACTGGTTCAACGCAATCAGCATTTCGTTATTTTTTGGAGTGAGCTTTGCATCCTCCTGCTCTCTCAATTTTTCATCGAAATAATAAGTGGTAGAAAAAATAGGTGCCTGGTCGGAATTGTCCAATTGGAATTTAAAGAAGGACAATTTCAAGCATCTATTGTCATTTCGAGGGTCAATGTCATAGGAATCTTCGGCAAAATATTGATCGGACCCATGTTTAAAGTCCAACATTTCATTATTTCGCGGAATTAATTCAATGAAATTAAAATAACGACCGGGTTCAAATTCCAGATACGTCGCTGGATTTTTTTCACCATACGCTTTTGCTTCAATAGCCCGTTGTTTAAAAAGCAGGATCAATTCATCCGCTGCATTTTTTGCAAAACCTTTTGCAATCTGAGTCTGAACGTCCGTCAATTTCGGATGATCTGGAATCGTATTGAATGTTTTATTAAAGTTAACCTGGAAGGCAAACGAATTCCCCGGATTGTCCATATCCCGCAGGTATAAGACCACATAATTGTAGTCGAAAAAGGGACTGGTGTGGTAATAGTCCTCCAGGACATAGTTATTTTTATAGTCCTCTTCCTCGAATCGGTAAGTCAGTACCGAATTTTCACTTTCCTGCTTATTTATTTCTCTGTAGCTTTCGATGACAATTTCCCTTCAATAATTAATCAAGAAAATTTTTTAATATCCCTTTATTAGCGAGGAAGCGGGGAATCGGAAAAACCGGGATACTTTTTAAACACTCCGCGTTCCACATCCTTCTTCTCTACATCCCGAACCGCCCGCACAGCATCCTTTGTGATATCTTCTTTATGATTTGAATTGGCATGGCCATATCTATAATAGAATATTGCGGCGGTGGCATGTGGCATCTCATTCGATGTCCATGTCGTAAATCCCCCTCCTGGAGAAAAAGCATCACTGATGAAAATATCCATTCTATCCGTATCCTTGATACTATGATTTTCATCGTGGAGGCTTTCCGCTTCATCCAAAGTTGGCATCCTCCAATCCGTATATCCTGCAAACTTTTTAATTCCCAGGTCGCGAACATAATCATTAGCCTTGAACCAATTCGACCATTGGCTTGTATCCTGAAAAGAGTCCGTCTGTTTCCACATTAATTTTGTTTCCAGGTCGGTGACCGTTCCATCGCCATTGTCGATAAATCTTTTTTCCATTTCCCAATACAATCCTTTTTAGATCAAATCCTCATTATCCTCAATATCCCGAACCAGTCGCGAAGATCCTCTTGATGTACGATAAATATCATCATACATCGTTACCCCTTTTCGATAACTAAAGCGAACTCCTTGCACTTTGTGCCTGACATCACTGGTCCAACATAAAAAACAACTCCCGGAATCGAAAATATCTGACAAATACATCTCTTTGCCGGAATTATCCGAGTTCTTCCAGTTCTTGTTGAAAAGACTTTTCGCCTCGTTTGCCGTAGGCAGTCTCCAGTTTGAAAACCCTGCAAACCGTTTTCTATTTAAAGTTTCGGCAAATTCCTTGACCTGCAACTGGCCCATCCACTTACCCGTGATTTGCCAGGTATCCTGCTTTAACCAAACCAGTCGCTTGGCACAATCGATTATCGTATCGCTATCCCCTTCCACGAAACGCGTCTGGGGTTTGTTGTCTTCACTCATAAAATTATTCAGGCATCCTTTTTAAGCGTACGGACCGCTCGAACCCCATGACTTCTTAACCCCATTTGATGCCATTTATAATCGCCATTATAAAAATGAAATCGAATTGCCATGCCCCTTTCTGTTTTGTGCAGGGTTTTTGTCCACGATGTTTGCCCTGCTCCTGCAGGAAATCCTTTAATCAGAAAAATTGTATCCCCATAATTATCTGTCACAGGGTTCGCTGCGTCATAAATGGATTGAGCTTCTTTCCGAGTAGGCAGTCTCCAGTCTTCAAAACCTGCAAATCTTCTGCGATTTAGTTCGACTACATAGGTTTTTGCCTCTTCCCAAGTCACCCATTTATCCAGATCCATATAAGAATCATCGGCTTTCCATTGAAGGCCGGTTTTGTTATCTATGATCGTTCCATCCTTTTGTTTTTCGATTCGAACTAAATCCGGGTCTTCCTCTTCCTCCTTTTCACTCCTTACTAATCTAACCGCACTGGGGAACCCGTCATTCTCCTTTGCCAGCCAGTATTCATAATCCGACCTGAAGTCGTAAGACATAGCGGCCTTTGCGCCCCGGGTCTGACTCGTCCAGGTTGAAAAACCGCAACCTGAAGGGAAAATAGGGTCAATGTGGATTTCACAACCTTCCACATCAGTGTTGCTGGATCCAGAATCAAAAAGATATTTAGCTTCCGATGCAGAGGGAATCCGCCAGTTGCTATAGCCCGCAAATTTTTCCTCGTTCTTTTTTTTGGCAAGCTCCAGGCTTTCGTGCCAGGTGATCAACCGGCCCAATTCCAGCCAGGTGTCGTTTTTCATCCACATGATACCGTGCCTGGTATCTGACACGGTTTCATCGCCATTATCAATGTATTTTAGTTTTGTGGATTCTGTCATCGGTTTTACCTTCTTCGAGGAGCAGACTGGTGCTTCACAACCACATCTTTGCGGCAAATCCGAACCGAACCAAAGCTGTACTCCTCAACACTTACCACCTTCCCCTCGCTATAATCGAACCGGGGTCTCCTTGTAGAGGTATCACCTGCAATCCATCCGGTTTTGAACGCACCTTCAGGAAAAATCGGGTCAATGTGAAGGCGGGTGCCACCCTTCCCGGGGATCTCACAATTTTCATCATAGAGTGAAGTTGCTTCATCAACATTGGGAAGCCGCCAATCATCAAAGCCGCCGATTTTTCTCATATTCTTTCTTGCGGCAAATTCAGTGGCTTCGTGCCAGTTATAAAATTTTCCTTTATCCTGCCAGGAGTCTTTCTTTAACCAGTAAAGACGGGTTTTATTATCGAACACAACATCCCGGCCTTTTTCGACAAACCTTTTGGGTTTGTCGTCTTTTTGTTCCGCCAGTTGTTGATCTGCTTTTTGCGGTAAATTTTCTTCCATAATTTTAGTCCTTCACCGGGTTACCCAGTGGCATCTAAGTTCTATTCCCCGGTATAACCTATTTCAACACTGTCTTCATCGACATTGACAATTACCGGAACAACATATTGATCATTGGAATATTCCAACAACTTTTTTAATCCATGTGGATCCTTGTCCACATTAATATAAATAAAAGAACGGTGTTTTTCCTTGAAATCCGAAACTGCCTTTTGGGTATGAGGGCAATCGTCTTTTCCAAAAATCATGTAGTGGCTCACAAAACTCCAATTCTGTCTTTTCTAAACTTCAGACAATTAAAAATTATCGTTCAAACGCTTTGGTATCTTTTCGCCATTCAGGTTCCCACTCATCCTGAACCACATCACGGGTCACCCTGCAATGGGAATACTCGTTATCTTTGTGCTCCCACATATCATTGCCCGTTACAAAACTGAACTTCTGCGCATATTGTTCATAATCCGGCTTTTCTTCATAAGTCCATGTATTGTGCCCACCTCCGGGCTCAAACAAATCTGATATATGAGTTTCAGCACCATCTTTATCTGTATTGGACTGAGTGAAGGAGAAAACGCTTTTGGCCTCTTCACCACTGGGCAATCTCCAGTCATCATAACCGGCGAATTGTTTTTCGTTTAACATTTCGCAATAATCCTGAGCTTCAAACCAGTTGATTCCATAACCATATTCCTTGAAAGAATCATCTTTTTTCCACATCAGGTTGGTACGCGTATCACTGATGGTCCCATCCCCATTGTCGATGAAGTTTGGAACTTCTTCCTCTACAAGAGCGACATCTTCTTCCTCCTCATCGCCCCATTCTTCTTCACCCACCCATTCGGTTTCGGTGTCATCATCCAAAAGATCGGGATCAGAAACCTCTTCAAACTCTTCCTGTTCGTCAGACATTATTAACCTCGTCTATTTAAAATATTCAATCCAGATCGCGGACCATTCGAACCGAAGTTCCTGTGGTTGAAACCGATTGATCTACACATACTTCTTTTAAATCGGGAAAGTAACACTTCCACGCATATGAGTCATATCGGGTTTCAGAAGTCCACAAACTCGTTTCTCCACCTGCCTGGTAATTCGAAACACGCCGGGCGGGCTTTTTGGGTAGATTCAGGAACATCTCGCGATAGGGCTCCTTGTTTTTTAAAATGGAACGCACCTCGCTTTTACTCGGCAAACGCCAATCATTGTATCCCAGATAATTTTGCTCGTTACAAGCCTTTACATAAGCCATACTTTCGTCCCAATTTAGCCATTTGCCCAATTCCTGTCTGGAATCCCTTACAACCCACATCAAATCGGTATCATGATCTTCAATGGTACCATTGTCGTTTTTTTTCCAGTTTGGCTGCGCCACTTTCACACCTCAAATAACAGCAATAAAAAAAACACCCTTTCCATCCCGTCTATTCAAAGAGACTTTGCTTATTGTCTTCTCACTCCAGCAGGAGGGATTCGGGATAAGCACTGACCCAGTAAACTTTAACAAGGAGATAGAGTGTTGACTCTCTTTGAATCATTATTGTTTTTAATAGTACAAAATACCATTCAAGGCCTTTATTTTCAACTCAAATAAGGTTTTGCGCTGACTTAAAACCTCTGATTTTGCAACGTTTGTGGGTATTTGATTCCAGGTTTAATTCCATAGAACGGAGGTTACCTCCAGCCCCCTCCCTGAGTTATTTTATCCCTGACTTCCGGAACAAATGTAATCTTGGCTTTTGAATTGTCGAATTCTCCCCGCACCAGCCGCACACTGGAGTTTAAAGTGTCTTCTGATTCCTTGTGGCCTCCTGAGCCACTGCCAAAGGAATAGCAATAGGCGGTAATCTTCCCTCTTACATTGCTGGTCCATGTATCATAACCACATCCGCTTGTGAACACCGGATCAATGTGTATCACCATGTCGTATTTATCCTTGATTTCTTTATCCTGATCAAATAGGGAGTGCGCCTCTCGTTTGTTTGGCAAACGCCAGTCCGTATGCCCGGCAAAGACTTCTTTATTTTTCTTTTCCATGTACTTCAGAGCCCCGCTATGAGTGACAAAACGCAACAGATCCAAATACGAGTCATTTTGCATCCACATCAACTGGGTAAGGTTATCCGTTACGGTACCGTCACCATTTTCCACAAACCTGTTTTCACTCATTTTTGCCTCATCAAAAATTTATTATGTTCTGTATTTTATAATTTTTTAGCCTTGGGCTTCAATGTCCAAAAAAATTCCAAAAAAAAAGCCGGGGGGCAAAGCCCCCCGGCACTTAATTCAAACTGGTCTTAGCGTTCGCCTTCGCGTTGCTGTCCGTTAACCTGACTGAAAAGACCACGCTCTGTACCTTCTGGTTGACCCATTCCAGGCTCAATGTATGTGCCAGGAGTTACATGGTCCAGATGGTAGTTATTCTGATAAGTTTTGTGAGAACCTGCATCTTTTTTCCACTCAACACGGTTAGCGTTTTCAACACGGTGAGCTTGACAGTTCAGCAGGATGTCAGCAGGACCTTTGTTGGTGAAAGTGGTTTTAAGTTCCAAAGAATTTGCCAAGAATCCACCCGGCTCCAAAGTTCGGTCAAAGTTTTTGGTGTAAGAATACGCCATTTTCCCGATATCAATATGAACGGTGGTGTCTTTGGTTTCACTGATGTTTTCAATTACCCAGCTAGCTCGAATACAGTCAGCTGAAGCACCAGCTTTCAATGTACCAACATTTGCGCTGGCTACTGAAGAAAATACAAACAATACTGCAAACAAAGTTAAAACGGTCTTTCTCATTTGCTCCCCCTTTCGAAGCTTGATTTAAAGTAAACCCGAAACAACCTAATAAATTTATAAATCCATCAACCTAAATCGGTGAATCTTATCTAAAGTTGTGGGGCTCCGACTATTTGCCTTGCCTGATAAAGAACGGAACCTACCCAGCAAACCTACTGGTCTGACTAGAGTGGCCCGAAAATATCAAAACCCCCAAGGGAAGTCAAGCGTTTAATAAAACTATAATTTTAGCCCCCAAAAACCCTGTATTTTCAATAGTTTCCAACCCCTGCCCCGGAAGCCTTTTTTAATGCTTTTTCTGCCTGTGGAACCCCGAATTGAGCCACCCAAAACCCTTTTAAACTCTGAACTTTAGAGACGTCAGACTGGTCAAATCTGTAGAATTCCTTAATATCTTTTCACCTTCTTCTGAAATATCATTAACGACCAACTGAAGGCTGCGAAGATTATTTAATTTTTTTGATGTGGCCAGGCATCTGGCTCCCTCATCACTGATATTGTTGGATGCCAGATTCAAGTTTCTTAAATTTGAAAAGACATCGGATTCTGCTATTGCTTTAACCCCTTCATCTCCAATCCCATTTTGCGACAGGTCCATGGCCCGAACATTCTTCAACTCTTCCCTCTTCGCTAATTCTTTGGCCCCGACTTCTCTCAAAAACTGAGCCTTTAAATTGAGCACCTGTCCATCTTTGCTCAACCTATCCCTTATCAAATCATCTATATTTGGCATTATTTACTCCACCTATGAAATGCATTACCCCGTTCCAGGGATTGTTTTTGCTTCGAAACCATACTCATCGTAAATACTGAATCCCTCCATCAACATCTTCTTGCCATACTTAACCATCAAGTTCGCCTGAGCATGGTTGGGGTCAATCTCTATAGTCTTTTTCAAATATTTAAGGCCCTGCTTGATATCTTTTATTTCATCCCCGTAATTTTCCAGTTGCCGCGCTTTGTCAAATAAATCGGAAGCCCATTTGTAGTAAATGGTCGAAATTTGTTTGGGTGCATTATTCCGGACATAATCGACAATATCTTCATCCGCATTGAGGGTTGGAAGGTGCTGAATGGCTTTTTCAAACTCACCGATGGGGATGGAATAATCATCCCCGGTAACAGAGTCTATGGAGTTTTGCTGCTTATGCTGTGAGAGCATTCCCACCGAGCTTTTAACAACATTCGATTGGATCCCCGACATCAACTGATGAAAATATAGATTACCAATCCCCAAATGAATGATGGAACTGAACTCCTGATTCACATCCAATTCCAGAGCCAGATCGAAAGCTTCCTTTGCCTCGCCTGCTTGCCCCAACTCTGCAAGGGCTTCACCTAAATTATAATAATTAACGCAGTTATCCGGGTCTTCCTCGATTAACCTTCGAAATTCCTCGACCTGCGCCTCGAGGTCGAACTCAATCTCCTCCTCATCCTCATCTTCCAGTTCTTCTTCCGAATCAGGCGCTTCACCCTCTTCTAACTCAGCTTGAGGAGAACTATCTTCAGCAGAATCTTCCGAAGATTCTTCAGGGGATTCATTTTCAGAGGTCTCTTCTTTTTCTTCTTCGCTCATAGGCTTGGACTCAATTGCAGAGACAAGTTGAAAAGTTTATTTGCAAAATTCAAAGATGGGAAATCGTTTTTTCAGTTTACTTTTTTTTAACCGTCCTGACGGGACGAATCGTTGACAAAGAAAGGTGATACTGACCTCCACCTTTCATACTGGGATAAGCTCTTCCGCCAATGTAGTTGAATCCCCAGGCATATTTGTCTTTATAAAGTTCACTCGACCAGAAACAACAATGCGAATAGCCAAAAATAGGATCAATATGTATAAAATTTTCCGTCCAGTAATATTTCCAAGGAACTTTTTTATCTTCCTCATAAAGGGTTTTCAGCTCTTCGCGTGTAGGCAACCGCCAGTCCGAGTAACTTGCATACGCTTCTTCATTAAACTTTTCTAAAAGTTTCTGTGATTCCTCCCAACTTGCCCATATTTTTTTTTCCTGATAAAAATCGAATTTCTTCCACATCAACCCTTCTTGCAAGTCGGTTACCGTCCCATCATTATTATCTTTAAATCGGGGGTCGTTGGAGGGGGTCAGAGGAGGCTTTTCTTCGGTCATTGACAAAATCTGGCCTCCGAAGATCTCATCCTTACTACCTTCAGCCCACACATTTCCAACAGAGATAAAAACGGTTAACAGGAATGAAAGAATAAAACAGTTTGGAAATCGCATTTCTTGAAGGAATTTAGAAACAGGTTGGCTTTTCATGAATCACTCTTCCTGAGGCGCCCAGTCGGGCTCCCATGACAGACAAATACCGGATGGGTTATAAAATTGGCCGGGGTCTTTACCTACGATTCCCCACTTGGCCATAAAATTCAGGTCTGGATCAAATTTCTGAATTCTCTGATTAATGGTATCGACCACAAACACGTAGCCGTAGGGGTCTTCCACCACCGAAGAGGGACAGTTGAACTGACCATCGCGTTTGCCTGCATCACCAATGATCCCGAGAGAATGCCCCTCTCGATCAAAAAGCTGCAGGCGGTTTTGGCTTTTCTCAGCAACAATCAAAGTACCATCTCTACGCACTGTTATACCCGTAGGGTAGTTCAGTCGCCCCGGCTCAAAACCATACTCCCCAAATTTGGACAGGAATTGACCGTCTTCGTTAAAAATCTGAATCCGTTGATTATCCCGGTCTGCAACATAAATATTCCCTTCCCGGTCCAAAGCAATTCCAACGGGGAATTTCATGAAACCATCAAAGTTCCCTGCATAACCAAAACTGAGGATAAACTCGCCATCATCGTCATAGCGTTTCACACAATGATTGGAGGTATCGGCAACGAGAATAGTGCCCATAGGCTCTGCCACAATTTCCTCAGGCATATAAAATTTGTCTTGCCCCCAGCCTTCGGTTCCAAACTCCAGAAAGAAGTCTCCCTCCGGATCGAACTTTTGTATCCGATGACAGCCGGTATCCACCACCCAAATATAGCCTTCCAGGTCAACCGCAACTCCACTTGGCGTTTTAAACTCCCCCGGGACATAGGGAGGCCTTGTGCCTCCAGAGGTTCCAAACTGCATCAGCAGTTTTCCATTACCATCAAATTTTTGTATTCGATCATTCCCGGTGTCGGCCACCCAGACATACAGTTTACTGTGGTCAACCTTGGGTTGTTCTTCAGGAAGAGTCTCTTCCGTAGCTACAACTTCAAGGGCTTTTGAATCTTCCCCTTCCTCGCTGACAGTTTCTTCAGCCAAAATTTATCCCTTTCATATTCCCAGCTGTTTGCATTGATAGGACTCCAATAGGAAAGAGCCCCTTAAGGGGCTCTAGAGCCATATGCCTGCAACCAGACATTTAAACTGAAATTTTATTACTTCCTGTTTAGAACCGGCCTTTTAACGGACCCTCCCATTCAGGCTGTTTACTTTAACAAAAACCCTTTTACATCGAGTATCTGATACTCAAAGTCACAGGTTTTCTGGAATTCCTCTATTCGCTCATTCCAGTTCTTTTTGAAATTGTCCAGACTTTCCGATTTCGGTTTCTTTTTCATCAAACCCACTTCCCGGAAAAGTGGTTTAACCATGTTTTTATGGACCAATTGAAGAATGTTTCTCAAATTTAAAATACATTGCTTGGTCACTTCCTCACGGGTCACGCCATCCACTTTTTCTAGAAGACGCAAAAACGACTGAATTGTCGTTAACTGCACGGTATAACTTTCAGCAAGACGGTGGTCGTATTTCAGTCCACAATCAATAAAAGCGGGCATAAGGTACATACCGATATGGTGATCAAACTTGACTGAAAGGGTGATTAGTTTTTGAAGGTAATCTACCTCCCTTAAATCTTCTTCCTCCTCCTCACCCTCGGCAAGTTCCTGAGCTGCCTTTTCCTTTTCTTTTTGGAGCTCGGCCTTGATTTTCTCCAATTCACTTAAATCGGAAAGGTGATCTACCTCTTTTTGTTCCGGCGCTTCCGAAGAATCCGCTGTTTCTTTTGTTTCAGTATCCTGGTCGCTCAACACAAATCTCCTTCCTTCACAAGGTAAAACAATAAACCAATATTTTTAAAAGAGTTCTGGGAATCTCGTAAGTATAATCCTTTTCCCTAAACACTGTCAACTGCCCGGCGAGGGGCCAATGTATCAGGCCCCTAAACGAATACAGATGTTAGTACTTTAATAATAGTTTCGTTAAATTTGTCCCTCCTCTAACCAGGTAGAATAAAAGGGCTACCCCAACTCCAGAAGCTTGAGGTTTTTTTAGCTAAAAGTAAGAAATAGACCTGTCGGCTCTGCGCCCAGTGGTTGACAGGGTTTTCAGAATAAATATATGCTAACCTATAAAACAAGCTCCAAAAACTTTTTAGGATAAATTCCAAAATTTGTTTAGGTTTATGCCTGTGCTATTACCAATTTCGCAAGAAATAACGGCTATAAAAAAGGAGGAAAAGTGAAAGTCGCTCTCCTGTTTCCGCCGCAATGGTATCCCAGCCAACCTTATTTGGCCCTACCCACTCTAAAAGCCCATTTGGAGTCGAAGGGCCATGCAGTAGACCAGTATGACCTAAACATCGAATGTTACGATGTTTTTTTGTCGCGGGAGTACCTGGAATACTGTGTAGAGACCATCCGCAAACGCCTTGCCGACCCTACAAGAGCCACAGAAGATCAGGAGGTGCGGCCCGTTTACAACGATATCCTGACAGATACAGACTTTCTGGAGTCCGTTCTTAGTGAGGTAGAAGATGCAAAAAATGTGCTGAAAGACGAAAACCGGTTCTTTCAATTCGACATATACAGCAAAGCTTACACAAACCTTAAAATTGCAATGCAATTAATATCCTATGCACATCACCCCAGTCGTGTGGATCTCGATTCATTTTTCATGCAGGGGAATCCGGAAGAAAACCTGGCGGGAATATTGAGCGCAACTGAAGACACCGTGCGCAACCCATTCCTACATATGTTCGAAAATTACCTGACTCCCAAAATACCCTGGGACGAATACGGAATTGTCGGACTTTCTATCATACATATCGGACAGGTCATACCCGGTCTCACCCTGGCGCGCCAGCTTCGTCGCCGTTTCCCCCATCTACACATTGTCGTGGGTGGTAGTGTTTTCAATCGTCACGCGGACTTGCTGGATGACAAACAGGAATTATTTAAAGAATTTTTCCACAGTCTGATCGTATCTGAAGGAGAACTTCCGCTTGACCAGCTGGTCTGCCATCTTAAAGCAAATAAACCGCTACACACAGTCCCAAACCTGATTCATCTGGAAGGCAACCAGGTCATCCGCAATCCCAAAACCGAGGCTTTACCTTATGAGGAGCTGGTCTGCCCGACTTTTGACCAGTTACCCCTGGAAAAATATCTGATGCCCTATCCTGTGCTTCCTTATATGTCCAGCCGGGGATGCTATTGGGGGAAATGTACTTTCTGCACCCACAGTTTTATTTATGACTCGCATTACAGAAAAGAAAATGAAGTGAGGGTCGCCGAAGAACTGGATCATCTTTCAAAAAAATACAAGACCAAGTATTTCACTTTTTCAGACGAAGCCATTTCTCCAAACGCGTTTAACCGCATGTCGAAAGAAATATTAAAACGTGGGGTGGAAATGCGTTCTCTGGGAATGCTGAAATTCGAGTCTAGCGAAAAGGAATCCGCAGAACTTTTTGACGATATCTATCGTGCAGGATTTCTCATGCTGTTTTTCGGACTAGAAAGTGCCAACGACCGTATTCTGTCAGTCATTGATAAAGGCTGTGACCAGGAAACAGAAAGAGCCGTTTTGCGACACAGCTCGGAAGCTGGAATTTGGAACCACCTCTACTTATTTTTTGGATTTCCTACAGAAGAAAGAGACGAAGCGGAAGATACGATTCAATTTACGATTGAAAATTCTGAAATGCAAAGCGGTACCATACACTCGGTGGGACAATCGATTTTCGCCCTGGAAAAAGACTCCGCAATTTATCACAACCCGGCAAAGTTCAAAATTGACCGGATCATTCAAGATCCGGATCGCGACATGGCTATCGTATTTGATTATGAAATCAAAAAGGGAATGCCAAGGGAAGAAGTCATGGATGTTTATGAACGTTTCGATTCCATAATAGAACAGCATTTTCCCTCCCGTAAAATCTGGAACTACCTTTCTCGGGAACATTTCCTTCTCTACCTCGACCATTACGGAAAAGAAGAAATTTTGAATATGGCCTCCACGAGTGTGGCCCCCTAATGTAAATTTTGTATAAATGATGAAAGCATACACATATAGTCAATAATCGACCTGCCCCCTTAACTTAACATTCAAATCAATATTTACCGATCAGAAGTAAAATGTTCGGGAAAAACTCTTCTTCCCATTCTATTACCAAAGAGATAAAAAGTTAAATGCCATATTTGACAACTATACTGGAATCTAAAAACCTAACATTAATTAACGATATAATTCATGATAGCTTATTAGATAAGAATGAAATCATTTTTGAACCAAAAATTTTTATTTTCAAAATCCCATTTTATTCAGAAGAAAATCAACAAAATTTAATACTCATTGTTAGTCATGTAGAAAAATATAAAATAGAAAAAGGCATGACCGAAGGACCAGGCTCAGATGAGCAATTTAATACAGTAGCGTATTTCCCCGATAAAAAAGAAGTCTGGATTGAAACCATATATGATAAAGGCATTTCTTTAAAAGTTAAAAACCTAGAAATATCTATCGAGATAGGCACCACTTCCTAGCCAGTTGTAAAGCCCAATGTGTATCCAGGTTCTAGTTTTATAGAGGGGAGGCATCAAGCAACCCCCTGTATCCCCCTTATCAGGGGGATTTTTTTACACCCTCCTATCCAGAAGCTTGGATACATTGAGTAGCCTATAAAAGCTCAGACCTATTTTCCCCCGGGCGAGGCCCGGGTTGACAGGGGCAGGTGTATCGCCTAGAATTGATATCTTCTTTTTAAACAATTGAATTCAACAAATTTGGAGCGCGTGTTTTATGGCTAAAGCCGGAAAACCAACAGACTGGATCACCATGAAAATTGACCCGGAGATTTTTGAGGAACTGGGCGTCCGTGATCCTGAAGAAACCAAACGGGAAATGGCGATCAGCAAAAAAACCCGGCAAGTCCGTAAAGAATTGAAAACGGATCCTGACAATCTGGATTTGCAATTGGAACTGGCGACTCTCATGATTGATGGTTGCAATTACGAAGAGGCCATAAAGCAACTTAAAACCATTCGCAATAAAGCTCCGAAGAACCCTCGCGTCTACAAACTGCTGGGTACTGCTTATGTTCTTTTCAATCATGAAGAAGAAGCATTAATCGAACTCAACCGGGCACATGAACTGGACAGGAACGATGCTGAAATTTTATTCAACCTTGGCGGTGTTTATCTTCTGAGAGATATGTATGAGAGTGCCGCGGATGCTTTTGAAAAAGCCATTAAAATTGATCCGACCGACACTACCAGCTATGCCAATCTGGCAGCAGCCTATGGAATGCTGAGAGCGTATGACAAGGAAATCGTTGCCCTCAAAAAAGTTCTAATGTTTGACCCTGAAAACAAAGAATTACGCGCAGCATTATCAAATGCCTATTTTAATTCCGACCGTTTTGAAGAAGCCATTGATGCCGCCATATGTGTCGTCGAAATAGATGAAAAAGATACCCAGGCCTACTGTAATTTGGGAAGCTGCTATGCGGCTCAAAACATGGTAGACGATGCGATAAAAGCTTTTAACAAAGCCAGTGAATTAGCCCCAGACTATTCCCTGCCGCACACCAATCTGGGGACCTTATATGCAAATATGGGACGCATTGAAGCCGCCATTAAAGAATTAAAAGTTTCGGTCAGTCTCAATCCACAGGATTCAGGAGCCTGGTTGAATCTATATAGCTGTTACAAAGAAGTCGGTTTGATGGAAGAATCACAAAATGCCTACAGCAAATACGAAGCGCTCATGAATGAACCCGAACAACAAGCCGTGGGCGCTGGCGACAACCCAGCCAATATTCCAGGTGGTGTCTCCCAGACCAGTAAGTTAGCAAGCGGTGCCGACCTGAGAGAGGATTCTGCCGGACTGGAATCGCTACGCGAAAGCAGCGGCGAATAATTTCCTACCTCATTATTCTATGATGCGCCCCCTCGACATGATCGCGCTTGGGGAATTCAAACCCTCGGACCAGTGGCAGACGCATGTCAATTCCATTTTCTATGGAATTAAAGGCCCTGCAATCCACAACCATTTTCAAACTTATGTGAGTCTCGACCACCGGCTGGCACATACCCTCGCAGAAGATTTTTACAAGCAAACAGTAGGGGAAAAGCCGGATGACGGGGTCTGGACCATTCAGGAATGGGGAGTGGGCAATGGCAACCTTGCGGGATGTTTTTTAAGCCGCCTGAAAGAAATTGACTTCAATCAACAGGTTTATCCGTTCACTCATTACATTCTTTGTGATGAGTCCGAAGAAATTCTGAAAGGGGCAAAATCGAATCCACGCCTCAATCAACATAGTGGAAGGTTTTCAACGGTCAGAGTTGATGCAGAAAATCTGAATTGTTTTCGACCCAAGTCTGTCACAAAAATAATTTCCAATGAAATATGGGATGACCTGGCCACAAAAGTTTTGATTAAAAATGAAAACCAGTTTTACGAGGAATATCTTTGCCCCCATCTTCCACCGGATTTTCCAGAATTGAACGAGGGAAATTTTCTACAACAGTTCCAGGAAAAAGATCTTATTAATCTAGGCCAACGAACTCCCTTTCTGGATGCGATCCATTGGGAAAGAGATTTTCAAAGGGTGGACCTCAGTGATTGGCCCTTTTCAAAGGCGTTACAAAATCACATGCAACAACTGAGCGATGGAATACCCATTCCCATCAACACAGGAGCCTTTGCCACCTTAAAAAAAGCCAAAGAGCTTCTCACTCCAAACAGCCTGGGTTATACCGGATTCGACTATGGGATGCTTGAGTATCAAGACCTGAACCAGGAAGGCCGACCTTATTTTAATTTGTATGGTGGGCAATACACTTTCATGGTGAATTTTCCTCTGCTTGAGGATGTTGGGCGTGAAATCGGATATTCAGATGTAAAACGGGAATATCAAAACGAATATGTAAAACAAAATATGGAAGCAGACGTCACAGGAGTGGTTGAAATTGTGCAAAACCATCCGCAGGTAGCCCATATGGAAGGCTGGGATCGAGACATTTTAATGCTTCGTACCCTGCAGGCTTTGAACGCGGTGTACCATAGCCCCTATCCCGGAAAACTGGAATATCCTCCCATGCCGGGGACCCCTAAAAAGCAGAGGAAACTAATTCAGCAACTGGCTAAAAACCTTAGCAATCGCGGAGTTCCTGATACTGTCGCTTATGTAACAAAAGAAGAGGTATTAGCTGCTTTTAAACCTCTAAGGAAACTGGGTTACCGTGAAAAAGATATCGAAGCGGCCTTTCACTCACCACCCCCACCGGTTTCCTTCATCCACATTCAATTCAAAGATTAATATCACAGGCAAAATCTGATAGCCTAAACAAAAAGAACAAAAATTTTCCGGAGACATTTGGTGCTCAGTATCTTTGTCGAAACCAGCTGCAACCGCTATAACCGTGACGAGTGTATTTCCTGCCACGTTTATGAACCCCTGATGGAGCACCCGGTTTCTGAATGGCATATGACGATAGAACAGGCCCGGAGCATGGCAGAAAAAATAAAAAATGTGGAAGTGTTAAATACCCTTGCCCAACAGGAAATCAACCTGACCGGAGGAGAGGCCTCACAAAATCCGGACATTGTAGAAATTTGTAAAATTTTTCAAACAGTGACTCCGCATGTTTGCCTGCATACCAATCTGGACATCCTTTCAGAAAAATCGAAGCGCTGGTTGCGGCTGGTCGAAATCATGAAATTAAATGCCCGAGTGGATATCACCCTTTATCCAACAGCATGGGAAAGCTCGCAAAAACCTTTTCTGGAAAAAATGCTGGAACTTCAAAACAAACTGATCGTAAATGTTGTTTATGAATCCCTTTCAGACCTGAAAAACCAGATTGGTTTGCTATACAATTTTTTCAAGGAAAAAAACTTTCCGCATGTGACTGAGCTTCTCGAGACCTATGCGCAAAAAATAGAAAGCCTGGTTAAAGAACATCCAAACTGCGATGAAAAATTATTTACCGCTCACATGGGAGATACGGAAGCGTTTGCAAGCAAACCCGAATTTATTTTTGGTATCAGCCTGCTTCCCGCCTTCGATGTTGATAAAAATGGATACCGGGCCATGACCTCCCTTCCTTTTCCCAGGGATAAATACCTGATAGGTTGTCCTGCGGCTCGCGGTTCCATTGACATTATGACGATTCAACAAAATGGAGAAATGACTCCCTGCTGTGATGTGGGAAACCTGAAATGCCAGCCCAAGTTCGGAAATGTTTTAAAGGACAGTGCCGAACAAATTATGGAAACGATGGAAAGCTCCATGAAAAAGTTGGCATCCGGTGTCAGAAAAAATTATGAAAATATAAAAGCTGGCAAATCCGGCCTGCACGTTGAGGAAGGCATCCCGCCCTATTGCCAATAACCGTTCAGGTTATTTCTTTATTTGACTTACAAGAACATCGATCATGGCTTGGAGTTTTTCCTGGGCCTTTTTACTCACCAGCTTTCCTTCTTTAAAATCTTCATAACTGGTACAGACCACCGGTTGGATTGACAAAACATCAGATTCATAAGCAAGGATTTTTGCGAGGTCCGCAGATGCGAGATAAGACATGGAACTTCCCGTAGTACAAAGAATGCCTGCCGACTTCTCTTCCATCGCCGAAGAAGTAATATCTATAAAGTTTTTTAAGGGACCGGAAACCGAATAGCAATAGACCGGCATTCCGACTATATAACCGTCTGCCTCTTCAACCTGTTTATATGCCTTTTGTGTGTCGGAATTGTATTCTTTAAGTTTACGCCCATCACAAAACTGCATATCCAGAGACCTGAGGTCCAGGGTTTGAAAATCAATATCCTCTATTCCCTGCAGAATTTTCTCCGCTTCCTGAACCACAATTGCGGTTTTTGACTGTGGGTTGAGGCTGCCCTGAATGATAAGTATCTTTGGCATATTTATTTGAATGGAAAAAGAAACGGCCTGGGCAATCACTGCCCAAGCCGCTGGTATTACTTTCTAATTGTTAAAATCAAATGATCAGGCGGATGGAAGCTCTCCCGGTGGGACTTCGTCATCATCGTCGAAGTAATCATCATCGTCATCGTCGTCACCGATCAATGTATTTTCATCATCAATCTGAAGCTCTTCAAATTCTTCCTCTTCCTTCTCTTCTTCTTTTGGATAAGGCAGTTCATCCCAAACAACAACTCGGGAATTTCCTCTGTCTGCAATAAACAGTTTGAAGTTCGGCTGAGGTTCCTCTTCCTCCCCTCCTTCAGTGTTTGCTAGAGCAGTCTCCTCATCATCGTCATCGTCTGGCATTGGGATTTCCCGAAGACCACCTTCTTCTTCCTCTTCTTCAATCAAAAGCAGCCCAAAGGGGTCGTCCAGCGTACTTGCTGTGGCTTCACCTTCCACTCCCCGGTTGGCTTTATTTTCATTGAAATTTGTTTGGCCAAACACGCAATCCGGAAGCTGGCCATTTTCGGTGGGTATTTCTTTCCAATACAACACGCGGTTGTTTCCGGTATCAGAAACAAACATTCCCATCTCACCGACCACTACATCGGTGGGGAAATACATTCCTTCCTGGCAGGCTCGTTTAGCGCCTTTTCCTGAATTGGGTTCTCTGCTTAGAAAATCTTTTTGTCCAACCACAACATCTGCCGCCACTCCAGTTTCCCTCGGGAGTTTGTTCCAGATCAAAACTCGGTGGTTACCCTGATCTACAACAAATACCTTTTCCCTTTCGGCATCGTAGAAAACACCGGTTGGGAAACTGAGTGTGTCTGATGCTACGTTGTCAAAGTCCCCCTGATTCGGCCATCTTTCGTCCATTCCCCGTTGGCCGAGGGATATATCGGCATTCCAACCATCACTGAATGGAATTTTATTCCATAAAAGCACACGATGATTGTCCTTATCAGCAACAAAAATGTGTTGGTTGTCACTGGAATTGATTCCCATTGGGAAAAACAACGAACCCGACCCAACAAAGCCACGCCTGTTCGCTTCGTTGTCATCCAGATTATCCTGTCCCAATACCAGACTGGGTGCCTCTCCGTCCTCTGAAGGAATGCCTGACCAGCGGAGAATACGATGGTTACCACTATCTACAACATAAAGCTTTCCATCAATCACTTGAATTCCAGCAGGCTGAGAGAGTGTATCCTCTTCTGCTTTACTGATGGTGAATCCATCCAGAGATTCATCACCCAGTCCCGAGGTCATTTCATCCAGCGTTGTGGTCATTCCACGATTTTCAAGACAATCTGCAAAATCTTCCTGTCCCAAAACCAGGGAGCAAGGCTCACCATTTTCTTCCGGAAACTGTTCCCATATCACTACGCGATGGTTACCCCGATCGGCTACAAACAGCATATCCCCAAACTTTTCGATATACTGAGGCTCGCTTAGGGTATTATCCCCCGGGTCATCGGCACCTCTGTTGGATTGAGTCATGGAGAAATCGCCCTGTCCAATAACAAGATAGGCGCCAACCTCCTTGACTTCTTCAGGAGCTTCCTCTTCCTCCTCATCCATTTCATCCAGATCTAGTTCATCATCTTCAGACACGGTAAGCGAGTCTTCCGATTCAGTCTCCTCCATTTCCTTTTCTTCTGACATGAAACCAATCTCCAAATTATTTTAAAACGCGTTTCCGAAAAAAATTAATTTCTCTATTGAGAGATTCAATCAGCAGGCGAAGGGACCTTCAGGCGCTGCCACATTGAAATGACCTTTCGCCCGTTTCGGTCCTGATGTTTCCCATCCCAAACAGCAAATGCCACAAGGACGGGAATTTTCCGCTGAAAGCGAATATCCCATTTATTGATAGTATCCAGTGTACGGAAAAATACTACACTCCATTTGCCATCTTTCCAAACACCTTTTCCAAGAACATTCTGTTTTGTCTGTGGCTGGGGGGTTAGTGTACCAAATCCCTCAGCATTTAGCTCCTCCACAGGGACATCCCTGAAAGGATTCAACGAATCCACCGGGTTGACCTCGCCGCCAAAAATCATGGTATCCAGGTCCATCCCCTGAGTGGCATATTCCAGCTCTTCCTTTGTTTCTATCTCCGTTTGCCAGTCAGCCCGCCACTGCCAGATATTCACCACCTTGTTGCGGTTTCCCATCCCAAAGAAGGGCTCATTATGGCCATGTTTATGTAATAAAACATCACCCAGGGCGAACTGCATCCCTATCGCATCTTTAAAATCTTGATGCCGGCTGGAAGTCCGGTTCGGGACAGGGTCCTCCCATTGCAACCTGAAGGCAATTCCCTCATCGTTCATCACCGACTGAAACTGAATCTGGTCGATAGGATCTCGCCGGGCATTGAGTGGAATGGTGTGGATATTTTGTACCTCAATGCCATCCCAAATCGGATTGCCGGGGTCCATATCAATCTCTTCATCAACAACATGAGTTATCAGGTCAGTTTCATATTCTGCCGGTTTATGCAACTCCTTGTTTATTTTTGACTCGATGAACGAAGCCAGGTCCCATCGTTCCTGATCGTTTAGATGATTGTATGACTTCATCGGGGTTCCATCAATCCCCGTTGTCAGGATCATGAACAAATCTTTTTTATCAAAACCAAATTTAAAGGCATTTGGGTCGGTCAAATCATAAATAAAAATTCGATGGTCCCAAATATCATAAAGCTCATCGGCAATGGGCCCATCGCCTTTCAAATCGCTACCATGACAGCGTGAGCACCGCATTTCCTTGTAAATACTATGCCCTCTTTTTATGGAATCCTCATCAGAAACAGGGATTTCACCAACAACTATGGCCTCTTTAGGTTTATCTTTTGTAAAACGTTTTGAAAAAGTTTTAATATACTCGATTACGCCCCAGGTTTCATCCTCCGACAGCGCTCCCTTCCATGCTGGCATGGAGGTACCGGGAATTCCACGGGTTATCGTCCGATAGATATCCGCATCTCTTGGTAGTGATCCAAAGGGGGTGGTTCTATACTTAAAAACGCCTTTCCTGAAATCTCTGGGCCACGGGTAAAGGTAGGCCATGGCCTTGCCTCCCCCATTTCCATCGTGTCCGTGGCAAAACACACACATATGTTTGTAAACCGTGGACCCCAGGCGCAACAATTCCTTTTTGCTTTTGGCAGGATTTCCAGAGTCATTACCATGTTCTGAATGGGAATAAACAGGAAGCGGTCCAAAGGCCCAAGCTATCAAAATACAAAAGAAAAAAAGGCTCTTTTTCTTTCTAACGAACCCCAAGGCTCGGCGATGATAATGTATAAAGTTCTTCATTGCCGTTCAAACCATCTTCCGCAATATCGACCCAGATGTCTCGGCAATTGCGTCTGTAATCCACACCCAAGCAATAAAAAAGTGGATTTCTGTTTGTAAAATATACGACCGGATGCGAAAAGAATACGCTTAAATTATCAAATTTAGCGGTTTCGATAGCTTGCTCAATCGTCGTTTCCTCCGAAGAGGCTTTTCGAATCACTTTTCGAATGACCATATAATCCAGTTGACGATCTAAATCCAAATCATAGTAGGTCGCCACCAAACCGGGAACGCTCAAAGACTCCCATCCCCGGTAAGAAGGATGCCTCCAACCCGGTTCCTTGGGTATATCTGAGGCATTCTGGGGTTTGTCAAAACCATTTTCGGGGTCCGAGGCTAAAACCTGAATTGGGGAGAAGAACGCTATCATAACAAATGCCGCCATCCACACCCGCATCAAGTGCATTTTCATTTAAGGCCTCAAAATTGGGGGAAGCCAGCGACAAACGCTTGCCCTTTAATAAGGAACCATGATTTTTAACTACCCATTCAACCGGATTAAGAAACTGTTTAACCGATCTTTATAGAATATAAATAAAGTAACACATTTCAAAGACCATTCCTACGGGTAAAGTCTCAGACCAACTGGGGGAGAAAGGTCCAAAAATTCAAGAATTTTTCTTCATCGCGGCAGGAACATCTGGATATATCTCAAACACATCATGGAGTTTGGCCAGCTCAAAGACTTCTTTGGGAGCCCCGTGCAATCCCGCCAAAACAAACCATCCATCCTCCTTAAGAGCTTGAAAACAATGGATAAAAACGCTAATCGTAGAACTGTCCAGGTAAGTGACTTTGTCCAAATTCAGGATGAATTTTTTAAATCCCCTTTCAATATAGGCATCGATCAGGCGACTCAAATCATTTGAATTATAAATATCCAACTGGCCAGCCAGATCAATAATGATGGTGTCTTTTTCATCGTGGCAGTCGATATCGATTTTCCCCATCAATCCGAGTATTTCTTTATGAATATTTTCCATACAAAGTCCTTTTAAATATTTGGGGAGCCGGGATTAAAATTGTTTTTCATAACGTTTGGGGTCCGGATCACGAGGTTCACAATCGAGCCAGTAAGTTTCTTTTTGAGGTTCAATCTTTCTTCTTAAAGGGTCTTCCCGGAATAGCGAGGCCACCAGGCGGATGGGAGTAAATACCAGAAAATAAGCAAGGCTCAAAATAACTTTGGCATTGAAGTTCCCGATCACCTCGGCAAAGGCCATCCATTTTTTATGGACGGGAAGAAGACCCATGGGAACGACAAGCCCCATACCACCAAAAAACAAAATCAAGACCCCGAGAACACTTGCAGCGATGATCCAGTTTTTGTAAAAGAAAACACCACAAAAAAGGGATAACACCCCCGCCATCATCAGGCCAAATTGTCTCAACTGTTTTTCTGAGGGTTCAAGCATCGGTTCAGTATTTCAACTTATTAATATTCCCGGAGATTGTACGTCAGCCAAGGATTATTGTGAATCGTAAAAAGAGTGGAGTTCGTTTTCGCTCAGTTCAGTCGAAGGACCATCAAAAACCATTCGTCCTTCACTCAAACAAATGATCCGTGATCCATATTCACGGGCCAATGCCGGCAAATGCAGGTTGCAAATTATCGTCACATCATCTTCTCTGTTGATTTCTGCGAGCAAATCCAAAATCTGCCTGGAGGTAGCAGGGTCGAGACTGGAAACCGGTTCATCGGCAAGAACCAGCTTTGGTTCCTGCATTAAAGCCCTCGCCAGACCCACCCGTTGTTGCTGTCCGCCACTCAGGTTATCCGCCCGCTCCCATTCCTTATCATCCAGGCCCAGCCGCAGCAATACATTTTGCGCTTTTTCCAGGTCGGACTGGGGAAACAAATTGAAAAAAGAAGCTGCGGTAGATTGGGAGGCCAGTTTTCCGGTCAACACATTCGTTTGAACAGAGTAGCGGGATACCAGGTTGTAATGTTGAAACACCATTCCTATTTTTTGTCTCAGCCTACGAAGCTTGCCATTGGAAGCTCCGGTAATCTCTTCATCATTGAGAAAAATCCTTCCGGAGGTCGGCTCAACCAGGCGGTTGATGCAACGCAGTAACGTCGACTTACCCGATCCGCTTTTACCCAACACCACCACAAACTCTCCCGCTTTAACGGTTAGAGAAATATCTTTAAGGGCTTCTACCCCTTTGCTGTATATTTTGCAAAGCTGTTCAATTTTTAGCATTCGAGGTTTCCAAATTAAGATTCAGCAATCTTCCCGCTTCGCGGACCGGATCGAACAATCCATCCAGATCCACCAGGCCACTGATGCCATACAACTTTTTCAATATCCTGCTCCCTTTTGGACTTCGTGATACTTTCTTGAGTCCGTTTCTTATTTTTACTTTCAAGTCTTCAGGAAACTCTTTACGAATCGACACCGTGTCGTTGGGAATTTCACGGGTGTAGGCCAGGACTTTTATTTTTTCAAAAACATCGGGATAAGATTTGGCAACAGCGGCCCTCGAACCATCATAGGCCGCTCCACCGTCCACTTCCCCTTTCAATATTGAAAGGACTACGGCGTTATGAGAGCCTGCGAATATGGATTTTCCAAAAAATGTTTTGGGGTCGAGTCCTTTGGAAAGCAACAGGGTTTTGGGGTATAAATGGCCTGAGGTAGACGCGGGATCGACAAAGGCAAACCGTTTGCCCTTCAAATCGTTTAAAGACTTTATTCCGCTATCTGTCCGAACCATGATTTGTCCCCTGTAAAAGGGACTGCCAAACCGCTGGACGATCAGAAGCAGTTCAACATCGTATTTTTCTTTTGCCAATACATAGCTGAAACTGGCCAGCCAGCCGATATCAACCTTGCCGGCACCCATAGCTTCGATCACAGCAGCATAACTGGTTGCCACTGAAGATTTAAAATGCAGCCCGGTTTCCTGATGTAAAAGCCCGGCTACCTCCTGGCCTCCTTTGATAATGACCTGAGCATCCCCGGAGGGAACAAACATCATCCTAATCGGTTTTTTTGAGGAGCCCAATTTTTCAGCAGAAACGGGACCTGCACACACCAAGATTTGGAACAAAATTAAAAAAAATCCATGCAGGAACAAATTGGAATACCGGGGGAAATTCAAAGAGGGCTCCGAAAAAAGTTGAACTGGGTTCATTATACAATGGAGCAATGAACGGAAAAGGCTATAAAAAAAGGGTAAACCCACCCGGCTTACCCTTTTTTGTTCATGAAAACTATTTTACAAAAGTAGAGCGGATGTACTTAACCACGTCCCAGATTTCTTTATCTTTCAAAGTTTTACCGTGAGCAACCATACCTGTGTTGGGGGAACCATTTTTAATAATAAAAAACATCTGGCCGGCTGAAACCTTTTTCATAGTCTCGGCACAGGTAAAGTTACGAGGAGAAGGTTTCAGGGCCTTACCCAATTTTCCGCCTCCGTCCCCATTGTCCCCATGGCAGTTTTTGCAAGCCATTGGTTTTGCGGTTTTCATGTAAATTTTCTTACCGTTAGCCGCATCCGCCTTTTTGGTCATATCCTTTTTAGCCATACCACCAGGAGCAGCTTTGGTTTTACGAGGCTGAGGGCATTTGCCTCCAGCGAAAGCAGAGCTAACAGTAAAAAGACCAAAAATTACTATAGCACTCAATATAAAAACCTTTTTCATCAAACTATCTCCTTTTAAAATATTGGGAAAAATTCCAATAAGAGATTAATTATTACATGGAAAAATGGAACCTGACTGAACTTTAAATCAATCCACCATATATATAAAGTGTTGCCTAAAGATAAAAAAGGCAAAAAAAAAGGCAAACCGCAAAAGCGGTTTGCCTTTTAAATAAAGTGTTAACTTTATTTTACGAACTCAGAGCGGATGTATTTGACAACATCCCAGATTTCTTTATCAGAAAGCTTCTGCTTGGACATACCTGTACCGGCAGAACCATTTTTGATGATATGGAACATTTGACCTGCAGATACATTTGCCATGGTTTTAGCACAGGTGAAGTTTCGAGGTCCGGGTTTCAAAGCTTTACCCAATTTACCCATTCCATCACCTTTGTCACCATGGCAGTTTTTACAAGCCATAGGTTTTGCGGTTTTGTGATAGAGTTTTTTACCATTTGCTGCATCCGCTTTTGCAGTCATGTCTTTTTTTGCCACACTGCCAGGTGCCGCTTTGGTTTTGCGAGGTTGTGGACATGTTCCGCCTGCGAAAGCAGAGCTAACTGCAAACAAGCTGAATACTACCATCACACTCAGAATTAAAGCCTTTTTCATTGAAACAATCTCCTCTTTAAAATAGTGGATCAAAGCTTACTATAAAAAACCTGTATTAACAGTCTGTTGCCTCATTAAACGGGCTTGGATTGCCTATCCCAACCGCCCATTGAACCATCCCAAACAGAATATCCCCCTTCATCAGGAGAATGCTATTAAAGGCTGATTTAAAGCATCGCATTATAGTCCATGAGGTTTTTCTGTCAATAAATTTTCTTACGCAAAAAACCTTCAATTTTTGGGCAAAACTTCATACCGAAAAACTGGTTTAATTCGTAATTTCAAAGAAAATTCTTCTTTCATTAACGCTGAGGATTAACCCTGAGACAACTTTTATAAATAATTTACTTATCTTTTAATTTTCAATAACTTGAATTTTTTATTCATAACCAAACTGGGGTGGATTCACCCAAATAGGGTTGCGAGCCACGAACGAATCAAGTATTATTTGAACACAAGTCGAAACCCTCACTTTACTTAATCGTGGTGATGCCCGGCTAAGTACCTAAATAATCCTCTCCCTAGAATTTTAAGTTCTATTTTCCTCAGTTTTGAGGAAGGGGATGGTTTTTGCTTGTTTGAGCTTTTTCGGGGAGAAAACTCAATAAAAAACAATATATTAACTGTTTATCAAGGAGGTGCTAGATGAACGTTTTATTAAAACACCTCAGCTCACAATTTAAAAAAATCAAATACTTAACCAAGCTTGAGCAAATTCCTCAACTCACCGATACCGAGCGGGAGGAAATGCAAAAAGTTAACGATAAATTCGTATTCAGGACCAACGACTACTACCAATCTCTCATTGATTGGGACGATCCAAACGATCCTATCAAACGCATCATCATGCCCGATGTGGAAGAATTGAATGAATGGGGTGAGCTTGATGCGTCCAATGAAGAAAAATACACTAAAGTCCATGGTTTAGAGCATAAATACACCTCCACCGCATTGTTGCTGGTCAACGAAGTTTGTGCTGCCTATTGCCGCTTCTGTTTTCGTAAACGTTTGTTTATGAATGAGAATGATGAGGTTACTAAGAATGTCAGTCCTGGAATTGAGTACATTAAAAATAACAAACAAATCAACAACGTATTATTGACGGGCGGCGATCCCTTAATCCTTTCGACCAGCAAACTGGAGCCGATCATTAAACAGCTCCGTGAAATTGATCACGTTAAAATCATTCGCATTGGAACCAAGGTCCCTGCGTTCAATCCTTTTCGAATCCTTAATGATTCCTCCTTGTTGGAAATGTTTCGCAAATACAGCACCCAGGAGAAAAAAATCTATATCATGGCTCATTTCAACCATCCGCGGGAGCTCACACCTCAGGCTATTGAAGGCCTTAATGTGTTGATGGATGCCGGGGTGACGCTGGTTAACCAGACGCCTATGGTTAAAGGGGTGAATGATGATCCTGATGTACTCGCAGAATTGTTTTCAAAGCTTTCATTTATGGGAGTTCCCCCATACTATGTGTTTTTGTGTCGGCCAACACTGGGAAATGAAACTTACTCGGTACCCATTGAAAAAGGTTATGAAATTTTTGAAAAAGCCAGGATACGTTGTTCCGGCCTGGCAAAGAGAGCACGACTGGTCATGTCTCACGAGTCGGGAAAAATTGAAGTTGTGGGAATGACCGAAGATCAAATTTTCTTCAAATACGCACGCGCAGCAAGCCCCGAAGATAACGCCCGATTTTTAGCATTTTATAGAAATCCGGAGGCCGCCTGGTTTGATGATTACAAAGAAGCCAGCGAAGAATTTTCGTTGTTTGTCCAAAACGAGACAAGCGGAGTTTCCAGTTAAAATCGACTTGCTTAAATTGCCTGCCTTTTTCAGGGCGCCTGCTCCCCTTTAGATTAAGCTGATGGATTTCGCACTCTTCCTTTTAATCTTTCTGGCTTTCCATAATTCCGGACAACTCCTCTCAAACAAAATATCCGGATTAAAATTTTCAAATACAAGTGAAGCTGTTTTATTCTCCACCACACTGGGATCTATTATTTTTTCCGGGATCATCACCTTCCTTGTCTTTTCCGGTTGGATTCATCCCATGGCCTGTTGGGGAGTTTTAGGGATTTTTCTGGCTCTGGGTTGGAAAAACCTGTTGCACCTGAAAAAAGTTCCGGCTTTTATCAGCAAACTCACACCAAAACCCGCAGAAGATGGTGGAATAAGAAATATGGCCCTTTTCTTTCTTGGGCTACTTTCCCTTCTTTTAATATGTCTGGCATTGGCCCCTGCATTTGCTACCGATGCACTCGTTTATCACCTGGCAGCACCCAAGGCTTATCTTGAAGCGGGTGGCTTGATCAGCCTGCCCAACAATATTTATTCCTTTTTCCCTCAGCAAATAGAGATGCTTTATCTTTTTGCTTTGGCTTTGAGTTCGGATTCTTTAGCACAGTTGACAGGTTTGGGAATCGTTTTTTTGCTTTTGTTTGCACTTTGGCATTACACCAAAAAACACACCAATGAAATTTTTTCCCTGTTGACCCCGCTGGTATTTATAGCCACTCCCACTTTTTTCAGTGTGGCCTCCTCTGCCTATGTTGATTTGCAGGCAGCCGCTTACATATTTCTGGCCTTTTATTCATGGGAAAACGGCTACGAGAGAAAACAGGCTGGGTGGTTCATCTTAATGACACTATTTGCAGGCGCTGCTGTGGCGACCAAGTTAACTTCAGTAATCATTTTGCCACTGGCCTTTCTGGGACTCGCGATTCAGGGCCGATCCCAAAACAACTCACGGCAAACCCTGGCCCAATGCCTGATCCTGGTTTTGGGTTCGCTATTGATCCTTTCCCCCTGGCTGGCCCGGAACTACTTTTTTACAGGAAACCCGGTGGCTCCCTTTTTCATGAATATTTTTGACGGGAAAGACAAAATTAACTGGGACATCGCACGTTCCCAAATGCAATTTCAATACTATTCCTCTTTTGGAATGGGACACAGCTTTTTAGATTTTTTATCACTCCCCATCAACCTGACGTTTTTCAGCGAACCTCATTCGCTCAAGTTTGATGGGCAGGTTGGAATCCTTTACTTACTATTATTCCCTGCCCTTATAGGTTTGAATCGCAAATCTTTCCCTGCAGTTATTGTGTGTGTATTGTTACTGGTATTCTGGTTCGTACAAACCCAATATATCCGTCTTTTGGCACCGGCATTGGCCTTTCTCGCGGTTCTACTGATTTTCGGCCTAGCTGGACTGACACAAAAATACCAAATCGGGAAGATGGAAAAGCTTTTATTAACCGGAATCCTGGCTCTCGGTTTGTTTTTCAATACCTCAGCAATAACGAAAGAATGGTTTCAGGTTAATCCCTTGTCCTACCTTCTAAAGAAAGAATCACGGGAACAGTTTCTGGCCCGGCAAATAAAAGCTTTTCCTTCTTATCAGGCGGCCAATGAAATGTTGACGAAAGATGACAAGGTGTTGCTTGTTTATATGAGAAACTTCGGATACCTGATGGATCGACCCTTTTTCAGCGACACCTTTTTCGAAGCACATACCTTGACTGAGATCATTGATAAGGGAGTTTATGCGGCAGACATTTTGATCCGGTTAAAAAAGCGGGGAATCACCCATGTATTATTCAATTTTGATTACGTATTTGGAAAGAACTCTGCTTTAACCATGGGTGAAAGAGCCATATTTAAAAATTTACTGATTAAACATGGAGAACAGCTTTATGCAAAAAACGGGTTTCTACTCTACCGCTTTATGCTAGACTCCTCCAACCAGACATTAACCATTCCCCTGGATCACGGGTGAAGAAAAACACAAACATTGGCTGCACGATTTGTTTTTCCGTGCGGCCTTCAAATTTTAAATTAAAGGGTATTGAAAAATGGCACGGCTTGAAGGCAAAAATGTACTGATCATCATTCCCAAAGATTATTATTTGGAAAGCGAGTTTGATCCCGTTTTTGAAGCTATGAACTCTGAAGGTGCCAAGGTTCTTGTTGCTTCCAGCAAATTAAAAGAAGCGGTTGGGATGAAGTCGGGACGAGCAAATCCGGATGTCCTGATTGTGGATGCCATTGAGGGAATAACTGGTGACAGTTATGTTTCTGCAGCAAAGGGAGTCCGCCAAATCAAGGGAGTGTTTCACGGAGTCATCGTAATTGGCGGCAGTGGAGCAAGAACCTATTTATGGAAGGATAAACTTCTTCGGTTGCTCCTCGCAGATCGACATCGCTCAGGAATGGTGGTGGCTGCAATCGGAAATGCCGTACCCTGCCTGGGGAAGGCAGACCTTCTGCAAAACATGGAAGTGACAACCGAACCGGACAATAAAAAAGCCATCAAGGAATTAGAAGAGGCAAAAGCGGTTCTGGTTGATGAGCCAATGACCGTTTACAACAAGATCTATACAGTTCAAAACGCAGACGCGATTAAAGGTTTCCTGGATCCCTTTATTGAAGAAGTTGCGAAAACCTCCCTCAAATAACAAACAAAACCTTTAAATATTTTGTTGTTCTTCGCGTTCCCTTTGGGTTTGGATGATCTTCAATCGGAGCTTGATCGCATCATTTAAACTTTTTACGATCCGGTCATTGGCATCGGGGAAATGCAGTTTCTGGTTAAACTGGTCCAAAGTGTATACCTCAAGAATTTTGGCAAAGGCCTCGTCCACATAAGGACGGGTCATTTGAACTACCCCTTCGAAATACACCATAATTTTTTCGTACTTCTCCCAGTTATCCATTATCAGTTGTCTAATGGTATCCCCTGCAGGTTCCCCATCCTCCGAGGTTCTGCCTGCAGGAGTGGAAGTTCCCATTATTTCGTAGACATTAATTTTAAATTCGTTTTCCATTTATTTTTTTAAATCCATTTAAAAAACTTTACCGACTCTCAATTTTCACCGATTTCATTTCTATCCGTTCATTGGGATTATCCCTGGCATCGCGCGGAGCATTAACAATTTTGTCTGCCACATCCATCCCATTGATCACTCTGCCAAAAGCGGTGTATTGACCATCCAGGAAATGAGCGTCTTTTACCACTATAAAAAACTGCGAACCTGCGCTGTTCGGATCTTGCGAGCGTGCCATTGAAAGGATTCCACGGTCATGTGGGGTGTTATTAAACTCGGCTTTAATGGAGTAGCCAGGACCACCCATCCCGTGCGTGGTGCGGTCATCGCTTTTGGAGTTGGGGTCACCACCCTGAATCATGAAGCCTGGAATGACCCGGTGAAAGGTGGTGCCGTCATAAAACCCTTTATTCGCCAGATCTTTGAAATTTTTGACATGCCCTGGAGCCACATCTTCCAGAAATTCCAGTTCAATATTTCCCATGGTGGTTTCAATGACTGCTATTTCCCCACCCTGTGCCGCCGTCCCGGTCATCAATACTCCCATTAAACTTGCGGCAATGCCTTTAACAAAAATGTTCATGGAACCTCCAGATAAAATTAGCGATAATATTGTTATATTTTAAGAAAAAACGATAAAAAGAGGCCTTGGCCCCCTTTGGTTTTGAAAAAGAAATCATTCTAGATAATAGGATTTCGATTGTCAAACTTCACACTTAACCTTCGCACAGGGTTCTTGATCAGCAATTATCTGCTTGCCGGACTGGCCCTATGCTGTTTGACTTTGAGTGAAATTTTTTCCGGGCTGACCGGGGGAATTCTCATTGCCGGTTTGATCTACTGCTACGTGTTGGAATACCGTTCAACTATTCCTGTCTCCCCATCCTATAAAATTCCAGAGTCTACGTGGGGGTTTCTACTGATAACGCTGCTTTATTTTGGATTCGACCTGCCTGTTATCAATCTCATATCCTGGTTTCTGGTCTATCTCCTTTACACCCGTTTTATTTATAAAACAGAATTTAATGATTATTTATTTGGCTACCTGATTGCCATTATCTGCCTCTTAATTGGTGCTTTGTATGTACAGGGGCTGGCATTTGGCGGTGTGTTTTTTGGGTTTTACCTAGTGTTGAGTTGGTGCCTGATTTTTTACCATTTGATGTCCGAACAAGCGGGCGGACGAAGCCAACCTAAATCGTTCCGGAATCAGGGGAAAAACCAGAAATTGAAAAAAGCTTTTGTGGGGTGGTCTACAGGAGTGGTTCTGCTGAGTTTCCTGTTAACCGCGGCCATTTTCATTTCCTTTCCCCGGTTAGGACTCGGGTTTATGGCCTTAAACAATTCCTCTCAACCGATCACCGGATTTTCGGATGTAGTCACACTCGGAGATGTTGGGAAAATCAAACAAAACTCTTCTGTAGTGATGCGTGTCGAGTACACACGCAATGGAAAACCCTACCGCCCCAATTCACGAATACTTTGGCGTGGGGTTGTTTTGGACCATTACAACGGAAAGACCTGGAACTCTACCTTGAGCAATGAGTTCAGTTTGCCCAACAAACCCGGTAGGGGCCTGGGGCTTTTCAAAATCTCCCAACCCAGAGAGGTGGTCGAACAAACGGTCTATTTGGAATCTTTTGAAGTGCCATATTTGTTTACGCATGGAGTCCCCCTATTTGTAGATGGTAATTTTAAAAATTTGAAAATGAATCAGGGGTTCGTCTTAAAAACCGACCGCTCAAGATCTGGGCCTGACAAATACACTCTGGTTTCAGAAATATCCAATCCGAATACAACCTACAATCTAAAGGTTCCTGGTTCAGACAAAAACATTTTCCCCGACAGATTTTTACAACTACCACAAACCAGTGAAGCCACCATAAGCCTTGCGAATGAACTGACTCAGTCTGCCGATTCAATTGAAGAAAAGGCTTTCAATATTCTCAACCACTTTAAGGATTTCAAGTATTCGCTGGACATGCAAAACGATCCCGATAAAACGGCTTTGGAATATTTCCTGTTTGACCGGAAAGAAGGGCATTGCGAGTATTTTGCTTCGGCCATGACCATCTTGTTAAGACAATCAGGAATACCGGCAAGGCTGGTCAATGGGTTCACCGGAGTTGAATGGCATGAGTGGGGCAATTACCTGATCATCAGGCAAAGCCACGCCCACTCCTGGGTTGAAGCTTTTATTCCCCAAAAAGGTTGGGTGGTGTATGACCCGACACCTCCGGACCCCAACCTGGTCGTAACATCCACGCCCAGTCCTTTTGCAAAAACCATGGACCTGCTAAGAATGAATTGGCAACGCTATATAATTCGTTACTCTTACAAGGACCAGGAAAATATGGTCCAGTTTTTCCGCTCCGGCAGCCGCGATATGTTGGAATCTATAAAAAATCTACCTTCAATGAATTTGAGTGATGCCCAAAGGTGGGTCGAAAGCCAAAAGTGGCTCTTATTATTTTTGATTGCAGCCATCGCCATTTATTCATTACTCCGGCAACACCGGCAATCTCCAGCCCTTCCCGATGCGGTAAAATTTTATAAAGACCTTCAAAAACAACTAGAGAGAGAGGGAATAAAAATTAGCCCAAGCCTGACAGCGAGGGAACTTCTGAAAAGCTCTATTCCTGCCACCAGAATCAAACAGGTGGAGCTAATCATTGATTATTACGAAAAAGTGCGTTTCGGAAACCGGCCTGCCAACCCGCAAATTGAAAAAGAAATAAAAGCTTCCCTTTATTCTGCGTAGCCCATAGAAAGGTAATTAATCTAGGACACGAAATATCTCTGGGTCTTTCTCTCCTGTAACGGTTAGCACACCCACGGCACCCTTATTGATTCTGAATATACTGTGGTCAACCAATAAGTAGTTTCCGGGAACATCAACTTTAAATTCTAAAATCGCTGCTCCTGCTGATGGAACCAAAGTGGTCTGCACATTATTATTAGCAATTCCATCTAAAGCCCCTTCCAAATAAACCTGATCAAAAACCTCACCAATAATATGGAAGGAGGATGAGGAGTTCGGGCCTATATTGCCAAAATAGATTCTAATCTTTTCTCCCACATTTGCCTGCAAGGCATTGTCTCCCATCAACGCCCCGGACCTCCCATTAAACACAATGTAATCCGGTTGCTCGGATAACCCTTTTGCCATATTGAATTCCAATACAGTTTCATCTTCATCAGTAGGTTTGGTGAAGAACTCACTTTGAAAAACATAAAACTCATGATCTACCCGGGACAAACCATGTTTGGGTTCGACAAGGATCAGTCCGTACATACCGTTGGATATATGTTCGGGAATGCTGGGGACCGGGGAAGCGCAATGGTAAATAAAGAGTCCCGGGTGCAGGGTTTTAAATTGAAAAACCTTCTTCTCTCCCGGAGCAACCAGGGTAGCTGCTGCTCCGCCCCCCGGACCGTTGACGGCATGAAGGTCAATATTGTGGGGGAATTGGCTGTCATCGGCATTTGAAAGATGAAATTCTACTGTATCCCCCAAACGGACCCGAATCATCGGTCCGGGAACCGTCCCATTAAAACTCCAGAATTTGTAGTTTTTTCCATCGGCTAGAGGACCTTCAAACTCTTTCGCTTCAAAATTCACCACGACGGTCTCGGGCATGAACCGCGAGGTATGTGGAGGGACTTCTGGAGCCTCTGAGGTGTTAACCTCATCCGCAAAGGACGGACTATTTAATAAAAATAAAAAAGCCCCCAGTACCGCCCAAATATTTTTAAACTGTTTTATTTTCATCCAGCGATTTACCCTTCCTGCCAATTATTGTTTTTATCGTTACTTTCTCCTGTAACCCTCCCAAAGGAAAAGGGTTGACAGCATCAGACGGCTGCGAAATAATAGTCTAATTAACTCTTTTTTAATGACTTACCTGCCGAACGCAAAAACATGCGCGTTCGGCCTTTATTATACAAGGTTGCGTACCCTATATGGATGTTTATTGGGAACAATTTAAAACCCCGTTTTTATGCTTTGCGGGTTTTTCCGGAGTGGGTAAGACCACATTGCTTGAACGTTTAACCAAACGGTTTGCTGAAGAAGATATCCGTGTGGGTTACTACAAACACGATTCCCACCGATTCAGTATGGACAAAAGCGGGAAGGACACCGCCCGTGTAAGGGAAGCAGGTGCCGGAATTGTGGCAATCAATGACCCGACCCATTTTGGAGTGTTGGCAGATAATGATTTCAAGCAACTCACCATCACGCACGCGTTAGAACGTTGCGATTGCATACTGATTGAAGGATACAAGCAGTCTCCATTCAACAAAATTGTGTTTTTGGATGAAAAAGGAAAGCTTCCAATACCCCCTGACAGCAAGGGAATTTGCGCAATTGTGCACCAAGGGACTGGAACTCTGGAACAGTTTGTTGAGCAGGGCATTCCTATTTTCCATCGCGATGAAGTCGAAAAAATCTTTGACTTCGTCAATGGTCATTTCAAAAGATGTGCCAGCGAAATATTTGGGGCGGTCTTTGTAGGTGGCGAAAGCAAGCGAATGGGAAAACCAAAGTTTGCGCTAAACTACGAGGGCAAAACGGGAACAGAAAAAGCCGCCAACCTGTTGAGCAAATTCTGCGAGAAAGTATTTCTTTCCTCTCGTGCCGATCTGGATATGAGTTCTCTTCCGGAAATCAAAGATGTCGAACGTATCAATGACGAGCACATCAAGCTGGGACCAGTGGGAGGGCTCGCGACTTTGATGGGTCGGTTCCCGGATAAGGCATGGATGATAACCGCATGCGATATGCCTTTATTAAAAGAAGAAGATTTCGAGGCCATATTACAAAACCGAGACCCATTGAGATATGGCACCTGCTATGTTCAAAAAGGCCGATTCGGTTATGAGCCCATGTGCGCCATTTACGAGCCTAAATTCATCGTTCCCCTGTTTGAAGCCATGTCAAGAAGAGAGCTTTCCCTGACCCGGATTATTGAGCCACTCCCATTTAAAAAATTAAAGATTCATGAAGCGGACCGGTCAAAATTTATGAACATCAACACAGCGGAAGATTATGAAAAGAGGAATATGAGATTAGTTGTTTATCAAAAAAGGGAGACACCATGAGTTTGACCCCCGTTGAAGTTGCAAGAAAAAACATTCTGGAAAAAATTCAATTTAAAGGCGTTGAGAAAGTTTCTCTCGGCGAGGCCCTGGGAAGAGTGCTTGCGGAAGATATTGTAGCGGGACTGAACAATCCCCCTTTGGACAACTCTGCGATGGATGGTTACGCCCTGATCGCCGAAGACATTGAAAAGGCCACACCGGAATCACCAGTCAAGCTCGAAGTGGTTGAAGAAATTGCAGCGGGTTACTCTGCCAAGGGAACCCTAAAACCGGGCCAGGCCATGCGCATTATGACAGGAGCCCCCATCCCCGCAGGTGCCAACGCAGTATTGATGCAGGAAGATACAGATAAAGACGGGAACTTCATTCTCGCAAAAGACAGGGCCGATGTTGAAGAAAACATCCGCAAAGCCGGTGAAGATGTTGCCAAGGGCGAAGTCGTCATTAAAAAAGGGGTCACTCTGAGTCCTGCCCATATTGGTATGATGGCTGTAGTAGGACGATCGCAAGTGGCTGTGGGCCAGAGACCTACCGTTAGCATCCTTTCAACGGGAGATGAAATTCTCGAACTCGACCAAAAACCGGAAGGACCGCAAATTTATAACAGCAATGGCCACATGCTGGCGGCGCAAATAAAATCTGCCGGTGGAATTCCAGTCTATCTGGGAATTGCAAAAGACACAGAAAAAGATCTGATGGAAAAATTTGAATGGGCACTTCAATCCGATATTGTGGTTTCCTCCGGTGGAGTTTCAGTGGGGGATTACGATCTCGTCAAAGCCAGTCTGCAAAAAATGGGCAACGAAATGCTCTTTTGGAAAGTGGCAATGAAACCGGGCAAACCCCTCGCTTTTGGTCGTATCGGAGACACCCCCATATTCGGGCTTCCCGGCAACCCGGTATCTTCTTTTGTATCTTTTGAGCAGTTTGTCCGTCCCTCATTAAAAAAGGTCATGGGATGTTCGGATTTAATGCATCAAACGGTACAGGCAAAATTAACACGAACGATCCACAAAAAACCGGGCCGACTGCACTTTTTAAGTTCCGTGGTCTCATCCCATAACGGGGAATATACGGTTACCCCGGCCGGTGAACAGGGGTCCGGAGTATTAAAATCAGCAGCCAATGCCAATGGATTACTGGTATTTCCTTTGGAAGAATCTGAAATTAAAGAAGGCGCCCAGGTTGCCGTTCAGCTGTTGGACACATAAAACCCTCAACCGGGGGGAACGGATTTAAACTCTCTCAAAACAAACTTTCTTTATGCGTAAATTTATTCGCAAAATTCATGGAGCATCGCTATTTGCAGCTCTTTTATTAATAACGCTCGCCCCCGGACTTGTCCATGCACAATCGGATGCCACGTTAGACCGAATCGTCTCTCAGATTGAATCTTTATATCCGCCTCTCGAGGGCTATGTTATCTCAGTAGAAGGAAGCGGATTGACCCTCGACCTTAAACGCGGAATGGCTGTTAAAAAAGGAGACCGGTTGAAACTGATCCGGTACGGAAGAGACCTGTTCCATCCCGTGACCAAAAAGAAGGTAGGTCGCAAAGAGACCGACCTGGGTGAAATTGAGATACTGGAAGTGAGAAAAGATTTCTCCCACGCCCGGTTACTCAATCCAACCGTCCTTCCAAAAGAAGGGGATGGTGTGCGAAGCCCTTTTCAGAAGTTAACCTTCCTGGTGGCACCGCCCAACATAAACACGCGGAAAAAAATTGATGCAGATTGGCTTCGTCTCAACCTTGAAAAAAAATTGAACAAGCATCCGCGTTTTGAAGTCCCTGCTTTTGATTTGGGTTTGTGGATGGCAGACAAAAAACTCAATGAGAATTCAGCCTTAAAATCCAGAAACCTGAAGAAGCTAAACAGGGAAGTCAAGGCCGACCTTATTTTGATTCCCAATGTCCGAACGGTTAAAGGGAAAATGGTTTTGAGTTACAAACTGGTCTCTGCAAAAGATGGCTCTTTGCAAAAACAAGCCAAGGTGTTGTCCGATGAATTACCTGGCAGAACAGTACGCCGGGAAATGGAAAGAGGTCCACAAACCAGTTTTGAGAGGGGTAAAAAAGTCTTCAAGTTTATTGACAAGGAAATATTCCCTTATGAAATGGTGGACTTCGATGTGGGAGACCTGAACGGGGATGGTAAAAACGAACTTGTCCTTATAGATAAATACCGCGTCATGGTTTTTAAACAAAAAAATGGCAAGCTAAAAAAAATAGGACAAATAAAAAAGAAAAAAGGATTCGACCGATTCTGGGGTGTGGATGTTGGCGATATCAACGGCAATGGTCGTGATGAAATCTTTGTCACCAACCAAAAGGGAACAAAACTGGAATCTTTTGTAATAGAAAAACAAAAAGGAAGCAAAAGGTTTAAACAACTCTGGGGAGACGTTAACCTTTATTTTCGCATCATTCGTCCCTTTGGTGAGAAACCCACGTTGATGTCGCAGAGCCCGGGAATTGAAGCTCCCTTCCTGGGACCCATTAAAAAAATTGTTTATAGGAGAGGCCGCTACATTCAGGGCCCCGAACTGAACACACCTGATATTTTTGAGAGACATTTCATTTTGTATGGACTGACGCAGACCGACCTGAGCGGTAATAAAACCAAGGATACAGTTATTCTTGACGAAAACTATCACTTGAGGGTATACGCTCCCAATGGAAAGGTCGTGGTTAAATCCGATGAATACTACGG
>JAYNIA010000015.1:0-46130 GCA_038108555.1 Nitrospinota bacterium | reverse complement strand
ACTCTTTTTACGGGAGTAAATTTTATGAATAAACAAGTAGAACTTAAAGATAGAAGAGTCATAGCTTCGAAACATGTGAAGCTGGGGCAAAAAAACGCAAAAGGTCAAACCTATACAGATGTCAACGATATATTTTATAAAGCAAAACAAACGCCAAGCTTTCTGACCGGAAGTGAAGTGATTCGTGCAGCCATCAAGATTGCAAGTGTTGGAACTTCGGTGGCTTATCCCATCACCCCTCAGAGTGAAGCGGCGGCTTTGATCGGCGAGCTCTATGCTGAAGGTTATTTGGATGAATATTTCCGTGGCGAAAGTGAATTTGCGGTTATGGGGCAATGTGCTGGAGCCGCATTCGGTGGCCACCGTGTCTTTACCACCACAGCCGGACCGGGAACCTTGAGAGCTATGGAAAACTTCCCAATGTGGGCAGGATCTCGATTGCCGATTCAGGTTTGTGTGACTTGTCGGGGAATCAACTCTCCTCTAAGTATTCAGCCGGATACTTTGGAAATGCATTATCTCCTGGAAACCGGTATGCTGGTTTGGCACGCAGAGACAGCTCAAGACTTGTTTGATTTTATCTTGAAGGGATTCATTGTTGCGGAGCAACCGGATGTTCACGTACCACTCGCAACTTGTTGTGATGGATTCTTTGTGACTCATACCAAAGATACGGTTGAACTTCCCCCGGATGATATTTGTCTGACTCCTTACGATCCCTATCAAAATCCACAACCTGTTATGGATATGGAAACGGCACCGATACGCATGATGCGTGATCCGTTTGTTATGAAATCAAACTACATCAGTTACGCAACTCACGCTTCCTGGCAGCAGGAAATCAAAGCTGCGGTTGAGCGCTCCAGAAAACATACCATCGCATTGCTGGGTGGGTTGATTGATGAGCATGATACAGACCGGGAAATTCTTATTGTCAGCTCTGGAACGGCTGTTTCCCAGAGTCGTGAAGCGATTCGCCTGTTGGATGAAGAGGGAATTAAGGTTGGTTTGGTTAAAATCAAAACCATTCGTCCCTTCCCGTATGAAGAAGTACGGCAAGCGACCAAAAATGCGAAACATATTTTTGTTCCTGAGTTTAATGTTGCTGGATGGCTTGCCCGTGAAATTAAAGCCACCATTCCAGATAATGAAAGAGTTTATGCCGGGCCGCATGTTGCAGGCGGTATGACCATGCCTTCCGAAGTGATTGTTGAAGAAATTAAAAAACACTTGGGAATGGAAACCGCTGCTGCAGTGAGCCTCGGTTAAATTGAGAAAAATTTACTGAGTTATCTTTCCCGCAGGGGAATTAAAATTAAAGGGGATTTTTATGAGTAAGGAAAAGATCGTTTTATGTGAAGACCTGGCTGATATCATGCCGCCGGAATATCAGGAGCTGGTTGAGGAGGCCACCTTCGGTAATCAAGACCGCGGCTGGAAAGACATTGGCTCTTCTAAAGAATTGATTGAACAGCATTCTTTGTGTGCCGGCTGTCCCGAGTCTATCGCTTTCCGTTATATCCTGGCAAGCCTGCCAGCCCCGGAAGATACTGTTTTCGTGGGATCCACCGGTTGTACCAGTCTGGTGTTCCCGCATGTTGCGGTGCATAACATCCATTCTCTGTTTGGCAATCAAAATGCCATTGCTTCAGGATTGAAACGGACCTTGAAAAGCCGCTTTCCTGATGTTGAAAAGGATGTTGTCGTTCTGGCAGGTGACGGGGCTACAGTTGATATTGGTCTGGATATGACCATGCAGTCCTGGTTCCGTCAGGAAAAATTTACCACCATTTGTTTTGACAATGAGCTTTATGCAAATACCGGTGGCCAGGAAAGTGGTTTGATGCAAAAAGGTTTTGTTGCCAAAATGGCTCCTAAAGGCAAGAACTTTGAAAAAGTCCGACTGCCGGAAATTGCCCGCGAAGCGGGTTGCGCGTATGTCGCCCTGCTGACAGTTAGTAAGCCCAATCGGGTTGAGCAGGCGATCAAAAACGCCATTTATGTCGCCCGTGAAGTGGGTCCGACCTTCGTCCAACTTTATACTCCATGTATTCTTGAGATCGGTAAGCAGAGCATGGAAGGTCTGGATGAAATGAAAGAGTCAGAGTCCATTGGGGGCCGCTTCGTTCAAAAAGAGTACATCACCGAGGAAGCCCAGAAACTTCTCGATTCTATTAAAGAAGAAACCAAAGCTAGAAAAAAAGCGGCCAAAGCAAACAAGCCGGTTAAAGCTTAAGAAATAGGAGTAGAAAACTATGAGCAGGATGAATATCCGAATTTCAGGATTGGGAGGTCAAGGAGCGGTAACAGCAGCGCATCTCTTAGCGATGGCAGCGAATAAGGATGGCAAATATTCTATCTCGAATCCTTTTTTTGGTGCTGAAAAGAGAATGGCTCCTGCAGAAAGCTATGCCCGAATCGGGACGGAACGGATTTATGACCGGGGTGAATTGGTTTACCCGGACGTAATTATGGTGTTCCACCCCCAGGTAATTACCATGCAGAAAAGCTATACGGCTCCGTTTTACTCGGGGATCAAGGAAAACGGAATGATCATTATCAACACCAGTGATGACCTTCTTTCCGAAGAAGACCACAAGCGCCTTGAAAATCTAAATGTTGCCGTTCTCAACCATGATGCCACCAAACTGGCTCTGGAAATCGGGAAGACCGAGCTTTCCACCAACATGGCTATGATTGGTGCCTGTGCCGGAGTGACAAAGGTGGTCAGCCTGGAAGCTTTGGATGGCGCGTTGCAGGATCGCTTTGGTAAAAGATATGTCGCTTCAGGGGGTACGGCTACACTTGACGAAGCGATTAAAAAGAAATATGCCAAGAAAGAAATGTTGCTTAAGGCCAACTTGGAGTGTATCACCGAGTCCTACAAAATGGCCTCCGAGTGGGCAGAAAAGCAGGATTTGAACTTGGTAACGGTTTAGATGGGATGCAAGTTGTCGGTTATGTGTAACCTTTATTAATTTAGGAGAGTTTTCGAGTGTATAACATAGCGTGGGTTGATAATGAAAAATGTATAGCTGAAAAAGGTTGCCGACTGTGCATCATGTATTGCCCTGAATCGGACTGTATTAAGCTTGATGAGTCTACGAATAAAGCCCTGGTTTACGAACCTCGGTGTAAAGGCTGCGATTTATGCAAAGTGGTTTGCAGTACACATAATGCCATTACCATGTTTCCGGTAGACCCGACCACGGGTAAGGTTATTAAAGGAGGCAAGGAATCAGAAACTGCGGATCTAGGCCAGGCATATTCCGGCTAGTTTGCCTTGAAAACAAGTTTTAGCCCATGGCTTCCAGCCATGGGTTTTTTTTTGCCATTAAAATCCCAGAGGCTGGTTTTTTGGAACCTGTTTTAAAATATTTCATCTAATTTAAACGTAAGGGAGTTTACCCTAAATTTTTTGAGACCTTTTATGGCAGACACTTTTCAAAAAGAAATTCAATGCGTTCTATGTCCCGAAACGTTTGAGCCGGTTATAGAACCGGAAGAGGATAAAACAAGCTATTCTATTTATTGCACCAGTTGTTCCAACAACCTGAGCGTTTCTCGAGCCAACCCGGTAAGAGTCGCCCTCCGAAAAGTGCTGAACTTAAAGGGAGAAGCCCTGGCTCTCGCTTTCCAAACGGTTTTAGCCGCCTGCTATTGTGGCAGTGAGTTCGACCACGATGCTGGAAAAAGGTGTCCCGATTGTCTTTATAAAATTGAAAGGGAGGCCAGAAAATCAGCGGCCAATTTGGAAACGGATTTCAGGTGTCCCTGGAACATGACCGAGCTTAAAAAATTTGAAGGTAAGTTCTTTGAATATGTTTTCCAGAAGGTAGAGTCCAAAGAAGAAAGCCTGCAGGATTTGATTGAGAAATTCGAGTCCGGTGAAATTGATGCGGAAACGTATATGGATGAACTGGAAAACCTCCGGTTTAGAGAATCCACTCAAGTCGCTGTCATTCAGGCCTGGGCTATGATACTGGGCTCCAAGATGGCGTTTCGTGCCGCTGAAGAACATGAGCTGGTTGAAAGGTATGGTACCCGCATTCTGGTGAGTATTGCAGATGCTCTTGAAATCAGCGAAGGCAAATCTGTTCTAACCACATTGTCTGAAGAAAAGAAAAACTGGGACGGCAATGTGGAAAGAGAACTGAACACCTTCATCGCCAAAATCGGCGGTGGCTTCTAGCGGCGAACCGCCGCAGGGAAATGACCCAAGCCCGAAGAATTGAAAAGGTCTGTCAGCTTTTTTCCAAGATTTATCTTCCTTCTCTCAACTCAGATTCCTTCCTCATCTAATCTATATAGCGTTTTAAAATCTGCTGCACCGAAGACAAATAAGAACCTCCGAACAGGTTCAGGTGATTTAACAAGTGGTATAAATTGTACAAGTCCTTTCGTTCCTGGTACCCCGGGTTCATGGGAAAAGCTTCGTTATAGGCATCGTAAAACCTTTGCGGCAGCCTTCCAAACAGTTCGGTCATGGCTATGTCTGCTTCCCGCAATCCAAAATAGACAGCGGGATCAAATATGCAGGGATTACCATTGGAGTCTGAAAAATAATTTCCAGACCAAAGATCCCCATGCATGAGGGCAGGTTTTTCTCCGCTTATATTTAAAAACTTATTTAAGTTGTCGCAAAGCTCACCGAGTTTTTTATCGGTAGAAGCAGGAAGCAGGCCGGCCTGTCGAGCGAGTTGCCTTTGAAACTTGATGCGATGATCGCGAAAGAAAAGGATCCCGTCTTTTTCAAGATTGTTTTGCTGGGGGGTGCTGCCAATGTAGTTGTCGTGGTTCAACCCGAAATGCTCCTGGCTGGTGCGGTGCAGGTTTGCCAGGGAGAGAGCGAGCCGATCTGGAAAATCACTTCCTCCGCCACTATTTTCCAGGTACTCCATGATTAGGAAAGTAGGTCTGGAGCCTGACTGAAGGGCAATGGGTTTGGGAATGCGTGGCCCGTTTTCAGCCTGTGCCAGAAGGCGAAGCCCCTTTACTTCTGCTAAAAAAAAATCGTTCGGGGGATTCGAGTTTTGCTTCATGAAAACCTTTTCCCCATTGGTGAGTTCCAGGACCTGGGTTTGATTGATACATCCACCCCCTGTGGAGAAAGAGGATTTTACCGTGGCTCCCAACAGCGGTTCCAGTAACTGGTTTATTTCATCTTTCATGAGGGGAGCATGGTTTTTAAATGCTCCAGAATTTTTGGACAGGTTCTATCCACCATTTCAAAAACCCGGTCAAATCCTTTCCCGTCTCCGTAATAAGGATCGGGCACTTCCAGATTTCCCTTATGGTCCGGATCAAAATGCCGGAATAGAAATAATTTGTCCTTTGTTTCTTCTTGTGGGCGCATCGCCCTCAGTTTGGAGAGGTTGCTATGATCCATCGCCAAAACCAGATCCATCTCTTTAAAGTCGTGCTCCTGGAAATGGCGTGCTCGGCTATTGAGGGATATGCCATTTTTTCTGGCTGTTTCCTGCATTCGGTCGTCGGGTGATTCACCCACATGCCATCCGCTGACTCCGGCAGAGCTGATGATAATAACATTTTCAAGGCCTTCCTGTTTGACCAGGGCTTCCATGACTCCCTGAGCCAGCGGGGAACGGCATATATTTCCATGACATACAAAGCAAACGTTCAATGTTTTGTTCATTTATTGATTTACCCGAAAATTGCGTTTAATATATGCGGGAATTTATATCATAATTAGTAAATTTTCCTTTCGTATTATCTCAATCTTTCACTATTTAAAGGTATTTTATTTTGATTCCACGTTACACCCTTCCCGAAATGGCTTCAATTTGGGAGCCGCAAAACAAATTTGAAATCTGGCTGAAAGTTGAAATTCTCGCTTGCGAAGCGTTGGCCAAACGTGGGGAAATCCCCAAATCGGCCTTGAAAGATATTCAGCAAAAATCCGATTTCAAGGTCGAACGTATCGACGAAATTGAAAAAGAGGTCAAGCACGATGTCATCGCCTTTTTAACCTGCGTTGCGGAACATGTGGGGGAATCGGCCCGCTACATGCACCTGGGAATGACCTCCTCCGATGTGCTGGATACTGCTTTTGCCGTGCAGTTAAAACAGGCTTCCACTCTTATTTTGAAGGAATTAAAAGCGTTTCATGAAGCGCTGAAAACACAGGCCCTGAAACATAAAATGACTCCCACCATGGGACGTTCTCACGGAATCCATGCGGAACCTTTGACATTTGGACTGAAGGTCGCCAACTGGTATGAAGAGGTGGGACGAAATATTGAAAGAGTCAAACGCGCCAAGCAATCCATTTCCTACGGCCAGATTTCAGGAGCGGTTGGAACTTTTGCATGCATCCACCCGGAAGTGGAAGAATATGTATGTAAAAAACTGGGACTAAAACCGGCACCGGTTTCGACACAAATCATTCAACGGGATCGACACGCGGAATTTTTTACTACTTTGGCGATTGTGGCCGGAACGATAGATAAAATAGCTACAGAAATCCGCCATTTGCAAAGAACGGAAGTTCTTGAAGCAGAAGAATTTTTCTCAAGTGGACAAAAAGGGTCCTCGGCCATGCCGCATAAAAGAAACCCCGTGGTGTCCGAACAAATGTGCGGGCTTGCGCGCATCGTCCGGTCAAATGCTTTTGCGGCTTTAGAAAACATGCCTCTATGGCATGAGAGGGATATCAGCCATTCGTCGGTCGAGCGGGTAATCGGGCCAGACAGTACCATTCTCATTCATTATATGTTAAGAAAAATGACGAGCATGATGGAACGGTTGATCGTTTATCCAGAAAATATGATGCGCAATCTGGAAAAAACCGAAGGCCTGATTTTTTCCCAAAGTGTTCTACTGGCGCTGGTGGATAAAGGGATCACGCGCGAAGATGCCTACCGGCGGGTCCAGAAAAATGCGATGCAATCCTGGACCAAGGGTAAAAACTTTTTAACGTTGCTTAAAAAGGATAAAAAGATTACGGAACTATTGAGCGAGAAGGAGATTGATAAGATTTTTAATCTGAAAGCTCAATTCAAAAATATAGACATCATTTTTAAACGGATATTTAAAAAATAAAGAGACCACCGTGGAAAAGTTAGAAAAGCTTTACGAGGGTAAAGCAAAAATTTTACATAAAACAGCCGACCCGGATTTATTGATCCAGTACTTTAAAGACGATGCTTCTGCCTTCAACGGTGTTAAAAAAGGCACCATCGTTGATAAGGGGGTCATGAACAACCATATGTCCAGCCGTATTTTTGAGTACCTGGAAAAGAATGGAGTCAAAACCCATTTTGTAGAATCTCTAAACGACCGGGAAATGCTGGTAAAGAAAATAGAGATCATTCCAGTCGAAGTGGTGATCCGGAATGTGGCCGCCGGCGGATTGTGCAAACGTCTTGGCATTGAAGAGGGGCGGGAGTTTAAAGATAAACCCATCCTTGAGTTCTTTTACAAGAGTGATCCTTTGGGAGACCCCATGATCAATGAATGCCATGTTGATGTCTTTGGTTGGGCGACCAAAGAAGAGATTGAGATTTTGAAGTCGGAAGGACTCAAAATCAATAAACTCATGTTCGAGTTTTTTAAGGAACGAAAAATACGTCTGGTCGATTTCAAACTGGAGTTCGGACGCCATAAGGGAGAGGTGCTTCTGGGTGATGAAATCAGTCCGGATGGATGCCGCCTTTGGGACTGGGATACCAACGAAAAAATGGATAAAGACCGATTCCGCTTCGACCTTGGAAATGTTAAAGAAAACTACCAGAAAGTCTACGACCTCATCTGCTCTCCCTAGCGGGAGCGGCAATAGGGGATGTGTCATTGCGAGGAGCAGGATGCGACGTGGCCGTAGTATTCTTCCTTATTGTTCGTGCCCTGAAAGGGTAAATCCAGAACAAATAAAAAGCTACCTCTTTCTAGAAAAACCTCAAATTAAAACCAAAAGTTTTTGAAACTGGATCGCCACGCTCCTTCCAGGAGCTCGCGATGACGCACAGAAGGGTGATACCGTCTTATACATTTAATAAACCTAGCATCAGTGCTGGGGGCTATAGTCAAGAGTGGACTTGACCCCTCCTTTGACCCCTCCTCTTTTAAATCTCTTCTCACAAATCTTCCATTTTTATCATAGCACCAGCTTTCTATTAACTGTTTTCCATAGCTATACTTACAATTCCAATATTTTCTTAGAGAAGGACTTCGAGAAAATGTTTCATGCTGAGAGATACGTCCTTTCGAGTCAAATTTTAACTTTTCTGCAACAGTTGGTGTCCCTCCTATAAGCTTGTCAATGCGAATTACATGGTTTAGTTTTCCATTTTTGAAATGAACTTCGTTGTATCCAAAGAGCGATTTTAAATCGTTTTCATTAATTTCCTGCTCAAACGAACATTTATCATTGAATTTATAGAAAACCCCACAATCCATCCTGCCGAAAAATTTTACTTCATTGGCTTTCGCAATGGAGCAAGATATTAGGAAGGAGCAGAAAAACGAAAATAACCAAAACACTTCTTTTTTCTTTGTCTTGATCTTTTTCATCACTTTTGAATGGTGAAGGGGGAGGGCCGCTCTTGTACCCACCGGGCGTGGCCCGGTTAGATGTCTTTACATTCCATTTTTTCGAGGGGTTGTGCCTGGCATTCGATGGATTCTGTCATCCCGTTTGCGACCGCGCCGCAAGCGGTGCTGATACCTGTCATGATCGTGTCCTGCTTTTCCATCCCTTTCACTTTTTGGCAGTGGATCTGATCCTTGTATTTGATACAAATTTCGCATTGGTATTTGTTGCCGGTCCACAGCAGGTCGATAGACACACTTGCTACCAATACCAAAAACCCGATCGTAATTATTGCACCTTTGTTCATTTTTTTTATATGGGAGAGGATTCTGTAACGTTGGCTTCCTGCGGGATAAAATAATGTTCCCGGTAAAAGATCAATTCCTGAAGAGATTCGCGGATGTCTATCATGGCAACATGTTCCTGGCTTTTCTTGGGGAATTTGGGTCCGGTCGGATACCAGCGATTGACCAACTCTTTGATGGAGGTCACATCAATGCTGCGGTAATGGAAATAATCATGCATTTCAGGCATGTATTTTGTGAGAAATTTTCGATCCTGATGAATCGAATTTCCGCATAAGGGGGAAGTTCCCTTGGGGCAGTATTTTTTAATAAAATCCAGGGTCCTTTTCTCTGCCTCGGCTTCGTCGATCATTGATTCCTGAACCCTTTTGACCAGACCGGAAGCGTTATGGTGCTTGGTGTTCCATTCGTCCATCTTTTCCAGTATTTCATCCCGCTGGTGGATGGCGATGCAGGGTCCTTCCTCCAATACGTTCAGTTCGCTGTCTGTGACCAGCGTGGCAATTTCGATGAGGACCTCTTTTTCAACATCGAGGCCGGTCATTTCGCAGTCCATCCAAACAAGATTGTATTTCGATTTTTTCCCCATTCTATTCTTTCTAGCATCAACCCTTCATTCAAAGGGAATATGTGCGAAATAAATTATATTTATGCCCCACAGGGCAAATTAACCCGATTAGGGCAATGCCTTGAATTTACTTCCGTTTCAACGGATTACAGATTGTATCTCAAATAACTTGAAATATGAACCTTTGTTGTCGGGAAATTAATTAAGGTGTTGATTTTATGTTCGATGGGATTTTACTTAAAAAAACAAAAGGGGAACCGGCAGGGGTAAAGCTGCCTGTTCCCCAAATGTGGAGGATATGGGGGAAGAATTTGGTCTTGGGCCCAAACCCGTACCCCCAGAAAGGAGGAGAAAAAGTACTGTAGCAATTGTAATAAATCTAAATTAAAAGAAAATTAACCTTGTATTAAAAAATTTTAATTTTGGGGAAGGGTAGTAGAAAAAAACAGGAGGTTGATTTTTAGGGGGTTTCAAGCATGCTTTCGTAATCCAGTACGGAGTTTTCAAAGGTATCCTGGATTCGTTTCAGGTTTTTCTCAAGCCAGAGGTTGGCGTATTTTGGAGGGAACCGGGCGAAGTCTTTGATTTGCCGGATCGCCAGTCGGCTGTCCCGGTACCAGGAAATATTTTTGTTGGCTTTAAAAATTTTCATGGCACCTTTTAATTCTGCAATAGCGAGATCCGGTTTTTCATTTCCAAAGTAGGCGATGGCCAGGCCGACTTTTCCCAATCCTTCATCCGGTTTTAACTCGACCGTTTTTTTGAAAGCGTTTATTGCCTGGGGATATTTTTTGAGAGCGCCGGATGCATTTGCAAAGCTGAACCAGGCCTCGTATTTTTCCGGATGACTTTCAGCAAGGGCCTTGGCAACTTCTTCCGCCTCGATCAGGTTGAAAAGTTTGGAATGTGTTCTGGATAATTTCAGTCCGGCAAATAGCCTGATATTGGTAGGAGCTTCTTTCCTCAACTTTTCCCAATGCACAATGGCCTCTTCGTAGAAACCATCCCGGTCCAGCTCCAGAGCTTCTTTGAGAGTCGCATTATTTGTTTCTGCAAAGGAAACAGGGATAAATACCAGAGCGAACACCATAAAAAGAGTCGTCAGGGATGTGGTTGGCTTTATGACATTCATAAGCTAATCAAAAATTAATTTTCTTCAGGTAAAAACACCGACTCACCGTTGAGGAGTGGAGTCAGAGCCTTTGTGAAAGTTTTAATGTAATGGTCCTGATGATTCATTATTTCAGCAACATCATCGGGACGCAAATAAAATACATTGGATGCCGTTCCCTGGTGGGTGTGAAGCACGGCTTTTTGACATTCCATATTGGCATCGGAGAGTACTTTAGCCTCCATCATAAAGGTTCCCGGCAGGTCGTGAGTAGCAAGTTTGACGGAACGTCCGATGGTCTTCATTTTGAATTTAAGGTTTTGAAAGCGGGTTCCCTCAATTTTATTCCCAAATTTCCTTCCGTTGAATATTGCTTGAGGGGATTCTTTTTCTATAAATATGCGATGCAAATCTTTCTGGATTCGTTCCTGAATAAAAAAGAAATCGCCATAGTCAATGGGGTCCCCTGTAGCATTGATTACTTTGAACACATCGAAGACCTTGTCGTTCAGTGTTTGTATATTGGCCTGGACAATGTCGAGCTGATTGAAAGCCAGAACCGCAGACACCTTATGCAGAAACCCCTGGGTATCGTGGGTGCAGACGATCAGGTCGGATGGTTGGCCGGGATTAAAAATCATTTCCGCCATGAAAGGTTTTTTAGACTGGCTGAATTTGTAATAGAACTCCAGTTGTGATTGCAACTCGCGGGGCAAGCGCACCATTTTTAAGAACTCGAGTTTAATTGCATTGGGTACGCTTTCGCGCCTTTTGTGGTGCAGGGTGTATTGGTAGAACAATTTGAGTTGTTCAATTTGCGTGCGCGACATATCCATTTTGGTTCCACCCCGGTCCGCATGGGTGAGCAGTACGAGCATTTTGAGTCTTTCCTTGTCCTGATTGACCAGATCCAGAACCATGTCGTAAGTGTCATCTGCCTCGGGGTCGAGTAACATTAAGTCAAAAAGGGTGAGGTGTTTTTCGACCAGGAAGGCCACATCTTGAACTCTTTTAGGTTTATTGCCATAACCCAGGTTCTCTAGGATTTTGGGAATCAAACGGGCTCCCACCAGTTCTTCATTCTGTTCTCCTACCTTGACCCCTTTGCCAATATCGTGAAGCAAAACGGCCAGCTTAAGGGCTGTTTTGTCCCTTTGCGAATGGTATAGCTCTGAAAGGAAAGGATCAGCGGTTTTTCTGAATTCCAATTCATTCAAAGTGTCCAATGCAGAAAGGATGTGCACGTCCGTTGGGAATTTGTGCACGTAGATATCTTGAAGCAGCCCTCGCAGATTTTTAAATTCGGGGATTAAAAAGTTTTCCAGAATTCCAAACTCATGCAAGAGACGCAGGGCTTTTGAAAAATATTTGCCTCGAATAATTCGATGGAATGAGTTTTGGATGTCCTGGTGGGAAGCATCATCCGTAAAAATGGGATAAGCCTGGTCGATATGTTGCTCGATGGCCCTTGTAACTTCATAGGAGAGGAAATAATCTCTTTCTGCGACCCATGTAAAAACTTTGAAAAACCAGAGGGGATTGCTTGTGAATAGTGCCTCCGGTTCTTTTTCAAAATAAATCTGGTTTTGCGTGTTTAGGGAAAAATATTCGGAAAGATTTTTTTTCTTTTTAGTGTCTGCAGCCATGCATTCCCAATAAAGGTTCCGGCTGAATCTTTTTAACGGATAAACGGCTTCGAAAAAATAATCCTGGAAAAAGCCTCTCACTTCATAGCCCATGGACTGGGCTATTTTTTCCCTGACTTCATAGCTCATCAAGTCCTTGTGGGACCCTTCCTGTACCGTGTGGAGGAGAAGTCTCGCCTTGGAGAGGAAATTGAATCCCTTTTGCATACTTTTAAAGGCCAGTGGACTTATCAGGTCATTAGCAAACAAGTCATTTAATAATTCAAACTGATTGGTTTTTTCAATTTTTTGAATTATCCGTACCGAGGTTAGAGCCCAATACAGCCTCTGTAATTCTTCCTTAATGTCGGGTTCCTGTTTGAAAACGGTGTTCTGGACTTCATAGTATCCGCCGTGACTCAAGCAGTGTTTATGAATTTCCTCCTGGTGTAAAAGGCTTACGGTTTTAATGGAACTTTTGAATTCCTTATAAACAAAATTATTTCCAGTAATGAAACGGTGCTCGAGCAGGGCAAGAAAGTGTGCGATGTTTTCCTGGTTAAGTTCCTTTTCGAACGATTCGTTTTCGTTGAAATAGGATTTGCTAATGGCTGGAAAAATATTTTGAAAGATAAAAAGGTATTCAAAGTGATGGATTAGTTCTTCGGCCCATTTCTTTTGCTCTTCTTCCAGGGAAGCCTGGGCAACAATTTGAATTTTAACGTCAGACCGAAAGTACATTTCCTCCCGACCATAACCCCCTAAGGCAAGAATAGCGATGGGTGCCGACTCCAAGGTTAAATTTTGCTTTTTGTGCTTGTTGAAAAACCAAAGTGCAGAAGCAAAGGCTGCGGTAACAATGGTGTCGACCAAAACAGTTTGCTTGAGCAGGATGAGATGGGAATTGTCAGATTTAGAACATTCCTTTTTCAGGAGCTCTGTTTCTTTATTTACGAATTCAATCGCGCGATCTTTGAAATCTAAATAATAAACCTGTGGGTTTATTTCTTGCTGGTCCGAAAATATTTTGGATTGATCAAGCGTGGAAATTTTTTCCTGGAGGGCCTGCCGATAGGCTTCGGAAAGATTACGATTGGCTAAATAAAGATCATTCATTCTGGTTTCTTCGCCAAGTTCGAAGCACGGTGCTTCTCAAAAAAATAAAACCGGACTTAGAATAAACCCAAAAGTTAAAAAATTCAAGGGTTTACGGAGGGTTGTTTTGTGGCAGGGCCTACAAGGTACGTCCCATTAATTCTGCGAAAGGCCGTAGACTTTGCATGAGCCGGGAAAACTTGGACGGCTTAAGAGATTGCGGGCCATCAGAAAACGCCTTTACCGGATCGGGATGGACCTCAATGATCAGGCCATCGGCCCCCGCTGCAATGCAGGCGCGGGACATGGATTCCACCAGGTCCCAATGTCCTGTGGCGTGGCTCGGGTCGATGATAATGGGTAAATGGGTTTCCTTTTTTAGCACTGGAATGCAGCTTATATCAAGGGTATTCCGCGTTGCTGTCTCAAATGTGCGGATACCTCTTTCGCAAAGAATAACGTTGCTGTTTCCTTCCGACAAAACATACTCCGCCGACATCAAAAACTCCTTGATGGTATTCATCATGCCCCGTTTTAAGAGAATGGGTTTGTTTACCCTGCCCAATTCTTTCAATAAGGAAAAATTCTGCATGTTACGCGCACCAACTTGCAGGACGTCAGCATATTTAACAATCAGATCAATTTCTCTGGGATTCATGATCTCTGTAACGATGGGAAGCCCTGATGCTTCTTTGGCATCGGCCAGTAATTTGAGACCATCCTCTTCCATACCCTGGAAGCTATAGGGTGAAGTACGGGGTTTGTAAGCGCCGCCTCGAAGAAAATTGGCTCCGGCATCTTTTACCAGGTTAGCGGTGTTGCAAATTTGCTCTTTACTTTCAACCGAGCAGGGTCCCGCGATAATTGCTATTTGCTTGTCCCCGATGGAAACGCCATCGGCCTTGATTACCGAGTTGACCTCTTTAACCTCCCGGCTGGCCAGTTTGTAGGGTTTTAATATGGGAAAGACACTTTCCACTCCGGCCATCGTTTCGATCGACTGCAATCTGCCTTTGTTCCGTTCATCCCCCACGGCACCAATGACTTTGCGTTCCACTCCAGCAATTTCGTGGGGAGTGTATCCGAACTCCTTAACCGCTTTTTCAACTTCTTCTATTTGTTCAGGGGTGGCCCCTGGAGACATCACGATAATCATAAAAAAAGCCCTAAATTTGGATTTTTTACCCGATTATAACATTTCAGAAAAGAGAATATAATTTTATTGTGGGCTTTTTTTGAAATTCATATCAGGCTGCCAACCCCGGGCCATTAAGGGTATCGATTTTTACCACTTCGCTGATAGGCCTGCGTGAGGACCGGGGTCGGGGATCTTCCTTCCTGAAACCGAGGGTCAGTAACATTACGGGTATATGAGAATCATCCAGTTCCAGTATTTTGGATACCGCGTCCGGATCGAATCCAATCATAGGGCAGGTATCCCATCCCCGCGCTACAGCCCCGAACATCAGGGTCATGGCAGCCAAAGAAGCGCTTCGAATGGCCTCATCCCTTTGTAATTGTCCTTTGTTTTCATAAAATCCCTGAATCATGGGGAGGACCTTTTCCTGAATTTTTGGGTCCACCCCCTCATAGATAGCAGGAGCATCTTCAAAGGCATTGAGTTTGCCGCAAACCGCAATCAAAAAAGAGCAGGTTGAAACATGTTCCTGTCCCCAGGCCGCATCTTTTATTTTATTTTTGATTTCATCATTTTTTACGGCAATGAATTTCCAGTGCTGCAAGTTGAAGGAGCTGGGACTCAAAACCACTTCCTGCATTAAGCTGTTCAATTCGGAATCACTTATCGTTTTATCGGTCCTGTAAGATTTTACAGATTGGCGTTTTTGGATCGCTTTAGAAAATTGCATTTATCATTTCCTCTTAGTTCTCTTTTAAAAATCGTTTCGTTATAAAGTCATCTGCTGAAAATTTTCCGCCCCCACTGATAATGAGAGGGAGACATAAGGCAATTGCCAAAATATGGTATTCAAAACCTTCTCCCGCCTGCTGCCCCGACCAGTTCATGAAAAATCCATTGGCAGCGTGAGACATGACGACGGCTCCGCTCATGGTTGCGAGAATTCCGGCAGCACAAAATCGTGTTAAAAATCCGGCAATCAAACCCAGTGCGCCCAGCGATTCTCCCAGAATGACCAGAATGGCAATGATCCAGGGAACACCCAGTTTGCCTGTAAAGAAGCCCAGGGTTCCTTCTAAGCCGTAACCACCAAACCAACCCAGAAGTTTTTGGGCTCCATGAGGAAACATCACGAGTCCAAGCATCACGCGGGTAATTAGATTGTTAATACTTTCATCCGTTTGAAAAAAAGCTTTCATAATAATTTCCTCGAATTTAGTTTCGATACAAGGGGTAGTTGACTTCAGAAGGAACCTCAACCACTGCAAAACGAAAAGGAGTGTCTGCCTGGAAAGAAACTTGTCCGTCTTTTCCCGCATGAATCAGGATAAAGTCTTTTTTGCCGACATAATGTTTCGTGCCCTGTTGAGTGTCGAACAAAATACCTTTTCCTGAAATCACTACAATGGCCAATGTTTTTCCTGAAAGGAGGTCGTATTGAAAATGGTAACCCTCTTTAATGGAAATATCCTGCATTGAAACTTCAGTTTGCAAGAGGACCGGAGAGTTTTTTCCAAGGACGGTTTTAATAGTGACTCCCTCGTTTTCTTCAATCAAAAAATCCTCATGCTTGTATTCATGATAAGTGGGTTGATGATGGAATGCTTTTTTAACATTTGGATCAAACCAAATCTGAAAAAACTCGTTGGACTCTCCTATTGTCGCTTCTTCATGAGAAATCCCGGATCCCGCCTGCATGACCTGGGCACCTCCTGCCTTGATTCGGCTGCGGTTGCCCAGGGTGTCGTAATGGCCGATTTCTCCTTCAAGGGCGTAGCTCATGATTTCAAAAGCCTGATGGGGATGCAGTCCGATCTTTCCATAGCCTCTTGCAGTTGCCCACGCCCAGTAAAACAGAGGTCCAAGGTTTTCTATTTCGGGTCCTTCATTGGGAAACCCAACCGGTTTGATTTCAGTAATGCGTCCTCCGTCAAATTGACCCGCTGCCTGGGCTTCTGGAGGATAAATTTTAATATCCAATGATGAATTATTATTTGTCATTTTATTTTTCCTTATTTTGCAAAATTAATTTCCAATTGATGGTTGTCAGGATCACGAAAATAGATGGATACGCTTTTCCCCCAATCCCTCGGTTTCCCATCAATTTCAACACCCTTTTCCTTAAGAGCATCGACAGTCGAATCGAACCGGTCAAAAGAAGTGCCAAATGCGAAATGCAAGTAGCCATCATCGGTCATGGTTTTGTGCGCTTCCTGTAAGTCCAGATCGGGAGATTCAAATAAGGCAATCGCGACATTACCAGCATCCACTTCAATATGTTGTAATCCGGCTCGCGTTTCTGATCGGTGTATAACGGGAAAGCCCAGGGTCTGGGTGTAAAAATCTTCTGCCCGTTTCATATCCGTCACATTTAAAGCGATATGGTCCAGGCCATTGAGTCTAATTTTTGTTGTGGTGTTCATTTTGATATTCCTTTTTTCAAGGTTTCTAATTCAATATCTTTTATAAAAGCACAGATTGTGCCAAAGGATTGAAAATTATATAAGCGATTATATTTAAATGGGTTGGGTGGGTTCGGCGTGCGATTTTTAATCTACTCAAAACCGTTAAATACGTAAATAAGTAGTTAAAATACTTCTTTGAGTATATTATGTTTTGGGAGGTTTCTAAGGGGGGAAATAATGGCAAAAGATATAAAAGAAGAAAGAACGCTGGATCTGGCCCGTTTCACGATTCAGTGTTCGGCGGATTTAATTATTTTCCATGATTCTGAAGGAGTGATCCTAAAGGCGAACGATTCCGCCTGCCAACTTCTCGGGTACTCTGAAGACGAGCTGATAGGTTTGACCATTCAGGACATTGATCCTGACTCAAATAAAAAAACCTGGAAGAAATTTTGGAAGGAATTAAGAAAGGAAAGGAATATTTCTTTTGAAGCCAGCAATAAAACCAGAACGGGGAAAATCGTTCCGGTTGAGGTTACAGTAAATTTTGTAGAGTTTGATGGAAAGGAATATGCAGTGGGCTTTGCACGGGATATTACCGAGCGAAAAAGAATGGAAGAGGAGAGGGATTGCGCATTTAATGAAATTCAACGACTGAGAAAACAACTGGAATTGGAAAATGAGTACCTCAGTGAAGAAATGGGGGAACTCCAATCGTTTGGTGGAATTATCGGACAGAGTCCCTCCCTGCAAAACATCTTGAAGCGAATTGAAATGGTGGCAAACACCGATGCCAACGTTTTGATATCTGGAGAATCCGGTACGGGAAAGGAGCTCATTGCCAATGAAATACACAAACGCAGCAATCGGTCCAATCGACCTCTCATTCGAGTGAATTGTGCATCCATTCCCCGTGAATTATATGAAAGCGAGTTTTTCGGTCATGTTAAGGGAGCTTTTACCGGGGCTATAAAGGACCGGGTAGGGCGTTTTGAGTTGGCAGATGAAGGAACTTTATTTCTGGATGAAGTGGGGGAAATCCCTCTGGATCTTCAAAGCAAATTACTCCGGGTTTTGCAGGAGGGAACCTTTGAGCGGGTAGGAGATGAAAGAACCCTAAAGACAAATGTGAGGATCATTGCAGCCACGAATAAAAATTTAAAAAATGAAGTGGGCAAGGGAAATTTTCGTGAAGACCTTTTTTACCGTTTGAATGTTTTTCCTCTCGAGGTGTCTCCGCTCAGGGAAAGAAAAATGGATATTCCGTTGCTGGCTGTCCATTTTTTGAAGCGGGCTGAAAAAAACTTCAATCGGACCGGAATCAAGATAACTAAAGGAAACTTGATTCAAATGGAAAACTATCCCTGGCCGGGAAATATTCGCGAGTTGCAAAATGTGATTGAGAGGGCGGTAATCATTTCAAAACCGGGTAGGTTGACTTTGGATTTGCCGGAAGACCCGACCCAAAGAAAGCATTCCAGGCAGAAAAATAATAAAGATATTTTTTTTCAGGGAAGGGTATCGACCTTTGCGGAAATCAAACTTTTTGAAAGGGAAAATATTTTAAAGGCTTTGAACCAGACGGGTTGGAAGATATTTGGGGCAGGTGGGGCGGCCGAGTTGTTGGGTGTTCCTCCAACAACTTTAACCACACGCATTCAGAGGCTGGGTCTAAAAAAATTCAAGCCCGCCTGACTCGAAAAAAAATCAATTTTCTTCCAAAGCTTTTTTGAGAAGAGGGGAATTTAGAATTTTGGGGTTTCCCCGGGCCAGCTTTTTTGCTTTTTTAAAATGTTGGATGGCTCTTTTCTCCTTGTTTTCTTTCCAAAATGTGAGGCCAAGATTAAAGTGAATTTCGCCCGATGTTGGGTCCGCCAGATTCGCCTGGTTGAATTGCAAAAGGGCATCAAAATTTCTGCCAGCCAAATAGTGTTTGATACCCTCTTCATTCCGCATTTTTGCCGAGGGTTCCGCTCCTACACGTAAAGTCAAAGGTTTTTCGCTGGCATTGCTGCACCCAGCAACAAACAGTAAGGCTGCAAAAAAATATTTTAAAGTCCGGAGGGTGTTAAAATTGAACCGCATTGATTGCCAAATGTTATTTTTAATAAACTTGTAATAGTATCAAAAACAGGATATTCCATTCCTGCCGGGATCATTTGCAAAACTTATCCTGTAAGCTTTTGTTTAGTTAATCTATACTAAGCCATATTTGAAAAAGAATTCATTCTAACTTCGTATTCCGTGGTCTTGCAATACTTCTTTTTTTTTTTATGGCCTGTAAAAAAATAATTTTGATAAACAGGAAATTCCAAATGGATTTATTGAATAAAAAAATAAAACTTTTCGTGTTTTTGTTTCTGATTTTATTGTTTTCCTCAGTTCCCTTATATGCCCAGGACATGACCAAGGTTTTTGCACGGGGTGAAAAAGCCTTTTCCGAGGGGAAATATCTTGAAGCAGAAAGTAAATTTGCCCAGGTGCTGGAAAAAGATTCGGATAATTTTAAGGTCCTCCGTGCTCAGGCAGATACAAAAATAAAACTCAAGAAATTTAATGAAGCAGAAGAGCTTCTAGATAGGATCCTCGCTATGCCTGAATCCAGGGGAAGAAATATTCTTGTGTTTGCAAAAGGGAAAACAGAAGGCCGAAAAGCAGAACTTGTCGATGAAACCGTAATGGCTATGGATGATTCGGGAGAAGTCGATGATGATATCAGCCAATTTGTAAAGCAGGACGCATTGGGGCCCGTTCCTCATTTCCGTGTTTTCATTATGAGCACCGGGAAAATGGAATTGTTGCCGAAAAGCCGATACCGAATAAAATATCACGGAATTCCAACCGCAACCCGTGAGTTGGTATCGGCTCTAAAAGCCGAAGTTCAAAAGATGGCGATCTCCACAAACCAGGAAAAGCCAGAAGATGAAATGGTGGCTATCAAAGGAGGCTGTTTTCAAATGGGCAGTGAGACTGGGGATTCTGATGAAAAGCCCATCCATAAAGTATGTTTGTCTCCTTTTAAAATAGGAAAATATGAAGTGCGGCAAAAATTCTTCCAATCCGTTATGGGATTCAACCCGTCCCAATTTCCCGGAGCAAATTTGCCTGTCGATAGTGTGGCGTGGGAAGATGCGCGGGATTATTGCAAGAAACAGGGGCATCGTTTGCCCACCGAAGCGGAGTGGGAATTTGCTGCAAGAGGTGGAACGGATACCAAATTTTATTGGGGTGATGAGGTTACCGGTAAAGAGGCCAACTTTTGTGATGTCGAATGTGATTTGAATGCGAGAGATGCAAGTAAATCCGATGGTTTTAAAAATTCATCTCCGGTGGGCTCGTTCCCCCCCAATGCGTATGGTCTTTATGATATGTCCGGGAATGTGAGTGAATGGGTTTTCGACTGGATGCCGGTGAGCGAAAATTATTATTTATTGAGTCCAGAAAAGGATCCCCGGGGTCCGCGCCCGGAACTCAATGCATGCAGTGGTGTGAACTGCGTCGGTTCATTTTCCATCACACAAAAAGTGAACCGGGGAGGTAGTTGGAATAAAATTGCTTTTGAAATGCGATCAGCCAATCGGATGAATTCGCATTTTCAATTGCAGTCTGATGGCACCGGGTTCCGATGCGCTGCAAGTCTGAAATAGGTTCCCTTAAATCAGTTTGGATCTGAAAACGATCAGTTTTTCTTCTGTCATTTCCATCATGGTGGGCAAAATACCACCGACCCCTAGGCCAGACGATTTCCTTCCGGCGAAAGGCATCCAGTCCACCCGGAACGCGGTATGGTCATTTATCATCACCGCTGCTGCATTCAGTTCTTTGGCAGACTCCAGGGCAGAATCGATATCCTTTGTAAAAACTGCTGCCTGAAAAGAGAAGGGAACATCATTCGCTAGCTTTATTGCCTCTCCCCTGTCTTTATATGAGTAAATATTGATAACCGGGCCAAAGATTTCGCATTGAGAAACATTTGCATCGTAAGGTGGGTTCAGAATAATTGTGGGTTCGTAGCAGGTGTCTCCAATTTTATTTCCACCCGTTAAAACTTTTCCGCCTGCAGCTTTAGCTTCCTCTACCCATTGGTGGACACGCTCCACCTCACTTTTCTGGATTAAGGGGCCGACCTCTGTTTTATCATCGGTAGGATCTCCCACCACCAGTTTTTCTGCGAGGGATACCATCTTGTTGGAAAAACTTTCAACGACGTCTTCATGTACAAAAATACGCTGCACCGAAACACAGACTTGACCTGCATGATAAAAACCGCCTTTTGCCAGTAGGGGCAGGGCATCGTCCATATCGGCATCGGGTTCAACAATAACCGGAGCGGCCCCGCCATGTTCGAGCGCGCATCTTGCTCCTTCCGCCAATTTAGAACGCAATCCCCAGCCCACCTTTCCTGATCCAATGAATGAAAGGAAGGAGACTCGTGGGTCTGTTGCCAATTTTTCAGCAAGCGAACCTTTGCAAATTATAATTTGTACCCACTCTTTTGGCAGACCTGCTTCGTAAAGGCAGTTGACCAGATTAAAGCAGGACAGCGGAGTGGTTCGTGCCGGTTTGACGATGACCGGGCAGCCTGCCGCGACACCGGGTACGACCTGATGGACTATGAGATTGAACGGATGATTAAAAGCACTGATGGCGGCAACAACGCCAATAGGTTCTCGGGTAGTGAATGCCATCCGGTTCATGGATGGGGTTGTCAGTCCCATAGGAATTTCGTGTCCTGTAAGTTGACCGATGGAATTTGCCGCTTCACGAATTCCCTGAACAGCCCGAGCAAGCTCTATTCGAGAATCAATCAGGGGTTTTCCACCTTCCTCCGCAGACTGTCGCGCAAACTCTTCCGCTCTGGCTTCCACAAGGTCAGCCGTTTTATTCAGAATCGCAATTCTCTCGGGAGTGGGAATGGGTTTTCCCTGTTCCAGCCCATGCGCAATGCTTAAGGTTTTTTCGATATGCGTCTCATCATGCATATCAATTTCTTTTATCAAATGTCCATCGTATGGAGATTCGACTTTAAGTTTCTCAGTCATGGGAATTTCCTTTATTGTTGGAAATCATAATATACAAGTTTTTGATTTTAATTCCTCTATCAAGACCCTTTCATTTTCCGAATAGTCAACGGGAACTTCTATTAAATGAACTCCCGGGCCATTTAAGCATTCATCGAGAAGGGTAGTCAGATGTTCGCTGGATTCGACTCGATGCCCTTTCGCACCATAAGATTCTGCGTATTTTACGAAATCGGGATTTCCATAATCCAGCCCGAAATCCTGAAATCCCATTCCGGCCTGTTTCCATTTGATCATCCCGTAAGCATCGTCCCTAAGGATGACAACCACCAGGCTCATTTTTAATCGCACGGCGGTTTCGAGTTCCTGGGAGTTCATCATAAAACCACCATCACCGCAAATAGCCATTACTTTTCTTTCCGGATGAACAATTTTTGCGCCCATCGCGGAAGGAAGACCCGCTCCCATCGTTGCCAGTGCGTTGTCGAGCAAAACAGTATTTGGTTTGTAAGCTTTATAGTTTCGTGAAAACCAGATTTTATAGACTCCGTTATCTAGAGCAATGATTCCATCATCCGGCATTGCATTTCTGATCTGCGCAACTAAATGTTGGGGAAGAATAGGAAACCCGGTTTCACCACTTCCTGCTTTTACATGTTCTTCAACTTCATCTTTGACGCGTTTGAAATATTCGTTATCCCAGTTTTTGCAGGGTTCAATTTTGTTTGCCAGTCTTTGGATGCTGTCGGCAATGTCTCCCACCACATTCAATTGGGGGAAATAGATTTCATCGACCTTGGCGGAAAAATAATTTACATGAATAACCTTTGTTCCACCCGGTTCCATAAAGAAGGGAGGTTTTTCGATGACATCATGACCGACATTGATAATCAAATCAGCGCGGTCAATGGCGCAGTGCAGGTAGTCATCTTTAGAGAGGGCCGCTGTTCCCAGGAAAGTCGGAAGTCTTTCATCCACCACACCTTTTCCCATTTGGGTGTCAAAGAAATACAATCCGGTTTTGTCGACCAATTTTCTCAACGCTTCACAGGTTTGGTTTCTATTTGCTCCTGCACCAATAAGAAGGAGAGGCCTTTTGGCCTGTTGAATCATTTCACAAGCTTTATCGATCGTTTTTTCATCTGCCTGTGGACGACGGAAGTAAACCGGGTCGAAGGGAACGGTATCGCATTCCTCTGCGGCAATGTCTTCGGGTAATTCGAGATGGACCGCGCCCGGACGTTCTTCTCTTGCAAGTCGCATAGCCTCATGAATAAGAACGGGAATATTATTGCCATGAACAATCTGTTTTGTGAATTTAGTTAAGGGACGCATCATCTCAACTACATCAATAATTTGAAATTGTCCCTGCTTGCTTTTCTTGATGGGTTTTTGTCCAGAAATCATGAGGATGGGCATAGCCCCAAGTTGAGCATAGGCACCCGAGGTGACAAAATTCGTGACACCCGGTCCCAGGGTGGAAAGGCAAACACCTACTTTTCCGGTTAACCTTCCATAGGTTGCTGCCATAAACCCTGCCGCCTGTTCGTGGCGGGTAAGTATCAATTTGATTTTGGATTCTCTTAAAGATTCAAGGAAATCGAGATTTTCTTCGCCGGGAATCCCAAAAATAAACTCGACTCCCTCGTTTTCGAGAGAACGAACAAATAGATCAGATGCCTTCATGGAGCCCTCTTCCTAATATTAATTTTTTTAGATGAAATGTTGGGATGAATTTACTTTATTGGCCGTCCATCTTCAACTAAATAGATTTTTACTTAAATAATAGTCGGAGAAGGGCCTTATCCATTACATGACGATTGAGTGGGGGTAAAAAATGAAAAGCCCTGAGAATTATTTCTCAGGGCTTTTTGTGGAGGGGGAATAAGTTGTAATTATTTTCCCTGGCGAATGACCTCCGGGTTTTCATTTCCTTCTACTACGAGATGGCCAATAGCTCCTTTTGCAACACGATAGATGCTATGGTCAACCAGTGCATATGCCCCTGGGGCATCCACTTTAAATTCGACGATGGTGGCTCCAGCCGAAGGTACGAGCGTGGTTTGAATATTTTTTCCAATGGCACCCCCAAACCCTCCTTCGTTATAGACCTTGTCGAAAATTTCACCAATGATATGAAAAGATGAAATGCTGTTGGGACCGATATTGCCAAAATAAATACGAACCGTTTCACCTACCTTTGCTTTTAAAGCATTGTCTCCCAGAAGTCCACCTTCCCGTCCATTGAAGACAACATGGGAAGCATGTTCATCCAGTCCTTTTTGAATATCGAAAGAAGCTACACCATTCTCAGGTTCCGAGGCAAAGAACTCGCTTTCCATGACATAAAATTCCCGATCAACTTCTGGTAAGCCGCCTGAAGGTTCGACAAGTACCAGTCCATACATTCCGTTGGAAATATGATCGACAATAGACCCGGCCGCACAATGATAAATATACAGTCCAGCAGCCTTGGCTTTGAATGTGAATATTTTTTCCTGGCCAGGGTCCACCGTAGTGAAAGCTGCGCCTCCACCGGGGCCATTGACTGCATGGATATCTATGTTGTGGGGTTGGGTATTTTCTTTGGCATTGGAAAGATGAAATTCGATACTGTCACCGACGCGGAGTCTTGCCATAGGGCCAGGTACCGTTCCATCGTAACTCTAAAAATTATATTTTACGTCATCGGTTAAATTCCCCACATATTCTTTAGCTTGCAGGTTGATGACTACCGTTTCAGCTTTGCTTCGTTTCAACGGATCAGGAACATTAGGGGCCTTTGCCAGTTTGGCTACTTCAGCATAAGCCAAGGGTCCGGTTAAAAATCCAGCCAAAAGAAAGACTGAAAGAATCCTTATGCCTAGGTTAATTGTTTTCATTTTTTGAACTCCTTCTTAAATAGGGCATGTGTCGCTTTTTATGGATAAAATTTGTGAAACCTCATTCTTTTTCGTACCAACCCGATAAAAAGATAAAACGATATTTTTATCTGTTATTGCAATTAATATAAAACCTGTTAAAATCGATTTCAAGGTCTTTTTATCTACTACTGGTGATTTTATGATATCTCAAACTTCAGAATACGCTCTCCGTGCGGTGGTGGGGTTGGCGCAAAATCCTGACAAACCACATACCACCGCAGAGATTGCAAAGTTAACCAAAGTGCCGGAACATTATCTTTCCAAAGTTTTATTGATGCTGGCAAAACATGAAGTGGTCTATTCCAAAAAAGGTTTGCATGGTGGATATATGTTGGCACATGATCCTGAAAATCTTCCCTTATTGAATGTGATTAATGCGGTGGACCCCATCAAGCATATAAAGAGTTGTCCATTAAAGTTAAAAACGCATGGCACCAACCTTTGCCGTTTGCATAAAAGGTTGAATGATTCCATTAATTTGATTGAGGAGACGTTCAGGAATTCTACTGTGGGAACGATCTTGAGCGAACCGACAAAAAGCATTCCCCTGTGCGAGACAAGCAAAAAATAGATTGTCCTGATTTAAGGTATCAAGATTTATAAAAAAAATTCTCGTTATCCTTCCTTCCCTATTCTTCTAAAAGTTTACAGTCACACCTTTCCTGGTAAACCGGGAAAGGTGTGAAAAGGTATGAATTTTAGAGCCTAATTTAGCCGATCCAAATATGTCCTGATCAATTATTTTTAAAAAAAATCATTATTAAAAAGTAAAAAAAGGTGATGCAAGGTTAAAACTATTTGATGTTACAATGGCCTCACAACCCTTAAATTTGAATTTAGTTCTACCAGAATTATTTTGTCATGACCTCTCAGACGGAACACAAAAACTATCGCCCCATAAACATAGAGTTTTTAGCAAAAGGGTCGGGAGATTCGTTTGATATTTTTTTGGAGTCCGATTCCGGAACTTTTGTGAAGTTTGCCAGCACGGACCCAAGACATCAGGATAAAGTGCTGCGATTGCTGGAAGAAGGGGATTTTGAGCAGGAATTTTTCATCAAAGAAGAAGACCTGTTTAAATATTACCAGTATGCAACAAAGTCATTACGCAGTGTGATGAATGACCCCAAGGTTCCTGTAGAAACCAAAACTAGAAAAGTTTACGAGGTGTCCAAGGGGGTAATGAAAGAATTTTTCAGCTACAACGCGTCTTCAAAAATTCTCGAATCCTCGGAAGAGGTTATGGAAATGATGGAAGATTGCCTTTCCACAGCGGATGTCGGGTTTGCCGGAATTTCTAAATTGACCAGTAAGGACTATTACACCCACACCCATAGTGTGAATGTGGGGCTCTATTGTATGACTTTTGGGACAAAGGTGGGTTTGCCCAAAGATGATGTAAAACAACTTGTCTTGGGTGGAATGCTTCATGATGTTGGAAAATCGAAAATAGATTCTGCCCTGATAAATAAAAACGGCAAGCTGAACGATGAAGAGTTTGAAAAAATGAAATCTCACTCTCCTTTAGGGGAGCAGATGTTGAGAGGCATGTGTTGTTATAAAGATATTGTGCTATCAATGGCGGGACAACATCACGAACAATTTAAAGGGGGAGGTACCCGCAAGGCCTTTCGGGGGACGAAATATCCATGCATGCCAGAGTATGCAAAATTATGGATGTTTACGATGCCCTTTCAACAAGAAGGTCGTATAAAAAAGCATTGAATACAATGGAGACGCTAACCTTGATGACCCGGCAAATGGCAGATCACTTTGATCCCAAACTTTTGGAGTTGTTTATTAAGGTTATGGGGCCTTCTATGGTATAGAATTTGGGCAGCTTTAGTATCCAGGATGTTCAAAGGAAATAATTAAATGGATGAATATTCCAAATATATTGAGAAGACCCAAAATTATACGGATATGCTGCATGATCTGTACATGAAGGCTCTGAAGCTAAATCCGTTTGAGGTGCTCGGCACTCTATTAAGGGTCGATGCAACAGAAGATCTGGATTGGGAGTTTTTTGAAGATTCACGAAAAGCTTTTGAAGAGGGTGAGGGATTAAAAAACATCCAACAAAAAGATAAAAATGAAAAGCGGGGGGAGTTGACTCTATATTGTCATAAGGTGGAAATGACTGCGCCACAGGAAATGCTTGCTAATATTTTAAGAACAATATTGCACAAGGATTATCTGGTAAAACCTTTCGGTTGTTTGGGAAGGCCCGCGAGTGGCTTGGCATTTTCCTGGATAGGGCCCACCGCTTCGGAAAAGTTTGAAGAGTTGAAACGGCAGGGGGTAGAAGCGGGTGAAACTGAATTTTCCGAAAGCATAGATCAGTTCTTTGATGAAGAACTGAGGAAAGCGATAACCAACTCCGAATATGAAGTAAAGGAAGAATTATTTACTTGGAACGACAACGGGCAGTCAAAAAAAAACCCCAAAAAAAGGTCGATGAAACTATTTTTAACTGCCTGGCTTTTTACTCCGCTTTTTTAGTCAACCACAACCATTTTAAAATGTTGTTTCGCGAGATGCCTCGATTTCACAAATGGATCGATTATCAGGTTCTTGAAATCTTATCCAACGAAGAAACGGGCCTCTATGGTTTCATCATCCATTTCCCCAATGGGACCCGATCCGAGTATTCTTATGGAGAAAAAGGTGTCGTCTCAGAAAATATTTTTCACAACCCTGACGGCTCCATTCAGTTCAATACCGGGTTCCATGAGTCAGAAGAAGAAAAATGGAAAATTAATGGGGAAGAAGTGATGGATTGGCAGGAATTTTCCAACGCTTCCTGACCTTTTGTTCGAAATAAAAGACCCGGGATGAAGGATTAAATTATTCCGAGGGTGTGGTGTTCCCTATGCAAAGGGTCCCCAGAAAATTTTTCTTAACTTTCCGGTCAAAGACATCTTCATCTGAAACATCCCAGATTCCCGAGGCATCAATATAGAATTTTTTCGAAGCCTGGTTTTGCGAATCTGAAGAGTTCACCAGTAAATTTGCTTCCAGGTTTCGAGTGGCAAGGGGGCCCACGTTTTTAGTGGCAATTTTTTCTGCCAATGTTTCTTTGGGGGTCTCCAGCAGGTATTCGATGGGTTTCCCAATTAAATCGTCGGGGTTGTGTCCCAAAAACTGGAAAGAGGGGTTGGCGAAAGTAATTTTTCTATCGGTATCCAGTTTGAGAATCAGTTGCGGAATTCTATCGACAATATTCCGGTACAGATTTTCATTTGCGATTAATTCCCTTTGGAATTTTCTAATACGTAATTGATTATTGATGCGGGAAATAACTTCCGCCGCTCTAAACGGTTTAGTTATGTAGTCTACCGCACCGAGTGAAAAGCCTTTCACCACATCTGCGGATTCAGTAAAGGCCGTAATAAAAATTACCGGTATGTCTTTAAATCGGTCATCAGATTTTAATCGGCGGCAAATTTCAAAACCATCCGTGTCGGGCAAACCGATATCCAGCAATATGAGATCCGGACAAAACAGTGGGACCCTGTCAAAACCCTTGAGGCCTTCGTAGGCCACTTCGGTTTCCAGCTTGTTTTTTTGAGCTATTCTTGAAAGCAGATTGGCGTTGTCAACCATATCTTCGATGATTAAAACGCGCATTCCAGCAAATTCAAATTTCTCAGACATCCACGACTCCGGCATTAAAATGTGATCTATAAATGTAAATTTAGTCTATTAAATTATTCAACCACAAACCGGAATAATCAATGGTTTTTTAAATGTTTTCTGCTTAATGTTGCATTGAGCGAAAAAAATGGTTTGCGGAAATTCCCGCAAACCTTTTGGTGCTTTAATAGTGGTTTTTGGAAGGTTACATAGTAGCCCCGGGCATATAAATTGTCCCATTAGGGGTTTCGTGGGAATGAATTTCCCCGCCCAGGCCCAATGCTTCAGAAGCCTTTTTTGCTTCTTCCGGGGTTTTATAAATGTGGTCCATAATATTGCTGCTGTTTGCGGAGCCCTCTTCCTGGCGGCGATCACCCCCTGAGCCTTCCTCCTGGTGCCCTCCCGAGCCTTCCCTTTTTCCAGGATGATGCCCCTGGCTTATCAGTTCCAAAGCTTCTTTCAGTTGGGAAAAAAATCTGGGTTTTTGTGTATAGCCTTCTATACGGCCGATTTCCTTTTTTTTTTCTGGATCCCAAATTAAAAAAGTGGGAGTGCCTAGAATTTCTCCTACCCGGCCATCGTCCAGGGCTTGAGCTAACCATTCTGGAAACAGGTTGCCTTTAACCGGCACAATCCTCGCGGGAAGGGTTTGCCCAGGGGTGCTGGTTGAATATTCGGGTAGAACTTCTTCCTTCCATCTTTTGGAGTTTTTTGATTTTTCACCACTGAGCACCAGAAGTTCCTGGGAAAATCCGATACTCGCAAAATATGTAAAAAATAAAACAGTGAGAATAAAAACCTTTTTTTTCACAGTACACACCTTTAGTTTGGGTAATTTTTTTTTAAAGTTAATATATTTAACCACAAAAAATTCATGGGGTCATCATTGCTCTTCGATTGGGAAGTTTAGTGTGATTCCCCCCATGACATCGCCGATTTTGAAATCCCTTTTGGGACTGTTCGGATGGTTGTTGTGGCAATTAACACAGCCAGCTGTAGAAGCAATATCTGCATTAATGGCCTGGAAGTATTTTCTATTGCCCAACTGCGTTTGCTTTGCATACGGACGAATCGGGTGAACCTCAACATTTTCAAGACCATGAGCTTCAAACTCATTGGCGGGTCGGTTTTGTAAGTTAATTGGGAAATGACTGATTAGCCAGAAACTCAAATCCAATTCGCTATCCTGTATTAAATCTGCGGTGTTTAATAAAAACTGTGCTGGAAGCATGATCGCTTTACTATCCGCCCAGTTCTCTTTTGTTTGCAAAATTTTCTCACTGGTAAGCCGATTGACGATGTGTTTGGAATAAATGGCCCTGTCGGATTGCAGAACCGAATGTATGTAGTCGGCCACGACTTCCGGTTGCAGTAAAAATTTTTCATCCACGTTTTTCTCTGATCTTTTTGCAAGGGGAAGATCAATTATGATACCTCCCATCACATCCCCTTTTTTAAAATCGGTTTTGGGGCTGTCGGGGTGCAGGTTGTGACAGGAGACACAGGAGTTTGATACGGCCCTATCAGGATAAATGGCCTCAAAATACCACCGGTTTTCACGGGAGACGATCCAGGTAAATGGTTTTTCCGGGTCATTTGCCACTTCTTCAAGGCCAAGTTTTTCGGTGGAGTTTCGGGGAGAGTTTTTTTTATTGATGGGCCAAAGACTCAAAAGACGATACTTCATGCCAATGCCGCGGTTATTTGAAAACTGGGAAGACATGGCCAGAAACTGGGCCGGCAACGGAAGGTTTTTTTCGTCCAGCCAGTTCTCCGATGCACCCAGAACGTTTTGTTCACTCAAATGTTCGACAATGCTTTCGGAATAGGTTGTTCTGCCCGCTTCGATAACTGCATGAATGAGGTCGGCTGCCTTCGCAGGGGGTATGCCAGAATTATGTTCCTGTGCGATGGCTTTTGTGGAAAGTAATAAAGCGAATATAAAAAGAAGGTAAGAGGTGCGAAAAGGCCTTGTTTTCATGGAAGTTACCCTCCTTGAAGGTTGGTTTCTTACATTACAATATAAGCCTTGCAGGTTAACAATCAACGGGGGTGGGTAATTAAACCAGGCGTTTTCTTTCCTCCATCCGCCGTTCTCTTTGTCTCCGGTCTTTTTGCCTCCGTTCTCTCCGGGCGCGCATATCTTTCATTTCCGCGCTTAAGGATTTGAGGTCTAAAGAATCAGATTGCCTTCGATCAATGCTTTGACGCCTATCACCTTTTCGACGACCATCGTTTTAATCATCTGTTCTTCTTCGTTCTTCTTCCATATTGAATTTTGCTTGAAATTGGTTTATTAGAAAATTATTAATCTAAATGCCGGGTTTATGCAACAAAATATAATTCTATTTATGAAATTAAAAATTTGGGTATAGGAAAAACGGGGAAGGGAGAGTAGCAGAGAAAGGGAAGGTCTTGTAAAGGGTCGCTTCCTGCTTTAATGCCCCAACCTTGACAGCATGACGCTGACCTCAAAACACCAAAGAAGGAAGCGAACCTATCTTTGGACAAGATAGTTTCTTAACGGTAATTGAGGTGAAAAGTTAAGGGAAGGATGTGATTAGAAAAAATAGAAAATCATTTAATTGCCAAACAGGGCGATGGCAAACGACACTGCCGAGTAGATCACACAAAAGATGCAGGCAAAAAAAGGTTTTTTCCAAATTTGCGAAAACTTATCCATATCCTGATTATAGCCTCTTTTACTTGCTACAACAATATGGAGGAGTTAGTCCAAAGTTTTTCCCAATTCTAAAGCGATTTCTTTTACCCTATCAGGATGGTTGGTCACAATCCCATTCACACCTAAATTTATTAGGCATCTAATCTTCCGGGCATCATTAAAGGTCCCGCTGAAAATTTTAATATAGTTTCCTGTGCTCTTTTTGTAGTTGTCTCTTATTTTAAAATCCAAAGTCAGAATGAATTTGTAGATTTTCCAGGGGTCAGGTGTTGATGGCCTTGTAATATTTTTTTTAAGCCCGATGCTTGAATAATCATTTTTGAATTCCATGGCTGTGGGAATCGATGTGTGGGTATGGTAATTGATAATTTCAACGGAACGGATTTCCCGATAATAGGAAAAATCGAATTCCTTAAACTGACTCTTAAGCGGTTTGAGTATTTCTTTATGAGGAGTAAGAAATACCATTTCAAATTGTAGAAATTGGGAATAGAAACTTAATACCCGCTGAAACTCTTTTAAAAGAATAATGGCAGCGTCCTTATCATTTGCCGGAACATTAAGATTGAATAATACCAGTTTGAGTTTCGGCTGCTGGGAGGCCCACTCCAAAAAATCCTTAAGCTGGGGTTTCTGGACCCTGGGTTTTGTGTCTGGTTTCTGCGCACTATTCCGCGATAGAACCACTCTATCTTTCGAATTTAAAATTAAATCTACCTGCAATGAATTTGCGCCTTGCTTATTTATAGCCTCTTGAAAGGCGGCCAGGGTGTTTTCTTGAAAATTGCTGGATCCTCGCTGTGAAATCACCAAAAATTGTTTCGGGGGAAAAAGTGAACCCATTCGAACCGGGCATTTTGCAGAAGTTTCGTTAAGGCTCATAGTAAAAACCATTAAAACCGTCAAAAAACTTACGTTTAATCTGGATTTCCTCAGCAGTTTTCCACCGATTTTGACTCCTTCAATACCAATTTTCGAATAAAAATTCGTCATTTTTTAAGCTTGGATACCCTTTTGAGTAAATTATTTGCCTTTTGATACAAGTTTTTCATTTTTGGCATGTCGGTTGCAGTTACTGAGGATAACTACTAATCGTCAATCTTTTGAGAGGAAAATGCAATGATTTCAGCTAACAGAAAACACAACTCCAAGCCAAAAGGCCTAAAAAATTCCGAAATTTCGGGGAAAAATGGTTCTTCAAAGGGCAAATCCATGAGTCCAATTGCAAAACTGATGGCGACGTTTTACGGGATTGATTCCAAATAATTTCATTTTAAAGAAAATATATGATTCCTTCATATGAAAAAAACGCAACCCTTCAAGATCCTGAAAAACCCAGGGCCTATGGTAGCGAAATGGAAAAGCAGTTAATGATCGATAACCTGAAAGTTGCAGTAGAAATTTACGGGAAAGATCGTTTACGGGAGGTGTTCAAATTTAGAAAAAATTCAAGTTGCTGAGCTTGCAATTCCCAACTTTGAAAAATATAAAGCATGACCCAGTCTTACAAAAGATAATCTTGCCAACAAACAGGAAAAGAAAATGGTTTCCAGAAATCTGTTTTGGGAATCGCTAAGAAAAGGTTAATGGGGTTGTTCCAGAGCCAATAGAATTTTCTTTTCCAGTTCTTCCAGTTGAATGGGCTTGGGCACGTAATCAAAGGCGTCGCTCATAATCGAGTCCATCATTTTACTTACCGACCTGTTCGCAGTAACCATAATAAATTTGATATCGGGAAACCGTGGTTTCAATTTTTTTAGAACCTGGAGTCCATCGATATTTGGCATTTTTATATCCAGAAGAACGCAATCGGGATTAAATGCTTCCACTTTTTCCATTGCCTCCTGGCCGTCATAGGCCACATCGACATCGAATAAATTTTGGAAATAATTCTGCAAAATTTCACAGGTTTTTATTTCATCATCAACGATAAGAACCTTGCTTTTCATAGTCAGCGTATGTGGGCTGAAATTGTATTGGGATCTGTTCTATCAGGTTAGAGAATCTATGGATAAAAGTCATCCAAAAACTATTTATATTGCAAATATTTTTTATGCTTAAAAGGTGCTATTGTCGATGGGGAGGGAAATCTTAAGGGTAAAAGTAAATGGAAAAAGTAATGCTATGCAAAAATGAAAATAAATGGAAAAAAAGGTAGTGTTTTTTAGAGAAGGGAAGTCACTTTTGATTCATTGAAAAAGCTGCTGAGCCTTTAAGTCTTTAAAACTGGTTCAGATAGGTTTGTACGGAATCTGCAAAGACATCCGTTTGTTTGTATTCATGCATTTCGGAGGGAAGTGCGGAAAGGGATTGGGATAACCGCTCAGCCACTCCATCATAATTAACAATTTGTTTTAATTGTCGTAAATGAATCCGGATTGTAAATAATATGGCACCGGTTATTTCAAGCTTTCGCAGGGTTTGTCGTTCCACTCTTAGCCATAAATTTTCACCCACATTTTTCGGATTAAATTGTTTTGAAGGTTTTGGTTTCTTGGATGGGGTTCCATCCTGGCGTAAGGCAGGGCTGTCGTGCAATGACCAGTTGCGACGGGAAAAGATTTCGTTTGTGGGCATTGAATCGAAGAAATTATTTGTGGGTGTCTTAAGCTGTTCTTTATAAAAAGGGACGGGCGAATGAATAACGTCCATTGTCTGTCGAAATTTTTCTTTTAGATTCCAGCGTGATGGAAAGGCGATGCTGCCTCCTGCCAACCACCAGGATGACGGTCCTTTTTCAGAAGGCAACATTATCGCCAGATCCTCCTGTACGAGCCGTGCCGATAAGTCCAACGGATGCAATCCATTCGTTCCCGGGTTGATAGGAAACCCCTCTCCTTCAAAACCTGAATGATCCAAAACTTTTATGAAGTTTTTGGTTCGCGCATAAAAATCGGGATGAATGGTTGGCAAGTGGTTCACCATCAATTCCAAAACTTCCTCCGATGCTCTCAATGCTGCGGGGTCGGCCATAAAAACTTCATTGTTCTGAGAAGCAAGTAGCTTTCTTTTTTCGTTTAATTGAGTTGCCCTCTCTTCCAGATTATAAATCTCAAACCATTCCGCTTCGGGGACTTTGAGCAATCCCATTGACAACCGAAAGGGAGGGGCCTCAAATGGAAAATGAGGTGGGGTATGTTTTTCGACACGGGGGGTTTTCCCAACCATAAAGATCTCAATTTGGTGTTTGGTTTATTACTTTAGAGTATAATTAACAGGCGAGCAATTTGTAAAAGAATTTAGCTTATTGGAAATATAGGAGATTTGTTTGATGGAAAGGCCCGAAGAATTGGATGACCCTGAGCAGTTCGATGGTTTAATGGAAAATATAAATACAAAATTGGCAATAGGTGCTGTTCCGCTTAGGGAAAGGGGACTTATGGCGCAGGTCCTTTTGGAGGAGGAGCTGGATTATGACATGTCCGATGACGACTCGGTCTATCCCCAGATAATGAATTGGTATCGAAAAAGATTTCCTGGAGAAATTTAACCCAGAATCCAGTTAATAACAGTTTTTAGAGCGTTCACTATTACCGGTTCAAAACATCATTCTTTGTAGAAAGTGCAATGGCCGCTGCTTCCTGAATCAAATCATTTGGAACATTTAATTCTTTTAAAGTATTACCCAGATGTTCCATAACTTTATTAAAATGGAATTCATTCAAACCTTCCTGAACCAGTCTTTTATGCGCTTCTCTCATATTTTTACCGGAATAATTGGGGGTTCCGCCAAAAGCATAGGTTAGAAATATTTTCATCTTACCCTTTTGCCGGCCCATGTCCACACCTTCAAAGAAGGGTTTCAAATCAGAATCGCCCATTACCTTATCGTAAAAAACTTCAACTGCAGCTTCGACCGCTCCTTTTCCTCCTATCCGCTCAAATAGAGTTTTTTTTTGAGCCGAAGAATTTTGATTTTGGTTTACCACGTTTTGTAATTCTGCGGCAATGCGTGCCAGTTCTGAAGCCGCGCTTTGACTGTCGCTTGCTCCCTGGGTAGTGCTTTCAGCAGCCTGGGCGACTCCTGAAATATTGTTGGCGATCTCTGCCGTTCCTTTACTTGCTTCTTGAACACTGCGGGTCATTTCGTTTGCCGTTGCGGTTTGTTCTTCAACGGCACTTGCGATTGTGTTGGATATGTCGTTTATCTTGTTGATGATTTCGCTGATTTTCCCGACTCCCTCCACAGCTTGTTTGGTATCTCCCTGAATAGCGGAGATTCTTTGGCTGATGTCCTCCGTAGCTTTCCCGGTTTGGTTTGCCAGTTCTTTTACTTCATTCGCAACCACGGCAAATCCTTTTCCCGCTTCTCCTGCTCTGGCAGCTTCAATAGTGGCATTCAATGCAAGCAAATTTGTTTGTTCTGCGATTGAGGTGATGACTTTAATGACGTTTCCGATTTCAAGGGAACTATCTCCCAGTTGATTGATAGTTTTGTTTGTCGTTTCTGCCATTTCCACAGCTTCTGTTGTGATCCGTGCAGCTTCATTGGCGTTTTGCGCAATTTCCCGAATGCTGGCGGTTAATTCCTCTGTTCCTGTCGCAACACTTTGGACGCTTCCGCTCACTTCCTGAGAGGCTCCAGAAACCACATTAGCCTGTGCGGAAGTTTCCTCCGCGTTGCCTGCCATTTGTTGACTGGTTGCTGTCAATTCTTCAGAGGCTCCTGCTAAAGTCTGGGAATTTTCAGTGATATGGGTAATTACATTCTGCATGTTTTCCATTTGTTCTTTTTCTCTAGCCTCTGAAGCCAGCTTTTCAGTGATGATACTCCAAGTGACCATGGGACCAATGTAGGTGCCTTTGTTGTCTAAAATAGGGCTGACCAGTAGGTCTAGAGTCTCCGGACCCACCTGAATTTGGGCCGAATGCGGTAGATTTTTTGGATCTAGTAAAATGTTTCGCTGGTAACTGGGGTTCTTGTGAAGTCTGTCAATGCATAAACCCTGCATTTCTTCAATTTTTACTGGCAAATAAGCTTCAACAAGTTTAAGGGTTTTCAGGGATTCAGGATTTAAATAGGTAATTCGGAATTCTTCCAGATCACACATCATTACGTTGACGGGCATGTTTTCCATCATCGACTTAATGCGTCCGATTTCTGCTTCAGCTTCAAGTTTCTTTGTTATGACATCCCATGAAAGCATGGTTCCCAATCGATTGTTGTCATCATCAAAAATCGCCACTGCGAGTAAATCCAGAATCTCAGATCCAACCTGAATATTGGTATCGATGGGTAAGTTGGTGGCATCAGAAAGAATTTTTCTTTGATGAGCCGGATCTTTGTGGAAAACATCAATGCATGTTCCAACCAGGTTTTCTGCTTTTACTGGAAGATACTGTTCAATGGTTTTCAGCGTATTAATTGTGGCCGGGTTTGCATAGGTGATATTAAAATCCATATCTGCGAACATGATGTTGGTACGTGCATGTTGCAATATAGACATGGCCCTGCTCATAGCAACCTCGGTTTTTTTCTTTTTGGTTACGTTTTCCCAATTCACCACATAGCCAATAACCTGCCTGTTGTTTCCGTAAATGGCATTGACGTTAGCTGCAAGCGTAATACCCCCAAAGGTGAACTCTGCAACATGGGGCAGGGAGGAGGGATTCCTTAAAATTCTCTCAATACGGCCGGGGTCTTTGTGGAACCTGTGAATAGAACCTCCAACAATATCATCGAGACGGACTCCAAACTCTTTTTGAATTTCCTGAGAAATAGTTTGCAGAGTTTGAATCGATTTATCATTTGCATGGACCAGAGTGAAGTTAGTATCCGCAAACAGCAAATTGGCCTGGGCTGAATTCAAACAGGAGAGAATGTTTTCGGAGCTATTCAAAAGAGATGAGCCGCTCTTCCCTCCAAAAATTTTGGAGAAAAGCCCTTCTGAAGGATTTGGATTATTTGTTCCAGATTGATAACTCATAATTGTTTTCTCCAAAAATTAAACTTTTTAAAATAATTTGAAGCAGATCTTTACATAAATCTGATTTAGGGTTCGAAATGGAAAAGAACCCAAACCTCACTAACTGTCCAAATTTCGGAAAATGAGTGTCAGTTTTGTTCTTTAATTTATGGTTCAAGAAAAAAAGGAGGAATGCAACTAGTATAAACTGCGTAAAAAGTACTTATTTAGGGAGAGGGGGAGATAAGAGGGTTAAAGTACAATAAATTAAGGGTTTTTCAAGAAATTTGAAAGGTTTACATTTTTATTCGACAGTTTTAGTTTTTTTCGAATATTTGTGCGATGGGTCTCAACAGTTCGGTCTGAAATATTTAGTCCAGTAGCGATATCTTTAGTGCTCAATCCCGATCGAATCATATGGCAAATTTCCATTTCCTTCTGGGAAAGTTTTGGTTCAATGCGCGAAAGCTCAACTCCAAATTCAGATGCCAGATTTGAAAAGGCTTCTTCCAGGAGTTTTAGGTAATTTTCATCAATGATTAAATTTTGACTTTTTATTTTTGTCAAAAGGGGAAGAATAATATGGTCCACATTTGCCTGGATATTTAACTTAATTTTTTCTTTTTCCTTTTCCAGCTGGTTCAATATTTCTGCCAAGGCGATATTTTTTCTTTGAAGTTCCTTGTTTTTTTCTTCCAGATTTGTTTCCAGTACAGATTGATTGTTTTCAAGAAGTTTCACAATTTTATCTTTGGCCCAGTTTTCAACCTCAAGATTTTTAACTTCATCTTCAATATCCTTAATTTTATTATCCAGATCCATTTTTTCCCTGTGTTGTTGGAGAGCGCTGTTTACCTTGGAAATAAACTCCTTTCGTCCACAGGGTTTCTCAATATAGTCGAAGGCACCTAATCGTAAAGAATCAATCGCTGAAGATAATTCTCCGTGGCCCGTTATCACAATTACAGGTGCATTGGATTTCTTTTTTGCTTATTTTAGTACTTCAATTCCATTTATGTCGCCGAGCATTAAATCACTTATGGTAAGGTCGAAATTTTTTTTTCGCAATTTTTCGATGGCTTCCTGGCCGCCGCTAGCGCTATCGACAAAATAACCCTCTTTTCTTAAATCCTTTTCAAGGGCATAAAGAATTGCCTCTTCATCATCAACTAACAAAATGGAATGCTTATTCATATTTTATCCTCAACTGGAAGAGTGATTGTGAAACAAGAACCTTTGCTTAATTCGCTTTCTACATCAATTTTCCCACTATGGTCTTCAATAATACTGTAACTGACTGGCAATCCTAAACCTGACCCTTTTTCAGTACCCTTGGTAGTGACAAAAGGTTCAAAAATAGTTTCAAAAATATCTTTGCTAATTCCAGAGCCACTGTCACGTATAATAACTTTTGCCTCGGTTTCTGAGAATGAGGTATTTATTCCAATATCCATTTTTTTGGAATCAGGTTCAAAAGCTTCAAACGCATTCTGCAATATATTTAATAAAACCTGCTTTATTTGGTCTTCCACAACATAAACCGGTTTTTCATCTTCTTGAAAATTTTTAATTACTTGGATTCCTTTTTTCTCAAAGGGACCTCTAAGTAACATCAGTACATCGTCTATGAGTTCATTTAGAAAAACGGATTTTAATTCTCCTGAAGTTGGGAGATAAAAATCTTTTAATTTTGCAATAAGGTTGCTGATTCTTTTGCATTCATTTATAGCAATCATTAATCCCTTGCGGTTTTCATTGGAAATATTAACCTCTTCAGTCAGTTGCTCTAAAATAAGGCGGATTGCATAAATTGGGTTATTAAATTCATGAGATATGGACCCGGTTAACTTTCCTAGAGCTGAGAGTTTTTCCATATGGTTGAGTTGTTTTTGAGTTTCCTGCAATGCCAGCTCGGCTTCTTTTCTATGGTTAATGTTGGTGTCTGTCCCAATCATTCTGGAAGGTTTTCCCTCATCATCCCATTCCACGACCTTTCCCTGAACCAAATTCCAACGCCACTGTCCACTTTTTGTGCACAAGCGGTTTTCGCAGATATAAAAATCGGTTTCTTCGTTTAAATGTTTTTGCAGGGCCTGGGTTACCTTTTCCAGGTCATCGGGATGAACGATATTTTTCCAGAAGTCCAGATTATTAGCAACTTCATCCGGCTTGTATCCAAGAGACTCCTTCCATCCCGGACTGAAATAAACTTCATCTGTTTTTAGATTCCAATCCCAAATTCCATCGGATGATACTTCCAGGGCATATTTGAATCTCTCCTCACTAGTTTCCAATTGCCGCTGGGTGATTTGATGGCCTTCAATTTCCCTTGTTAAAGCTTCATTTTTCCGGATTAACTCAAGAGTGCTTTCCCGGATTTCCCCTTCCAGACCGGTTTTTAATTTTTGGAGGTGATGAAAATCCCGTTTTCTTTGTGTGATATCAGTTGAAATCCCACAGATTCCGTAGGGGTTTCCATTTTCATGTTTTAATGGGAATTGAATGGAAAGAACTGTTTTCTTTCCGGCGGCGTGGTCCCAGATTTCCTCTTCCACTTCCTGCGGCTGTAAAGTGGTCATAACCCTGTGGTCGTTTTTAACAAACTGGTCGGCAAGGACTTTGGGGAAAACTTCATGAGTTGTTTTTCCAATAATATCCTCCCGATTTATATTTAAAGCCTCTTCGTAGAATTGATTAACCATCAGATAACGACCTGACATATCTTTCATGTAAATGATAGCTGGAGAATTGTCCAGGATAGCTTCCAGTTGGGATTTCGTATTGGCAATTTTTTCCTCGATTAATTTTCTTTGGGTGATGTCGATATGTGATATGACAAACTTTCCATCAAATCCTTCAAGGGCCATATTCGTACCAAGTATCAGAAAATGTCGTTGTCCTGTTGGGAAGTATAAAGAATATTCAAAGCTGAAAAATTTTGTTTGCTCCTTTAAGTGGCCTTTAAGGGTTTCAATATCCTCCTGTCTCCAAAGGTCGGAGTATATGTCGATAATATTTTTTCCAATAAAATCAGTTCCAACAAAGGATTGGTCCAATTGAAGGACAATGTCCTGACAGGCGGTGTTGAAATATTTAATTTCACCATTTTCATTCAATACCCAAATCTGGAAAGGAATTGAATTAAGGATGGTTTCTAATCTTTTGTTTTCTCTTTCAATTAGCAATTCGTTTTGCTTGAAAGGAGTTAAATCCGAAATGATGGCAAAAAAGCCTTCCGTTTTTCCGGCCCAATTTTTTTTTGGAAAATACTTTGCTTGAACGAAGGCCTCCTTTCCATTCCCCTTTAAAATTTGAATTTCAAAATCCTGTTCCTCTCCTTTCAGTGCAGAAAGTATGAAAGGTTTTATTTTTTCATATATCTGTTGCCCCAATACTTTTTCCAAAGGTTGGTTTACAATTTTTTCCCGGGAAATGCCAAACCAATCCAGATAGGATTCATTTACATATTGGAAACATTGATTTTGATCAACGAAAGAAACAAGCTCTGAAATATTTTTTGAAATTATTTCTAAATGTTCCTGATAAGAAGAAGAGATGTAACCAAAAAGAGCAGTAACGGAAATAGAAAGAATGGCGTAAAACCGGTTCAATAACACCTTGTATTCTTCACCCCACCGGGGGAAAAGAAGTAACCTGCAATGGTAAGGATGATTCCAGCAAGGCCGAATGCGACAAAAAAATGTTTGTCCTTTGCAAGAAGGCATAAGGCAATTACGGAAACATAGAGAATTCCCCCTGCAATCCCCAACTCCGTGTTTAGATCGATAATAAATACGATTATGGTCAGAACGGAATATATTATCGCTAAAACTGTCTTACTCATTTAAAACATCCATTTGTATTTAATGAATACAGTTTTTTCTGCCAGTTCAAATTCGAATTTTTGAAGGTACAAAAATTATAGAAGGAAGGAGTGTTCCGGGCTACAAATTTTTCAGCGTTTTTATTGAAAAAATGAATTAAATTCAATCATAAGGTGAGCCCTTTGGTATTACTAGTCGAAGCGAACCGGCCTTGGCCAGAGAAAAATTAGGTGCAAAAAAAACGCTGAACCCAGATGGTTTTAACCATTGAGTCCTACCTCTGCGGGGCACGAAGGTTAAGGTGAAATATAACGAGCGTTTACAGATTTGAACAATAAAAATGACCTAACGATTAATCGCTAGGTCTTTTTATTTGCCTCTACGGCGAGTAGTGGTCGGGGCGAGAGGATTTGAACCTCCGACCCCCTGCTCCCAAATTAAGGGAGTAGAATTTTATAAACTAATATAAACCTTTGAAAGGCAGTCTCTTCACCGCTATTTAAAGCCTTTTGACAGACCTCGCATTTCGGGGTTTTTCGGGTATTTTCGGGGCCTTTTGAAAAAAATGGCTACCAAATGGCTACCAATTATAGAGGTCGTCTATTACTTTTATTTCCATTTTGTTGGGTTATGTCGGATGGTATTGCACAGAACTTGGCAATTAAAAAAGTCAAGATTTCAGCTTAGTTGCCAAAGTTTTAACTAAACTTTAGATCTGATTTGAATCGTAAATTTTTCAAATATGGTTTCTAAGCATCAGTTCTTTTCTGAAATCCTCTATGGCATCCAATATATTTTTCTTATCTTCCGTTGGAATCAGCTTTTTAAAAATTTTAATTAATACCATATGCCACCATTGCATCAGCAACCTTTTTAAATCCACCGATATTTGCTCCTTTTAAATAGTTTGTTTTTCCACTCTGGGTTCCAAAAATATAACATTTTTTATGAATATCTTTGATAACTCCTTTAAGGCTCTCATCAAGATGCTCTTTATCCCAATTAGAATGTTGGCTGTTTTGACTCATTTCCATTCCGGAAACAGCGACCCCTCCGGCGTTTGCCGCTTTACCAGGTCCAAACAAGACATTGTTTTGCTGAAATACTCGTATGCCATCTGAATTTGTAGGCATGTTTGCCCCTTCTGAAACCGCTTTACATCCATTTTTAACCAATTCGTGAGCATCGAATTCATAAATTTCATTTTGTGTAGCACATGGAAATGCCAAGTCGCAAGGAACACTCCACGGTGTTTTATTTGAGAAATATTGAGCTTTAAATTTCTCGGAGTATTCAGATATTCGGCCACGATCAATATTTTTGAGCGACATAATATGCCCCAGCTTTACGTTATCAATTCCCTCAGGATCGTATATAAAACCAGATGAGTCGGATACGGTTACCACTCGTCCTCCTAAATGATTAATTTTTTCTATCGCGTATTGGGCAACATTGCCTGACCCTGAAACTACACAAGTTTTTCCTCTAACAGAATCTCCAATATTATTGAGCATTTCTTCCATGAAATAGACGCATCCATATCCTGTGGCCTCTTTCCTTATTAAACTTCCGCCAAACTCTAATCCCTTGCCTGTGATGCTCCCTTCAAAACCGTTTACTAACTTTTTATATTGTCCATACAAATACCCAATTTCTCTTTCACCTACACCAATGTCTCCTGCCGGGATATCCACTGTATTGCCGATATATTTTGAAAGCTCGGTCATAAACGCAATGCAAAACCTCATAATCTCTCTATCTGTTCTTCCCTGGGGATTAAAATCAGATCCTCCTTTCCCGGCACCTAACGGAAGATTTGTGAGACTGTTTTTGAATATTTGTTCGAATCCCAAAAACTTTAGAACGCTTAAGTTGACCGTTGGATGAAAGCGCAGTCCTCCCTTATACGGTCCTATAGAATTATTAAACTGAACCCGATAGCCCCGGTTGGTATGTATTCGACCATTATCATCTTCCCAATTCACGCGGAACATAATAGAACGATCGGGTTCTGTTAGACGCTCTATTATGTTGGCTTCCTTATATTTATTATGTTCGTTTACATATGGAATAACATCACACATTACTTCATGGACAGCTTGATGGAATTCAATTTCACCTGGGGTTCTTTTGGTTAAGTCTTCCATGAAGCTTTTCAAATCCAAACTGGCAGAATTACTGGAGGGAGCCCCATTAATTATTGCGGCTTTATGGGTTGCAACCTTCGCATATTGTTTGTTTTTATGTGATGGAATCATATTCATAGTTTTTTCTCCATGACTCAAACGAAATATAGGAATTAGAATTTTTAAACCGTTCGAAAGTTTTTAGTTTGTTTGATTTTCCTAGCTACCTTTAATTATTGAGTTTTTAATTAAGTCAACCTGGATTGACTTTCTTGTTTAAATAAAAAGCAAAACGCATACCAAATTGGGTCAACAAGATGAAGCTATTGAAAACAAGAGCTTAAATGGATTTTATTGGAAAATGATTTTTAAAAAGGTAGGTTGCCTTTCTCAAACATGAGACAAGGTTGGATTCCCAGTTTTTGTGGAATTTTGCTGAAATTTGAAAGAACTCAACTAACTTACCACGGTACTATTTTGATATAGATTGAAACTTATTAAGGTGAGGGATTACTGTCAAATAATGAGTCGTGCAGCAGCTATAAACTCACGAAGGGAATCGTCGATTTTTATCGCCTTTGTTTCTTTTGCTTTGACAGCGGAAATGAAGTCATTATTTTTGCTGGAATCATAAGCTGTCACAGTGGTTCCAATTATTAGATTAAAGTGGTCATCGCTTGAACCAATGGAGGCCAGCCCTAATTCACTTGAGTAATTTTCTTTGTATCCATGGCCTGTAGAAATATCCTCAATGGCATCTACCAGACCCAGTAAATTATTTTTAATAAACGATATGCTGGCCCCAAAAGGATAACTTTTCTCTTTTTCCGGGTGTGGAATTATGGTTATTCCGCCAAAAGGTTTAACCAGTTTGGCAACTTCCTCCATTGAACCCATTTTTGTATTGAATTTTGAGAATTGTTGAATGATATCTTTGAATGTTTTTCTCTGCAGGTAAAATTCATCAAGAACCAAAATGAGATGCCCCTGATTAGTGCTTACTTCAAATGCTGGATAAACTTTAACTGGATTGTATTGTGTAGAATTCCACTCTTGAACACAGCGCCAGCGCTCATGGATGGATGACAAGGTAAATTCCAATGGATATTTATCCGGCATCAAATGTTCCGTTAGAATCAGGAAATCCAATCCCAGATAAGAGGCTCGATTAATTATATCTTTCACCGAGGATGTTCCATCGGAAAAAGTAGAGTGGCAATGGGTTTCACCTATTTTTAATGCGAGGTTTTCCTTTTTAAACTGGTTTAGTTTTAATTTAATAATATCGTCAAAATAGGTTTTAGCAATCCAATCCGTTGCCGGGGAAATCATTTTGCATTTGACAGAACCAGGAAGGGCCAATTGGGCTGCAAATATTCCTGCGCTTAAACCCAGTGTGCTTTTTAGAAATCCGCGTCGATCCATTTTATTATCTTAAATACTATTCTTTCATTAATCTTCCCGCCTCTCTGCCTTGAAGGAGGGCAAGACAGAGAGGCAAACTGGCTGAAGTCTATTTCGCCAGGTTAAAATTAGTTTCTATATTGAAATTCAAACTTTTCACACAAGTCAATATAAGCCATTCCCAAAATTCCTCTTTGGTCATTGTTTCTGAAAAAACGTTCCATGGTATCCGCCCGCTTTTGATAGGTAGGCATCGAATGATTCTTTTTTGTATTGTAATTTCTTGTGTTTTTTGTTTTCATTTTTCAATTAAAAATTTTGGGTTTATAAAATAGTTATTACAACTAATAGCAATGGGCATGCCAAAACATGGAAAAGGAAAGGCGGGCTTGTAAATCCTTATTAAACAATCGATTGCCATTGCTTTAATGTCATTATGCAAACAGACTAGCTTTCTCAATTTTGAGAAATTTCTCATTTTTAATCTGTCCGCGCAAAGGTAATCCCCTTATTGTTAGTATTTAATCGAACATTCTTGATGGCATAAAGATTGCTCACATTAAGTTTGAGTTGGACCCCAATTTACTGGGTTATTTTCTTACTCTTACAAGGAGTTTTCTATTATATGAATACCATCATGAATTTTAAGAGATCCCCCCTACCTCTTGAAAAAATGAAAGCCTTACTTCCAATGGCAAAAAAGCAATATCAGGAGGCTTCTCCCTTTCCCCATATTGTATTTGATGATTTTTTCCACCCTGAAGTAACAGAAAGGTTGCTTTCCGAGTTTCCTGGAAAGAATGATATTAACTGGATTAATTTTAAGGACAATAAACAAGTCAAGTTCGCCAATGAAGATGAAGCAAATATGAGCCCTTTTACGCGTTATGTCCTTCACTCTTTGAATTCATCCATGTTTCTGGAATTTCTTGAGGAATTGGTTGGGATTCCCGATCTATTGTCGGACCCTTCTTTTATTGGCGGAGGTATGCATAATATTTTTCGGACGGGAAAGCTGGGAATCCATATCGATTTTAACAAGCATCCGAAATACGGTCTTTACCGAAGGTTGAATCTTTTACTTTATTTGAATAAAGACTGGAAGGAAGAGTTTGGAGGCCACATTGAGTTTTGGGATCCAAGTGTTAAAAAGTGCGTTAAAAGAATTTCTCCAATTTTTAACCGGATGGTTATTTTCACCACTACAGCGACTTCTTTTCATGGCCATCCGGATCCTTTGAATTGTCCTCCGGAAAGAAGCCGAAAATCTCTTGCGCTTTATTATTACACGGTTAAGCAAGAGAAAAGAAAGGCGCCGCATTCAACTGTCTTTCGTAATCGACCTGGGGAAAAGGAAGACTCTCCTAATAAAATCAAGAAATATTTTTCATCCCTTTTAAAATTGTAATTATAGGGAAAATATTCTTACGACCAACTTCTTATTGGTATTTTGGGTGCGACCTAACCAATAAAGAGTTGGCCAGAAGTTAGAAGATTGAAAGAGGCGTAATGGTAATTGTTTATTTTCTAAATCGAATGGTGCCTTCATAATTCATTAGTTGAATAAAACTTTTCTTATATTTTAAGTTTCGTTGTTTTTCAATAATCGGTTAAGTCCTTCAGCGGCCAGGGTATTCCCGGAGTCCAGGGCCAGAATATAACGGTATTCTTTTTCAGCTTTTTTCAGTTGTTTGGATTTCTCGTAAGACTCCGCGAGCAAAATTCTAGGTCCCACGGGCTTTCCATTGCTTTCCAGTGCTTTTTTGAGATAGTCAATGGCTTTTTCATATTCCTCAAGGCCATGGTAGATA
>JAYNIA010000014.1:0-48510 GCA_038108555.1 Nitrospinota bacterium | reverse complement strand
CGGCTGCTTGAAAGGGTAAGGACCGAATCAGCCCTTACTGGGTATTCTTAGTTACAGGTAACCGTTACAGAGTTGGTTCCAATGTTGGTGATTTTAACCAATCCAGAAATATCACCAATAGAATCACCACGGCTGAATGCCTTTTGATGGGTTAGGGTCACTTTATGTGCACCCATTCCACCTCTTTGAGGCAATCCGGTTTTACCATGATCGGTACCATTGAGGCTTGCATTGTTGTCGTTCGGCCCCAATGAGATGGGAACAGTGGTGAAGTTTGAAGATTTCCAAACGGAAACATTCGCGCTACCACGATCGTTGCTGGTGTAACCGAATTTGTCGTCAGACTTGTTTGCAGGACCTGCGTTTTCCAAGGTAATGCTTTTGGCATCATTACATTTGGTCATTTCACCAGGAGCAATGCTGCCTGCGTTAGCTGTCAGAGCAAAACCTGCGATGAAAGCAACTGTTAAAGCGAAAATCTTTTTCATAACCCTCTCCTTAAATGGCGTTAAAAAAAAACACTATCAAAATAGAACACTCAACAAAAACGTGTTAATAGGCTTTTTCACATTTTTCCTGCGAGAGAGTTTAATAGATACCCCCGGTTGTAGATATAGGCGTAAAGCTGTTTTTACCGTGAGGAATATCGGCAATACCAGTGGCCGGTTCTTCCTATCATAAAAATTATATTTAGTTTAAAAAAATTAAAAAAAGAAATTAGAGCTCTAAGCCAGACAAACCATTTATTTTCCATTCAGGCTATACTCCTACAAACCCAAAGGGATCAACCTAGAAAATTAAGAAGGGAAAGACCGGAAGGGATAGCAGTCCAAACAGGCGGCTGCATTCGGAAAAAGGGCAAAAAAAAACAGCCGACCAGGGAGTGGCCGGCTGCTTAATAGGGTAAGAACCTAACTCGCTTATTAAGTCCTTCCTCAGATTTTCTTAGTTACAGGTAACCGTTACAGCGTTGGTACCAGTGTTGGTGATTTTAACCAATCCAGAAATATCACCAATGGAATCACCACGGCTAAAAGCTTTTTGGGAGGTCAAGGTTACTTTATGCTTACCCATTCCACCTCTTTGTGGCAACCCAGTACGTCCACCATCGGTACCGTTCAGACTGTCGTTGTTGTCGTTCGGTCCTAATGAGATGGGAACTGTCGTGAAGTTTGAGGACTTCCAAACCACTACATTAGCACCACCACGATCATTACTGGTGTAACCGAATTTGTCGTTAGATTTGTTTGCAGGACCTGCGTTTTCCAAAGTGATGCTTTTGGCATCATTACATTTGGTCATTTCACCGGGAGCAATGCTGCCTGCGTTAGCTGTCAGAGCAAAACCTGCGATGAAAGCAACTGTTAAAACAAAAATCTTTTTCATAACCCTCTCCTTAATTGGCGTTAAAGAAACACTATTAAAAGAACACTCCACAAAAACGTGTTTAAAAGGCTTTTTCAAGTTTCTTGGGGGAGATTCTAATTTATCCACCTCACCGGGGGTATAGGCGTAATCCTGATTTTTTAGTAGTCTAAAAACCTAAAACAGTATGAATTTAACCTATATGTATTGTAGGAAAAAACCCTAATAGCGTTTTAAAGAAACCAATTGGTCGTAATTCAGGGGTCATTAGGTTAAAAGTCAGATTTTCTTACTGAAGAAGCTTGTGGGAGATGGCGTAGTGGATCAACTCCGCGTTTTTCTTCATCTGCATTTTATCCAAAATCCTGGACCGGTGAGTACTGATGGTCTTTACACTCAGCGACAGTTTCTTGCCAATATCCGTTGGAGACTCACCTTCAGCAAGCATCATGAATACCTGATGTTCACGGTCGGACAGGTTTTCATGCAATGGACGGTCGGTTTTTCCAAAATCAAATGCCAGTTTTTCGGTGATGGCGGGGCTGGCAAATTTCCCTCCGTGGGCTACTTTCCTGACAGCCGCATAGATTTGATCGGTGCTGCTTTCTTTGGTAATAAACCCCGAGGCACCTGCCTTGAAGAAACGGACGGCATAATGTTCTTCCGGGTATACGGTTAGTACCAGTACCGGTAGCTTCGGTTGTTCTTCGCGAAGCTGTTTTAGCAGGTCCAGCCCGTTTTTCCCCGGCATGGCAACATCCACCAGGGCAATGCTTGGGTCCAAACCTGGAATTTTCTTTAACAAGTCATCCCCGTTTTCCGCTTCAGCGATCACCTCGATATCAGGTGTGTCTGAAAACGCATTTTTCAACCCTCTTCTAAACAGGGGGTGGTCATCCGCTATAATTACCTTGATCTTTTCCTTCGTCTTTACCATTGCTATCCTTTTTAATGTTGATTGTTACTGTAGTACCTTCCTGAGGGGTACCACTTATTTCTACATTGCCTCCCCATACCATAGCGCGTTCACGCATTCCAAGCAATCCCAATGAGCGCATGTTTTGTATTTGATCGGGGGTTATTCCACATCCGTTGTCCTGAACCTGGAGGTTAATATTTTCATCATTGGCATATAATTTAACTTCCACGTGGGTGGCTTGAGAGTGGCGTACAATATTCGTTAAGGTTTCCTGAAAAATTCGAAACAGGGTTGTCGATCTTTCCAGATCCAGTTCAAACCCGTTCATCTTGTTCAGGAATTTGCAGTGAATTCCAGTTCGGCCTTTGAACTCCTTAACCTGCCATTCAATAGCTTCTGAAAGCCCCAGATCGTCCAAAATCGGAGGTCTTAAGTCCATGGCAATCCTTTGTACTGACTGAATCGCCTCGTCGCTCATATCGAGCAACTGGCCGGTCGATTCTCTTATTCCCGGATTATAATGAATGAGTTTTTTATCCAACAAAGAAAGTTCCAGCTTGATCGTGGTTAAAAGTTGACTGAGGTGATCGTGAACCTCCCTTGCGGTTCTTGTTCTTTCTTCTTCGCGAACCTGCTGCAATCGATGGTAAAGGTTTCTCAATTGGCTTTGAGATGCTTCACTTTGATCCTGCGCCCGTTTTCTTTCAAGCACCCTGCCAAGCTGGGTCCCGACTTGCGCCATGATCGCAAGCATTTCTTCATCCGGTTCGACCGCTTTTGTGGAAAAAAACTCCATCACCCCCACAACCTCTTTACCGATTAAAATAGGAAAAGCGAAACCGGCACGGACGCCAATATCTTCAGCAAGTTTTGCCCGGGGAAAATTGGGGTCTTTGGTTACATCAATAATCCATTCCGGTTCTCCACTTTTCAGCACTCGCCCCGGCAGCCCAACTCCAAACTCTAAAGGAGTATCTTCGGTAACTTTTTGGAACACATCAAATTTTCCCGGATCACGGACATGCCAGATTTCAGTGGGAATCAAAACGTTTGAGGCGTGCTCTTCGGTCAGGTATAAGTGACCCAACGGCCATTCTGCAAATCTACAAACTCTCTCAATACAGAAATACAACGTATCGTTTATGGCGCGGGTTTCATTGGAAGCCATGGCAATATCCTTTACCAAATCCGCACTCTTGGCTTCATCTCTTAATTTTTGGTTGGCATCCTGCAATTTAGAAGTTCTATCTTTCACACGGGTGTTCAAAAAGTTGCGTGCAGATTACAATATTTTGCCTTAAAATAAAAGCACACTGCAATCCCTTGCAGGTGTTTGTTTTTTAATCTTTTTAAAGGAAAAATGAACAAAAAAATCCTGATACTTTTTCTTGTCTTTTATTTCATCTCAGCCCCCGTCTGGGGGAAAGAAGAGCAACCCAAACTCGTTCTTGTTAAGTATATAAGTGACCCTATTAGAATGCATTTGGCGGGTCGGCTCTGCAATCGGGTGCTGGTTGTCCTTAAAGATGACGACATCAACGCCACAAGCAGCATGCGAAACCGTTTTTGTGTGGGGGAATACAACCTTACGCTTCATGGACCTCCCGGAACCACCGTTACCATATATGGCCAATTTTTTTACGGGAAAAATAGGGGTTACCTTACCCTGACAAAGACAGACCACCGAAATGTACGGATAAAAAATTTCAAAAATTTTCCGGATAAACGCTGGATGGTTACCATGGCCAATGAAAAGACGGGAGGTTTTGAATCCTATTTCCAGGCCAGTCCGGGATTCAGCAAGAATTTCAACTCGATAAAATGGAATGAAATTCCCTGACAGTTTATTTCTGCAAATTTAAATTGGCCCCGAAAGTTGTGCAGATAAATCCAATCCAAACCAAATCCATTCTGACCCGAACAACGGGTTACCTCAAAAAAGTCAGTTCGCATTCACTGAATCCTTATAGCGGTTGCGGATTCGGAAACTCCTCCTGCGGTCAGGGTTGCTATGTCCGATTCAATACCTGGATCAACCGGGGACGCAAATGGGGCAGTTTTGTCGATGTCAAAACCAATGCCGCCGAGCTGTATACCCAAACGGTTAACAAAGAAAGGTCCTGGGCGGCACGGCAACCCCAGACTTTCAGCATTTTTTTATCTAGCTCCACCGATCCCTGGCAACCGGCTGAAAAAAAGTATCGAATCACCCGGAAAGTTCTTAAGGCCATGATATCGACTCCGCCCGATGAGTTGATTTTGCAAACCCACTCTTCTGCAATTTTAGAAGATATAGATGCGATTGCCCAGCTTTCGCAAAACTGCAAATTAAGAGTTCAGATATCCATAGAAGGTGATCGCGATACCCTTCCCGGCCTTCCCCCTCCCCCGTGCAGTGTCGACGATCGTATAAGAACGCTTGAAAAACTTTCTTCGCGTGGAATCTTCACGGTAAGTTGCCTTTCGCCCCTTTATCCATTGAGCAATCCAGACAGCTTTTTTAACAGGATTAAATCCGCTGGGACATCAGCAATTGTTATCGACCACTTCATTATTGGTGATGGAACCCCCGATGGATCACGGACCCGAAAATCTTCTCTACCCGATATAATGAACAATTTAATGCCGGAATCCATCCACCTTTCCTACAGAGAGAAAGTGGTTGGGATCGCACGGAAATATTTACCCGTTGGCATATCAGCGACCGGATTCGCAGGAAACTATTCTTAAATGCCTATTCCCAGTGACCTCAATAATCTCTTAAGCTCATTGGATGGCAAAGGCTACAAGGCCTATAAAACCCTTCAAGGTAAAAGTTTTTCCTATCCTCCATTCACATTGTGTTTTGAGCATGTCCAGGGAGACCCTTTTGCGGCTCCTTCGCGTGTATCCCTGAAAACCAGGCTATCTGACATTGGCTTTTCCTCCGAATTCTTCAATACCAAAACCAGGAAGCTGGCAATTGAAGATCATTTATTAAGAATTGTTTATAAAAAAATATCTTCCCTGAAGGGCCAGGTTAAAGGCTCGGGAAGAAGTGGTGAAATTGCAATCCAGGCACCCAGCCAAAAAGTAATTCCAAGGAGCGGTATAAAAATCGATCAAGGCACTTTAAAAATTATTTTATTTTCAGGTTTACCCGGCAATGGCAGAAGTGTTCTTGCAAAAGAATGCATTCGTCTTTTTTCTGAGGTTCTCCCCTCACTCTGGGAAGAAAGTTTAACAAAGGATTACATCGATTTTAATCTGGCAGAAAACGCCATAAAAATACTGGAAGACTATTTCGCTTTAAGGGATGCGTTGGATCAAAACGGCTGGGTGGCTTTCATTGCAGATGGGTCCAATCTACCCCGACTTTCTGGCATCAGTGATTTACCTTTAAAAAACAACAGCATCCCTTTTGTTTCCCCAGAAAATTTAAAAGCAGAAGTGGAACTCCCACACAAAGGAAAGATAAAGGGAATGCCTGTACCCCAGGGAATCACCTTAATCGTGGGTGGGGGGTTCCACGGGAAAAGCACCTTATTGAATGCAATTCAAAATGCGATCTATCCCCATGTATCAGGTGATGGTCGGGAGCTTATAGCAACCAACCTCACTGCGGTTAAAATCAGAGCCGAAGATGGAAGGGCATCGCAACCCATCAATATTTCCGGCTTCATGGACAACCTGCCTTCAATTGATTCGACTGAAAACTTTTCGACACAGTCTGCGAGCGGCTCCACTTCGCAGGCCATCAATATAATTGAAGCACTTGAGGCAGATTCTTCTTTATTACTTATGGATGAAGATACCTGCGCTACGAACTTTATGATTCGGGATTCCAGAATGCAGGCCCTGATTGCCAATGACCGCGAGCCCATCACCCCGCTCGTTGACCGCGTGCAAGAGCTCTATAAAAATTTTGGAACCAGCATCATTCTGGTTATGGGAGGGAGCGGAGATTATTTTGATTCAGCCCACCAGGTAATAGCCATGGACTCTTTTCTTCCCAAAGAAGTCACACAAAAAGCCAAACAGATTGTTAAAGATAATCCGACCGACCGAAAAATTGAAACCCGGTTCCCCTTTCCTACTGTTCAACCGAGACTCCGCAACCTTTCTTCACTAAGTTTTCGAAGGGGGAACAAAGATTGTGTCATTCAAACACGCGACCTCATTACATTGATCCTTGGAAAAAACGAAATCGATGTCCGGCACATAGAGCATCTGGTTGAAGAAGGTCAATTGGAAATATGTGGATGGGTAATAAACAGGGTCAAAGAAAATCAGGAAACTGGAGGGGGAACTCAAGCCATCCGTGAAATATTAAACGAGATAGAAGAAAAAGGGCTGGACAAAATAACACCCTTTAACAATGGAAGACTGGCGTTACCAAGGTATCAGGATGTTTTGGCTGTGTTGAATCGTTTACGTTAATTGTTTTTTCCCTGCAAATATTTATAGTGGTTACTGAAGCCAATCATAAAGAGGGTTGCACCCAGCATTTCGAAACCTTCTTCAATCCCGATCAATATTCTTGTGTAATCATAGCTCAAAGGATCAACGACCTTTTTGGAGAGCCCCTCCAAAACGAGGACACCAACCCATAAGGCCAGAGCAATAAACATGGTACTCATGAGTTTCGGGGAATAGAAAAAACGTTTCAAAAAAAACCTCACAAGAAATACTGCGACAGCCAATGCCACCGGACCGTAAAACCATAACCATTCATGGATAAAATGAAACGCGACGGACTCTAACGCAAGCTTCCCGCCAATGGCTATAAAGTTTTCATGGATGCCCACACAGTCATCCAATCCAATGAAAAAATAAACAAAGGCAACGAAATACCAGGGAAGTTTTTGGCCCCATGGAGCGTCCTCTCCATAATCCTTCCGGGCGGTAATGAGGACAACCGTTCCTAACAGAAACAGTTGTCCTGTTGCATAAAGAGTTCCGTAACCTTTTTCAGCGTTCAAATTCCAAAAGAAATCCCAGGGATAAAGAAACCACATGACCTGAAGCCCCACCTGCATCGCCAAAAGGATGGAAAAAAAATAAACGCGAACAGAATCCTCCGTGGTCCATCTTGTTATCAAGCCTAGTAGTTTTTCCCGAAACTCCAGATTTAACCAACCCCTCAAGATCAGGAAAATCAAAAGAAAAATAAATGGATTGTTCAACCTCGAACCCAAAGAAGGAAATGGGAATTCCGGCCAAATCCTTGCGTGGATAAAAATTATTAACATTGCGAACAGGTCGATACCAATCAGAACCTTAAGCAATGAATCCAGTATTTTTGATTTTGAAGGAGACAAGGTTTTAAAGTTAAAATAGTTACAAAGCAATAGAGGCTAGCAAAAAATACAAAAAGTGGCTACTCGCAATTTATAAATTAGCAAATTCCATAAACTTCCCTAATTATTATCAACCGGATGAAATTTTACCAGAGGAGATTGTTCAGGTAAGGCAAGGTTTCCCGGACTAAATTCTTTCTGTAGGCTCACTGGATTTGAAGGCCAAATTTCTTTCACTACATTTTGTGGTTCATCCCCTTTAAACACCAGCAAACCGTATTTCCCGTAATGGGGCAATTTTCGAATCAACCCTGGAATACTCTTATCAGAAGAAGCTATCAACCAGGTAATGGTTTTTTCCGGATTTTTTTCCCGAGGAAGGGTGAACACAAAGCTATGCTCTACAAATGAAAAAATTTTATCTTTTAACCTGACGCCTTCTTCTTCAACTCCCACACCCAGATTTTTTAATTTTGAAACTAGATTTAACGCAGAACCAATATTTTCCCCCAAAATCCATATGCTTGAAATGGATGAAGGTGGATGACTGGAAATTATCAGTTTTGCCCCTCTATTATCTGCTGTTTCTTTAATGAATTTTTCAAATTTACTATACCCCTGTGAAGTTTTTTCTCTGGGTGGAAAAAGAATTTCAATTAGAGGAGCTCCAAAAGTCTGACCGATACTGGCCGGGACCTCTCTTCCATCCAGTTTCCGAAACACTTCATTATAAGGATCAATTCTTACTGCCCTGGGTTTTTCTGAAAAACCCAAATGAAATTCCTTCTCGGTCTGGTCCATCAATAAATAGCCGATTTCCGGGGACTCCGTCCCTTCTTTCCAGACAGCAACTGGAAGCTTAAGCCTGTAGGAACCTTCCACTTGCTTAACTCTAATGGAAAGGTCATATCGGCCCTTATTCGCTAAATAAGATGCATCCACCAGTTCGATTTTTGGAGCTCCCTTTCTTTTAACCCACTGCTCAAAAAACCAATCGAGTTTTTTCCCTGAAACCGATTCAAAGGTCTTTTGAATCTCCCCAAAGCCGGCATATCGGTACTTGAATTTCTTGTAATATCTTTTTAATCCCTGCAAAAATGTCTTATCGCCAAGCTCTAAACGGAGCATATGGAAAACCATCAACAGTTTTCCGTAACCAATGGCCTGAGAGGCCATGCTGTCACGGTAGGAAAAATCCGTTATTGGAAATTCGTTGGTGTCGTTAACATAGCTCATATATTTCATCATTTCCTGAAAACGATATTGAGGCCCCTTCCCCTTCAATTCCAAAAGCAAATGATCTGCAAGGTATGAGGTCAAGCCTTCTGACCAATTGCCACCTTCCAAATTGAAAAATACGCCATTCCCCCACCAATTATGCAAAATTTCATGAGGATAGGAAGAATGCAGGATGAAAGGAAAACGGATGACACGCGATCCCATCAGCGTAAAAGAAGGCATGCCATAACCCGTTTGTTCGGGATTTTCAACAAGTGCGAACTTGGAATAAGGATAGGCCCCTAACATTTTGCTGTAAAAATCAATATATAGCTTGGCTGTTTGAATGTACCTTTTTGCCAGAGCTTCCTCGCTTTGCAAAAGGAAAGCATAAAGCTTCAAGTGGCGATGTTGATCTTCAAAAACCTGATAACGGTTGGCGATTAAATAAATTTCTTCAGAAGGCAGGTCAGAACTCCACCGAACCCGTTTCCGGTCATTTTCAGACTTTAATGCCTCTCGTTTTCCCTGACTCACCGCTTCCCAGGGTTTCGGAGTAAGAACTTCCATTTCAAAAGAAACTCTGGCTTCCTTGGACATTTGAACAGGATAAAAATGATCCGAACCGGAAAGAAATACTCCTTCGACACTCAGAGAATCTCCATAGGAATTGGATGAATCTAAAAGTTCTCCTGAGTAGTCCAGTGTGAAAGTCAATTCATCAGGACATTTTCCCTGGCTATTTTTTTGAACTATGATTTTTTGAAGATAGGGTTTTCCTGCAACGAATTTTTCATTTACGACGGTGTATCCAGGAGGATTTTCCTTTTGTTCCAGCCTCAAACCCGCATTAAGGAAAAATTTGATTTTTTCACAATTGGATTCAATCCGGTTTATTGAAACCCGGTCTTTCACGCGAACTTTGGAGTTGGCAGGTTCTAACTCAACGGTCAATTGATGGTGGACCGGTTCAGAAGCAAAAGCCGGGACTGCTCCCAATGTAAGCAAAATTAAAAATCCAACAAAAATCCAATTTTTAAATAAATTTACCTTTGCCATATTGCTTCGTCCAGATGGACCGATGGGTCCTTATAGGAATCAAAATAAATCGTCATCGCTTCCAATCCTAAAAAATAATTTCTGCTTGCAAAAGCTTCCGCTCCCGGCCCCTGATAACGGCGGGAAAACACGCCAAGCCTTTGTGCGGTTCTTAGTTTAAAATCCCGCTCAAATATTTCCTGCTCCTCTACCCGCAACCCTTTTACCGGCGGTTTTTGGTTGATTCGATGTCTCAGCATATTTAAAAAACTCTCATCGGTTTCCCATTTCATCGGTGGTAAAAGAGATACTTTGGAAAATTCAAGAATAGGCCGGTTATCTTTTATTAAGGGTGCACTATCCAAAAATTCGTTAAGATGATCACCATCAGTCAAGAAGAAATCTGCAAAATCCAAAAATGTCATGACCTTCATTTCCTCAGCCACTTTTCTAAGCTCGGGGTTTTTCATCTTTTTATCAAAAAGTTTTTTATCAATCTCAACCTTTTCACGGGAGCCCACCAAAAGGACAATACGTGTTAAAAAACTGTTCCAGACTGAAAACTCTGGAAACACATTATTAAAAGTTTGAGTGATAGAGCGAGCATCTTCCCGACCTATCAGATGCAGGGGAAGCCATTGGACCAGCACCCCGCCTTCTTTTAAATGGTCCAGGGCAAGATCATAAAATTCTTTGGAATACAAATTAACGACACCGGCCTGCAGGGGAGACATGGGTTCCATGATAATGACATCATACTTTGTTTCAGACCATCTTAGAAAAGCGCGGCCATCCTGAAGAAAAATTTTTGTATTCGACTTTTGCAATACATCATGATTCCAATCCGAAAACCACTTGGAGAACTCCAAAACATTCTTATCGATCTCCACCCCATGGACATTTGCATTGGGAAATAATGAAGCAATGCCGAGGGTGTTTCCGGTACCGAATCCAATGACTAAAACATTTTTTGGGGAAGGGTGTAGAACCATGGGAACAAATCCCATCGCCTGCATATAGGTGCTCCCGGAAAAAGCCCGGGAAACCGTAGCGGTACTGAATCCATCCAGATATATGGTTCTTGCACCGGACTCCATGTCCTCCACCACACTGATGGTTAAAAACTCACCCTCTTTATAGTCAAGAAGTCGTATTCTTTCCCGGGGAATGTTTATTTCCAACCGGGCAAGATTATGAACTCCGGATTTTTCAGTTTCGATGGTGGGAACAAAAAATAGTTTTCCGAAAAATAACAATAAAAAAGTGATTCCCAACGTAGTCGCCCTTAAACCAGGACTCTGCTTCCGGTATTTTCCAAATACAAAAACACCCAGTAGAATTAATACCGAATAAATAATAAAAATGGACATACGAATTCCAAAAAATGGAATAAACACAAAAGGAGTCAGAATAGTTCCTACCACCCCCCCGATTGTATTTATAGAGTAAGTATTGCCTATAGCCCTTCCCACCGCTGACAGGTTCAGCGAATAAATCTGGTTGGCAAGGGGAAACAACAATCCAAAACCAAAGGTTGGAACAAACATCAAACCAAACGCAAAAAGAAAACGGACCAGGAGAGTCTTTTCAGGTGAGCTTTCCAAACTATAGAAAAATTGATCGGCAATTGAAGTCCACTCGGTAAGGTTTTCAAGCACCGGGAGAATTCCTATACAAACCAGACCAATGGCTATTTCGATCAGAATAAATTTCAACACCCAATTTGAATTGCCTAAAAACTGCTTCGCAACCAGGCTACCCAGGGCAATCCCTGATAGAAAGGTTGAAAGAATCAGGGCAAAAGAAAAAAGGGTGGTTCCCATTGGGAACACAAGAATCCGCGTCCAAAGTATTTCACTTGAAAGGGCGGCCATTCCGGAATAGGCAAACATCACAAAAATCAAAAAAGTGATCCCTTCGGGAGGCTTGTCATCTCCGACATTGATTTTTTTTTTCCCTTTAACCAGTGGTTCTGCAAATTCTTCCTGGCTTAATTTTTTTCCAAGGAAAAAACAAACCAGAAAAACCAAAAAGTTTAAAAACACCCCAACCCAGATAGCCCCCTGAACTCCCAATAATCGAATGGCAAAAAACTGGGTGAAAAGACAACCAAACACCGCGCCGAGAGTATTCCAGCCATATAGACGGGATAGTTGGTTTAAAACCTGATCCCTGTCCTGGCCAATGGCCCAACATCCCATCAAGGGCAGGGTTGCCCCCATTAACAAAGTGGCGGGAAGCATCAGAAAGGTCCCCAATACGAATTCCATAAAATGGAGCCCCATTCCAGCCTGGCCATCTGCGGGCAAAATCAGAGGATAAATATTTTCCAGTAATTCCAGTCCTAACGGAAAAGCCAACGCATAAAGGCCAATCAATCCTTCAAAAGCTCCATACCAAAGGATCAATCGCCTGGAGATCCCTTCTTTGGAAAGGACCCTCCCCATTAACCACGCACCCCCTGCCAACCCCAGCATAAAAGCGCACAAGACGGCACTTAAAGCGTACAAACTCGCACCGAAAACCAGAGTCAGATAACGAAACCAGATCAATTCGTAAATCAGGGTCGCCATGCCGGAAGAAAACAGACAACCATAGGCAACCGGATGAAATTGGGATAATGATTTTTTTGAATTCATAGAACTTCGGATTCTCCCACACCCTTCCCAAGCAGTCAATTTGAGGTATTGCAACTCCATTTCATGGATGATATCCTTCACCCAATCGCATTTAATAACCCATTCAAAAAGTATTTTATATGAAGATTCGCTCTATTCTTTCCCTGGTCGTTTTTAGTTTCCTTTCCCTTTCTGCATTTCCAAAGCTTTCTAAGGCACAAACGCGACCCAGCCCTAAACTTAAAATTGAAATTCCCGACATAGTCGCCCGTGTAAATGGAACAGATATCAACTCCAATTACGTTAAATTCCGGTTAACCCAAATTCAAAGGACCGTTAACCGTCCCCTGACCGTTAAAGAAAAAACCAGCATTGTTAAAGACCTCATTGAAAAAGAAGTCGTTCGCGAACTGGTCAATCAACAAGGAAAAAAAGAAAACCTTGAAATCGACAAGAAAATTATTGAAAAAGAGCTTGAATCCCTCCGTTCAGCCTACAAATCCGAAGAAGAATTTAATAAAGCCCTGCAGGCGCGAAATATAAATCTTGAAGAAATAAAAAAGTCAATGGAGATTGACATAAGCGCCCGCAAGTTGCTTAACGAGCAGATCAAAGGAAAAATCAACATCTCCGATGAAGAAGTAAAGAAATACTACGAAGATAACAAATCCAAATTTTTTCGTCCCGAGGCATATCACACACGGCACATTCTGGCTGCCTATTTCCCGCCCGAAGCATTAAAAAACCAAACCATTGAAGAGCTCAGAAAAAATAAAGAATACTTCGATAAAATAGCGGAAGAAAAAATCGAAAAGGTTATTGAAGAACTAAAAAACGGTGCCGATTTTGAGGAACTTGCAAAAACCCGGTCTGACGATGAATCATCTCGGGATAGTGGTGGAGATCTGGATTTTATCTACAAAGGTATCTTTGAAGCCAGCTTTGATGAAGCTGCGGGAAAATTGAAACCCGGGGAAACATCGGGAAAAATAAAAACACGTTTTGGTTACCATGTCATTCAACTCATCGAAAAAAAACCATCTGAAATGGCACCCTTCGAAGATATGAAACCGGGCATCCAAAAGCACCTCTTCCTTGAAGAGGCAAAAAAGCATGTTTCTGTTTATGTCGAAAAGCTCAAAAAACAAGCAAAAATCGAAACATTCTTTAACTGATCCAAAACAAATCCAGGGGTCACTGGATTTCTTCCAAATGTCCCAGGACTTTTTTCAAAAGTCCTGGTGAAAACATTTTTCCACTCAGGCTTTTTCTGGCGGCAGCGCCTGCCTGTTTGAAGGCTTTTAAAGTTGCTTCATCTGGTGCTGGGGTCCATTTAACCCCATTATTTTCTAAAACCTTCTCTGCTTTCAAGTTGTCATTCTTGATAACCCCCACCAACTCTTTCATGCATTCGGCACCAATTTTTTTAAGTATCTTCTGATATTCAGGAGGAAGCTTTTTAAATTTTCTTTTGGAAATTAATACGCCCCCGGTGGCATAACCCATTCGCAAACGCGTAATATGCTTCACCTTGGTAAACCACTGCAAAACCAGTGCACCTTGTGTGGAGGAATATACCGTATCCACCATCCCCGTCTGCAAGGAGAGCAGGACATCGGTTATGGAAAGGGGGATGGGTTTGACATCCATCCCCTCATAAGCTTTTTCAACCAGCGGGTCACCTTCCCAAAGCCAGGGTTTTGCGCTACGCAAATCTGAAACAGAATTGATAGGATCTTTTGATAAAAAATGTACCCAGCCCACAGGAACCCAGCCCAGTAGAATGTATCCCTTTTTTTCAAAATGGTCTTCGAAATAGCCTGTCATGGACTGGTATACATGCTCGACTTCCTTATCGGAATGAAACAGGAAAGGCAAATCCAACACCCTCACCTCTGGAAGAATCGATCCCAGCCCCACTCCAGTGAAACCGGCCCCGTGCAACTGACCAATTCGCATTTTCCGAATCACATCTTTTTCATCGCCCGAAACACCACCGGGATAAAACTTGAATGCAACATTCCCATCCGTAGCCTTTTTCAATTTTACATCAAACCGGTGCATGGACTTCATCCATGACGAACCTTCAGGGGCCAGTGTGGAAAACTTAATGACATGTTTTTTTGCCGCAAAGGCTATGGACCCTGGCAGCAAAATTAATAATGCCAGCACCAGGCAAAAAAACCGGAATGAAAAAGATTTAGAATAGTTCATCTATTTTTCCCATAAGAATTTTAGCTTTTTGTTTTGCCACCTGATTTGCCAGCCGTTGTTCGGGCAAAACATCTTCAGATGTGTTTAAAACTTTCTTCAGTTGCATTTCGAAAAATTCCCGGTCCTGATTCTGCACCGCATAGGTTTTAGAGTACAGGAGGGAAACCAGAAGATATTTCCCTTCCGTTATTTTTAAAGCTTTTTCAAAATGGTCGCGGGACTTGTCAGGGTTTCCTCCCAGCATTCGACTACGCGCCCCATAAAAAGCGCCCAGAAATAAGTGGGGTCCGGCATGATGAAATTTGGGATTGAGCTCAAGAACACGGTTCATTAATAAATCTACCCGGGGAAGATCGCTGAAAGCTTCTACCGAATCGAGATTCAACGATAACCAACTCCCCCAGCACTGCCCCATCCAAAAAAGGGAAGCCTGCTGTGCAGGTTTAACCCGCTTTAATTGTTTGGAGAATTCATCAAACGAAAGCCCACTCCACTTTCTACCCTGGCTTTGAATTTCCAGAGCTCGAAGCGCATAGTTTTTTCCACGCAAATACAATCCGGATGCCCGTTCCGGTTCGGTGTCTTCGAGAAAACTGAATGCGTAACTGCAAAAACCTTCCGCAAGGTTTTCAAGTATCCAGACGTTTTCCGGGTCTTCTTTCGCGAGGCCATCCAGCATTTTCAGGCTTGCGGGAATGGCCTTTTCAGCCAGGCCGACATCCCTTTCTTCCTGCATCGAAACAATTTGACTGGCAACGAGGGGCAAGGTGGCCTCGACTGCCATGCGTCTGGATGAACAACCGTGCAAAACAGTGGTTACCATCAATATTACAAGGACAAATCGGTTCATAAAACAATAGTATCAGAAGGTGGAAATCAACACTAATATTTTGACATGAATAGGGCCATTTGCTAACATCAAACCGAGTTTAACCCCTTTCGGCGGCTGGTCCCCTGATCTACAACCAGTACCCAATACCGACCCTATCTGACTATGTCACAAGAAACCGATTCTGAATCTCAGGAACAAAGCATCCAATGGATCAAAAAGGTTTTGTTTGGTCTGGGTTCGGTTTTTGTCATCGTGGGAATCATCAGGCAATGGCCGATTTTGGGAAAAACTTATATGGAGTTTATAGAAGGTGATGGTTATTTATCCCTGATGCTGGGGCTCATTATGATTGTATTGGGTTTTTCCGTTCCCCTCCTGCTGGGGAATGAGGAAGATTCTTAATTTTTTTATAAAGGGTGAATTATGGGTGACGAAGATAAAGCTGAAGGCGAAGGATTTGTAATAAAAGACAGCCGGTCCTCACAACTCTCGGAAGAGGAAGCGGAATCTCAAGATACGCAAGAGAGTGCTGCACCTGAAGGGGCTGGAGCGGGCCAACAACCACAACAACCGTTTCAAATCGATTTCTCGACCTTTATTATGTCACTGACTTCTTCTGCTTTTTACCATTTGGGTGATATTGCCGATCCTGAAACGGGTAAAACCGAAACCAACCTTCCCGCAGTTCATCAGACCATCGATATGCTGACCATGTTACGAGAAAAAACCAAAGGCAATCTCAACGAAGAAGAAAACAAATTACTGGAGCAGTTGATCTACGAACTGCAAATGAAATACGTCGCCAAAACAAAGGGCGGAGCCGGCGGTCAATAAACCCTTTCCATTTTATCTGTAATGTCCCTGCAAACCGATCAAAATGGAATGTTCATCTATGGAATGACCCATACCGATGAACTTGGCAAATTCCTGCAACACAAATTCCCAGAAAACCAAATCCAACAGGCTTACGAAACCCTGGTCCAGTTTTCCAAGGACCAGGCCAAACTGGAAAAAACTTCTCCCCTGAGAATGTTCTGGAAACACCTCGAAAAGGTCTATCACGAAGGCGTACCGCCTTTGCAATGCCATCGGGGATGCGACCACTGCTGCCATACCGGTGTGACCTGTACGCAGGTGGAATGGGACGGCATCCTAAAATACGTTGAAGAAAAGGGAATCGACCTCAACGAAATCATAGAGAAATCGCAACGGACCATCCGGAAAGTGGATGAAGTGATTAACTCCGGAAAAAACCTGGATCAGGTCGACTGGCACAGGCTCGTTATCAATCAGCCCTGCCCTTTCTTAAACGACGAAGGTGCTTGCCGGATTTACGAAGACCGTCCGCTCGACTGCCGCATGGTGGTGGCCTTCCGTGGTATCTGCGAATCCAAAAAACTCGAACACGCACAACGTGGAGTGGTCATCGAAGAAGCAGTAGGTTCTACCGTCATCGCAAAACTACAACACGATGCAACCCCAAAAATCAAACGCCGAAAATTCCGTGGTACCCAACCTATCAAACTGCTGCAACATTGGCTTATATTGTGGAGAGACAAACAAAAAGGAAAGCAAAAGGGTTAACTTCCTTATGCCACGTATCACACAATTAATTGCCCCCGGAAAAATAGAAATCAAGGAACGTGAAACTCTGCACGCCGGACCCGGCGAAGCCATTATCGAAGTTCGACACACAGGTGTTTGCGGAACCGACCTGGCACTGTTCCACGGAGACTATCCCGTCCCCTACCCGCATGTTTGCGGACACGAATTCACTGGCAAAGTAAAAGAAGTCGGGGACGGAGTGGATAATAAATGGATCGGTAAAACCGTCACCGCTGAAATCAACAACACCTGTATTGCTTATGAAAGAAAACCATTTTGCGTTGCCTGTGCAAAAGGGGTTCCCTCGCATTGTTTAACGCGGACGGTGACGGGAATCATCAACCACGAAGGTTCCTTCGCCGATGAAGTCAGAGTCGCTGCTGGATGCCTACACGAAATCCCATCGAATGTTGATCCGCTCGTAGCAACATTAACGGAACCTCTCGCTGCAGCCCTGCAAACCTTTGAAATGTCACCGATGCAAAAAGATGAAACGCTCGTGGTATTGGGACCGGGAAGACTCGGTATCCTAATCATCTTCGCCGCGTCTTTAAATGGTATCAAAGCCATCTCCGTGTCACGAAGCAAAGCCAAAAGAAATCGTGCAATGGATTTCGGAGCTCAACACGCTTTCGCGCCAGAAAACTCCATGGATGAAATAAAAAATTTAACGGAAGGATTGGGAGCCGACATGGTTGTCGACACCACGGGTCATCCCGATGGAATCACACAAGCACTCCAACTCGTTCGTCCCCGTGGAACGATAGCCTGCAAAACCACCTGCGGACTTCCGGCCACTGGAATCGACATGACAAAACTGGTGGTGGATGAAATCCGTTTGCAAGGATCACGTTGCGGTCCGTTCAAACCCGCACTGGAAATCATTCAAGAACATCAGGACAAACTGAAATCCCTCATCACCTCCACCCGCCCGCTGGAAGAAACGCAATCCGCACTCGAGTCCGCCTCGAAAGAAATCAAGGTTGTTTTAAACATCAGCTAATAAAGTGGAGTTTTCAAAATCGTCATTGCGAGCAAAGCGAAGCAATCCAGCATTCCAATAAAACTGAATCTACCTGTTCCGGGCACAAAAGCAAAGGTAGAATATGACCGCCACGTTCCCTCTGGTCACTCACGATAAATAAAAAGAGCAACCCCCCCTCAGTCCCCCCTTAACAAGGGGGAACATAAGATTCCATCCAGAAGCTTGAGGGGGTTAGTTTCGCAATTTGGGTTCTGACCTAATGGCCGTGCGCCGAGCACCCACCGGCGCCGGGGGTGAGAATGCGGATGCGGTCGCCGGGTTCGGCGTGGAACTGGTTTTTTCCGCCGAGGTCGGTTTCGGTTCCGTCTTTTTTGATTTGCAGGTTTTGACCTTTGGCTCCCGCCTCGCCACCATTCAATCCGTAAGGAGAAAACTCCCTTCGTTCGGAGAGAATGGTTACAGTTAGTGGCTCGAGAAATTCTATTTCTCTGATGAGACCGTTACCCCCATTATATTTTCCTTTTCCACCGGAGTTTTTACGTAAAGAAAATTCGCGCAACAGGACCGGATACCGTTTCTCGAGAACTTCAGGGTCGGTAATACGGGTGTTGGTCATATGCGTATGGACCCCTGAAGCTCCATGCCAGGAGGGACCCGCCCCGGCTCCGCCGCCGATGGTTTCGTAATAGGCGAACTTGTCATTGCCAAAGGTGAAGTTGTTCATGCATCCCTGCGAAGCCGCACAACTGCCCAGAGCCTTGAATATCACATCCACAATTCTCTGCGAGGTCAATACATTACCTGCCACCACTGCTGCGTTTTCTGTTGGTGCCAACAGAGATCCGTCGTCAATTAAAATTTCTATCGGATTCAGACATCCCTGATTCAGAGGAATATCGCTGTCAATGAGACAGCGCAGACAATAAAGAACCGCAGAACGAGTCACAGCTTTCGGCACATTCAGATTTCCCGGCAATTGTTTCGACGTCCCCCTAAAATCAAAGGTGGCATGGCCACCCTTTTTATTCACCTTTAAATTCAATTGGATTTCGCTACCGTCATCGAGACAATCTTTCGCATTCAAATTGATTTCCTCTTTTTCGCCACAAAAGGAGCGCAATAAATTTCGAACCGAATCGCTCGCGTTGTCCTGCAAGTGCTTCATATAAGCCTGAACAACTTCAATTGAGCAGGAGTCGATCAATTCATTGAGCAAAGCAATCCCTTTCTGATTGGCGGCCACCTGGGCTTTCAAATCGGAAATATTATCTGCCAGGGAACGTGTCCCGGCTTCTTTAAGAATTTTTTTAATGCCTTCTTCCTGAAATACTCCGTCCTTTACGAGCTTAAACGTTTTGATGCAGGCCCCCTCTTCCTGGATGGAATTTGAAAACGGCGGCATTGAACCGGGAGTGATGCCACCGACATCGGCATGGTGTCCCCGGTTGGCGACGAAGAAAACCGGCTTCCCATCCTTTAGCACTGGAGTCACGACCGTGATATCCGGCAAATGACTGCCCCCGACCCCAGGATGATTGCTGACCCATACCTCTCCCCCACGGGGGGAGCGAGTAAATCCCTCTCCTTGAAGTTCAACTTGCTTCTTGACGGCCTCGCCCATGGCACCGAGATGCACCGGCTGGTGGGGTGCGTTGGCAACGAGTCCGCCCTGCGGATCAAAAATCGCGCAGGAAAAATCTAGACGTTCCTTGATGTTTGTGGATACTGCCGTCCTTTGCAAGACTCGTCCCATCTGTTCCGCAATGGACATAAACCGTGAACCGAAGAGAGATAATTGGACAGGGTCCAGTTCTGCAGTCAAACTGTTTTCCATGAGGTGTTGAATTTTGATCAACAAATCTCCAGTGTCATTCACCATTCCTTTGCAGCCCGGTTCAATTAAAATTGTAGATGTTCCCTGGAGCAGAATTGCGGGACCTCGAATTTCAGACTCGGCTGAGAGAGATTCCATTTTAAAAACCGGGGTATCCTTCCATCCTTCCGAGAAATAACAGGGTTCAATGGAAATCGGTTCCACCTTCTCACCTTTTGCACTCACTTTATGCTTGACGGGTTCCCTGTTCTTCCCTTCCACGCGAACGCGGATATCCTGAACCTGGATTTTTCTTCCCGGTGGATTGAATCCGAATTCCCGCTGATGGGTTTTCATAAACTCTTCCGCAATATTTGTTCCAGAAACCTGTCGGACCATCAGGGTCGTATCGGAACCCTCCAGTCTCATATTCAGGAAACGCTGCACCTCGAAATCCTGAATCCCTTTATCCTTCAACTCCCGGCAGGCCGATTCTTCGAGAGCATCCAGTTTTTTATTCAAGTCCTCTGGAATGTAATTTTCAATTTCTGCGGACACCGATTCCTGCTTTTCAACGGTAATATTTGCGAGTCCCATTCCATAAGCAGAAAGGATACCTGCAAACCGGTGCAGGAAAACTTCGGAGATTCCCAGCGACCGGGCGATGGAACAGGCGTGTTGTCCCCCTGCCCCACCGAAACAGGCGAGCACATGCTCCCGAATATCGAATCCACGTGCGGTGGAAATTTCCTGAATGGGACAGGACATATTTTCATTGGCAACTTCTATGAAACCGCAGGCAATTTCCTCCACGGATTTTCGATGACCCGTTTCCTCAAAAATTTTTTCAGAAAGTTCTTCAAACGCTTTTCGCGTTTTTTCTTTATCGAGATCCTGGTCCTCATTCTCCCCAAAAAATTTTGGAAAATGTGGCAGCCTTCCCAATATCAGGTTAGCGTCTGTGAGTGAAAGCGGACCTCCATTTCGATAGCAAACCGGACCGGGGTAGGCTCCTGACGATTCCGGTCCCACCCGGAACATTCCATTTTCAAAGAACAGTCGCGAGCCACCGCCAGCCGCCACGGTTTTGATATTCAATTGCGGTACCTGGACCGGCACGCCGGCGACTTCGTTTTCCAGACTCCATTCATATTCACCGCCAAAGCGGGAAACATCGGTGGAGGTTCCCCCCATATCGAATCCAATAACAGGGCGGTCGGCAAAAACCGATTGTGCATATCCAACGACGCCTCCTGCCGGACCTGACAACAGAGAGCGGCACCCCGAAACCCCGGAAGCTTCGACCAGGCCCCCATCGGATTGCATGACAAACAAGGGTGAAAAACCTTTATTAAAACTGTTCAAATAATTCTGGATGGGTAGGTTCAAATAGGCATCCAGACAAGTGGTTTGACCACGGTCGACCAGCTTGATTAAAGGTAGAACTTCACTGGAGAGGGAAATATTTTTAAACCCATATTGCTCTGCTATTTTTTTTATTTCCTGTTCATGGTCGGGAAAAACATACGCATGCAAAAAAGCAATCGCCAGACTTTCGATTCCCTTTTGTCGAAGAGAAACTAGTTGACTTTTTATTGCCTCCAAATCCGGTCTGCGTAAAACTTCAACTTTTCCAGAGGAAAGAATCCGCACCCTTTCATCTATTTCCAGAACGGCTTCATAAAGAGGAGAAGGTTTTTCAATTTTTAATTCAAAAATATGTGGCCGGTTTTGTTTTCCGATCTGCAGCAGATCGCCAAACCCTTTGGTAATGAGCAAAGCCGCCCGGGTTCCTTTACGCTCAAGAAAGGCGTTTGTGGCCAGGGTGGTTCCCATCCGCACCCATTCAATCAAACCGGGAGGAATTTCCTTTATGGGATTTCCTGTTACCTCTTCGATGATTCTGCGGATTCCTTCAAGAGGGGCATCGGGATATTGCCGGGGATTTTCTGAAAGGAGTTTTAGAATTCTGAATCCGGGTTCCCCAGAAACTTCAGCATAAATATCGGTGAAAGTACCGCCACGGTCGATGGAAAACTTGAATGAAGGGGTCAAAATTTCTTTGCCACCCGTGAAGTTTATTACTGGTGCAGGTCCAGAGTAAGGCCTTCGTATGAAAGGAACATTTTAAGATCCTTTTTGGGTGCAACCAGTTTCAGATATTTTTCCGTCTGTTTGAAAATATCAACCAGCTTGAAATCGCTATAGGTAGGTTCGTGATGAAAGAACGCGATTTGTTTTACGTTTGCTTCAACGGCAAGATCGACTCCAATAAAAGTGGAGCTATGGCCCCAGTCTTCTTTTTCGAGTCCTTCACTGAAGGTGTACATGGAATCGAAAATCAGGAGGTCCGCATCTTTAAAAAATTCTACGGCGGGTTTCAGGTCTCCAGATCCCAGTTTTTTATATTCCGCATCTGTGGCATAAACAACCGATTTATCCCCACAATCCACTCGGTAGGCATAACATTGCCCTGGATGGCACATTCCTTTCCAAGTGATTTTTGAATCACCGACCTGAATCTCCGTCTTATTTTCCAATACTTCAAAATCTATGTCTGATGCATAAATACTGAAAGGTATGGGGAAATATTCGGATTTTTGCTGGCCTTCAAGGCGTTCCCGAATATCCGGCAGCGGACTGTGGATCGTGAATTTATTTCCTTTAATATAAAACGGAACAAAAAACGGGATTCCCAGAATATGGTCCCAATGCGTATGGGAAAAGAAGAGACTGGCTTTCCCTTGCCCGCGGCCAAACTCGCAACCCATCAGGCTTTGCCCCAGCATTCTGATCCCGGAACCGGCATCAAAAATCAGGAGTTCGCCATTTACCTCCATAGAGACACAGGAGGAATTTCCCCCAAAGGTCCCTTTTAATTCAAAGGGGAGGTCATTGACAAAATCCCTGATTGCGGCTTCATCTTTCAGGTTTTCAGGCTGTGCCTTTTGGCAGGCACGGAGGAGTTTTTCCTCCACTTCCCCAGGCATTATAGGACTGGGAATCGAGCCTCTTACACCATGAAAACTGACTTTAAAAACTTCTTCTGCCATAAATTCAAATTGCTTTTCAGCAGGATTTTATTGATTTATTAAGTTAAACGGAAAGTTATACCACTAATTTCAAATATTTAAAACCTTCCTTGTCAATTCTTTAACTTCTCAGGATCATCTCAGCAGCCTCGACCCCCTCTTTGGTTTTGGTCACTATCAAATTCAACTCTTCCCGGTCCAATTTCAATCGGGAGAAGAGATTATCGTCGATGGGAGGAAAATGCATGGAAATTCCATTTAAAATCTCGTTATTATTGGCTATTTGATTGGCCCAGTTCACCAAACGGGGTATTCCGGGCTTGATTTTCTTCCTTGGGGGCGGATTATGGTGCCTTCTCACCGATTTCACCACCGTTTCCGAAACAGGCCACCATTTTTCTATGAATTCTGCCCCCAATTCGGAATGGGAAATCCCAAATTTTTCGATTTCCAGTTCCCCCAGGGCTTTTTCATTCTCCTCAATCTCTTTAATAAAACTTGAATATTCTTCTGGAATCAAATAGTCGAATACGAGCACTCCCACATCATGCATGAGTCCCGCCAGATAACTTGCATCCAGGTCTTCTTTGGGAGAACCCAAATGAATAGCCAAAGCCCTCGACAAATAGGCCACCCCCAGGGAATGCTTCCAGAATTGGATATGGTCAAAAGCCTTCGATTTTTTAAAAGCCTTGGGTAGTTCCAGGGTGTAGGCCAGATCCAGGACCATCTTCATCCCCAATCGCATGATAGCTTCATTCAAGTCATGGACTTCATCTCTTCCACCCCCAAAAAGTACACTGTTTGAAAGCTTTATCAGCCTCCCGGACAAAACCGGTTCCGTCTGAATTAGGCCCGAAATTTCTTCAATATCACTATTGGGGTCATTGACCCGATTTTCCAGATTCAGAAGAACATCCGACAAAGGAGGTAAATCTCCCGTTGTTTCCAATAATTTTAGAAGGTTCTCTTTCATCCTGCATCTGGTAAAAAAAATCAATGATGAAACTCATTGATTTGGGGTTAAAAACGAAAATAATTTGACTAATTTGACATTCTATCCACTTATCCTTTTACAGGTCAAGCATTTAAACCTGAGTGGAGGGAGTAGCTCGGCACCATTAAATCTCAATAAACAAAGCAATATATTTTTGTTGACCGCAAACCAATTCACCCCCTACAATAAGTTACCTTTTTCATGTAAAGGGTCACGTTTAAATGATTTAGGGAATTTTTTCAGTTTAACTTTCCGGGTTTTTCAATCAATTCCCAGCACTTTTTTTCATACCTGTGCAACTTTACAAACTACGCCAAATGGTCTTTTTTTAAAACCCAAGGTAAAATAATTTTAAAACGTTTTTTTGGAGTTGAATTCGTTATGGCTCGGCTTCCTATTTTGGACAAACTAGAGCAAGATTTAAAAGATGCCCACAAAGAATTGCAGGTGGACATACCTCAAGCCATTAAAACTGCGCGTGAACATGGCGACTTGAGTGAAAACGCAGAATATAAGGCAGCAAAAGAAAGACAAATGTTATTAGAGTCCCGGGTTTCACTTTTACAAAAAAGAATCAGCGATATCACATCCATTAATCTGGACCAGATACCCAATGACCGTTCCGGACTGGGAAGCACCCTTTACCTCCGCGATTTAAACACCGGTGAAGAAAATAAATACCATTTGGTTTTTCCCGAAGAAGTGAACCCCGATGAAAGAAAGCTTTCCCCGGCCTCACCCGTAGGCCGCGCTCTGGTAGGAAAACAGGAAGGGGATGATGTTATCGTGCCTCTCCCTGACAACAGGTTGGAATTTGAAGTTTTGAAAGTTATCACCATACATGATTTTCCAGTCGATGAGGATTAAGTTTAAAAGCTAATGGGAAAACCACTGATATCGTTTGCACAAATAGCCGAACACGATCCCTTTTTTCTGGATATGGATGAAAGGCCGGATTGGCCGACTCATTTTGGTAATTCCCATCCATTAAAGCTTGAAATTGGCTTTGGGATGGGAAGCTTCCTGATTGAGATGGCAGCCAAAGAGCCCACAAGTAATTTTATAGGGATAGATTTTTATCATAAGGGTATCCGAAAAATAATGACCCGCATTAAAAACCTTCAGTTAAAAAACATTCGGATTGTTTATGGGGATATCAGAAATAAAATCCCTTATCTGTTTCAAGAGGGGGAATTGGATACGGTTTATATCAATTTCCCTGATCCATGGCCTAAAAAAAGACATATAAAAAGAAGACTGATCAAACCGGAATTTATTCTCCAATTGGCGAACAAGCTGAGTCCGGAAGGAAGGGTCTGTTTGGCCACGGATAGCGAAAACTATGCGCATGAAATGCTGGACTACTTAAATTCTGAAACCCTGTTGCAAAATCTGGATGACAATCAGGGTTTTCTTAAAGAGCGCAATAATCTTCCCAAATCAAAATACGAAAAAAACTTTATAAATGCCGGCGAAAAGATATTTTACCTTGAATATTTAAAGCAGGCAGCGGTGACCTCTGTCACCTGAAACCATTGGAGAAAAGTTTGACTAAAGAACGCATCCTAATCGTTGACGACGAAAAAAATATTGTCAGTTCTCTTACAGGCATCTTATCTGACGAAGGGTATGATGTTTCAATGACAGGTGACGGTGTAGAGGCTTTGGAATTAATTCAGAAAGACCCGCCCGATCTCGTTTTACTCGACATATGGCTGCCCGGGATGGATGGCATTGAAGTTTTAAAGACTTTAAAAACCTATAATCCGGGAGTTGAAGTTTTGATTATGTCCGGGCACGGCACAATAGACACTGCCGTTAAAGCTACAAAACTTGGGGCTCAGGATTTTATTGAAAAACCTTTCTCTCTCGATCGGATCACCGAGTCCATTCAAAATGTTCTACAAGAAAAGAAATCTGTCCAGGCTGCAGAGGTCAAGTCACCTCAGGACCTAAAGGAACTTCCCTATTGCTTCGAATCCATGGTCGAAGTTAAAAAGGGGATCAAGGCCCTGGCAAAACATGCCAAGCCTGTATTGCTATTGGGCGAAACGGGGACTGGGAAAGAAACCGTTGCGCGGACCATCCATTCCCAAAGCAGGATTGGCAGCCTTCCTTTTGTAAAACTGAATTGCACTTATCGACAAAAGCAGGCTATTCAATCCCAACTGTTCCAACGAAAAGACAAAAAAACCACATCAACAGCCCAATCCCCAACAGGAGCCAAGGTTGTTTATCTGAGCAATATTGAATCCCTCAGCAAGGGCCTTCAGGAAAAAATTGCAGATGCATTACAAAACGCAACCGATCCTGACTCCAGCTTTGAGTTTTTGCCCGAAAGAATTTTCATTTCATCTTCTGAAGACCTCAACGAACTGGCTGAAAAGGGTCGGTTTCATCAAGGATTGCTTGAATGCTTTAAAGAAACCCGTCTGGCCATTCCCCCACTGAGGAATCATGCAGCCAGTATTTCTTTAATTGCGAAAGACTTTTGGGAGGAGAAAAAGCGTGAAACAAACTCTTCACTTCCAACTATCGAAGAAGATGTCTTCACTGCACTTTGCAGATATAGCTGGCCGGGAAACATTAAAGAACTGAGAACGGTTTTAGAAAAATTGATTCTGACTTGCGCCAACCAGAAAACAATAAGCATTAAGGATTTACCCTCGGAAATCTGGAAACCCCAAAATCAAATCGATATCAGTTCCTTTAACGAGGCAGGATCACTTCAGGAAGCCGAATCGATTTGGGAAAAGCATTTTATTCTTCACCATCTAAAAAGAAACAACTGGAATATTGACGAAACCTGCAAGGTTTTAAAAACCAGCAAAACCCAATTTCAGGAAAAACTAAAATTTCATTCCATAGAGTTACAGGAAGCCAGCTCAGCTTCGCCGCAAAAAAAATACCCACAACGAACCTTAAAAAGAAGTGTTGTTCTTTGCGGCAGCAGCCTGCATTCCGGAATTAAAACAGGACTCATCCTACAACCCATGCCACCCGGCAGCGGGATTATCTTTGGTGACATCGCATCTGGAAACACCATCCCTGCACAGTTGGAAAACGTTCAATCGACGGACTATTCCACCTGCTTGAAAAGAGGTGCAAATTCTGTGGGAACGATTGAACACATAATGGCAACATTACACATGTACCGGGTTACAAACCTTCTCATTAAAATTGGTGATGAAGCACCGGTTATGGATGGTTCAGCCAAAGATTTCTGCGAACTTCTTGAAGACGGTGAATTTGAAGATCAGGACGATTTCTATGAAGAGATCGTGGTTGACAAAAGCTATTCTTTTGGCAACAAGGAAAAAGGCGAACCCTATATTTCGATCGAACCCAGCGACAATTTTTCAGTCAGCTACCATATGGAATATCCAGAACCCATTGGAGTTCAGGATTTCACTTTTGAATTTCAGGGAGATGAAAGTTTCAAGAAAGAAATTGCACCGGCCCGTACCTTCGGTTTCATGGAAGAAGTAGCACAGCTTACAAAAATGGGCTATGCCTCTGGAGGGAAACTCGACAATTTTATTTTGTTAGGGGACAAGAAGGTTTTAAATACCAAATTGCGTTTTGAAGATGAGTTTCCACGCCACAAAATTTTGGATATCCTGGGGGACTTTTATTTACTGGGAAGACCCATTCGTGGAAAAATAAAAGCCAGCAAGTCGGGTCATACCCAAAATGTCGGCCTTCTTAAAATAATCCGTGACAATCTAATAGAGAAAAATTGAAGGCTTTACCTTCTTGCACCGGCAGCAATGAGTTGCTGATACACTTCTTTCTTACCTAATTTAGCAGCGACCTTCAATGGGGTCCAACCCGCTTTGGATTTCACATCCCATTTAGCCCCCTTGTCCAAAAACAAACGGGTAATTTCCGCGTGCCCCCCTGCTGCAGCAACCATCAAAGGAGTCCATCCCTGATGGCTACGCGCTTGAATATCTGCTCCCTGATCCATCAAAACTTTTACGGTGTCCAAATGTCCTCTTTCGGCGGCGACCATCAAAGCGGTAGATCCGTTTCTTATATGAGTGTGGATTTCTGCTCCTTTTTTCAGCAAGTAGGAAACAATATCTTCATGCCCACCCGCAGCTGCACTGATAATAGGAGTTGCTCCGTTTTTACTTTTCGCATTTACATTTGCGTTTTTTTCAATCAAGAGTTTTACAACATCCAAATGGCCCTTTTCCGAAGCGATCATTAAAGCAGTGGCTCCCCCTCTGCTTACAGAATTCACATCGGCACCTTTCTCAATCAAAAGGTTCGCAGTTTTGTCACGACCATATTTGGCAGCACGCATTAAGGGAGTCCAACCTTTAGGGCTGCGAAATTCCACATTTATTCCGGATTCGATCAACAGTTTTACGCAATCGGAAAAACCCCGTTCGATGGCTAAAAATATAATGGGATCCCCAAAAGAATTTCTGGTGTTTATATCCGCTCCCTTTGAAATGAGGAGTTCCATAATATCTGCACGCCCCGTCAGGGCAGCAAGCAATATGGGTTGATTACCATCGTAATCTTTAGCATGGACATTGGCCCCTTTTTCCAACAACAAATGAACCGCGCCGATATGTTCTTCCCCTGCGGCCATCAATAAAGGCGTCGCTCCATCATTGAGTTGATTTTCTATGTTTGCGCCCTGCTTGATTAACAACTGCATCGTCTCCATATGACCATAGCGCGCTGCCCTTGCCAACGGACTCCAACCATGCATGTTTCTTGCATTTACATCGACATCTTTTTCAAGGAGACTTTTTACGCAAAAATTATTTCCACGGGTAGAGCACAGTAACAGAGCCGTATCATCGTACCGGTTTTTGGAGTTTACTTTTGATCCCCGATCCAGCAAAAACTTGATCATTTCGGAATCTCCCCTGGCCGAGGCAACGATCAAAGCTGTACTTCCTTTTTTGGTACGGGTTTCGATATCCGCACCCGAATCGAGAAGAAATGCTGCTTTTTTGGTATCCCCATCGAAAACTGCCTGCATAAATGAATCATCCAATTCCGCAAAAGCAAGTGTTGGAACAAGGATCCATCCCCAAAAAAACAATGAACAAATTATTCTTTTAAACACCATCACTAAAGATTCCAAACCCAATCAAGAAGTTGCAGACAAAAACACTTCGGCCGTTTGTTCAAACTGATCTTTTAACTGTTCTTTTATTTGATCCACATCCTCTGCCGCAAGCCCCAATTCTTCAAGAAGGGCGTCATCAATAGGTGACGAATAACCTTCCCCCGTTCCCTGCAAATCCAATTCGTGGGAAATAATATCTGCCAGTTGGATTATGGAAGCATCCCTTAAATATTTTTTGGACTTTCGAGGGGAATGGTGGCAGGCCACCACTTCAATCAACCGTTCGGGCAATCTCCAGGCATGAAACAGGGCAGCACCTGCTTCTGCATGGTTAAAACCGTGCACCTGAGTCTCAACCTCAAATAAAGGTTTTGAACCTTCCTCACTTAGGTCTAAAGCCTGTTTTGCAGCTTTGGGTGCTTTTTTATAAATAACCAGACTACCAATATCGTGCAATATCCCAAGCAGGTAAAATCTTTCCCGGTCCGGTTCGTTAATATGTTCGGCAATCAATCGGGCGGTTAAAGCACAAGCAATGCTGTGTTTCCAGAATGAATTGATATCTATCAAATCAACCGGGATACCCTTAAAAGTTTCCATCACCACGGTACCCAGAACCAATTCCTCTAATTGATTCATCCCTATAAAAGTCAATGCATGTTCAATCGTTTCAACCTCAGACTCGGAATTAAAAAGAGGACTATTCGATATTTTTAAAATCCGCGCACAAAGAGCCGGGTCGTGAAGGATCACCCCTCCAATATCCTTAAATGAGCTTTCAGGGTCTTCAATCACTTCTTTGAGCTTAAAATAAAGATCCGGCGGACTTGCAACCCAGTCGTCAACAACATCTTCGATCTTCATTTTTCTCCACCCGATAATTTAATTTGCATGGCAAAGCGGTCCCTTCTTTTAGAAGCTGAAAATACAAGCCTCTATCTTATCAAATGTCACCAAGGGATCAATGATATTGGGCTGGATAAGGGGGGAAAAAACTAAAAATCCGCCCGCCAGGGAGGTAGAGCAGGCGAGCGGATTACAAAAAGGGGTGGAATAGAAATTCCGTAACTAAAGATCAGGAAAGGGCTCTAATTATTCCCTAAAATCGTATTTTTGAGGCATTAAAATTCCATACCTTCATCGAAACTTGCAACCCGATTCCTTCCACTATTTTTGGCGGCATATAAAGCCTTATCCGCTTTCGCTATCAAATCCTTATAATCGCTTCCTTTATCCACTTTCATGGTAGCGGTTCCCATACTCACGGTTACACGGGGTTCGTTAGGATTATTCTTATGCTCCAGATTCATGGAGTAAATTGCTTCTCGCAATTTATCAGAAAGCCTGATGGCCCCTTCCGAGCTGGTTTCAGGGAGGACCAATGCAAACTCTTCACCGCCGAATCTTGCAGCCATATCCGCAGGCCTTTTCATGGCATCATCAATGACACCTGCCACCTCTTTTAAACAAGTGTCTCCTCTTTGATGGCCATAGGTATCGTTATAAAGTTTGAAATAATCCAGATCGATCATAACCAGTGAAAAAGGATATTGATCCCTTTGCGCCCTTTTCCATTCCTTTTCCAGATACTCATCAAAAAATCGACGATTGGATATCCCCTTTAAAGCATCTTTGGTTGCCAACTCTTTAAGCTCCTCCACGGCTCCTATCAAGCGGGCCTGGGTATTCAGAAGCTCTTCTTCCATAGCCTTAACCTCTGTAATTTTTCGAGCTATACAAAGAGTTCCAAGAAAGTTTTTTTCCTCACCCCTTTTAAAAACCATCTCGTCCGGAACATCCCATAACCCAAACGCATCCATCAATACAGGAATGGCCCTGTTCTGCTCCCACAAGGTCGATTCCTTTTCTACCAGGAAGTTGACCTCCAAATTATTTGTAGCCATGGGGCCAACCCCTTTAGTGGTTATGAGGGAAATCAAATCATCGTGGTATTCCACTCCCTCGACTTTTTCAACAAACTTTCCTATATGGTGTCCCGCTATTTCAGAAGGTTCATACCCTAAAAACCGAATCGCCGGATTAACAAATTCTATTTTTCCTTCCACATCCAATTGAATGATAATATCCGAAACCGTTTCAATGATAGTCCGATATTGTTTCTCCCTTTCCAACAAGGCTCTCTCTGCAGCTTTGGCTTTTTGTTGAAACTGGTGGATCTGAACAGCATTGGTAATGCTTCTTTCCAGAATTTCAGCATTCAATCCGTTTTTCGTCACGTAATCAGCAGCGCCTTTTTTCAAAACCTCTATTGCTGTGGTCTCGCTCCCCATTCCGGTCAAGACGATCAAAGGCATTTCATTTACATCCACATCGCGGATTTGATCGATTATTTCAACCCCTTTTGCATCTGGAAGGTGATAATCGATCAAGGCACAATCAAAAATCTGATCTTCTAATTCGGCAACCCCACTTTTACAATCTCCAACATGGGTGATGTTGACATCTAACTTTGATCTTTCCAACAAACGCTGAATTTGAGTTACATCAGCTTCGTCATCATCGACCAATAAAATTTTTAGAAGGTCATTCATGTATTTTCTTTTTTTGGAGCCAGGCAATTTAAAAACGAAAAATCAATGCTTTTTAAAACAAAAACCTGTGCGATCTTAACATGGAAACCTAAGTGCAGGGGACAGGTTTTAGCATGCAAATTAAAAAATAAACCTAAACATTAACCTGGGAAGGAAGTGAAACAACCTTCCCTCCGCCAGAACTTTTGGCTTTAAGCAAAAAGGTCTCAACAATATCGGTGAACCCATTTACTGACAAGCCATTTACATAAGCAGAGGCTCCAAAGCTTATGGAAAATTTGAGGTTTGTTTTCAATATAGAAATTTCTTCTATAAAGGTCTCCCGCAAATTTTCAGCCAATTTTGCAGCACCCGACAAATTTGTCTCGGGAACAATTATCATAAAAGCTTCTGTCCCCCAACGGCCCACCGTATCCACCTTTCGACATTCCCGAACCAATCGGTCAGCAACCAGTTTTATCAATGTTTCGGTGCCTTCATCCCCCAGTTTTGAATGTATGTCTTTAAAATTATCTATATCTGCGAGGATAATCGAGAATGTCTCACTGCTTCTTTCAAATCGTGAAATTTCATAATCAATTTTGTATTTTATATCCCGCCTGTTGGAAAGCTTTGTAAGAGGATCAATTCGAGATAAGGCTTTCAACTCGCGATGTGCTTTTTCTAATTCCTTAAAAAGTTTTTCCCTTTCATTTTCGGCTTTGATTTTATCTTCATGAAGCCGCTGCTTATTTAATGTTTCTTTGACAACTGTAGGAAGCAAATGCAGATACATTCCTGAAGGATCCTTAACAAGATAATCACTTGCTCCTTCCTTTAATGCACGAACTGCGGTATCTTCATCGCCTTGACCCGTAATTATTATTGCCGGTGTATTTTTCAAATCGGATAACAGACTTAATCCCGAACCGTCCGGCACATGCGAGTCCAACAAGATCACATCGAATTCTTCCTGGTCCAAAAAACCTTTTGTTTCATTACACGTATAAGCAACTTTGAGAACGTAGGGTAAATTTTGAGTACGAATCAATCTTTGTATTGCTTCTACGTCAACTTCATTATCTTCAAGCAAAAGTACCTTTATTTTTTCCATTTTTTGGATCTTTAAAATCAATATTTGCCTGGCGGTCTAACAAATTAACCCGAAATAAACATTTCCTAACAAATCAAATGAACAGAGTTCATTCATAATTACACATCAAAATTCACAACAGTGGTAAGAATTTGTCACAATTTATATTTTAAACCACTACGTTTCTTAACGTTATTAATATTTTTGCCAAATTGTTCCTAATTATCTATTAAAAGCCCCTTTTTGCTTCCCAAATTATTCCTAGACCGACAAATTAGCCAGAATTTGCTATTTTTATCCCTTTCTAGGGAAATCGTTGATTTAAAATAATAGTTAATGCTAAGCTGATCGGAGATTGCCATCTCCACCAACCTTGATTTCATAGTAAATCACCTATTTTCAATGGTATCGAAAAAATTCAAACTCGCCGTTCTAGTGTCCGGGCGCGGCTCTAATTTGCAGGCTATTATAGATAGCATTGAAAAAAATGATCTGGCAGCAGAAATATCTGTGGTTTTAAGCAATGTTAAGGATGCTTATGCCCTGGAACGCGGCAAAAACCATGGACTGGAAGTTGTCTTTTTAGACCCTAAAGTTTATCCGGACAAGGCTGATTATGAGCAAAAAATGATTGAGCTTTTGCAATCAAAATCAGTGGACCTGATATGCCTGGCCGGATTTATGAGGATACTTGGGAAAAAATTCATCCAGGCTTTTTCTGGAAAAATCATAAATATCCATCCTTCCCTGCTTCCGGCATTCCCCGGACTGCATGTCCAAAAAAGAGCTTTGGAACATGGAGTGAAGTTTTCGGGCTGCACAGTTCATTTTGTCAATGAAGAGGTTGATGGAGGTGAGATTATTATACAAGCGGTTGTTCCTGTTCGAGATGATGACGATACAGAGTCTCTTTCCAAAAGAATTCTGGAACAAGAACACATTATATACCCGGAAGCGATTCGATTAATTATTGAAGAAAAGATTGAAATTTCAGGCCGAAGAGTTTTAAGACACAATAAAGGAAACTAAATTGGTTCATTTAATAAAGTATATAGTCATTATTTTTATTTTTTTATTTTCCACCATGGGTTTTGCTGAAACCCCCGAGCAACAAGCCCTGGATACAGTGCAGAAAAATTACGAAAAGATTTTGACCTTCGAAGCAGATTTCACACAAAAATCCTACGTAAAAATGATGGACAACACTCAGACTGCAACAGGAACAGTTACTATAAAAAAACCTGGCAAGATGAAATGGATCTATGGTGAACCGGACACCCAGGTTTTGATAAGCAATGGCAAAATCCTTTGGCATTACGTATCCGAGGAAGAACAGGTCACCCAAGTGCCCATTGAAAGTATTTATTCTTCAAATACTCCTGCTCTTTTTCTTGCAGGAAAAGGAAAATTGCTTGAGTCCTTTAACGTTGAAAGTGTTGATCTCGACCGCGACCCAATAAGCATAACGCTCATCCCCAAGGAGGAAGACCAGGCTCTAAAAAGGCTGGAACTATTTGCCAACAAGAAAAACTTACAGATTACTGGATCAACCGTGTATGATAAATTAGGAAATAGGACTGAAATGCTTTTCAGTCATATAAAAACAAACAGAAGTATTCCCGATAAAACCTTTCATTTCCAGACCCCTCCCAATGTGGAGGTATTGGATTTCACAAAAAAACCCTGACAAATAATGTACGAACTATCAATTTTACCTTTTGATGCAATCCTGAGTTTCAGCACCAAAATGCTGGCTTTTCTTGCCGGACTTGCAGCTCTCATATTTGTGCACGAACTGGGACATTTTCTTGTCGCCAGGAAAGTCGGAGTTGTGGTTGAAAAATTTGCATTGGGATTCGGCCCCAAAATTGTGGGCTTTACAAGAGGAGGAACCGAATATCTGATTGCAGCAATCCCCCTGGGGGGTTATGTAAAAATGAAGGGAGAAGAAATAGGAGAAGAAGAAGCCAGCGAACAAGGGTCCTTTGCCGCAGCTCCTGTGGGACACCGTCTTGCCATTGCTTTCGCAGGCCCTCTCTTCAATATACTTTTTGCCATCGGCATCTATTATTTTGTCTATCTCATGGGAGTCCCGGCAATATCACCTGTTGTAGGTTCGGTAAATGAGGAGTCCCCCGCACTCGCTGCCGGTTTGCAAACGGGAGATCGAATTTTGGCCATTGGAGAAGATAAGATTCTTTTTTGGGAACAACTTCAAAAAATTGTTTACGATGCTCCCGGACGTTCTCTGAATTTCAAAATAGATAGAAATGGCAGTATCCTTGACATCCCCATTGCTCCCGTCTCAAAACAAATTACCGACCTGTTCGGGGACAAAAAATCAGTGGGACTCATAGGAATCACCCCGCTAGCGCAAAACATCACCTTGGTAAAAGAAGGCAGCCCAGCCAACACAGCCGGCATTCAAGCGGGGGATATTCTTTTGAAGGTTGATGACACTCCAATATTTGGATGGCAAGAATTAAAACCTGCCGCGAGTGATAAACCCGGAAAAGAACTTTCGTTTCACGTTTTAAGAAACGGAAGTGAAATGGTTCTGAAACTAACCCCTGTCAAAAAGAAGACCAAAGACCTTCAAGGCAAAGAAATTGAAATCGGAATGATTGGCATTGGACTGGAGGGGGAAAAAGTCCAGGAGAAATATGGAATTCTAGGAGCTTTTAAAAAGGCTTGCGAAAAAACGTGGGAACTAATTTACCTGATCGCAGTGAGCATTAAAAAAATGATATGGGGCTCAATTCCTGCAGACTCCATTGGTGGCCCCATTCTGATTTTCCAGATATACGGGGAACAGGCAGAACAGGGCTTTGCCGAACTCATTCGCCTTACCGCATTGTTGAGTATTAACCTGGGCCTTTTAAACTTATTGCCCATCCCGGTTTTAGATGGTGGGCATATTTTCTTTTTCCTGATTGAAATTCTAAAAGGGAAGCCTGTCAGCGAAAGAAACAGAGAAAGAGCTCAGCAGGTAGGACTCTTCATGTTAATAAGCTTAATGGTATTTGCATTTTACAACGACATAATGAGAGTCATCAGCTAAACTCATTTCCTTCTTGGCCACGCCCGCAATGCAGGACGTAAAAAGCAAATTAGACGATTTAAAAAGTGTCGCAGAAAAACTGGCGATTAAAATTGAAATCGCCAATCTCAATGACCAGGAATTTCAAATTCAAAGCGGGTATTGCAAGATCAATGGAGAAGACGTGATCTTTCTGGATAAAAATATCTCGCTTCAGGAACAATCTGAAGTCATACTGCACGCATTAAAAAACTTTGACCTCGAAGATATCTATGTCGCCGCATGGATTCGAGAATTTATTGACCTAGACAAAAGCCAATGACCCTACTCAACAACATACTTCCTGAACAACGCAGAGGAAAACTAAAAGCCCTTCTAAATGAAGGAAAATTAGTACGTGTCCTTGAAGCCCATAACGGGCTGAGCGGAATCATTGCCAATAACATTCAGGTTCAGGGAGAGTCTGATGGCAATCCTGTCACTCGAGAATTTGATGCAATCTGGGAAAGCAGCCTTACTGACTCAGCCTCAAAAGGCCACCCCGACATAGAGGTTGTAACCTTTGACTCCAGGCTTCAAACCATTAATGAAATACTCGCTGTTACCCATAAACCCATGATTGTAGATGGTGACACAGGAGGTGATGCAAATGCTTTTGAATATACCGTATCCAAATTAGAAAAAGCGGGTGTCTCGGCCATCATCATTGAAGACAAGGTTTTTCCCAAACGGAACAGCCTCGAATCAGGGGTCCAGCAAAACCTGGAAGACCCGGAAGTGTTTGCACAAAAAATTCGTCGCGGAAAAAAGATCCAAAAGACAGATGATTTCATGATAATCGCCAGACTGGAAAGTCTCATAGCCGGAAAATCGATGGAAGACGCTGTAAACCGTGCAAGGATATATCTACAAGCAGGAGTGGATGGGATCATGATCCATTCAAAATCTAAATCCTCCGATCAAATATTCGAGTTTGCCCGGCACTATAAAGAAATTTCAAAAGAGCTGAATTTGAATAAAACTCTGGTTTGTGTTCCTACCACTTATAATCAAACTACCGAAACAGAACTTAACGCCGCCGGATTCCAAATCATAATCCATGCAAATCATTTGCTGAGAAGTGCCTACAAAGCCATGATGGAAACCGCAAAAATAATTCTCCGTAACCAGCGATCCTTTGAAGCAGATCCTCTATGTAGCACCGTAAGGGAAATTTTTAAAACCGTGGGCTTTCTGGATGTTAAGGAAAAAGATCAGGAAAACGAACTTTCCAGCAATATTCCCGTTATTATTCCTGCCGCAGGAGAAGATCCCGTCTTACAGAAAAAACTAAATGGAAAACCCAAGGCCATGCTGGAAATATGTGGGAAAACACTTCTCGACCATCAGATCCAAACGTTAAACAACAACAACCTCGCTGACATCACAGTCATTGCCGGGTACGGTAGAGACCAAATGCAGGCTGAAGGGATTAACATTCTTGAAAACGAGGATTTCAAAAACGGGTCCATGCTTAACTCGCTGTTTGTGGGTAAGGAAAAAATGAATAATGGATTCATCATGCTTTACTCGGATATTCTGGCGCAGGACTCTATTATAAAAGAACTAATGGGGCGACGAGAAGACATCATTCTGGTAGCTGACAATTCAACCCAATACCATGAACATCAGGAAGGAAATATCCTGGATTTCATTATTGCCAAGAACCAGCACAAGCCAAGTCGAAGGGAAATACGGTTCACTAGCGAAAACGTGGTGGCAAAAATTGGAAATAAAATAAATCCGGAAACTGCCAGCCACGAATTTATAGGGCTTGCAAAATTCAGCAAAACAGGAGCGGAACAACTGATTGAGACCTACAATGATATTGTAAAAAACTACCAGGGCCAATTCCAAGAATCCGAGGACATTTCACAACTCAATTTCACCGACCTTATCCAGGAAATGATTGACCGGGGTTTCATGGTCCACTTCATGGAAATCCATAAAGGCTGGCTGGAAATTCATAGCGAAGAACACATTGCGCTTGCTGAAAAATCTTTTAGCGAATAGAATCCCACTTCTTCAAATAAATTCCAAACAGGTAAAATGCGTTATTCTAAATTATTAATCCCCACGCTGAAAGAATCACCAGCCGATGCAGAGGTGGTGAGCCATAAGCTCATGGTCCGTGCGGGAATGATCCGGCAACTTGCAGCAGGTATTTATTCTGTCCTCCCTCTCGGATTGAGGGTTCTGAAAAAGGTCGAAACAATAATCCGCGAAGAAATGAATAAAATTGGAGGCCAGGAAGTCTTCCTCCCAAGCATTCAACCGGCGGAATTATGGCAAGAAAGCAAACGGTGGGATTTTTATGGAAAGGAATTGCTCAGACTAAAAGACCGCCATGACCGTGAGTTTTGCTATGGTCCCACTCATGAAGAAGTCATTACCGATATCATTCGAAAAGAAATTAAATCATACCGCCAGCTACCCGCGATTCTTTATCAGATTCAAACAAAGTTTCGCGATGAAGTTCGACCCCGCTTCGGAATCATGAGAGGCAGGGAGTTTTTGATGAAAGATGCCTACAGTTTCCATGCCGATGAAGCAGACACTCAAAAAACCTATGAACAAATGGCACAGGCCTACTCAAACGTTTTTACCCGCTGCGGTTTGGAATTCAAACAGGTACAGGCAGACTCTGGAACCATCGGCGGTAGTTTTTCACACGAGTTCGCTGTTCTGGCAGATTCGGGTGAAGATGAAATTGGGTTTTGTGAAAAATGCAGCTACGCTTCCAACGTGGAGTTGGCAGAATCCCGCCCGGAATCTAACACCACACCTTCCGATGGTGAAGAAGAACTAAAACAAGTTTTGACCCCGGGAAAAAAATCTGTGGAAGAAGTCTCAGGTTTTCTTGGGTTATCTGACAAACAGATTGTTAAAACAATCTTATTGGAAAATGAAAATGGGTTGGTCGCCGGACTGGTGCGCGGGGACCATGAAATAAACACAGTTAAATTAAAAAACCTGATTGGTTGCGAATGGTTGTTACCTGCGGCTGAAAAAACCATCCAGGAAAAACTGGGATTGCCCTGCGGATACATCGGCCCTGTTAATTTGGATATTCCCGTTTATGCAGACCAGGAAGTTTCTCAATTAAAGAATTTTGTTACCGGAGCCAACAAAGCGGATACCCATTTCACTGGCGTCCAGTTCCAACGCGATTTAAAAATCACCCAATCGGGAGATTTACGCAGAATCCTTCCAGGAGACCCCTGCCCCAAATGTAAAGACGGTGAATACCAGGTTAAGCGTGGCATTGAGGTGGGACATATTTTTATCCTTGGAACTAAATACAGTGAAGCAATGAAAGCTCACTATCTGGACAGCCATGGAAAAGAAAATTTAATGATCATGGGTTGCTATGGAATAGGTGTAGGTAGAACCGCTGCTGCCTCGGTTGAGCAAAATCATGATGAAAAAGGAATGGTCTGGCCCCTGAGCCTGGCTCCTTTTGAGGCCGTTATCATTCCGGTAAATTTCAAAAAAGACGATTTAAAAAACGCCTGCGAATCCATTTACAACCAATTGATAGATATGGGTGTTGATGTCCTTCTAGATGATCGTCAAGACCGACTTGGGGTCAAGCTGAAAGACGCCGACCTAATTGGAATTCCCCTGCAAATTATTGTAGGCCCCAAAAACCTTGAGGAAGGCAATATTGAGATAAAAGTCCGTAAGACCCAGGAGTCCAGGCTTCATCCCTACCCCGAGGGCATAAAAGATATCCCCAATATTTTAAAGGGCTTATAGTTTTTCAATCGACCTATCCGGAACCCAGATTTCCCTTGAATTCAGGTCTGTCTTTCTTGTACAATTCCCTTAACTGAATACGGGCTCTGCAATGCGGGCTTTGAGCCCGCTTTTTTTTTGCTTTTCCCGTGGCATACAGTCAGTTTTTGCTTCCTCTTCCTTTTGGGTTTAACTGATTCCGGGTAGCTGTTCCTGGAAATTCTCTCTTAAACATTGAGGTGTAAATGGGAAAAGCCCCGGTCGCTCAATCGGTCGCAGAGTTGATCGAGCCTGGCATTTTGGCTAAGGGACTCGAGTTGGTTGATGTCGAGTTTAAAAAAGAAGGTAAAAACTGGGTCCTGCGAATCTTTATCGACAAAGAAGGCGGAGTGAATCTGGATGATTGCCAAAAGATCAGCCGGTTTGCAGGTGACTTGATTGAGGTTGAAGATGCCGTTAAGCCGGTTTACACCTTGGAAGTATCTTCTCCGGGGCTAAATCGGGTTTTAAAAAAAGAAAAAGACTTCATCAGGTTTTTAGAAAAAAAAATATGCGTGCAATGCCACGCACCTTTGGATGGCAGGAAAAAATTTACCGGCATCCTGAAAGATTTTAAAGAACAAACAATCCACATTGAGGTGGATGGGCAACCCTTCACAATCCCTTTTAACCGGGTTGCCAAAGCAAATTTAGTTATAGAATTTTAGGAAAAAGAATGAGTCTAGAAACTCTCAGCATATTAGAACAACTGGCCCGAGACAAAGGTCTGGATAAAGACGTATTGATCGATGCCCTTAAAGCAGCTGTTGAGGTTGCTGCTCGCAAACGTTACCCGGGGGCTAAAGAGCTGCAAAGCGAATTTAACGAGTCTACCGGTGAGGTTGAAATTTACCTTGAGAAAACAGTAGTCGAGAAAGTCTCAGCTCCCGAAGAAGAAATCAGTCTCAAAGAAGCAACTTCTTTTTCAGAAGATGTTCAAATTGGAGACCAGGTTCTCGTGCAGCAGGTGATGGAGAATTATGGACGCATTGCAGCACAACTAGCAAAGCAGGTCATCGTTCAAAAAGTACGCGAAGCGGAAATCGAACTGATCCATAACGAATATAAAGACAAGAAAGGCGATCTTATAAACGGAATCGTGCATCGTATGGAGCATGGGGACCTGATTGTGGACCTGGGAAATGCGGAAGGAATTCTACCGCGTCGGGAACAGGTATTCCGGGAAAGCTTTAACCGTGGGGAACGGATTCGCGCCTACGTCCTTGATGTTCGAAAAACACCAAAAAACGCGCTGGTCATATTATCAAGAACCCATATAGGCCTGGTCAAAAGACTGTTCGAAATGGAAGTTCCGGAAATAAGCGAAGGCATGGTGGAAATCATGGGTGTCGTTCGCGAACCCAATGGACGAACCAAAATTGCCGTACGCACAAACGATCGAGACATAGACGCAGTCGGTGCCTGTGTAGGAATGCGGGGGATGAGGGTACAATCAATCGTCCAGGAACTGCGCGGTGAGAAAATCGACATCGTTGAGTATTCGGAAGATCCCGAAACCTATATTAAGAACGCGCTCAGTCCCGCTAAAGTTTCAAGGATAATCCTCAACCGTGAGGAAAAACAAATGACGATCATTGTGGCCGATGACCAGATGTCGCTTGCCATTGGCAAAAAGGGACAAAACGTGAGACTGGCTGCCAAGCTCGTTAAATGGAAAGTCGATATTAAAGGGCCTTCTGAAGCTATAGAAATGGGCGAACAACATGGCTTTCTGGCTTCTGGAGGGGAATCGGATGTCGATTTCCTTGAAGATATTAAAAATACAAAAGGCTTGGGCGAAAAAGTGATGACAATTCTATTTAGCAATAACATTGTCACCTTTGATCAAGCTCTAAGTAAAGGAGTCAAGGGCCTGGTCGACTTGCCTGGAATCGGTCCCAAAAAAGCGGAAGGGTTGATCGAGCTGGCTGAAAAAATAAAAGAACAGGTTGAAGCAAAGGCTTTAACCACTGAATCGGAGGTAGCTGAAACACCCGAAGAAAGTGAAAGTGTCGACGAGGCAGCCGAAGAACCTGAAGATAAAGTTGAAGAAATGGAAGAAGCCGAGGAAGTGGAAGAAATTGAAGCTCAGGAAGAAGAAGCAGAAGATGAAGAAATTCCCGTTCAGGAATTATCAGGTCTGCCGCCGGAAGTCCCCGGCATTCTGGCAACCAATGGATTTGAAACCTTGGCCGAACTTTCGGTCACACCCTTGGAAGAACTTGTTGCCATTGATGGAATCGACGAGGCATTGGGAAAAGAAATACTTGAAAAGGTTAAACAACAATTGGGGAACATGGAAGAAAATGTATAAAATCTACCAAAACCCTTTTTTAATTTTTTCAGGACAGGTTTCGTTGCCCGAATATTCCTCAAAGGCTTCATGCTTAAGCAAATATAAACTGGCAGGCTTCCAACACAGGAGGAAATTTGGCTAAAATTCGCGTAAACAAATTAGCTCTGGAACTCGGCCTGCAAAACGACCAGATCATTGATGCACTGCAAAAGAAAGAAATTGTAGTTAAAAACCATATGAGTTCCGTTGATGAAGAGGCCGCCCAATACATCCGCGACCTGTTCGCGCCAAAAACCAGAGCCAAAGCCGCGCCTAAAACTGCAAAAGTAAAAGCAAAGATCAAACTAAAAACCCCTTCCAAGGTAAAAATTACCACAGCAAAAACCAAGGCAAAATCTGACAAGGTTAAAAAAGCAGAGGCAAAGAAAGAAGAAAAACCGGCAAAAAAAACCAAGGATGTAAAAACCACCAAAGCCAAAGCCGCTACGAAAACAAAAGCAACTACTGCTAAAACAGCAAAAGCAAAAACCGTAAAAGCCAAAACCAAAAAAGAAGAGAGCAAAACTGCAACTGAAGCAAAAGCCGGTAAAAAGCTGGGATTAAAAATAGTTAAGCAGGAAGAAAAGCCTGTTGAAGCAGAAAAACCCAAAGCACCTGCAAAAGAAAAAGCCAAACCCCCAGAACCGGAAGTAAAAAAACCGGCTGCCGTAAAAGAACCAGAACCGGCACCCGAACCGGCACCGGCAGAAGAGGAGCAGGCCTTCGAACTGGTAAGAATCCCGGAGAACATTCCAATCCGGGATCTTGCGGAAATTTTAAAATCCACTCCCAATGAAGTTATTAAAGAGTTAATGGTCTTTGGTGTTCTGGCCAATATCAACCAAACCCTCAACTATGACCTTGCCAGTAAAGTGGCAGATAAAATGGGATTTGAAGTTGAACTTCTGGTTGAAAAATCTGAACTGGATTTTATCGAAGAAGAAGACGACAACCTCAAAGATCATATCGGTCGGGCTCCCATCGTCACCATCATGGGGCATGTCGATCACGGAAAAACTTCCTTACTCGATGCCATACGTAAAACAGAAGTGACCAAGGTAGAAGCAGGGGGAATCACCCAGCACATCGGTGCTTATCAGGCACATATCAAAGGCTCTGCCATCACTTTCCTGGATACACCAGGGCACGAAGCCTTCACTGCCATGCGTGCACGGGGAGCACAGGTCACCGACGTTGTTGTTCTGGTTGTGGCCGCAGATGATGGAATTAAACCTCAAACCAAAGAGGCGATTCACCACGCGGAAGCTGCCGGGGTTCCCATTCTGGTTGCCATCAACAAAATCGACAAACCCGATGCCAAACCAGATGAAGTTAAAAAACAACTGGCAGACCAGGGACTTCTTCCTGAAGACTGGGGCGGACAAACCATATACATCGAAGTCTCCGCATTAAAAGGAACTGGCATTGATGATCTTTTGGAGAATCTGATCCTCCAGGCAGAAATAATGGAATTGAAGGCGAATCCTAAACTGAGAGCTAAGGGTGTCATTATTGAATCCAAGCTGGACAAGGGACGGGGGCCGGTCGCGACATTGATCGTTGAAAGCGGTACCTTACATGTTGGAGAACCATTTATCGTAGGCTGCCATTTCGGAAAAGTCCGTGCCTTAATTGGAGACTCTGGAAAGAAAATTAAAAAAGCAATTCCTTCCACTCCGGTAGAAATTGTTGGGCTTCCTGATGTTCCTCAACCCGGGGATCAGTTCATGGTCGTTCAGGATGAAAGAAAAGCACGTCAGTTGAGCAACCTGCGCCAACAACAGCAACGGGAAGTTCAATTGGCCAAGTCAACCCGAATCACCATGGATGACCTGCACCAGCAGATAGTTGAAGGACAGATCAAAGAACTGGATCTGATCGTAAAAGCAGATGTTCAGGGTTCCATCCATGCCGTACAGGAAGCATTTGCCAAACTGGGTGGCGATGAAGTACGCATAAAGTGTATTCACGATGCAGTGGGTGGGATCACGGAGTCCGATGTCCTGCTTGCAACCGCCTCCAATGCAATCATCATTGGTTTCAATGTTCGCCCAACGGAGCAGGCAAGTAAACTGGCCTTAAGGGAAAGAGTGGACATTCGAATGTACAGTATCATTTATGATGCGATTAATGATATCAAGGCGGCAATGGAAGGAATGCTCGCACCCAAATTCAAAGAAAGAATTGTGGGTCGCGCAGAGGTTCGCGAAGTCTTTACCCTCCCGAAAGTGGGTGCCATTGCAGGCTGCCATGTACTGTCCGGAAAAGCGGAGCGAAATCTAGAAGCCAGGCTTATCCGCGATAATGTTGTGGTCTACCAGGGAAAGATAGCCTCCATCCGCCGATTTAAAGATGATGTCAAGGAAGTCGCCGCGGGATATGAATGTGGAATCTCAATGGATAAATTTCAGGATATTAAACTGGGAGATGTTATTGAACCTTTTGTTATGGAAGAAATAACCTCCTGACCTGAACAATAGACAAAAGCAAGATGGTCATTGGCTGCTGTTCCATAAAGTTTTATTTACACGGCAATAGCTCATTAAAAGGAAAAAGGCGTGTCGTCAGGGCCATCAAAGACCGGTTAAAAAATGATTTCAATGTATCTGTCGCCGAGGTTGGTGATCAGGATGTTTGGCAAAGCCTTCATATCGGTATCTCTGCAGTGGGATCAGACCAGAGGTACATGGACGGGCTTTTGACCAAAGTCGTGGATGCAGTTGACCGAATGAACCTTGCAGAAATAGTGGATTGCAAGACGGAAACATTGAACATGGCGCATGAAAGATATTAGCCCCTGCAACTTTTTGCTAAATCACAACCAGGACTAAGGGTGGAGCCGTGAGATTCAAACGTTCACAAAGAGTCCAGGAACTGCTTCTTGAAGAGATTTCAAAACTGCTTCAGGGTGAATTGAAAGACCCTCGAATTGGTTTCACCACCATTACCCGGGTCGAAGTATCAGATAATCTCAAATACGCAAAAGTATTTGTCAGTGTCATGGGCACTGAAGAGGAAAAAAACCACACATTAGAAGCGTTAAAAAGCGCAAAAGGGTTTATTAGAAATTCCCTGGGCAAAAACCTGTACCTTAAGTATTTGCCTGAGTTGGAATTCAAAAAAGACGAAAATGCAGAACACGTTGAAAAAATCACCCGAATTCTCAATGAGTTACATCCAGAATCGGATAGTGAATCTTTATAAACCTCAGGGCCCCACCTCCTTTACCATGGTCAATCGGGTAAAACGGATCCTGAAGGTAAAAAAAGCCGGCCATATTGGCACCTTGGACCCTATGGCCGAAGGTATTCTTCCAATTTGCCTGGGACAGTCCACAAGGATCATCCAGTTCCTGTCCCCATTACCCAAGCATTATCAATGCACTATGGAATTGGGGTCTGCGACCGACACCCAGGACTCCAGCGGTCAGGTAATATCCACTGGAGATACCTCGAGAATTACCGATAATCAACTAATAGATATTTTTCAAAGGTTTACCGGGGAGCAAAAACAGGTGCCGCCAATGTATTCGGCCAAGAAAAACAAAGGAATTCCACTTTACAAATTAGCCAGAAATGGTATTACTATCGAAAGAAAACCCGTTTCCGTGTATTTTTTTGCCATAGAGTTTGAAAGCAGGGAGGGAAATCGGGTAAAATTCGAAGTCCACTGTTCTGCCGGGACTTACATCCGCACCCTCTGTCATGACATTGGACAGGAATTGGGATGTGGAGCCCACATGTCTCATCTGGTTCGGAGTGGAGTCGGAGTTTTCGATCTTGAATCATCGGTCACTCTTGAAAAACTGGAAGAAACTGTTGAAAAAAAGCGGGATGTGCTTTTTTCTGTAGAAAAGGCTCTGGCCTTTCTACCTGAAATTCGCATTAAGGACGAATTTGTCAAACCCCTGGCAAACGGCAGGGCTTTGCCAAAATCTTCCTTTGTGGCTTTACCCGAAAAGTTTGAACCGGGAATGAGCCTGAGGATAGTAAATGATGGTAATGACTCATTACTGGCTATCGTCGAATCGCTGGTAAATCAGGATCAATACCAGGAAATGGGATTAAACGAAATCGCGTTTAAATTAAAACGTGTTTTAGTTAACTAAATCAAATAGAAAAAGATTGGAATGTTTTCGCAGGGATGCCCCGGAGGCTAAAACCTGAGCTTCTCTACGAAAACATTCTCCAATCGCTTTTCTAAAATTAACGAGTTTGGAGAATAAAAATGGCACTCAATGCTGAACAAAAAGCAACAATCATTACAGATAACAAGCTTCATGAAAAAGATACCGGGTCTTCCGAAGTACAGATCGCACTGATCTCAAAACGGGTGACCTATTTAACAGAACATTTTAAAACCCATTCAAAAGACCACCACTCTCGACGCGGGCTGCTCAAACTGGTCAGCAAAAGAAGAAAACTGCTCGACCACTTGAAAATGGAAGACCTCAACCGATACCAAAAAATCATCACCAAACTTGGCATCCGCAGATAACCCCGCAAAAAAAAATCACACGCCTAATGGAGACCATTAGGAAAAGACATTGGAGATATATTAATGGAAAAAGTAGAAATAGATATTGATGGAAAAACCATCTCGTTGGAAGCAGGCGACCTGGCAAGACAAGCAGGTGGCGCTGTGGTTGTCCGCCAGGGCGACACAATGGTTCTGGTCGCAGCCACCATGGCAAGCGCAGCACGAGAAGGAATAGATTTCTTCCCGTTGACCGTAGACTATAGAGAAAAAACCTATGCAGCAGGAAAAATCCCGGGCAGCTTTTTTAAGCGGGAAGCCCGACCTGGAGAACTGGAAACCCTGATTTGTCGATTGATCGATCGGCCCATCCGTCCCCTGTTCCCAAAAGAATTTAAAAATGAAACCCAAATCGTTTGTATGGTGGTATCTCATGACGGGGAAAACCCACCCGATGTCAATGCCATCACCGGGGCTTCTGCAGCTCTGATGATTTCTGACATCCCTTTTGAAAATCCTGTTGCAGGGGCTCGCATTTCCAGAGTCGATGGCAAACTTATTTTCAATCCCAACTATGAAGAAACTGCAAATAGTGACCTGAACCTCATCATGGCTGGCACCAAAGATGGAATCGTAATGGTTGAATCGGGAGCCAGCGAAGTCAGCGAAGATGACATGATGGAAGCTCTGGATTTTGGCCACGAAAGAATTAAAAAGGTCATTGATATCCAAATCAAATTGCGTGAGCTTCTTGGAAAAGAAAAACAAGCCGTTGAGCCGGCACAGGTAAACGAAGAGCTCAAAGCGACGATTAATAGTAAAGCCGCAGAAAAACTCGATGCAGCCTGTCAGATTTCTGGCAAGCATGAGCGCGGCGATGCGGTAAAGCAAATTCAAGAGGACTTAATTTCCGAACTCAATCCCGATGAGGATGAACAGGTGACCGCTGAGATTAAAGATCTGTTCCATGATTTGGAAAAAACGGTTGTACGAAACCTGGTTCTCGACAAACAGTACCGTGTTGATGGACGAGGTCTTACAGACGTCCGCCCCATCAGCATCATGACCGGATATCTACCCCGGGTTCATGGCTCTGCAGTTTTCACTCGCGGAGAGACTCAGGCACTGGTTACAGCAACTCTTGGCACATCTGCTGATGAACAAAAAATGGACAGCCTGGAATTTAAAGGAACCAAATCCTTTTTGCTGCATTACAACTTTCCCGCATTTTGTACCGGCGAAGTAAAATTCATTTCCGGTCCAGGTCGAAGAGAAATCGGACATGGAATGCTGGCCGAGCGGTCATTGGTTCCCATCCTTCCTGACAAAGATGCATTTCCATACACCATTCGAATCGTTTCCGAGATTCTCGAATCAAACGGTTCCTCCTCGATGGCTTCGGTTTGTGGAGGCTCCCTTTCTATGATGGATGCAGGGATTCCCATCAAAGCCCCGGTTGCTGGCATCGCAATGGGTCTGATCAAAGACGGTGACCGTGTCGCCATCTTGTCTGACATCCTCGGCTCCGAAGATCATTTGGGAGATATGGATTTCAAAGTAGCGGGAACCGCCAATGGAATTACCGCATTACAAATGGACATCAAAATCACCGGACTGGATCGGGACCTGATGAAAACAGCTCTCCAGCAAGCAAAAGAAGGTCGTTTGCATATCCTTGGCGAAATGAGTAAAGCCCTGTCCACTCCACGTGAAGAAATCAACAAACACGCTCCAAGAATTGTCACCCTTACCGTTCCGAAAGACAAAATTCGTGATGTCATCGGACCGGGCGGTAAAGTCATTCGCGAGATCATTGACAAAACCGGAGTTTCAATTGACATCAACGACGATGGACTGGTTTCCATTGCTTCTGCCGACGCGGAAGCCGCATCCAAAGCCGTTGAGTTGGTGGAGAATCTTACCCAGGAAGTTGAAGTTGGTAAAATTTATCTCGGCAAGGTCAAAAAGATCGTCGACTTCGGTGCCTTCGTAGAAATCTTTCCCGGTACGGATGGACTCGTTCACATTTCGCAAATCTGCGACAGACGCATTAAGAATGTGAGCGATGAAATTCAGGAAGGCGATGAGATCAAAGTCAAAGTGATCGATGTCGATCAGCAAGGCAAAGTCAAACTCAGCCGAAAAGAGGCTTTGAAGGAAGGCCTTGAAGCTGCGGCACCTGCCCCTGCGGCAACTTGATAATAAATAA
>JAYNIA010000013.1:47950-49588 GCA_038108555.1 Nitrospinota bacterium | reverse complement strand
AAACCCGCCTCGTCTAAAGTTATAGTCAGCAGGAGTCCGGCCGGCGATTTCTTCGCCGGCCTCTCTGCTTCTACCCGGAGCGGAGCCCGTGAAATTTTCCCCTTAGGTTTATTAAAGAAAACTTTCCCGCTGATTCTCCCGGCTCCTGCTTGAAAATGCCTTGTTGTAAATTCTTATAGTAAAAATGTGATCAGACAACTTCGGCTTTCGACCCAAGGCGGACGTTTATAATTAGTATTCATTAGGAGGTTAAATTGGACTTAGTTAATTATGATATAGCTCATTATTTAGGTCATAAATCTCTAGATAATTTGTATTGAGCGTATCGAATATATAAAGTACCAATATCTACCGCAATGTCTGAAAACGGAATTAGTAGCACCCATATGGACTTTAAATCAGATCATGATATTGAAGGTGAGTTGCTTAGAAATACTGTTTACGGTGTAGATGTAGATACGATTGATCCAATAAACGCGTTTCATTTTTCTGGATGCCTCCGCGCACTTAGAAAAAAGGAGGCGGAACACTGTATTGACACTGCGATATATTTTCAGGCAATGATGGAAGCAAATATTAATGATGCACTTGGCTCCAGTGCAAATGGTTCCTTTAGAGATAAATGGAAAAATTTTCTAAAAGGTAATAATGGAGGTAGTAAAGAGTTGGAGTATTTCAATAATTACTGCGAAAACATATACAAAAAGATAAGAATACCAACTGTCCATGCGCCAAATAGAAAGGGACTAGTTAATATAGAGGCACTAAGATTCAGTTATGTGCATACAAATATTAGGGGTGGCTGGTATTGCTTTGTGTTTTTACTGAACAAAGTCAACAACTACACTATAGATTATGAGAAGAACTGGAAGGAAATGTGCGAACAAATACATAGAATTCCATCAGACCTTGATGAAGGAGATTATCCCGATCTCAGTAGCATTGCTGGTTTGTTGAGCAAAAAACACTTGGACCATATCAACAAATAATCTAATAAAATAATAAAGCCGGCATTTAATAGTGATTTGAATGTCCGTTTCTGGCCGGTTCCTGCCAGTTCAGCCTGTTTTTTCAAACATTTTTTCGGAAGTTAATTAACTATTTCCAGAAGCGAAATCTATCTCTGTAAGGGTGAAAGGGTATCGACTTTTAGAGTCCAGCGTCACGCTGGCAGCGGAAGCCGAAGGTGGGATTTTTTAATTTTGGATCGACTGCATTTCGGAAAGATATTTTTGACTGGCTTCGATAGCTTGTCCAGCCGCCGCCTTTAACCACTTTTAAACTTTTGTTTTCCGTTTTAACCCATTCCCAGACATTTCCTGCCATATCCATCACTCCAAAAGGACTCGCCCCTCCAGGAAAAGAACCTACCGGCGCAACAGATATAAACCCATCGTCTTTTCCAAACGTGTTTGCGTTTTTGATTAAATAGTCATTGCCCCACGGCCATTGGTAGGCCGAGTTGCCTCGTGCTGCGGCTTCCCATTCCGCTTCGGTGGGCAACCTTTTGCCAGCCCAGTGACAATATTTACTCGCCTGGTACCAGTTGATTCCCATGGCGGGACATTCCGGGCAAGGCTTGCCATTTGTGAAAGGTTTCTCGTTGTATCCGGGTTGAAACTTTTTGAAATTGGAAAC
>JAYNIA010000013.1:0-47850 GCA_038108555.1 Nitrospinota bacterium | reverse complement strand
GTATCTTTTCCGGTGTTTTTTGGCAGGGGCACATCCGTTGACCCAGATAAAAATAAAAATGAAAACAATGACGAGTCTCAAGATTTTCCCTGGTTCATGAGTGAATCCATTTCCCCTTTCAAGCGACGATATTTTTTATAACTTTCTTCGGCCTCTTCTTTTCTGCCCATCAATTCGTAGGTATAACCCAGACTATACCAGCCATTGTGATGGGTGGGGTCGATTCTTAAGACGGACTTAAAAGCCTTTTCAGCTTCTGAAAATTTTTTCTGGTAGTTATAAATGCCGCCGAGTCCATAATAACCTTCGGCATTATTCGGGTCTAATTCTATGGCTTTTAAAAAGGACTTCTCGGCAGAAGAATATTGTTCGGATCGTAATAAATCCAATCCTTCCTGAACATATTCTTGACTATTTTTGTCGCTGCATTGGGTTAAAATCAATACAAGCAGTATAAGAAGTAAAAATTTTTGGAAGCGGCGGGTCATTTGCAATTGCCTTGTCAGGTTTGATGGGTTGCTTCCAATAAACCGGAAACAGGTAGCTCCAATATAACACCAATGTTTGTTCTCCAATATATTAAAAACGAGGGGCAGAATGGCCTTCTCTGAAATTTTCCTGTTTATAGGGATCATAGCCCTGGTATTGGTCGCCATCTTTAGGAACCCATTGATAGGAGGTTTTCGTCTGTATTCCTGGTTGAAGGATCAAAAAGATATTTTTGAAGCAAGGGGCCAAACAGCGATCAATGAAAAAGAGAAAAAAGCAATTGATGAAACGCTCAATGCTTGCGATCAAATGCAAGAGGTCGATTTAGAAAATTTGGATTTAAAATCAGTTTCCTTTTCCTTAATAGAAAAAATTGCCTCCATTTATCACCCCAATGTTTCGTCCCCCATGGAGCAGGCCCGATTGGGGGATGTTCTTGATGTGCTCCAAAATTCCAGTCAGAAAATTTTACATATTATTCATCTTCCTCAAATAAATTATGTGACTCGATTCAGGGTCATACAGGTTTTTGGCGATTCCAAAGTATCCTCCCCTGAAAAAAATCTATTGTCAGGGGCCGTTTATCGCAGGTTTCAAATCTGGGTCCTTCGATCCCTTCTAATCCAATGGTTGCTTATGGTAAGCGAGTCGGCGATACGGGTTTATAGGGAGAACTTTGAAGAAGAAGGTGTGGAAGCGGAAGCAATTCTTGCAGAATGGGAAACCCTTCAGGACGAACCTGAAGTGTCGTTTCCTGAAGAGGTGCAACAGATTGCAGAAGCTTCGAAAAAAGAGATTTTGTTTTCTGCAACAACAATTTCCTGGCAAAAGGCCAGCCAATTATATTTTACCCTTGCTGATCAAATTGCCAGGCACTACCACCCGGAATCGATAAGCCCAATATATGAAGCTCGGGTTTGTGATTTGCTGAAGTCTGTTTCCGATTCCCTGGAAGGATTGAGCAATCTGGGTAAAAAACCGGTGATCAACAAAATTTTAAATATTCGAATCCATCATTTGACCCAGGCAAAAGAAATGGCCCTTCCTCTGGGAGAAAATAAAATTTTAGATTGGGTGAACCGGCATCAGGTGGGTCGAATCGCGAAATGGTCTCACTCTTTATATAAGACGTTGCAAAAAAAACAACCGGGAATACTTTTGCGGGATGTGGTGTTTGGCCTGATTAAAGAGGGAGGCAAGCGTTGGCTGGTTTTATATCTACATGGAAAAATAGCCGCTGAAGCCAACAAACTCTATCGCCGTTGATAAGGTGATGAGGTGAAAATTTTGATAACCAACCCCCCAGAATCCCCCCTTATCAGGGGGGACATTTGTCTTCCCCCTGTCAAGGGGGACTGAGGGGGTTGTAGTTTTCTGTCTGAAAATAATTACAAAATCCCTAAGCTTGTATTTGGTCCACCCGTTCTGTTTTATTTATATAACAAATAAGAGACTCTTATTCCGCTGCTGTATACATCTGACCAATGCGACGACTTTTTCTGTTCGGGTGTGAGAAGGTCGTGATAGCTGCAGGTCCGGGTGCTGTATGAGGACCAGTCCAGTTTTTGAAATTCAATATTTAAGGACTGGAACCAAATTTCCAGAAGGGCCGAGCTCGGAAGTGTGGTGAGACTGAGATCTTTATTGCGGTAGTCAAAAGAATGGGGAAGTGTGTAATCTTTTTTTTCAGGTTGCGTGAGTGCCGTGAGCAGGATCGGGAGTTGAAGCGTTTCCTCTTTAATATTTTTATAAACCTGGGGCGCATCTTTACCCTGGACGGCTGCATAGGCCGCAGTGAAGGTATCGATAATTATAGTTTCCCTGGCGGCTCTTACCATAAGCTCGAGAAGACGATACGGCTCGATGGTGTAGTAAAGCATTCCCAAACAAAGTACGGTATCAAAACTGCCTGCCTCAATTTTTTCCAAATATTCGAAGGCGTTTTCAACGCCCATGGAATATTTCTTTTCATCCACGTTTGATTGTTGAAAAAGTTGTTTTCCTAAATGAATCATTTTTTCTTCCGTATCGATTCCCTGAATGAAACTGGCTCCTGCTTCAAGGGCCGCATAGGAAAACGTTCCCATATGCGATCCGATATCCAGAATTTTCTTTCCCTGGATGGCGCTTAAATTCTTTGTCAAAAGTTGATCGATCCTGGCGTTCAGGCATTCCAGATGGTAGGGGATCGCCCATCGGGTTTTCCGGGTTTCGTGGGTTAAAAAAGGAGAATCTTCAGAAAAAAAAGGTGATTTCATATTTTTGGGATTGGATGAATTTGGGCAACATTCTGGTTTTTGACGAATCGATTTTCAATGTAGCAGAAAACCCGAAACTAACCAATTTTAAAGGGTTTCATTGCCCGAAGGTGAGGCTCAATATGGCAGAAATGTAAGCTATTGATTTTATTGGGATAATCTGTTTTAATGTGCGAAGTTGTTTGATTTGTTTGGAGTTATGGCTTTTGGAAATTCGAGAAAATAAGCATGAAAAACAGGGTTGTTGTTTATCCCATCCAGAGTCCAAACCATCCAGTTTAGGCAATACCTGCTTGTTTTATTGGGTACAACGCCCGATAATAAATTATTCCCAATTAAAAAAATTGTGAGCGTTTGATGTCTTCTGTTGTCCAGATTTTAAGTCCTCAAGCTGAAGAATTGCAGGCCAAGCGGCGTGAATTGGCTCAGCTCCGCAGAGATTTAGCGGATATGGAATTGCAGCTTTCCACAGAGAAATCTGAATTGAACCTTTTTGAAATTCGGTACCAGCAGGTAGTGGGGGCGAAGTATGCAGAGATGGATATTGTCAAGGCACAGGTTCTGAGTCTGGCTGCAAAACTATATCCAAAAGCGGAGGTGTTTAGCGAGCAGGCGGAAACAGCCCGGGAGCAGGCAAAAGAATATTCGGAGAAAAAAGAAGAATCAACCGAGTCCAAAAAGGAATTCAATCCTCCGGAAGATTTAAAGAAATTATTCCGCCGCGTCGCGAAAAAAATTCATCCCGATCTGAGTTCGTCTGTTGAAGAAAGGAACAAACGAACCGATCTCATGGCAAAACTCAACCAGGCCTATGACAAGCTCGATGAAGAAGCCATTCGCTCCGTTCTAATGGAATGGGAGGCCGAGGGATTTTCTGAGGACCATTTGGAATTGGGCGAACAACTGGAAAGAGCGGTTCAACAATTGGCGCAGGTTCGGGGTCGGCTGAATGAAATTTCAGACGAGTTGGAAGAATTGCAATTGTCTGAAATGTTTCAATTGAAAAATAATATTGAGTCGGCAGAAAAAGAAGGACGCGATCTTTTGCAGGAAATTGCCGATGATATTGAAGAAAAAATTAATAAAACCGAGGCCCGGATTCGTGACCTTGCCCACGAGTTTATTTGAGCTGATTTAATATGCAGGAATTAAACGTAAATCTTCCTTCCAAGCAGTCCCTTGCTGAAACCCAGCCGGTTTCTTTCCCCTGGAATTCATCTGTTGCTACCAACCAGCTTCCCGATGTTTTATATAAAACCGATTCGGGTGCGTTGGGTAAATTGAAACGCAAGAAAATCGAAACCTGGTTCAAGGAGGCACGTGCTGGAGATCCTCTGGCGCAATACAATTTAGGAGTCGTCTATTTCAAGGGAGCGGGTGTTTCCCGAAATCATGAAGAAGCTTTCAAATGGTTTGAAAAAGCTGCGAAAAAAGGTTCGGCAAAGGGACAGGGTTTTCTGGCTTTGATGTATGAAAATGGTTTAGGAGTGGAGCAGGATCTTGAACAAAGTTTGCATTGGTACAAGGAAGCAGCCGAGAAAGATGACCCCGCAGCACAGTTTAATCTTGCAAGGATGTATTACCAGGGCAAGGGAACGGAAAAGTCCTCCCAACAAGCTGCGAAATGGTTTGAGAAGGCTGCGGATAAAGATAATGACACCGCCCAGAATATGCTGGGTGTTCTTTTTGAAAAGGGAGAAGGGGTTCCGCAGGATTATGATCGGGCCCGAGGCTGGTATCAAAAAGCCGCTTTGAATGGAAATGAAGCGGGATTATACAATCTTGGCGACCTTTATGATCGTGGAGAGGGAGTCGGGAAAGACTCTGTCAAGGCGGCGCGATGGTTTAAAAAAGCGGCGTTGAATGGATTGGATCTTGCCCAATTTAAATTGGGAACTCTTTATTATTGCGGCGAAGGGGTGGCAAGGGCTCCGCAGAAAGCTTTGAAATGGCTGTGCCGTGCAGCGGAACAGGGCCATGCTCATGCCCGGCATTTTTTGAAAACCACGTCTCCCGATTTTATACCCACCGGTGAAGACCTTTATCAAAAGGGAAAATATTTTTTCGAGCAGAAGGAATATGAAGAAGCTTTCCTCTGGCTGCAACGGGCGGCCAATAAAGGCCATGATGAAGCACAAAATTCGCTGGGGTTACTTTGCGACTATGGCAAGGGTTGTGAGAGAGATCCGCAACAAGCGTATCACTGGTACAAAAAGGCACAGGAACATCCACAGGCTCTATTCAATATTGGAATGCTTTATTTCCTGGGGGAGGGAGTGGACCAGGACGATCAAAAATCTTTCGAATTTTTTAAACGTTCTGCCAAAGAAAATGAAACCCGGGCCCAGGTGTTCCTGGGAATCCTTTACGAAAATGGAAAGGGCATTGAACAGGATTTGGCAAAAGCGGTTAAATGCTACCGAAAAGCTGCCTGGCAGGGAGATGTCTTTGGCCGTTTTCATCTTGCAAGAATGTATTATCACGGAAAAGGAGTTCCCGCCGACCATGCTCAGTCTTTGAACTGGTATCACAAGGCAGAGGGTTATGTTCTGGCGCAATACAATCTGGGTCGAATGTATCTCAATGGGGACGGTGTAAAATCAAATTTAGAAAAAGCCATTCATTGGTTTGAGAAAGCAGCGGGACAGGGCCACGACTATGCCCAATTTAGTTTGGGTAAAATTTATTCCAGTCAGCAAAACTCGGAAGAAGCGTTGAAGTGGTTTCATCTTTCTGCAGAGCAGGGCAACCATTTAGCGCAATACCATCTCGGACTTCTATATGAAAACCAGGGTGCTGAAAAGGAGGGTGCCTACTGGTACCGGCAGGCTGCAGAACAGGGAAACCTTCAGGCAGGACAGGCACTGGGCCGAATCTATTTTATTGGCAAGGGAGTCGATAAAGATTTTGAAGAGGCTGCAAAATGGTATCGCAAAACCTCGCAAATGGAATCGCAACCCGATAAGATGCAATCTCAAGATATTTCCTGGCTTAGAAAAGCAGCAGGACAGGGTCATGCGCGTGCACAAAATCATCTGGCAGGATTGTATGAGCGTGGCGAAGGGGTTCCCTACAGCAAACATGAATGCATGAAGTGGTACCGTCGGGCTGCAGAGAACGGAAACGATCTCGCCCAATACAATCTGGCGAGAATGCTGGAATCTTCTGATGAAGCTTTGAGCTGGTATCAGAAATCTGCAGAACAGGGCAACACCCTGGCGCAAGCTGAGATGGGATACTGTTTTCAATCCTTCGATGAAGAAGCCGCTTTCAAATGGTTTCGGCTTGCTGCCGAACACGGTCACAGTGACGCCCAATACCAACTGGGATTGATGTATCGAAATGGCCGGGGAACCGAAATCCACTATGTAGAAGCCATCCACTGGCTGAGACGTGCGGCAGAGCAGGACCACCTACCCGCCATTGGCGCATTGCAAAAACTCGAACATTCACTACAAGTCTAGGTCTTACCCTCTAAGGCCTTGATTTTTTGAGACTTTTCTCTTGACGTTTTGTAACTAATTGATTATATTGGCTTTTAGATAGCGGAAGCGGGCGTTCCGGTATCCTGCTTCAAACAAATAGTCAAATTTCAATTGGTTATTCCGCATTAGACACACGCGTTTCTTTTCCCATAAGTTTTTACAATTTCATTTGTTGGAGATTCCATGATGAACAATGTCACAACCCATCCCTTATCATTATCTCGTTTATTCAATGCCATTCAGGGAAACCTGGAACAACGGGCCTACAGTCCTCAAACCATCAAAGCTTATTTGGGGCAACTCAGAAATTTTGTTCGCAACAAAAATTTGAAGAATCCACGTGAAGTTACTCATGTTGAAATTCGTGAATACCTTGCCGAGCTTATTGAACAGGGCAAGTCCCGTTCCACAGTGGACCAGGCCTACAACGCACTCAGCTATTTTCACAAGGCGGTTTACAATGAAGATCTGGTTTTGGAAGGATTCAAACGACCGCGTAAGAAAAAATTAAAGCCGGTGGTTCTAACCATCAGCGAGGTAAAAAAAATTGCAATTTCAGCCGAGAACCTGAAACATCGACTGATGATAGAGTTGGCCTATACGGCGGGACTCAGAGTATCTGAACTGGTGGCGGTAAAAGTCAAACACATTAATCTCGATAAGTTGAAAATGTTTGTTCCCGGCATTGGCAAGTTCGGAGCTCGCACCACTATTTTTTCCATGGGTCTCAAAGACGCCTTGCAAAGGCAGATTGGAAATAAAGGTCCCGATGACTATTTATTTCCCAGTGAACGGGGAGGGAATTTGACCACGCGGAGTGTAACTAAATTTTTCAAAGCGGCTCTGAAATCGTCAGGTATAGAAAAAGAAGCGACTCCGCATTCGTTGCGGCAGTCTTTTACGGCTTTCATGCTTGCCAAAGGAAACGATAAGGCTTCTGTTAGAACATTGCTGGGAAGACGCGCCCTCTAACCTTCTAGCGAAGGCGACAAATTGACAGTGCCCATTTAGCAAAACCGTATCGTATAGCCCTTTACATTAGTTTTCCCCTCCCTCTTACAAAGTGGGAGGGGATTTTTTTTGGAGTGATTTTATTCTACGTATTGGTAGCGCATGTTGCGCCGTTGTGGGGTGAAGCCACCGTCGGTGATCAATCGTTTTATTTCTTCCTCATCCAGGCAATAGACCGTTCCTGCCGCAGCAACAACATTTTCTTCCATCATGGTGCTGCCCATATCATTGGCTCCATAATATAAGGATACCTGACCGATTTTGGGTCCTTGCGTCACCCAGGAAGATTGAAGGTTGTCAAAGTTATCCAGAAAGATTCTGCTGATCGCCAGAGTCTTCAGGTATTCGAATCCACTGACTGCTGTTTTGATTCCTGTCTCACCCTGTAGCTCGGTATTTCCGGGCTGGAATCCCCATGCTATAAATGCCGTAAAGCCACCCGTTTTATCCTGCAGTTCGCGTAGCCGCCTTAAATGTTCGACCCGTTCTTCCAAAGTTTCTACATGGCCGAACATCATGGTCGCTGTAGTGGGGATGTCCATTTTATGCGCTTCTTCCATGACTTCCAGCCATTCGTCGCTGGTGCATTTTTTCGGGCTGATAATTTTACGGACCCGGTCAACGAGAATTTCTGCCCCGCCTCCAGGGATGGAGTCCAGTCCAGCCGCCTTCATTCTTTTTAAAGTTTCCACTAAAGAAATTTTAGAGATTCGACTGGTGTGTAAAATTTCTGAAGGGGAGAGGGCATGCAGGTGAATATTGTATTTTGCTTTAATGTTTTTGAATAAATCTTCGAAGTAGTCGATTTTTAATTGGTTGTTGTGCCCTCCCTGTAACAAAATCTGGTTGCCACCAATGGCCAGGGTTTCCTCAATTTTTTGGGCGATGGTTTCAAAAGGAAGGATATAGGCATCTTCATCAGGTTCCTTTCTATAAAATGCACAGAAGGAACAGTCGGTGACACAAACATTGGTGTAATTGATATTGCGGTCGACAATATATGTAATGGTTTTTTTATCGTTTAATTTTTTCCGGGTCAGTCGTGAGGCAACGTTGCCGAGCAAAAGGATATCTTTTGTGTCGAACAAATGGACTGCTTCAGAAGGCTCAAGGCGCTGCCCCGCGATAGCTTTTTCGAGGATGGATTCAATCATTGGGGGTGGTCGCAGTGAATTTCTAGATGGTTGTCATCGGGATCATTGAAATAGATGGATTCTCCATCCCCTCTTTTAACAGGGCCATTATCGATTTTTACCTTTTTATCTTTAAGTTCTTTCAAAATTTCCTCGAAATCAGCGGGGTCAGCTTCAAAGGCGAGATGAAGGTAACCCTCCTCACTTAACAGATTCATTGCCTCTTTGACTTCGAGGTCCGGTGCCTCGAACAGGGCTAATGCCGCATTTCCGGTTTCCATCATCAGGTGGCGTAATCCTTTGGAAAATCGGTGAGTGACCTGAAAACCCAGGACGTCGCTATAAAACCTTTCCGCTCGATCCAGGTCTTTTACATTTAGGGCGATGTGGTGAATGCCTTTGAGTTGCATGAAGGTCGTAGATGGGATTAAAGGGTGCCGTCCCCCGCACCAAAAGAAGAAACGTTTAGGCCGTCGATCCCCAGATCTTTCATTTCTTCTTCTTCGGTAATGATAAAAATATGGTAACCAAATTTACTTTTCACGGGGCCACGAACCTCTCCCACGGGAGCTTCCATTGCGGCTTTTTCAAGTTCCGGTGCTGCTGTATTAAATTCGAGGAGTCCTAAATCACCGCCTTTGTTCCGACTGCTGCAGGCACTGTATTTCTTGGCCAGTTTTGCGAACATTTTAAAAAGCATGTCTTTGTCCTTGTACTCATCGTCTTTCAGATGGTCCAACAGAACCTTTGCAAGATCTTCTGTGGATAAAACTATATGACTGACTCGAATCGATCTTAATGGCATTTGTTCATCCTCGCCTTGATGTTTGGGGTGTTTTTTATATTTAAGTATTATACGGGAACCGGTAATTAAAATGAAGAAAATTAAGATTGGGCCAGGAAATGGTCTTCAATCGCGTCCAGCAGGGAGGTGACGGTGTATTCTTTTGGCAGGATATTTACTGTCAAACCGGCATCTTCAGCCGTTTTTGCAGTGATGGGACCTATGCAGGCGATTTGTGTTTTCTTAATTTCCGGCAATAGGTGATCTCCCGTTAAAGCGAGGAAGTTTTTTACCGTGGATGAAGAAGTGAAAGTAAGGACATCGACATTTCCCTCTTTTAACCTTTTTTCAAGAGCATCAGATTTGGATTCCGGAAGGATGGTTTTGTAGGCGGGTGCGACATCCACCTCCGCTCCCATTTCTCGCAGTTTTTCCGGAAGAATTTCCCGGGCGACAGTGGCGCGGGGAATCAGGAAACGTTTGCCTTTCATATCTTTAATACTTTCGATAAGAGATTCAGCAACGAATTCATCCGGAACCACATCAACGCCCATACCCAATTCCCGAACGGCTTCAGCGGTTTTGGGTCCAATCGTATAAATTTTTACTCCTTTTAAATTACGAATGTCCTGCTGGATTTCTTTGAGCCGCTGGAAAAAAAAGCGGACTCCATTCACACTGGTAAAAACAAGGCCATCATAGGTTGAAAGATTGTTCAATGCGTTATCCAAAGGTGTCCAGTCATCCGGCGCTACCGTTTCTATGACTGGAAAGAAAAAAGGTTCGGCACCCAGTTCGCGCAATCGGTCAATCATGCTTTCTGCCTGATCTCCTTTTCGGGTAACAACTACCGTTTTTCCAAAGAGGGGTAATTTTTCGTACCATTCAATTTCAGGTTTCAGATTGACCACTTCACCGATGATGGTGAGGGCCGGTGGCAGAATTTTGTCCCTGGAAGAGATTTCCACAATGGTTGCAAGAGTCCCTTTCCAGGTTTTCTGTCTTGCGGTGGTGCCCCATTGAACAACCGCTATCGGGGTGTCGGGGTCTTTCCCAAATTTCATGAGTTTTTCTACGATCAATGGAAGCTTGCGTGCCCCCATCAGGAAAACAAGAGTGCCTGACCTGGAAGCAATCTTTTCCCAATCGATATGAATATCTTCCTGCTTTTTTTCATTGCTTCCGGTAATGATTGAGAGAGTAGAAGAGAGATGCCGGTGCGTGAGAGGAATGCCAGCATAAGCCGCTACCCCGGTAACCGAAGTCACCCCCGGAACCACCAGGAAGGGAACCCTGGCTTCATTTGCAGCCTGAATTTCTTCTCCTCCACGTCCGAAAATGAAGGGGTCTCCTCCTTTCAGGCGAACGACGGTTTTTCCTTCTTTTGCTTTTTCAATCAGGAGAGTGTTTATTTTTTCCTGTCCCATACTGGCCACACCCTCCTTTTTACCAACATAGATAATTTCAGTTTCTTTTTGGGTAAAACGCAAGAGGTCTTCGTTAACCAGATGATCGAAAAGAATAACCTCGGCTTTTTGCAGCCACTGCTTTCCCTGAAGCGTTAAAAGACCGACATCGCCAGGTCCTGCACCTATAAGAACAATTTTTCCTAATTTGTTTTCTGGGTTATTCATGGGAAGAATTCAGGTAATTGGCCATATTTGCAAAATCCGACATGGTGAGTGTTTCCCCCCGTCGGGAAAGGTCGATTCCGGCCATCTGGAATTGCCCTTCAATGTGTTTAAAATATTTTTGCCAACCTTTTAAATTATTTTTCAACATTTTCCGTTTATGAAAAAAAGCCGCATGGACTATTTTAAAAAAAAGCTGGGGATCTTCAACCTGAACTTTGGGTTGAGATAATGGTTTAAGTGAAAAAAGCGATGAATCTATTTTGGGTCTGGGGGAAAAAGCAGTGCTGGGTATTTCCAGTAACCTTTCTATGTCGCAATGGTACTGCACATAGATAGATAGGGAACCATAATCTTTGCTTCCGGGTTTTGCAGTCAAACGGTCTACCACTTCTTTTTGCATCATTAAAGTCATTGTTTGGATTTTGTACCCAAAATGGATTAACTTTTTCATTATGGGAGTTGCTGCATAATAAGGAAGATTGGAGACCACTTTGAATTTGGATTTTAGTGAGGAGTAGTCAAACTTACCCGCGTCTCCTTCAATCAACCTGAAAGAGGGATACTCTTTGCCAAATCTGTTTTCAATTTCCCGGCACAACTTTGGATCGAGTTCTATTACAGTCAGGGAGGGGGTAATTTCGATGAGTCGTTGCGTAAGAACCCCTTTTCCGGGGCCAATCTCAACAACATGGTCGCCGGGCTGGATGTCCGCCAACTCGATAATTTTCTGAGAAACTTCAGAGTCAACGAGAAAATTTTGCCCTAGAGGCCTCTTTCTCATTGCAGGGAAAGAGTGGATTGAGACAATCGGCCAGCGGTTTTCAATGCCAGCTTAAGATTTTCGGCAGAGGCTTTGTTTCTTCCCACGATGTCGAAGGCTGTGCCGTGATCTACAGAGGTTCGTAAAATGGGAAGGCCCAGGGTGATGTTGACACCCATGCCATTCATTTTAACGGGAATCATTCCCTGGTCATGGTACATGCAAATGACCGCATCATATTTTTCGGATGCAGCTCTGGCAAATAAAGCATCTGCGGGATGCGGACCACTTGCCTGGATACCTTCTTTTTGTGCCGTTTTCAATGCAGGTAGAATAAATTCTGTTTCTTCCTGACCAAAAATTCCTCCATCCCCGGAATGCGGGTTGAGTCCGACAACAGCAATACGTGGAATTTCTGTTATGTGGTGTTGCAACCAATCGTGAGTCAACCGGATTGTTTGCAAAACTTTTTCTTCAGTAATATTCGATTTCACCTGATCCAAAGGAAGATGTGTGGTTACTAAAACAACACGCAGGGAATTACCTTCCATCATCAGGGTGGGTGTTTTGGAATCAGTCAGGTCTCCCAGAAGTTCAGTATGACCTGGAAAGGGATAGCCGGCCAGGTGCAGACTTTTTTTATTAATGGGACAGGTGGTTATGGCAGCAACCTCATCTTTTAATGCAAGGGTAACGGCTTTTTTGACGGCGTCATAACTCGCCTTTCCTCCTCCAGCAGAGGGTTTGCCCATCGCAATATTTTCGGGGATATTATCCAGATCAATGACATCAATTGTGCAGGGTTGGTACCAGCCTTCTTCCGGCGATTGAATAGGATGTATCAAAACTTCTGGAGCAATTTGTTTGGCAGTTTTTTTCAGCGTTTTGGCATCACCAATTACCAGAACACGTGTATCAATTGCCAGAATTTCATCTTGAAATGCTTTGACAATTATTTCGGGCCCGATCCCCGCAGGATCTCCCATAGTTAAGGCAATGATGGGTGATGTCATGTTTTTGTTTTAAGACTGAGTACGTAAGTTTAATTCAAATCTGCTTAGGAAATTTAAAAGCAGGGTGTTAATGCAAGCAAATTTTGCGGGGCCGTTATTTTCTCAGTTCGTGAATTTTTCCAGAAGACGTTGTGCTTTTCCCCCTGGGTTTTGGACTTGCATCTAAAATTTTCTTGTCTACATTTTTTTCATATTCTTTGAAGTTTTCAATGAACTGGTTTGCCAACTCATCGGCTTTTTCGTCATAAGCATCCGGGTTCTTCCACGTGTTTCGGGGGAAAAGACATTCTTTCGGAACGCCTTTCACAGCCACGGGTATTTGAATTCCAAATACAGGATCGGTTTCTGTCTCAACATCATTCAGTTGGCCTTCAAGAATGGCTTTGATCATTGCCCGGGTGTATTTGATTTCAATTCTTTTACCGACACCATAAGCGCCGCCTGTCCATCCTGTATTGACCAACCAGCAGGAGACTTTGTGTTTGGCAATTTTTTCGCCGAGCATATCTGCATAAACAGAAGGATGTAATGACATAAACGGGGCACCGAAACAGGTACTGAAAATAGCAGTGGGTTCCCGGCTTATGCCCTTTTCGGTTCCGGCGACTTTTGCGGTGTAACCGGAAATGAAATGATACATCGCCTGCTCGGGTGTCAGTTTGGATACCGGGGGCATTACCCCATATGCATCGCAGGTAAGCATAATGACATTGTCCGGATGTCCACCCGAACCTTTTAAAACGGCATTGTTAATATGCGAAATTGGGTAACTTGCACGGGTGTTTTCTGTCAGACTGGAATCATCGAGGTCCAATCTCCTGTCTTCCTTTAAAACAACGTTTTCCAGCAGGGTTCCAAACCTGCGTGTGCAATCATAAATTTCCGGTTCTGATTTTTTCGAGAGGCGAATTACCTTGGCATAACAGCCGCCTTCAAAATTAAATACTCCCCGGTCACTCCAGCCATGCTCATCGTCACCAATGAGTTTTCGTTGCGGGTCTGCAGATAAGGTTGTTTTTCCCGTTCCCGAGAGTCCAAAGAATATTGCGGTGTCGCCTTTTTTACCAATATTTGCTGAACAATGCATTGATAATACCCCCTGTTTCTGGGGCAACAGGTAATTTAAAATGGAGAAAACGGATTTTTTGATTTCCCCTGCGTAACTGGTTCCTCCAATAAGGACCAGTTGCTTACCAAAGTCGACAATTACAAATACTTCAGAATTGGTTCCGTCAATAGCCGGCACCGCCTTAAAGTCGGGAACATGAATGACGGTGAATGCGGGATCATGGTTTTCCAGTTTCGCCATATCACGAATCTGGATAAACATGTTGCGTGCAAACAGATTGTGCCAGGCATGTTCAGTGATCACACGAATATGGGTCTGGTGTTCGGGATCGCTCCCTGCACAACAATCCTGAACATACACTTCCTTGCCCTGCAAATAAGCCAGGACACGGGAATAAAGGGCTTCAAATTGTTCAACGGTAAACGGACGATTGACTTTTCCCCACCATATGTTTTCCTGGCTCGATGGTTCCTGAACAATAAATTTATCGTTTGGCGATCGACCGGTATGTTCTCCCGTAGTCACACAAACCGGGCCCAGGTGAGATAGTTGCCCCTCTTCATTCGCGATAATATGCTCGTAAAGCTCGGGAGTTGATAAATTCCAGTGTATTGTTTTTAAGTTTTTGAGGCCGTGGGTTTCCAAACCTACTTTGTGCTTCAAAACGTTTTGCGGCATTGACAAGATTCCTTTATGATGGGGCGGTGACTGACCGTAAACCCTTGACGGGGAACAGCTTTCCCTCCCCGCAGAGTCGTAAATTAAACCGTATTTCATTTTATCATAATTACCTAAAATGAAAATAGGTTTTTGGGTCAAACGCCTTACAATCTCAATAAAAATCAGGAAATCCGGAAATGTTTAAATTTTTTGAAAAAAATGAGAAAGATCCGGTCGTCAAGGTCCTGGCCAGAGAGCGTACCCGGTACAATGATATTTATGTCATTCAAAATGGTAAAAACCGGGAACTCTGGTTTAAGGGCAATGGGGATTACTTCCTGCAAAGCCGGGTGAATATGGAGCGACAAGAGCAACTAGCCCTGGTTTATTCGAATATGATGATGGCGTCTTTACTCTTTTGCCCCAACCCCAAAAGATTGTTGATGGTGGGACTGGGTGGAGCGGCAGTGACCAATTTCCTCAGTGAATTGTTTCCGAAATTAGAAATTGATGTTGTTGAAATAGATAAAAAAGTGATTGAGGTTTCGAAAAAATATTTTTTCATGAGGGAATCCAAACGCTATCAAATATTTGAGGAAGATGGGCGTGTGTTCATTCAAAAACAGAAAGGGCAGGAGCTATATGACTGGGTCATTTTAGATGCCTTTAAGAGTGGGTCCATTCCCTACCATTTAAAAACTCATGAGTTTTACAAAGAAATTCGTGAAATTCTCGATCCCAATGGAATCGTGGGTTCCAACCTGTATGGCAAGGGCAATACCCTAAAGCCCCGTGACACCAAAACTTTTAAATCTGTATTCCCGAATATTTATTGTTTTGAGGATGCGGAAAGGGTAGCGACGGTTTTGATTGCGAATGGAGGATTGCGATGGAGTGAGGAAAAAATCCATGAGCGGGCCGCCCTGTTTGATAAGATTCCCGAGCCGTTTTCCATGTCAGAAGTTGCAAAGAACTATCGCCCCGGGAAATTTATCGAAGAGTCGGTTGCCCAGTTTGATGATCACTTTTCGGAGAAGGGGTTTTTGCATGACATTGAAAAAGAGAACCGCCAAAGCGTCAAACCCCGGCGCTATCCCATTACCAATGTGCACAATTAGTGAAGCTGTCCTGCTTTATTTTGTAAGATCAAAAACCTGAACTTTTCTGCCATCAAAATTTGATACAGCCAGTCGGCCATCGTGAATAGAAAGCCCTCCTGTTTTCCCGAGCTCTCCCGCCCGACTTCCCTGATTACGATAAACGTCGACCAATTCCAGATTTGAATTTAAATGAATGATTTGATTGTGCCAGTAATCGGAACCATAAATTCCAAATTGGTCGTCATAGGCAATAAAATAAATGTCATTAAAACCCAGGTTATTCTTTTGGATTGAGCGGACCAGTTTTCCTTCGGAATCAAATTGTTTCAATAAATATTCTGACCTGTCACCCACTAAAATTCCTCCATCCTTAAGACAGAAAATTCCACAAGGGCCTTCCAGGTTTCTAGATTGCTCAGCCGTAGAGGGAAGGGATATTTCTTTTCCATTCGAATCAAATACAACGATGCGGTTGTTCTCGGAATCTGCGATATGGATCTGGTCTTTTGCATCAACAGAAAGAGAAAAGACGGAACCCAGTATTCCCTCATCAAACGTAAGGATAAAGTTCCCCTGAGCATCAAATTTTTTGACAACTCCATTACCTTCATCGATGGCATAAATATTATTTTGACTGTCCGTTGCCAGATTGACTGGGTATTTAAAGGTTGCAGCCGTATTTCCCCAAGTGCCAAAATGAAATTTATATTTTCCTTCAGGAGAGTAGCAATGAATCTGGTGTTGTTCATTGTCCACCACCAGCAAGTCACCCTGGCTGTTATGCGTGAGGCCCTGTGGATAAAATAGCAATCCGATTTCCGCGCCTATCTTACTAACAGAATAAACCTGCTTTAAGGGTGTTTCGGGAGTGGTGGGTTTTTTATCAATAAAGCTCAGTATTTTCTGGATGCAACTTTTAGTTTTTGTAAACTTTTTGAATTCCAGTTCCAGCCGGTCCAGATAGGCTTTTGTTTCGTTAATACCCTCTTCAACTTTTATAGAAGTTTCAATGGTGGAAATTTCAGGAGAGCCCGCCAGTTGCTTTTGTTGTTCTCTTAAAGGGGCCAGATCAAAATTCTTTAATCGTCTTTCATTTAAAATTTCCTGAATTTTGTTTTCCAGGGTTTGGAAATAGGTTTCAATTCCATCGAACAACTTGTTATCTTTTTCGTCGGGATTTAAGGCCTTGACAACTGCGGTTCCTGTAACAAGACGATGGAGGTTGAGATTTTCATTGATGTCAATTCCCCTTATCATTCGTCGCAACAGGTTTAGCTGGAAATCCATAATTGCGATATTGTTGCTTATGCCTATGGGGGTCGCTTTGTCTTCCGTCCCCACCTGCCTCAATTGGGCATCCAGATCTCTCCTTTGTCGTTCGAGATCGTTGAGCTGGTTTAACAATTCTTCATGCTTTTTGTCGAACACAGGCTGGGCTTCAAGGGTGGCCTGACATTGTTCCATCAATTCATTTCTCTGGTTTGAAAGTGTAGCTAGATTAAATTTAAAAAGCCCATGAGATAGAACCCCATTCTCCAACATGATTTCAGCGGATTGGGATAGAAGGATTCGCGAAGCCATAGGTATATCCAGATTTTCAGAATCAAAAGCGATGGGAGAAAAATCTTCAATGCCGGGTTCTATAACCTTTTCTCCGTCATCAAGCAGGTAGGGTTGAGTGATATCCATTGTTTCCAAAAACATTAACTCTAGGATGTCCAGTGTGAACCAATGTTCGTGAAACCGGATCATTGTTCGGGTGGCGTTTTCAGAAAAGAGGGAAGGGGTTGTCAAACGGCGAAGCGATTCGGATATTTTTTCATCTTTCGCAGCTTTTCGGGCCAGGACATTCAATATCTGGCAATGGGCTCTCAACGGAAATTGTAATTGGATAAGAAGGTCGAGCGTCCGGCAATTGTAATAATACTGAACCAGAAAAGAAGGGAGTTGATCACTCCCGCTACTTCCCAAGATTTGAACCATCGACTCTTCGCTTTTTTCTTTTTCATTGAAAAATTCATTGGTCTTGTCCACCGTGATTTCCCATTGGCGGAGTAAGAGTTCCGTCAGGTTTTCCAACTGTTTTTCACTGATATTACTTTCGATCAGACGGTATATGAAATCATAAAATTGTTGTGTGGTTTTTCTAAAAGTACAAAAGCAGCGACGGGTTTCCCTATAACTTTCTTTTTCTTCATGCTCGGATGTATAAAGTTCCCGATTAAACTCCCGAAGTCCTTGCGGATCTTTCTGGACCAACTGGTGTTCCTTGATTTGGATCTCGTTGAATTTTTTAGCCAGGGCTTGCCAGGACTGATGTTGATCGATCATGGCCTGGCGAGATTCGTTGAATTGTTTTTCAATTAGAGGGAGGGCGAGATCAATGCTTGAATCGGAAACATCTTTCCCTTCAAAAGCCATTTGGCCTAAACGATTAGGAACCTCCAGATTGTCTGAGTTGGCGTTTTCGTTCAATAACCCCAAAGTCTGTTCCAGGGCCGCCAATGCTTTAGGGTTGTTATTATTTTTTTCCTGCACCAGCGAATAAAAATAAACGTGTGCAGGTTGTAGAGGTTCGCTGGTGGCCAGTTTTTCGGCAAGGATAATTTCTGTTTCCTGGGTGATTTGAAATTTTAAAATCTTCGTATCAAAAGTTGATCCGACAAATAAATTTCCAGAAGAGTCCATCAAGGTCAGGCAAGGCGCTTCCATTGCTGTGTCTGCCTGGTCAAAGGAACTCAAAAACTGACCGAAAGATGTGTAGATCTGGATCCGGTTGTTGTTTAAATCTGCGATATAAAGTAGATCATTGGGAGCAATCGAAACACAAAGGGGATATTGAAACTCCCCGGTTTGGTCACCCTGACTGCCAAACGTTAAAATTTCCTTCCATTGGCTATTAAATTTTCGAATGCGGTGGTTGCCGCTGTCGGTGACGAAAAAATTTCCAACACTGTCTGTTGCAATAGAAGTAGGGAACTCGAACAGGGGAGGGGCCTGAATATTTAAAGGTGTTTCATACAGGTAAGCCAGGTTCTCTTCAACCGTTGTTCCTCTTTGTCCCACCCAACCCAGTGAATTTCCATCTTGATCGAAAAATTGGATCCGATGGTTGTATCTTTCAACTACGATTATGGTTCCTGAGGGGTCTATATGGATGTCCCAGGGTTCATTAAGTTGACCTTTCTGATCTCCACAAGAACCAAATGTTTGTAGATGATTTCCTTTGGGGTCAAATTTCTGAATTCGATGATTCCAGCTATCCGCGACAAAAATGTTCCCTTCCTTATCCACTGCCAACCCTTTTGGATATTGAAGCTGGCCGGGTTCTTTTCCTTTTTCGCCAAAACAATGAATCAGTTTGAATTGCGGGTCATAAACCTGAATCCGGTGATTAAAATCATCTGCTATAAGAAAGTTTCCTTCCGATGTTTGGCATATTCCCGAGGGAGGGGATAGTTCTTCACCTGATGCGTCTTCAGTCCTGTAAGCGGTATCGAAATTTGCGGGAAAAAGGGAGGTCATATTTTCCTGTTGGTAAAACGGAAGGGGGCTGAAAATAATAGGTCAGCCTGTCCAGTCAGGCCGCATTTAATCACAAAAACAGATTCATTACAATCGACCATATCCCGAGTCTTGTTGGCGATAGATCGTCCTTATTTTTTGTTAAACAGGCTGAAAAAAATGGTCTTTTGTTTGCCCCGGTTATTTGGGAAGGGATGAGTGGAAAAAATGGATTTGGCTTTGAAAAATTAAATGGTTTTGTTGTTTCTCTTTGCAAATAAGAACAACTGGTAGTCTAGTGGAAAGCCAAACAGTTTGTATTTCCATCTGAATTTTGCAATCTGGGCAAATAGGCTAAAAGCCCAAACAAAGAATTGTTTTTTGACCGGGTTTTTGATTCTCCCTTTGGCCCAGACGATGGTGTCAGAATCGAGGAACATAAAAATATAGCTCGAAATCATTGAAACCAATTTTGCCTGTTTTTCTGTAACCCAGGGCGTTTGTTTTTCATAGAATTTCATATGCGCCCAGCCTTCAAGTTTTTTGGGTTCCTCAAAGCCGAGCTTGACTGCGGTGTCGTATAAGGGAGTTCCGGGAAAAGGCATATAAATAAACATCTGCCCTCGATTGCGGCTGTCGTAAGACAGGAATTTATCCAACATTTTTACTGTTGCTTCAATCTGGCTATTGGTTTTTTGCGTCAATTGCTGGTGGGTGTGGTCGGCCATGGGAATGCCCACCAGTGTAGAAAAGATAACTTTCACTCCATACTTGCGGCATTTTTCCGCAAATTTATAATTGTCTTCGACGTCCATGTCCTTGTCGATGGCATTCAAGGATTCCTGGTCGCCGGATTCTGCCCCGCATAAAATGCTGTAGGTTCTGGAATCTCTTAGTAATTCCCACAGTTCATCATCTGCTTCCGCCAATTGCTTAGCGCGGCCATCCAAATTGCCGAGTCTAAGGGTTAGTCCGCGATCAATGATTCCTTGCAGAATAGCTTTGGCCCTTTTGACATTCACAAAAAACAGGCTGTCGTACAGGTTGACCCCATTAATATTGTATTGATTCTGTAGCCTTTCCAAATCATCTAAAACCGCTTCTGGATTTAATCCCACCCAACCCCGCTTGTTAACCGTGACTTCACTACAAAAAGAACACCGGTAGGGGCAGCCGTAGCTGGAGACATAATTTATAGTCCGGCTTCCAAATTCGGTAACCATGACGCACTTTTCAATATCAACCAAATGGTAGGGAAGCGGGGGCCAGTCATCAATGGATTCCAGGCTTCGGTCAGGATTAGTAAATATCTCTCCATCTTCCTTCCAGATCACTCCTGGAATATCCTTGTAATCTTCACCCGCTTCGATTCTTTTCACGACATCGTGGAGCGCGCGGGCACCCTGTCCCTTGATTACTATATCTATATAAGGACTTTCAAGCACCTGATAAGGATGTACGGAAGGGTGCCATCCTCCCCAAATTACTTTTATATCTTTATTGGCTTCCTTCGCCATTTGACTTGCTTTGAGGCCTCCTTGAATTTGCAGGCCCGTCATGGCGGACACTCCCAAAACCAGACTGTCTTTTGCCGACTCTTGAATTTCTTTATAGGGGTCCGGGTATAGGTTCTCAGCAAGGATTTTTATGGGGTAGCCTTCCTTGTCGAGAAAACGTGAGACACAAATCAGTGAAATGGGGAGGTCGACCGGCTTGTAGTAAGGGTCGGGTCTTGGATTGAAAAGAAGAATTGAGTTTTTCATGAATATTTCTTGGATTAAAGACCCTTTTCTTAACGGAACTTTATTGCAAAAATTAATCCGTAATTATATGAGTTTCAATCTCCGCATCAGACATGGTCCGGGTTCGTTGGATCTGGAACCTGCGAAAAATCATTTTTGGAAGCAGTTTCAAAGCATCCCATTTGCTTTTTAACAAAACCTGACCTTGTCCCCGGTAGGTGAAATATTTTATGTCGTTAAACTGGTGTTTCCAGATAGAAAAGAGGTATTTGAAATACATTTTCAGGGAATAGTTTTTGATAAAAACCAGAATATCGTTGCGTTTGCATAAATAAACATAGCGGTCGCTATACAGGCCCACAGTTGCAGTTCCAATGTGATAAACCTTTGATTTGGGTAAATAAACCGCCTTGAAACCCTGCAACTGGCTGCGCATATTCAGGTCAACATCTTCGGCGAAAATGAAGAAATCCTCATCAAACAATCCAATTTGTTCAAATAGTTTTTTACGGTAAATTCCCGCCCCGGCACAGGCTCCAAACACATATTCTTCAGTGTCGTATTGACCGGTGTCTTTTTCACCTTGTCCTCGCCCTCCTCCTGCCGACCAGGAGTGAAAAAGGTCCCCGGTGTTGTAAAAGACATCCCGGTTGTCGAGGAACATCATTTTGGTGGTTCCCATTCCACATTCAGGGTGCCGTTCCATACCTTCATAAAGCTCGGCCAACCAATCGGGGGTAACTTCTATGTCATTATTGAGCAAAACCACATATTCCGCTTTGGCTGCCTTGATGCCCTCATTACAGGCGATGGCGAATCCTTTATTGTAGGGAAGTTTGAGCAGTCTCACCCAGGGATATTTTTCTTCAATCATTTCCCGGGAACCATCTTCTGAACCATTATCAACAATGATGACTTCAAAATTCTCAAAATTGAGTTCCGCGAGTGAGTCCAGGCACATGCCTACAAAGCGCATACCGTTCCAGTTTGGGACTATGACACTTACCAGAGGGTTTTCAGATCGGGTCATTTTAGAGGATTCTGGAAAACCATTTGTTTCTTGAACTTCGCTCAGCATAGCTTGAGCTCCTTGATGAGAAGGGTTTAACTTAATACATTTTTTTAGCAGTTTCTGTCTTTTTTCTAGCGGAACCAACCGGGCCATTCTAAAGCAGGCATTGGCCTGAATGTGAAGATATTGTTGGGAAGAATCTACAATTTCTTCAAATAATGCATAGGCTCCTGAAGGGTCTCCTGCGCTTTCCATGGCAGAGGCGGTGGCGTACTTCAATATCCCGTTTTCAGGGTATTTCTCCAGATAATTGGCCAGAGTTTTATATTCCGGTTGGGCTTCAAGTATTGCGATGGCCTGGGCTATTTTTGTTTGCAGCCACTCCCTATCCTTTTTTAATCCGAGTTTTTGTGCGTCACTAAACAAAGTTTTCAAAGCTTGTTTGTTTTTTAACTGGATCAGGCATTCGATGGAAAATTCCCAGCAGTCGTGGCGGTCGGGAAAATTCTTTCTCATTTTTTCGAATTCCTGCCATGCTTCCTGGTAATTTCCTTGATGCTTTTGAAAAATTCCATTTAGAAAGGCATCTTCAACATCACAATCGAATCTTTTGATTTCTTCTTTAATTAAAACAACCGCTTCATCAAATTTTTTGAGATGGGTTTTTGTGTTGGCTAAAAGAATTCTCAGGTGTTGCCATTCGGGAGCCAATTCGATGGCTTTTTCAAAAGCTTTTTCCGCCATAAGAGGAAGATTGAGTGCCGAGTAAATTTCCCCTAAATAAACGTTTCCTTCCCGATCATTAGGATTCAGTTTCAAGAGCTTTTTACATTCTTTAAAGGCAGTAGACAGTTCCCCTCTTTCCATATCCGCTCTGCTCAGGGCGGGAGCATGCCATTCCCCTTCAGTCAACTCTTCCATTTGTTGCATTTTTTCCTGCCAGGTCTGGGAAACGGGATTGGGTACAGGTGTAGATCCTTCCAGGCGGTAAACCGGAAACCGAGCCAGTAAAACTTTCTGGAGGGTATATTTTAGTCCCGTGATTTCCTGCAATTTGTCCATGTCCAGATCAGGAAAGGTTTTGATTATATATTTGGGCCGGTGTTCGATGATCCCTCCAACGATGCTGTCATAAAACCCTTCCAGGTCTTCTGTGTCCCATGGGCCGATTGTGTAATGAAGATAATTGTCTGCTGAGGGGCAATCCGTCAAATGATAGAGCTGGGAAAAAGTCCCCCAAACAAAAATTCGTTCGCCGGACTCTCCACGCCTTTTCATGAGTCGCTTTAAAATTTCCCCAACGCGTGGGAGATATAAATATTGATCATACTTTTCGTATTGCACCAGGGTTTCGGGATGAGTTGGTTTTAAATAATAAAAAAGCAGGGATTTGATATTCCAACCCAATACCAAAAGGTAAATCGCAGCGATGGAGATTGCCATAACCGGCTCTTGTTGCATTAACCAATGAACACCTAAACCGTTTCCAAGGGAAAGTAAAGCAAACCAGGGAAGGTAGTGATATCTGGAAAATGCACGCTGCAATACGATATTGCTCAGGGTTATGAAAGTGAAGGTTGCCAGCCAAAAGGTTTCCGCTTCTGCTATTTGGAAAATCAATGCGGGTATTCCTGCCAACCAAATGGGAAGCGATTGCTTAAATACCAAACCCATTTCAAGCCAAACACTGAAATGGAGGATTTTTGTTTTTGTAATCCTCATTGTGGTGGCCATCCGCGTATTAAATTGCTTTTTTGCTTCGCTATCCCAAAATCCCAGTTTCCACTCAATCAAATTGGAAATAAGAATAATCGCACTCACGGTAATGGCGAAATAGAGAGCGGGAACTTCGCCGTAAGACAACCATACGATTGGTGCAAATGCACCGGCATAGATGAGCATGGTGCACTTTGCAATGGCTGCAAAACCAAAACAAAAACCTGCCAAAACAACAGAGCCTTCTAAAAGAAATGCCAGTCCTGAAATAATAAAAGGGATATAAAACTGCTCAAAATTGAAAGAACCCGCCGTCAGGTCAGGAGAGGTGCCGTAAAATGAGTACAGCAGGCCACCTGCAAATGCCGCCCAGGGGTTTTTCGTAATTTCAAATACGACCCAGTAAATCGATAGACAGGCAAAGATATGAAAAAGGGTTTGTAAATTTCGGATTCTCGAATGTCCATTTTCCCGGGATGCGAATACCCGGTCGAAAAGCATCATCTTCCACATGGGGATGCCAATGATCTGCAAATCCTTTTTCCAGTCGAACCCTATATCCCTGAATCGGGCGCGGTAGGTGTATATGGCGAAATCATCATCCAGGGGAAACTTGAGAAAGGGCCATCTGCAAAGAAAGGCCAGGAAGATAATGGATAAAAGATGAATTGAAATTAGGGGATCCATAGATGTATTCGGGTTTCTTCCTAATTTAAAAGGGTTCCCGTGAAATTCGGTGGGTGCTAGTTTACCCGTTCTATAACTCATCGGCAAAAACTTGAGATTGCCTTAGGGGGTGCCTCCTCAAAAAAGGTGGAAAAATAGGGCTCAGGATCATGCAGGTCCGTCTGAGTATAGTGAAGGGCAGAGCGGGGTTCAACCATCTGTTTTGGCTGGAAAAGCAGGGTGCCTGGGCTGGCTTGCTTTTCACTGTGGGATTGGAGAGAATAGGCCGGACGTCAACGAAAACGGAGAATCTGATGCAAGAAGATCACGCTAAAAACCTCGAAGATATTGAAGCCAGAATAGACCAACTCCGGGGGTTTCTTTGACGTCGAAAACAAGCTAAAAACCCTCGAATCATTTGATGAGTCCATCGCCCTGCCTGGGTTCTGGGACGATAATCAGGAAGCTCAAAAAATACTGCAAAACCGGTCGGCATTGCAGCGCCAAGTTGAAATCTGGAAAAACCTTCAAAATGCCAGTGAAGATATCAGGGCCATGCTGGAGTTATGTGAGGAAGAGGAAGACCCCTCTCTGGTGGCAGAAATCACATCTTCCCTGGCCGATCTAAACAGCCAGGTTGGAGAAGCAGAATTTAAGGCCCTCCTTTCGGGAAAAAACGATTTTAATAACGCATTTGTGGCTATCAATTCAGGTGCGGGAGGAACCGAATCTCAGGATTGGGCCGATATGCTGCTGCGGATGTATTTGCGGTGGGGGGATCGCAACGGGTTCAAAACTGAGGTGCTGGATACCCAATATGGTGAAGAGGCTGGCATAAAGAGCGCAACAATCCAATTTTCAGGGGATTATGCTTTTGGATATTTAAAGGCCGAGATAGGGGTGCATCGCCTGGTAAGGATATCCCCCTTTGATTCCAATAAGAGAAGGCACACCTCTTTTGCTTCGGTCTTTGTTTACCCGGAAGCGGATGAGGATATTGAGGTGGAAGTGAAGGAGGAAGATCTGAAAATCGATGTTTACCGTGCGTCCGGACCGGGAGGGCAAGGTGTCAACACTACAGATTCTGCAGTCCGCCTGACGCATGTGCCTTCGGGAATTGTGGTCCAATGCCAAAATGAAAGATCGCAGCATAAGAATAAAGCTTCTGCCATTAAAGTTTTAAAAGCGCGTTTGTATGAGGTGGAGCAGGAAAAAGCGGATGAGGAAAAGAAAGAGATGGAAAAACAAAAAAAGAAAATAGAGTGGGGCAGCCAGATTCGTTCCTATGTCCTGCATCCTTATCGCCTTGTTAAAGACCTTCGGACCAATGTAGAAGTGGGAAACGTAGACGCAGTTTTAGACGGGGACCTGGATACTTTTATCCAGGCGTTCCTGCGTTTCAATAGTTCTGAGTCCGGGGGGGCGGTGTGATGAAGTCGGGTCTCGAGGCTTCCCTTGTAAACGATCCTTTTGGCGATCCCGGTATTATTGTCCGGTTTTTGTTCCAAAAACGGACCCTCTTGTTTGATATAGGAGATATTTCATCACTGACCAGTGCAGACCTTTTAAAAGTTTCGCAGGTTTTTGTGAGTCATACCCATATTGACCATTTTATTGGTTTTGATCGTTTGTTAAGGACGGTTTTCGGTAGGGAAAAAACACTGACCTTTATTGGCCCGGAAAACTTTATTAAGAATGTGGAAGGTAAACTGGCCGGGTTTACCTGGAACCTGGTGGATCGCTACGATGAATCGCTGACGATTGACGTGGTGGAGGTGCGGGAAGATAAGATTACAAAGGTCACATTCAGGGCCATTGAAAAGTTCAAGCTGACGGATAGAAAAGAGTGGGAATTTAAGGATGGGGTGGTATTTGAAGATGATTCGATTAGGGTGCGGGCGACGGTTCTCGAACATCGAGTCCCCTGTTTGGGGTATTCCCTGGAGGAAAACCTTCATGTAAACATAAATAAAGACCGATTAGTTTCTATGAAGGTGATCGAGGGGCCCTGGTTGAATGAGTTAAAACAATCGATCCTCGAAGGTAAACCGGACACTTTTGCAATTGAAGTACCCATAAAAGGCGAAGAAAAGGCAGAGGTGCAGCAAATCTCACTGGGCCAATTAAAAAAGGACCTGGTCGAAATTAATCCCGGCCATAAAATAGCCTACGTGACGGATTCTGTGTTTAACGAGCGAAACAGAAAAAAGATTATTGAGTTGGTAAAATCCGCTGATCTGTTCTTCTGTGAATCACCCTTTTTTGCCGATGAAGCCGAAAGGGGACAGGAAAGATGCCATCTCACAACCCAACAGGCGGGTACTTTGGCGCGTGAAGCTGGCGTTAAGCAGCTCGACATATTTCATTTCTCCCGACGGCATAAGGATGAACGTGAACGCTTTTATGAAGAAGCAGGGAACGCTTTTAAAGGAGCCATGGACCCTAACGCCATCACTGCAAACACCTAGGCATTACCTTCATCTGTCTTGTTGAGACTTTTTTTTCTTAAGGAAGTCAATGATAAATAAATCCGAATATCCCAAGCCCTCCGCAATAGTCCAGTTCTTTATTCGTCTTCGCCAGGTATTCTTTCCCGGGTCCCAGGATTATTGGAAAAAACGTTATTTGCTGGGTGGAAACTCCGGGAAGGGGTCTTATGGAAAAAATGCCGAGTTTAAATCGGAGGTTTTAAATAAATTTGTACGTGAAAACAATATTCATTCGGTGACTGAATTTGGATGTGGGGATGGAAATCAACTGACTTATGCTGAATATCCGCAATACACCGGACTGGATATTTCTGAAGAGGCCGTTAAGCTGTCCTCTTCATTGTTTGAATGCGATGCTTCAAAAAAATTCGTTGTGTACGACCCCGATGAAATTGACCAGAATCAACAGAAGTTTGCGGCCGACCTGGTGCTCTCTCTGGATGTGATCTACCATCTTGTAGAAGATGAGGTGTTTCGTAAATACCTGACAAACGTTTTCAGTGCTTCCCGGAAATATGTGGCCATTTACTCTTCGAATAAAGAGACCGATGGAATGTTGCATTCTCGACATGTGCGGCATAGAAATTTTACGAGCAACATTGAAGAATGGTTTCCCTCCTGGGAACTAATTCAAACCGTCAAAAATAAAAATTATCATGGCGATGCAAAAGGGACAGAACCGTCAGTTGATTTCTATTTTTTTCAATCCCGATAAGGTCGTCGGTTTTTTCATTAACCACAAAAGAATATTTGTAAATGATTTGGATTGATTTTGTCCTCGTTTGGTACTCCGCTTATCGACTGTGCCGAAGCGGATGTATGGGGTTGCTCCAGATGGAAAAACTGGCTTTGTCTTTTTTGATGGCACTGGCCTTAAAAAGCCTTATCCTGTTTTTTTTAATCCGGTTGGGAATTCAGCCTACAGCTTCAATTCAATTAGGCTTTGGCCTTTTGATGTTGTTGCTTATTTTATTTTTTCCGGAAAAACCAATAGAACAATTAGACACGGGTGCAATGACCGGACTGGTTTGGGTGACCATTTTGGTGGCAGGTGGGCTATTTGCTTTTAGTATGGTTAACGCCTGGTTCTTCCCAATCACCGAATCAGATGCCATCTGGTATCACATCCGCGGGATGTCATTTTTTCATGAAGTTCGATTCGATTCGGGATGGGTGGTTGCCCAATTGAAACAATACCCGCCATTTATTCCTTTGTTGTTCGCTTATCTAATTTCGTTTGATGTGGAATTCCTGAAAATATTTTTTCCTCTCTTATATCTTTGTCTGGTTGTTATTTTTTATTCCCAGATTTTGCGACTCACCGAGAATAAAAAAATGGCCTGCCTTTTTACACTGGTGTTGGCCACCACGCCATATTTCTGGTGGCATGGGGTTTTGCCCTTTCTGGATTTAGCAACGGCGGTTTTTTATTCGACCGGTTCTTTGTATTGGTATTTCTGGATGAGGAATAAAATAGGTGAATCGAGTGTCGGGGTAGAAAATTCTTATGCCCTTATAAGTGGGACTCTATTGGGGCTTGCGGCTTGGACCCGAATAGAGTTTCTTTTGTATGATCTGGTCCCCATATTTTTAACAGTACTTATCCTAAGCCGAAGAGAGGAAAACGATTTAAAGCCCTTGAAACTATTTTTTGTTTCCATCCTCTTTTTCCCAACCTTATGGTTTTTGAGTTTGATGACTTTCAAATTGACTCTCTTCAGCCAATTCAAAATGGTCGGAGGCGTCTGTTTTTTATTATGGATTTTTGGGTTTGGATTGGCCTGGGGAAAATGGAAAATTCCGGAGTCGGGTGTTCGCATCGCTTTTATCCTGGCTGTTTCAGGGTGTTTTGCTTTGTTGTTCCTTTCGGGAAAAGAGTCATTCCCGGTATGGAACAAACTGCTAATCAGTTCCTACCGTACTTCAACGGTGCATATCTTTTATTTGTTTACAGCTTCTTTGATAGTCTTTCTGTTTTTTGAGAATCTAAAAGAATTGCCTGAATTAAAGAAACTTTTGGGATGTTTTTTGATTTTATTTCTTTGCACCCATGTAGCGATTTTCAGTTACGCCACACCCAAGTGGAAAACCCTTGGGGAATTTGTTTACGCAACCTTTGTTCAGCCGGGAAATAGCGTAAACCTTTCAGATACCCGGGGGATGATGTCAGTTTATCCCGTTTTTATCTTTTTTATTGCATCGCTACCTTTTGTGAAGCGGAGGTTGGCCGATGAATAATCGAACCTGGGTCGAAAATATGATTTGGTCGGTCGTACTCCTTAATATTGCTTTTTTGGCTTATGGCTTTATTCTTCCTCGGGTAAAAATTATAAGCGGAAATTGGGGGGCGAAACCTTCAATGTTAATGGAAGTTTCTGGCGCCAGGGATGTTCCCAATCAATATATAAAATCTTACAAGGTGGTGAATCTGGTTCGAGAAGTTACGAAACAGGACTCTGTTGTTTTAATGCCCAAGAAGGAATGGGGATTTGAATTAGATCGTTCTGTTTTGATTCAGCGGTTGTACCCACGCAAAATATACTTTTTTGGAAAGCAGTTTTTTAGCGAGAGTTTTTTGAAAACAATAAAAGCGGACGGGGGAATATTCGTAGTTTTTAATAAGAATTGGAATGCGCGTTTTTGCGAAGGGAAAGAAATTCTTCCTTTAAAAATTCCGCGATCTGGAATTTGTAGAATCGATAAATAATAACCCTTTAATCTTCCATTGCGCTTTTCAAATTAATGCCTGTCATTAGATTTTGAAAGAACAGGGAAATAATTACCGCAGTAAAAACGATAAAGCAACGGTCTAAAAGAGTAGCCAGCATTCCTGCCTCAAAACCCGCCCCCAGCCATTGGGAAAATACTCCCAAGATCAACTCCCGGGTCCCAATGTCGCTTTGGAAAAAGGGTAATGTGGAAATAAAAGGAAGAAGGGAAATAAAAAGCAAACAATATCCAATAGGAATGTCCACGCCCAGTACTTTGCAAACCAGAAAGAATCTCAAAGTGTTCAAGGTTACGATGAGTATATTGAATAAACAAAGAGTGAAAAACAGTTTTTTGTTTTTCAAAATTCTGTAGAGGGAATTGATAGCCCTGATCAGGGCATTGAGATATTTATTGGGTCGGTGTTGCAGGTCGAACGTTTTGGAGAAAATTAATCCGAGAACAATAACAATAGATAGATATCCAAGGGCCAGGGTTATAAAAACACCTTTCTTCGTAAGTAAGTAAAAAACGGAAATTGCGAGTCCGATAAATGCATTTATGAAAAACGATATTAATACATCCGCACCCTGGGACCCAGCAAAGGACATGAATGGGAATTCGTAGCGCTTTTTAAGATAGTTGGAGGTAAACAGAGACCCCGCTTTAAAAAAGAAGTTATTCAGGGATGTGGTGATGGAAGAAAGCCCAAGTGTTTCCCTGCCGGTCAATTTGATTTTGAAAGATCCGGCCAAAGACCTCAGTTTCATTCCATTGATAATGATAGACCCAACGATCAAAATAGTAATGAGAGCAAATTGTGCGGGAGAAATATTTTTCAGATGAGTCAACTCATCCCTGTATTTTGCAACCAGGGATCCCAGGATAAATATCATTATCCCGGTAACCGCAATTTTAAATAGATTATTCAACTTCGAAGGCATAGGGGAATTTGAGTGTCTGAATTTATTCCATCGGCTTTTTTGCGATGGCTTCCTGGTAGAGGTTGAAAAAGGTCTGTGCCGAACGTTCCCAGGAATAACCCGAATTCGCCAGTTCAATAGCATTTTGAATTAACGTTTCCTGCAATTCTTTGTTGTTTGCCAATTCAACGGTTCTGTCCGCAATGGCCTGGGGATTTTTTCCCGGGACTAGAAGCCCACTGTGCCCATCTCGAACCACGTCTTTGATCCCTCCTACATCTGACGCTATAACCGGTGTTCCTGAAGCCATCGCTTCAAGAAATACGACCCCCTGGCCCTCTGTATCTCCATCGGCAGTGATGATGGACGGACCAATGAAAATATCTGCGGTTGCAAACCAGTCCCTCAGTTCCTTCCCGGTTTTTCCTCCAATCAGGGAAACATATGATTCGAGATTAAGTTCTTGCACCTGTTTTTCCAATTTTTCCTTTTGTGGGCCAAATCCGATTATGATGAGTCGTACGTTTGGGATTTTCTTGATGATTTGGGGCATGGCTTCGATCAAATAATTAAAACCCTTTTTTTCTGCAAGGCGACCGACTCCAAGCAATAAAAGGTTGTCGGGTCTCATGGAATTTTTAATCTCCTGATTGAAATTGCCTTTATGAAACTGGCTCAAGTCAACTCCCATAGGGACAATTTTTACGTTAGCATTTCGTTGTGACTTCAAAATTTGATCCCGAGTGGCCTGGCTATTAACGGTGCATCCTTCAGAATGCTTTAAAGCAAACTTGATAAATGTTTTGATTCCCGGGATGCCTTTAAAGGAGTAGACATCTCCTCCGTGAGCGGTTAACAGATAGGGAATGTTTCGAAATAATTTTATGAAGGCGCAAAAAAATCCCTGTGGAATGACCCAATGACAATGGATCAAGTCAAACTTGTGTTGGCTCGTGATTTTTAGCAGGTTCAGAAACAAGGCAATCAGGAAAAATGGAAGTTGCAGCCGCGCCAGCCAACTGGATTTCAGTTTTGGAATGATTCCGCCATCGTAGCAAAGCTTTTGCAGATTTTTAGGGAAGAAATAGGGGAAACGGGTAATTTTCATTCCTTCCCAGATTTCCTCTTCCTTTGTTCCCGGAGCATGAGGGGCTAAAACATGAATGTCTGCTTCTTTTGGAAGGTTTCGGCACAGATCAAAAACAAAGCGGGGCTCTTGGTCGTTTTCCCATCTGGGGAATGTGGTGGCAATAACTAAAACCCGAATTTTTTCGGATGACTTGTTTGTCATTGGGTCCTGTGAATTGAAGGAGACGATAAAGCTGTGGGAGTGTTTTTGAATCTATTCCTTCTTTTTTATTCTTAGTTGGATATCTTCCAAAAGCTGTCGGTTAACCGAGATGAGCTCTGCGGCAATTCCCATCATGATTATCTGGAAACCAACGATCAATAAGATGGCTGATAAAATCAGGGATTGAACATGCCCTTCGGTTTGTCCCATAAAGAAGAAAAAAAGGTAGCGGCAGCCGATAGCAAATCCCAATAGAAAAGAAATGCCTCCCGCTATGGTGAAAATTTTTAACGGACGATACATTGAATAAACCTTCAGCATCGTAACCAGGGATCTTTTTAAATATACCCTGATGCTGGGAAACAGTCTGGATTCGCGTAATTTTTTGTTGGTTTTTACGGGTACATGAGTAATAGCCAGGTTCTTCTTGCCAGCGCTGATGATTGTTTCAATGGTATAGGTGAAATCTGAAACAACATTTAGCTGAAGGGCTGCATCCCGGCTATAGGCACGAAATCCACTGGTGGCATCTGGAATTTCAGTGCTGGAAAGTTGTCTGACCACCCAACTTCCAAATTTTTGAAGGAATATTTTTATGGGTGAGAAATGGCGTATGGTTTCAACCTGCCTGTCTCCCACAACGATATCGGCCTCTTTTTTTAAAATAGGCTCGATCAATTTGGGAATGTCGCCGCCATAATATTGATTGTCTGCATCGGTGTTAACAATGATATCCCCGTCAAGCTTGATGGATTCATTAATTCCCGCGATGAAAGCTTTTGCAAGTCCTTTATTGTTGGTGAAGCGAAGAATATGGTGGACGCCATGGTTGCGGGCCACTTCTACCGTTTTGTCCGTGCTTCCATCGTCGATGACAAGGATCTCGATGCTGTCCACACCTTCAATTTCTTTTGGCAGGTCAGCCAGGGTTTGGGGAAGTGTGTGTTCTTCATTTAAACAGGGAATTTGAATAATTAATTTCACGGGATCTCGAGTGTTTTAGGTTTTGCTGATGCGACGAAAAATATTTACCTTGTCGGTGGAAGAGGGAGACTGGAAAAGGTGTATCTGGACTTCGTAGGAATTGTTGATTCTTTTTACCGGGGCATTTAATTCAATATGCTCATACTCATTTGCACTAAGAATGTAGCTTAGTTTATCTTTAACCGATCCTGTTTTTTTTTCTGACCGGTGATTCCATTGGTCTCCTCTTAAAACAATCCAATCGGGTTTGCTTTGTTTGTTGAGTTCGCTGTTATGGATCATCTTAAACCCGGTATAAAAAGTCAAAGACTCCAATTCGTTGTCAATATAACATGTTTCCCCGTTTTTCCCATGGGTTTCAAAGTAGGAAACTATTTTATCCAATGGGCCTTGATAAGGATTGGCAAGTTCGCGCCAGTATTGAAAAAAAACGGATTTAAATTGCACCTCCCGCATAAACGTCTCGTGGATGCCCTGCAAATAAATGCTGGATGGTGAAGGATTCGTAAGTGGAGCGAGCAATTCTCTAACAGGAACCAAAGGTCCCACGTGAATCGCATTGGTAAATATCATAATTGCCGTAAATAATACCTGGCGAACGATAGATGTCTTAAACAGATAAAAAATAATCCATCCCAAAAGTACAAACAAAAGGGGAATGCTTGCGGAAATGTATTGTAACAATGGAATCGAATGAAGTGAAGCGACTAAGACGATAGCAAAAATGGAAATAAGTAAAAGGGAAACTTCTCTGCCGAATTTTTTTAAAGGGCATAGGATAAGAAAAGGCACCAGTATTAGCGGAAAAATATAGTTGTTTATTTGAAAAAAGAAACCCGCGAAATGTTTAAAGAATCCCAGATGCGTGGTGTCAATCAAGAGGCTTGTAGAAGTATAAAATTCGGATATTCGTTCCGAAAGGGTGGGGATAAAAAGCAACCAGGGTAAACATGAAATTGCAGTTATAAAAGCGGGGAATTTAATCCGCTTTAAGTTTTCCGGTTCCACATTCTTTCTGAAAATATACAGGTGAAACAATAGTCCCATTATCAGGCCTGCAAATTCGACATACATGGTATGAAAAAAAATAATAGAAGTGGCTGTGAATGGAACAGGATTCCATTTTTTCTTGTCAAACAAGTCGAGATAAAATAAAAGCAAGATCGGTGTCAATAATATTGGAATAGCAACATAGCGCGATGTCCTAAAATAAAGTAATGCTGGTACGCTTGTAGCTAAAAGAGTGGCAGCAAAAATCGCTACAGATTTTTCCTTTGTCAGGCGAAGGGCCAAATGATACAAGGCGAGGATGGAAAACAGGCCAGCTAGCGCAAAGGGAAGTCGGGCCGCAAAAGTATTTTGCCCCAGAAAATAAAATGATGCGGCCTGGATGTAGTAGGGTATCCAGGTCCTGTATATAAAAATGCCATCAAAAATATCAGCGTAAAGCATGGTGTGGTTAAATCCATCGGAGTGCATTGGTAAACCATGCTTCAGAATTGTCGTTGAAATGAAAGTGTCCGCGCCCTCATCTACCTGTAAAACGCTATCATCCAGGCCGGTAAAAATGATCAGGAATGAGAAGGGAAGGAGTAGGGCGATAGCCAGGTGAGACTTGAAAAAAAGCCGAATGGAGGTCACTTTGCGAAACCCTGTCGTCAGGTAAGTAAAAAGCCCTTTTTCGTTATTATACTCAAGACTTTGTTCTGGCTGGAGCAAAACTTGGTCCGAAACCTGTTCTTTCATAATAGCAGGGGATTATGCGGTTAGATAATAAGCAGCCCTATGATATGGTATGATCGCCTCTTTAGATTTATCGGCTTTTAAAATCCCTGATATTAGCTAAAAATTGTCAAAATAATGGATGCTCCTGAATTATCTGTAGTGGTTTTAGCCTATCGAAGCGCGGAAACCATAGAAAGCTTCGTGAACTCCCTCATCGACTCTCTGGAGAAGGAAAAATTGTTGTGGGAAATTGTCCTGGTGGGCAACTACTTTGAAGGAATTGGGGACCAGACTCCGGACGTGGTTAAAAAAATTGCAGAGGAGAATCCGCGTATCAAGGCGGTTGCTGAAATCAAAAAGGGCATGATGGGCTGGGATATGAAAACAGGGCTGGAGGCCACCACAGGTCAGGTTCTGGCAGTCATCGACGGCGATGGGCAGATGCCAAGTGAAGATGTGGTTCGGGTCTACCAATTATTAAAGTCAAATCATTTGGATCTTGCAAAAACCTTCCGTAAGAAAAGGAATGACGGATCGTACAGAAGACTGATTTCTGTGGTTTACAATATTTTATTTAAACTTTTGTTCCCCGGAATTAACTCTTGGGATATGAATTCCAAGCCCAAGGTTTTCACCAGAGATTTCTATGACAAAATATCCCTGGAATCCAATGGTTGGTTCATTGATGCGGAAATTATGATTTTAGCGAGACGGTTGAATGCTAAAATAGGGGAACTTGAAACCGTTTTCCATAGTATGGATACCCGACCTTCCTTTGTAAAACCGCTTTCGATTCTTGAGTTTCTAGGAAACCTTTTTACCTATCGAATCAAAGAATTTATTGCCAAAAAATAACCTTTGGTTGTTTTTATGAAACTTCTCATCACTGGAGCTTCCAGTACTCTTGGAAAAAACCTTGCCTCAGAACTCCTGAAAACAGGTGGATTTTCCCTTCGCCTTCTTGAACATCATTCTCCAGTGAAAATTGAAGGGTGTGAAACCGTTAAGGGTAATATTCAGGATTCCGAAAGCCTGGAGCGGGCATGCTCTGGAATGGATGGGGTCATTCATATGGCAGCTTTAACACATTCCAATTCGCCAAAAGCATATTTTGAAGTCAATGAAACGGGAACTGAAAATCTAGTAAGAGCTTGCCTGAGCAACAACGTAAAGCGGTTTATTTTTATCAGTTCTTCGGCGGCATCTGAGTCGGGCGGGGGGTATGGTTTGAGTAAACTGCGAGCAGAGGAAAAAGTTCGAAATGCGATGCAAGATTGGGTGATCCTGAGGCCTTCGGAGGTGTATGGACCCAAAATGGATGAGGGGATTGGAAAATTAATGGAATGGGTTAGAAGATTCCCTGTAATTCCTGTTATTGGTGATGGTTCCTACCTCATGAGTCCCGTATATGTTGATGATGTGATTCAAGCCATTGTAGAGGTTTTAAAGAATAATTCTTTGACGGAAAAATCACTCAATTTATGCGGACCGGAGGTGATGACAATGAACGAAGTTATCGATCGGTTGTCGTTAAATCAAAATGTCCGACGAAGAAAAGTTCATTTGCCAATTTGGTTCGTCAAAGGAGTTATTGCGTTTCTATCAGTTTTCCAATCCAAATTGGCATTTTCTGATCAGGTTCCCCGGCTCTTATGCGATAAAGACCGAAGCCTCGATGCAACGAAAGCGGTTATTGCTTTTAACCCCAGGAAAATTGAAGAAGGGCTTTTGTCTTATCGAATCAAGGCAAGTTAGGTTTTTTGGCCTTTGATTAAGTACTGTCCTCCAAGTGGTAGCCAGCCCAGGTAGGGATCCATAAAATTCAGTGCAGACAAAAATTTTGGGAAAAAAGTTGTGTAGATAATTTGAACTTTGGATAAGGAAACACGGTTAAAATGCTCAAATAGTTTTTTCGATGGGACCAGCACGGCATCATCATCGAACGGACAATCCCTGACAATCTTTTGAGTCACTGGATTTATAGGATTGTGTTCCCAGATCACTAATCTTCCCTCTTGATTCAACAGTGTAGAAAGTTTTTCGATTATTAAACCATGCTCCTTATGCGGGATGTGATGAAAGACCCCCGCAGAGAAAATGAGATCATATTTCTGATTTTTCCACTCCGGAGAATCGTGTTCCAGAAAATTTTTGTTATTTGGAAAACGGGAACGGGCCTGTGAAATCGAATCTTTGGAAGGGTCTACGCCAGTGTAAATTACGTTGGGGAAAAACTTTTTGATCTGTCCAAAAAGATTTCCGATTCCACACCCAAAATCAAGAAAGTGAAACGGTTGTTCGGATAGGGAAGGAAAAAGTCCTTGCAGCTTTTTTAGTTTGGCAGTTACAAGGTTGTCCGCATCATAACCCGTTTGACGAATGGCATCATTCACCAGTTCGTTGTAGTTTTTGGAATAAGAGTCGAAGGATTCAGGCATGGAATTATTTCGATAAAGAACTGTACAGATCAGTATATTGTTCCATAATAATATTCCAGTCAAATCTGTTTTTTATTTCTTCCTGGATCTTGCTGCCCATTTGAGCTCTCATGTTAGCGTCTTTTAACAATCCAATCCGGTCACAAATTTCTTCGGGTTTTCCGGAAACCTGGTATCCCGTTTCCCCATCAATGACAACATCTTTCGCAATTCCTACCGGGGTGGAAATCAGGGGCAATCCATGCGCGGCTGCTTCCAGGAGGGGTTGTCCAAAATTTTCATATTGGGAGGGATAAACAAAAATATCTGCCGAATTGTAAAAGGTTTTTAGCTCCGCCGGATTTTTTTTGCCGACAAATGATATTTTGTTTTCAAGATTGAGTTGCTTTGCAAGCTGTTTCAACTCATCTAGGTATCCTGATCGGGTTACGCTGCTGGTTTTTTCTTCCCCTCCCACAATGGTGAGATGAAAGGGAGAGCTTAATTGATTCACGGCCTGGATCAAAAGTTCTATGCGTCTAACCCGGGCAATTCGGCCCACAAATAAGATTTGCAATTTTTCCGAAGTGTTTTGGTCTTTGGCAACCGTCTCTACATCAATCCCCATAGGAATGATATGTATTTTTTCCTTTGCAATTCCAAACTCCACAGCATCTTCATATTCCAACTTGGAAGAAACAATTATGGCCTGTGCCCCCTTAGAAGAGGCCTTTAAAGTAATTGCATCATAAAGGTGATAGGGAAATCTTTGCGACAGGGAAGGTAGGTAGTTTTTAAACCCTAAAAGTGATCCGTGAGTGTTTAAAACGAATGGTTTGTTTCTAATGAGTGCAAAAAAAAACCACTGTCGGTTTGAAAGTTCCGGTAGTTATGACTATGCAGGATGTCGAAGTTTTTTAAATGCGGCAGCATTCCTGCACTCACGATATAGCGCATAATATTAAACTGGGATTTGAATCGGTGGATATCGACTCGACCTAGTTTTTCGTGTTTTGGGAGTTCTGGGGATACATCTGAATAGGTTGTATAGACCGGAGATGAGATTCCTTTTGCCTCAAGCCGATCGGAAATTTGAAATGCCTGATTAACGGGACCGCAGATATAAGGTAAGAAACTTTCTATAGTGCGTAAAACCTTCAAAGCTGCTCCAAATTGGAAGAGTCGGATTGCCAGTTGGGGTGTTTAAGTTGCCTCTCCAGGTTTTTCTTTTCCAGATCCAGAATCCCAATGCTTTGTGTCAGTTTGCGGACCTGGTTGGTGAGGGCGGATATTCGAATCGAAAAATGCAGGCAAATGACCATGAGAAACAGTAACCCGAAAAAGAACAAGGTTGATGTGAACAAGGTTGCGCCGACCATCTCTGAAACCCATTTCAATAAACCTTCAGAGACCGACAGGGCGAGCATTGAGGTTCCGGTGATCAACCAGCCCATCGAATATTCCTCGCTCAGGTGTTTCCTTCTCACTAATTCAAAAACGTAGGCGACAAGAAAAATACAGATCAGAATGGATATAATTTGAATTCTGGGTGGCATGGCTTTACCTTTTAGATACGTTTCTCAGCACGGTGACAAAAATCGATAAAAACATTTTAAAAATATAATAAATCGTTTTATGCCCCTGGTGCATTGATTCCTTGTTGGGGCTGGCGTGCATGGTGACTGGAATTTCTTTGACCTTCAAACCGTGACGATGCATCAGAATAATAAAGTCTGCATCGGGATAATCCGGTGGATAATGATCGCTTGCGGCAAAATGAATGGCTTTTCCCTTCAGAGCCTGAAACCCGGAAGTGGGATCGGTCACTTTGTGACCGCAGAATAAAGATGCAATTTTGCCAAAAATAAATATTCCTGCCCGTCTGGCAAAAGAGGATTTGTAAGAACTTCTATCCAAAAACCGGGAACCGATCACCACGTCGACTTCATCTTTTTGCACTTCCTTCATGAGTTCCTGGACATTTTTGGGATCATGCTGTCCATCGGAGTCCATTTGAATAACAATGGCGTAATTTCTTTTAGCTGCAAATTTAAAACCGGTTTGCAATGCCACCCCATACCCTGAATTGAAAGGCAGTGAAATAACATTGGCACCGTGGCTGCGGGCAACACTTTCTGTATTGTCCGCCGAACCATCATTAATTACCAAAATAGGGATTCCCGGTGCTTTCAGCTGAATTGCATCCAGGACAGCACCAATATTTTTTTCTTCGTTATAAGCGGGTATGATTATTAAGGTTTTGGGATGGCCTTTCAAGGGACCCTTGATGAAAGTGGTTTCCAATTCATCATTTTCCAAAATAACGGCCTGTTTCAACGATGATTGTGGTACCTGGTAACTGAGGGTTTTCATTCAAACAGGAACTTTCAAATCTTTATCATGGAAAATCATCTTAAAGCGGTATCGTTTTTTTACTTTGTTTCCATTTTCATGGAAAACTAAAAAAACGAAGCTCTAAAATCTTGGACTACAGGTAATAAAACGGTTTTTATTTGAATAAACTTGACCCTTAATCGAGGCCTATTTTATATGAAATATAAGTCTTTGTAAATAATAGCCTTATGGGTCTTGGGGGCGGGGTGCAGGAAGGTGGATAAACCTGTTGGAATATTCCGGAAAGTAAGGGTTTAAATGGAGTGCGGACTTTGCAAATTGGCCAATCTAAATGCTTCTCTTACGCGTGCTGTTAGAACTTTCAATAATGGCATTAATGCTTGTGGATTAAGGTCTTCAAGCGAATTAAAGCAGTCCTGGGATAAAACAGTAACCTTGCTTTTGCTAAGAGCTTTTACCGTTGCAGACCGGGGTTTGCCATCGATCAGGCCCATTTCTCCAAAAATATCATCCTGATCCAAAACACCGATCACCTGTTTTTCTCCATTATTATTCAAGCAGTATACCTCGAACGTTCCTGCTTCTACCAGATAAGCGCAATCACTTGGGCTGCCTGCCTTGAACACGATATCACCGGGATTAAAATGTAAGGTTTTCATTTTTAGTTCTCCTTTTTCTTTGTCGAATTTGGCTTCTAATTTTCCAATGCCTCGATTTGTTTTCCTTCATTTTTTAACTGACCTAAAGTGTCTCTCAGCCGATTGGTCAGGGTTTTTACCAGGATGACGAAAAATTTCGGACTGTATTTCGAAAGGAATGAAAAGCGGGAATTGTCCACTACCGTTAAACTCGAATCTTCAAGGGCGATTGCGGTGGCGGACCTTGGATACTTGTCAATCAGGCCCATTTCTCCAAACAAATCTGATTTGTTCAGGATTCGTACGAGGGTCCTTTTCCCGTAATCGTTTTCTTTATAAATCCCGACTTTTCCAGATTGAATGATGTAGGCAAATTTACTGGCTTCGCCTTTGCGAAAAATAACCTCTTCTTTTGAAAATGTGGCCGTGGTTTCCATTGTTCTTTTCAATTAAGGCTTTACGTTTAATACCGGACCTTTTGAATTTTCCCATAGTAAATCCGTCGTGTTTCTTAACCTGTGAGATAAAACCTCAAGTAAAGGTCGTAACGCGAAGGGATCGTGCTTGAGCAAATAATCAAAGGTCATTTTGCTGATCACTGAAACCTGGGTATCTTCCAGGGCAATGGCGGTTGCAGTTCTCACCTCATTGTCAATCAGGCCCATTTCTCCGAAAATGTCATTTTTTCGGAGCAGGGCCACCACCTTGCGCTTGCCGTTTTGGTCCGTTTCAGAAATGATTCCCACCCTTCCCGAGTCAATCATATAGGCGCAGTCTCCATAGGTGCCTTCCCTGAAAATGAAGTCGTATTTTTTGAATTTTTTAGTAACCATTTTTGACTCCAATTATGTTAATGCGTCATTAAGTTCCTGTTTTCACCAGTCACCCCCATACGGTTGGGGATATTGATTTTTGTCCGTCCCAGGCCATTCCCCTTGAAAGAATGCATGGTTTCTCTCAAACGACTGGTCAATACCTTGAGAATAGGCAGCAGGGCTTCAGGATTCTCTCGGGCCAGCAGGTCAAATTTATTTCGTGTCATCACATAAACAACCGAATCTTCAATAGCGCGGGCCGTTGCCGAACGCGGTTGTCCATCTATCAAACCCATTTCCCCAAAAATCTCGTTTTCAGTGAGTTGGCCTATAACTTTTTCTCCCCTCACTGTCCTTTCAATTATTTCAACCGCTCCTGAACTGATAATAAAAGCGCAGTCACTGGGTTCTCCCTTGAGGAAAATGGTTTCACCTTTTTTAAATTTTCTTCCAACACTCATCTGCTTCACCTGATTGATACAAAGTTTTAAAATTCATCTACTTGTATGAATAAGCAAATTTCAGGCCAAAATCATTGAAAATTTTATACATTTTTGTAAACATGTATATATTAAGGGGTAAGAAAGGTGTCAATTTATTTTAATTTTTAAATAATAAAAATTAGTGTTAAAAAATAAAACTATTTTTTTAATTTGTGTGCAAAATTTTATAAATTATTGCCGCAAATGAGGGAGAAAATGGAAGGTTAGTTTTGGTTGAGTTTGGAAATAAGGAGATTGAGCCTACCAAAGCTCTTTTTGTCAAAATGGAAAGAAAGGCGGGGTAAATGGGGGTGTTCCTGATTGATTAGCTCTTCTTTGAGGGGGCCAGTGGCTTCGATCTTTTCTTTTACAATAATATCCTTAAACTCTTGATTTAGTTCATTTAAAAGTTCTGGTGAAATAGCTTTGTTGAGCCTCAGTACCGTTTTTTCCCTGACATATCGCAGAGAATGGAATACACGATAAAACGATTTTATATGATCCAGGGCCTCCTCAGGGCTTTTGGCTCTCTTTAAAAGGTGAATGTCTTGGGGCGAACAATAGCCATTTTCTATAAAAAGTGAGTCCAGCAAATCCAACCATTGACCCCAATAGTTGTCCTCCTGATGGTCCAGCAGGACAATAGGTCTGGGCATACATTTTCCCGTTTGGAAAAGGGTGATATTTTCGAATCCCTCGTCCAACGTCCCGAATCCCCCGGGAAGCAGGACGGTAGCATCAGTTTCCTTGATGAAAACAAGTTTTCGGGTAAAGAAATATTTGAACTCAATAAGATTTGGGGAATCACAAATGAACCGGTTTGCCGCTTGTTCATGAGGAAGTTTGATATTGAGACCAAAACTTTTTCCTTTTCCTGCCCCTTCATTGGCCGCCTGCATGGCACCGCCTCCCGCACCGGAAATAATCAAATATCCATTTTCTACAAGAGCTTTTGACAGGTTTTTTGCAAGTTCATAATTTTTATCTGATTCCTCAATCCTTGCTGAACCAAACAGGGCGACTTTACGGGCGTTTCGGTGGGGTTTGAAAAGTTTAAAAGAGGCTCTAAGCTCTTCCAGGGCTTTATCGATCAGTTTGTAATCCCCACGATCTTTATGCTCTTGCGCCATCCTCCATAGAGTTGTCAGGATTTGTTGAAAAAGGGCCTTGTCAACACAATCGCTAGAAAGTTTGCTGATGAGCTGCTGAATTTCCGGGGTGATGGGGTTTTCCTTTTCTAAACTCATAAAATTCCAAATGTTATTATAAAAAGGTTTCTTAGGCTAAAAGAAGTTCTATTATTTTCATACTTTCAATTAAATTGTTACAATCATTTCGGGCCGTTTATTAAAGTGTCTGGATAGAAAGAATAAAGGAATTCCATTATGAACGACAAGGTATTAATCATTACTATTTTGAGCCTCCTGGGTATCGGTTTTATAGGGATACTTTTTGTTGCGGTTCCCTGGTTTACCAATTACCTTTTACCCAATTGGAAAGATACTTTATTAGACAGTGGAATTGTGGTGGTTGCAATTATTCTGTTTGTATATGGTTTCTACATGAATACCCGAATGCATTAAATTTATTTACATCTTTATGGATGAAAAAAAATTTATAATCATCCTGGCTTGTTTGTTGGTGCTGGGTTTTCTCTCCCTGTTTATAATCATCATACCGTGGGCCAGTTGGGAACGCATTCCTGACTGGAAATCTGTTGCCATAGACAATTTACTAATGGGTATCGTATTTGGTGCCATAGTCTATGGAATCTATATGGGCTCCAAGACCATGTAGACGGATTCAATATTTTCGTATTTTTAACAGCAGCAAAGCTAAGATTCCACCCGAGATTAAAGTTCCCCACAATCCGAGCAAAAACTCTCCAATATAAAAAGTAACTCCAAGGTTAAAGGCCAGTACTCCAAAATACAATCCTGGTCCCAGAAGGGCCTGGCCTGGGACTTGATCTGTCCGGACAGGAACCTGGGTGTCCAACCAAGTGTTCAAAAAAGCAAAGCAGGTCAGTGTGGCGGAAGCGACAAAAACCCAGCCGGCAAAGTTGGTTAGGGGAATATGAAAATACTCTCCCGGCTCGCGGTAAAAATAGATCTTTCCAAGGAACCATCGGTCCCCTAAAAAGGCGACAGGGTCAATAATTACATCCATCAACATACATAAAATGGATGCCGAGGCAATAACCTTAAAGGAATGTTTGATGCGACCGATTTCTCCCAGTCGCACATCCCATCCCTTCTTAACCAGAGGTGCCCATAAAAACAGACTCAAGGTATAGCTCACATAGATCAGGAAAGAAAAGGAAAGGGAATCCATAAAAGGAACATTACTGATCCAAAGCTCCTGATCTCGTGTGGTGTCGATATATGTGTAAAATCCGAAGGGAAAGCCATTTCGCGTGGAGGAGTATTCACAGATAAATGCAATGCTGTAAGCCATTACTGTAAAAAGTAACGAACGTAACACCCCCATATTTAAAACCGCGATGGTCAGGTACACCGCGAGAAAAATAAATACATAGGGGCGGAGTAAAACAGTGCCCCAGAGTAAAGAAAGTGTTTCCATATTTTTCAGCAGCGGTTTTCCTGGAACCATTTAACAGATTGGCTGAGAGCATTCTCTACGGGATTTTGCGGCAACCCCAACTCCCGAATGGCTTTGGAGGAATCGAAATACATAAAGTATTTTGCCATTTTGACCCCTGCAAGCGGCACTGCAGGAGGCTTTTGTGTGATTAGGTTTGAGAATGTTTCACAAGCCAAACCTGCCATGTAAGCTACCCAATAGGGCATCTTAATAGTCGGGGCTTTGATGCCTGTAATTTTCTCCAGGGCAAGGAGGATCTCTTTTAAGGACATGTTTTTATTTCCCAATATATAACGGTTGCCCGGTTGCCCTTTCTCCTCAGCGAGGATATGACCGCGTGCACAATCGGCTACATCGATCAGGTTCAAGCCTGTATCCAGATAGGCAGGCATTTTACCGTTTAAAAAATCGAGAACAATCTTCCCGGTTGGAGTGGGTTTTATATCGCGGGGACCTATGGGTGTACTGGGATTCACAATCACCACCGGCAATCCTCTTCCAAACATTTCCAAAGCAATTTTTTCTGCCTGATATTTGGAAATTTTATAGTCATTACTGAGTGTTTCTGGGTCCATCGGGGTTTTTTCATTAGTCGGGGTGCGGTCATCAGACAGTCCGATACATCCCACCGTGCTGGTGTAAACAACCCGATCCAGACCCAATTCCATCGCTGCTTCCAGAATATTTCGAGTGCCCTGAACATTAATGTCATAGATCAGTTTTTTATCGCGATCCCATAAACTGTAATAAGCGGCAGCGTGGTAGAGTGAGGAGCACCCCTGCAGTGCAGACTTTAAGGATTCGCGATCACGAAGGTCGCCCGTTATCACTTCGGCATCCAAGCCATCAATATTGCTCAAGTCGGCCTGTTTGCGAACGAGCAATTTGATTTTGCGGCCATCTCGTAGTAATTCTCTTGCAATGGCTGATCCCAGAAACCCTGTAGCCCCGGTAACTAAAGTGGTGTTCATCTGTAGCGGATATTTAGGTGAAGTTTTGGCCAAGCGGCCTGCCCGTTAGATAAAAATTTCTATTTTGGCATTTTTTTCGAGGTCTATCAGATATTTTTTGAAAAGTTGTTGTGTTTCTCTTTTCATCAAAATATTCAATATATCGCTTTCGGCTTCTTCGAAAGGAATGAGCGTGCTGGGAATGATTTCATCAAGCTTGATGATGTGATATCCATAAGCGCTTTTAAAAATTCCACTGGTTGCCCCTTCATTCAATTTAACCATTTCTTCTGCAATTTCAGGAATGGTGCTTTCGGGATGCAAATCTCCAAGCATGCCACCCTCGGATTTGGAAGCCTCATCTTCCGAAAACTCCCTGGCAAGTTTTTGGAAATCTCCTCCGGCTTTAATTTTTTTCAATACTTCTTCAGCGCTGGCTTTGGCTTCTCCATTTATCATTTTAGCCATTCGCTGGGCTTTTTTTCTATCCTCCTCGTTTTCCAGATTATTTGGAGTTTGAATGGTAGAAAAAAGAATATGTCGTGTTCGGTACAGGCTGGGTTTGGAAAATTTTTCCCGATTTGAATCATAGAACTCTTTAGCCGAACCATCTTTTAATTTAACTTTTGGGGCGACTTCCACCCGGATCAACTCATCTTCCAAAAGGGTTCTTTCAATTTTTTCTTTTAGGGATTTTATATTCAAATGCTGGAAAGCCAGGGCGGTAATGAACGCCTCATGACTGGGAAACTTGTCTTCAATGTTTTCGATTTCCAGATCGATTTTTTCGGGAGTTATTTTAATGTCGAGGGATTTGGCTTTTTGCGAGATCAACTCCTTCATGATTTCTGCTTTGAGGACTTCACGGGCGAATAAAATTTCTTCTGAAGGAACAATTTTTTTTCCCTGTTGTTCAGCTCTCAACTTAAAAGAGAGGAACTCGCTTTCTAAAAGCGCAGAGTTCAAGGGAACCCCATTCACCTTTGCCACTACACTCGGAACGGGTTTTCCATTGAGTTTGAAAACCTTTGAATCTGCCCAGGTGAAGTGAGGGATAAGTAATAATAAAAAGAGAAAAAATAAATTCTTCATGCCTTGATTTGTTTTTTATTAGCAGTAAAAGATGTACTGTTAAAGAATATCATAATTTGTAGACAGCCCAATAGCGCTCACACGGAAACCGGGCAAAAAAAAACCCCCCGGCCCCAAGGCCGGAGGGTTTTTGAAAATACAAACTTAGAACTGCACATCAAACTGGAGATAAGCCCAGTTTGCATCTGCCGGACCAACGGAACCAGCAGTTGTCACCGATTTAATTTTCTTCATCCCAGCACTTGCATTGAAGTTAGAGAATCCAATCATTATTTTGGTGTTCTTGTTGTATTTGTTCACGAGAGTCAAGTCAAACTCGTTTCCAAGCCAGGTTTCGTATCTGGCGTTGTTTGCACCTGAAGTATTTGCACAAGATACACCAGATGTTGTTGGGTTGGCACAAATACCTTCCGCAGTTGCGAAGGCATGTGCATCCAGGTTCAAGGTCCAACCTGGCATTGGGTTCATTTTGAATTTCACAGCCAGATCTTGCAGACCCAATCCTTGGGTTCCAGCAGTACCACCGCCACCAACACCTAGGAAAAGATCCTGCAGACCATAGTATTTATGACCGGTGTCATACAAGGTGTTAAAACTGGACCATTCGCCATCTGCCTGGTCTGCATCGGTGGTTCCTGAGAGGTAATCATACCAAAGGGTGATTCCCGGTTTGAACATTACGTTTCCAAAGGTTTTTCCTACACGTACACCGAACATATAAGCTGAACGGTCTGTGTCAGGGGCACCCGTCAGGTCACTCAGACCATCCGCGCGACCGAACTGGTAGTAAAACTCACCACGGTAATCCAGACCGAACAGCTGACCTGCCTGCCGACCACCAATGGTATGGAAATTGTTTTCACCATTGGTACAACCGCCAGCACCGCCACCTGCAGCAGCGGCAGTAACACCACCACAACCATTGTCAACAAAGACGTAGTAAGCAGAGAACTGTCCGCCCAAGACACCTTTGTAATTACCCCAAAGCAGGTAAACTTCAGAATCGTTGGCATCGTTTCGATCTTCATCTCGACTATCTTCCTGAGCCTTAATGTAACCACCGACAATGGTCATGTTGTCATGCGCATGGTGGAATGTAACCGCATCGTGCGACTGCATACCCGGTGTCCAGATGGTGTTACCGAACAGGCGCCATCCATCCAGTTTGATTTCCTGGCGGCCCAGTTTCATGTCAACGCCATCTACCAGGAAATTTTTCAAGGTGAAATACGCCTGATGGATACCTACTGTTGCGTCTGCATCATCTGCTGTTCCTGATGCGTTTCCAGAACCAGAACCATCAGCTACGTTAGCAGTGGTGGTATTACCCCAGTTCCTGACACTCTGCATTTGAATGAATGCAGAAGTAGTGTCGTTGATGTTGGCATTCGCCGCAAGACGGACAGAACTGAAGGTGAATTCGTCTGTGTCATTGTTGAATGATGGAGATGCGGCTGTACCGAAACCACTACCTGTTGCCGGACGTCCACCCGAATGCTCATTAAACTCCATTCGCGTTCTAATTTGCCCGCTGAATGTGATGTCGGCTGCTTTAGCGATTTCAGTCGATACGAAAAACGCAACGACAGCCATCGCGGCTACAGTCAGAAAATTCTTTTTCATGCTTGTCTCCTCCAAATTTTGTTGATGACTAACTACTTTTTAATAATTGGTTGCTTTATATACGAATACAAATAAACCTTTAAGTAAGTGATTGAAAACTTACGTAATTATCCCCTTCATTTGTAAAGATGTAGCAAAATCCCTGAAAAGATACCATTAAACAAAATAAAAATCAAAGGTTATTTGATTTTTAAGCCATTTTTTTTTCTTTACAATTTAATTCCCCCTAATGCTGTCATTTTTGATGGATCGGGCGAAATTATTCAGCCTTCCAGAAATAAGTGGAAAATGTGCTGGAACCCGAAGACGCAGTGCTGTTAATAATGCTTTTTTCTGTTCTCAAAATGTGCACATCCGCTCCTGTATTGTCTTTCCGGGGCACCACCTTGAATGCCGCAAGATAACCTTTTTGTTTGTTGGATTCGAAATATCTCTCAAATCCTTCACGATTTACGCCCAAAATGGCGACTCCGGAATTGTTTACGATCACCAATCGGCTCAAGAGCCCGTTTCCTGCCGTATAGTTTTTGGGGAGAACCAGAAAGCGGCGGCGGCCATTTTTCACAAATTGAAGCCGACTTTTATACCTGACAGGTTTTCCCAGCACGTCCCCGGTGCCAATATCATCTACAACGCCCACATCCACCAATCGCGGGTCGTGGCCGTAGTATTCATCGGATTTAACCACGACCTTTCCATTGGGAGCGTATACCCTCA
>JAYNIA010000012.1:0-53419 GCA_038108555.1 Nitrospinota bacterium | reverse complement strand
CTTATGGGAAAAATTTACAGCTGAAGGAGAAAAACTTTTCAGCAGTTTTCTGGAATTATGGATTTCTGGAAATCCCATCCCTTCCCGGAAACAGGATGAAAGCCAGGCTACCTATTACCCCAAGGGTCTTCCGAATGATGGAGTCCTCGATTGGTCCTGGTCTGGAGAAAAAATAAGGAATTTTATCCGCGCTATGACATTTGAACCTTTTCCTCCTGCTGATATAAAAATTGGCGACAAAACCATGGTCATCGTGGATGAAAAATATTATGACGCACCAAAATAATTTAAAAATGAAGTCTTCATTTTAGGATTTACTCTATGAACACCGGACCAAAAAGTATTGACTGGTGGGAACCTCAGGTAGGAGAAAAGGAAAAAGAGCTTCTGCTTCAGGTCCTGGATAGTAATTTCCTGAATGAGGGAGAATTTACCACCCGCTTCGAGCAAAAATTAACCGATCTACTGGGTTGCAAACATGCAATAGCTTCCACCAGTGGGACAAGCGCTTTATTTCTTGCTCTCGCAGCCTATGGGATTGGTCCGGGAGATGAGGTAATCGTTCCGAATATCACCTTCATTGCCACCGCGAATGCAGTCACACTTGCAGGAGCAAAGCCCAAACTGGTGGATGTTTCGCCGGAATCCTTAAACCTCTCCCCTTCAAAATTACAGGAAGCCATTACCCCAAATACCAAAGCGGTGATTCCGGTTCATGTAAGTGGACGAGCGGCTGACATGACAGCCATTCTCGAAATTGCAAAAAAACACAATTTAATTGTCATTGAAGACGCCGCTGAAGCCCTTCTATCTAAATTGGATGGGAAATGCCTGGGCACCCTTGGGAACGCAGGGATCATTTCATTTTCCCCCAATAAAACCATTACTACCGGCCAGGGGGGAGTTGTTTTAACCAATGATGATTCGCTTGAAGTGAGATTGAGGGAGTTAAAGGACCAGGGAAGACCGGTACGGGGAACAGGAGGCAATGACATTCATGATCGTACTGGTTTCAATTTTAAATTGACGAATATGCAGGCTGCTGTTGGCATTGCCCAATTGGAAAAGCTGGAAAGCCGTATTGAGAAAATTAAAAGCACCTACCTGCAATACAAGGAATCCTTAAAAGATATTGAAGAATTAACACTATTGCCGTTCGCGATTGAGAAAGGTGAAGTTCCTCAATGGGTGGACGCATTGAGTCCCCGAAGGGATGAATTGGTAGAATTTCTTTTAGAAAAAAACATTGTCTGCCGGAAGTTTTGGTATCCCCTCAACACTCAAAAACCCTATGCTTTACCTGATGATCAATTCCCGCAAAGCACAAAATTGTCTTCCCAGGCGTTTTGGCTTCCCTCTTCTTTTTTGCTATCTGAAACTGAAATTGATCAAGTTTGTCATCAAATCCGAAGTTTTTTTGAAAAATCCAGCCAATAATTGAATTTTATCGGCAAACTTCCTTACCTTTTTGTTTTTTTATGCCGATATATAACAAAATTACTTCAATTTAGGTTTAAAATAAGATGAATACGCTTGCAAAATCAGGTTCAAGGTCAACCCAAACACTCCACCATATGACTCAAGAACAAATTCCTGATTCCCTGGTATTGACTGTTTTGGTCCCGGTACGAAACGAAGGGGTCAATATTAAGATCATGCTCAAGGTATTGAGTGGGGTGATAGAAGTTCCTCACGAAGTCTTATTTGTTTATGACCATCCTGAAGATGACTCCATTGAAGTTGCCAACAGCCTGAAAGATCAGTTTCCCAACACACGGCTCATTCATAACAAGTCCGGGGTTGGAGTGGTCAATGCCCTGAAAGCAGGAGTCAATGCCGCAAAAGGAGATTATATTTTAATTTTCGCTGCAGACGAGGTGGGTCCGGTATTAGCCATCGATGACATGCTCGACTTGATGAACGAAGGCTGTGATCTGGTTAGTTGTACCCGTTACGCCCATGGCGGAAGAAGACTGGGAGGCTCAAAAATCGGACATATGCTTTCCTGGCTTGCGAACAAATTATTTCTATATATTTTTCAATCCGCCCTTTCAGATTGCACCACTGGAATAAAAATGTTCCGCAAATCACTTTTTAATGAAATCAAACTCGAGTCCAGCCCTGTCGGTTGGGCAGTTGCATTTGAATTGAGCATTAAAGCCCAATTACAGGGATATAAATTGGGTGAAGTTCCAATTATTTCCATTGACCGGTTGTTTGGTGGGGAATCAACATTTAAACTGGGTCCCTGGTTTGTTGAGTACCTGAAGTGGTTCCTGTGGGGAATTAAAAACTTAAGAAAAGGGAAATCACAAAAAAGTGCCCCTGCCCGGGTTTGCCTGCCCAATTACTATGCGAATTAATAAAAAATAGTTTTCTGTTAAAATTTACACCTCAAAGTTTCTCTCTAAAACCAACGTCACAGACCCAGTCAAAATGAACCAATCCGAATCAAATCCCTACGGAAACCAGACCAGTTACGTGGTAACACATTGTCATGTCTGCAACAGTACGGAACTAAGCTCCATACTTTTTCTAGGATATTTGCCACCGGTCAATACCATGCACCCCATTGGCAACCGGCCTGCAGAACAATCGGGTTATCCTGCGGAACTATTGCAATGCAATAAATGCAAACTGGTTCAACTCGGTCTGGTGGTCGATCCTAGAATTCTTTTTCCACCGGAATACCCATATACCAGCAGTACCACAAAAATTCTCAAAGATAATTTTGCAGAAATGTATCGAGAATGCCGAAGCCTAATGACCCTGGAGGCAAATGATCTGGTCGTTGATATCGGCTCAAATGACGGCAATTTGTTAAGCAACTTCAAAGATGGCCATAAAGTGGTTGGAGTGACACCGGAAGAAATTGGGAAAATTGCCATCGAACGGGGTATACCCACTATCATTTCTTATTTCGGCCCAGAAGTCGTCAAAACCATTTTGGCGGAACACGGTCCCGCAAAAGTGGTGACCGCCACCAATGTGTTCGCGCATATAAACGGGGTCAATGACATTGTAAAATGCATACTGGATTTGTTGGACGAGGATGGAGTATTCATTACGGAATGCCATTATCTTGGGTCTCTACTCGAAACGCTCCAATACGACACGATCTATCATGAACACCTGATGTACTATTCCCTGCATTCATTAAAGTATCTTCTCGAACAACATGGTCTGGAAATATTCCACGCAAAACAAATTCCAACACATGGCGGCTCCATTCGGGCCTATGTTTCCAGAAAAGGAAAATTCGAGGTAAAACCCACTGTGGCTGAGGTCTTAAATAAAGAAAAAGAAACAGACCTTGAGGGAAAAGGACTGGTAGATTTTAAAAACAGGGTCGTGGCTTCAAAACTTGAACTCCATTCCATGCTTTTGGATATCCGCAAACGAAATGAAAAAGTCTATGGTATTGGTGCTCCCTCCCGGGCCAGCACCCTCATCAACTATGTGGGAATTGATGATGGCATCATGGACTGTGTTCTGGAAATCAAAGGTTCCCATAAAGTCGGAAAGTATATTCCCGGAACACTTATTCCTGTACTCGATGAATCCGAGCTCTATGAAGACCAGCCGGAATATGCACTTTTACTCTCATGGCATATTGCAGAAGAGCTCGCCCCCAAAATTGCAGAGAAGGGATTCAAGGGTGATTTTATTGTACCCCTGCCCAGCCCCCGGATATTAAAAAATCCTCTTAAATAGTAGACTCGATTTCTCTTCTGGAAAATTTTTCAAAAGAGCTAACGACCGCCCCACCCCGAATTTTGCAAAATATTATTTTTTGCAAAATAATTATTTAAAACAAACGCCCAAGACAATATCGCCAGAGGAAGGATATGGATGCTAAAGCGGGGTTCGTACGCTCCCGTCCACAAAAAGGCATAAGGGGTGAGAAGACCTATAAAAATAACTCCCAAGCTGAGAGGGAAATTTTCAAGGAACCTGGGGTGCCATACCAATGCAATCAATGCGAAAAATACTCCAAGAGTAACAATAATCCCGGATATCGAAGGAAAGACAGGCCATTCATTGCCGGTTAAAATCAAATAAAATTTTCCTCGTTCAAATTCCCCAATGAAATTTGGATGACTTTTATCTGTCGGATAAAAAGAGCCTCCCAGATACCAGTTGCGGTAACATATTAAAAGGACGCTGAGAATTCCCCCTCCCCAATACATTGCAATTTTTTTCCAGTTCCGTATAAATTGTTCCCAATAACCTTTCCATCCTGTAGTTAATGGCCCTGCGGGTTCCAGAGCCAAAAAAACCAGTCCTGCAATCGCTCCTAAATGATCCTGCCGCATCCAATAGCCGAAGATTCCAAATGCAGTAGCCAGTAAGACGGTAGATATTCTCCCTTCCCGACTTTTATAAAGATGCAAGGCAGCCAACATCAAAAAGATCATGGCATGGTTTTCAACCAACCCCTCGCCAATTCGGTATCGGAAAGTTCCAATCAAGTTTGCCATCAGGTACGCAAGGGCAGACAAAAATGCAACCAGGCAGGATAAGCGGAACATCACAACCAGTCGTGCAATAATTATTGTACTTCCCAATACACAAGCCACATCAGCCATCCGTTGGACAAACGCACTTTGCCCAAACAATAAATGGTAGATCCCCACAAAATACCGATATAAGGGCTGCATGACGAAAACACCTTCACCGGCACTCAGCCATTCTCCATCCACGATTATTTTGCGTGCAAAATTTTGATACGCTGTCCAGTCGTCCCCTTGCGACCAAATTGACCAATTGCCTATTTGGGGAATCCATTTATAAGAAAAAAAGATAAGGACAGCCGGTCCAAATAAAAGAAAAAGGGTAGTACCAAGATGGTCTGCCCGGAAATTTCTATAATCGTTCTGTCTGATAGTCCAAAATAGAAAGGCAACTCCAACAATAACAATGGAAAATCCAAGGTTTGTAATTTTGCTCGGATCTATTAAATGAAACGTTTTTATTGCAAACGTGTAGAAAGGGTCTAATACAAATGTCAAGGCAACAACCATTACACTAAAAACTGCCAGGGGAGGAGTAAGAATTCTCTCAAAAAATAAATTTCTAAAACTCCAGATCCCCCAGATGGAGAAAAACAAACAAAGCCCGACATCTGTTACCCAACTCAGCCAGCCAAAATACTCAAGAGTTTTAGGTGAAGTTTTAAGAACCGAGGAATCTTGCCAAAGAACTTTGCGGCCAAGATCCGAACTCACTTTCCCCTCTTGATCCACCAAGACGGGAATAAATGACCACTCCAAGCCTTCAAACTTCAGTTTTCCAGCAATCCTCCCGCTACCTTCAGGTGCCTGACTCGCCATATTTCTGGCTTCCTGGAAATCTTTTGCAATGGGAACCTTCACCTGCTCTCCCTCTGTTCCAAAGAAACTTAAACTTCCATCTACCACGCCCTGAGCAATTAAAACCAGACGGGATCCGGAGGACAATGTCGCAGCCCCTTCAAAACTTATCCAGGGATGCAGGGAATCAAATTGTTCCCTTTCATTTTTCTCAGCCACGGTATGAGGCAGGAACCAGTCCAGGGGGAATTGTGATTTTTGGGTCCACGGAGTTTGAAAAATTGCAGAAGAATTTTGCTCCCAATTTGTTGCATAGGTTTTGACCCATTTCCCAGAGGTCACGGCATCGTACATTCCTTTCCGCCACTTGTTTTGCTTCACCTCATCCAGTGTCATATCTGGGAAAACCCTGGTTTGCCAACCGCTGGAGGGGGCTCCCAAAAAAGCAACCATTTTCAAAATGAACAGGACAAACAGAAAGAGGACAGGCCCACGTGTAAAAACAAACCCACGCCCCACAATCAGCAAAAAGGGAAGGAGAACAGCCATCACAAGGGTTTCATTGAAACCAACCCACGGCAAACCGTCAAACCATGAAGGGAGCCCTGAAGGAAGGGCGATCACTGCCGAAAGGAAAACAGGCCCCAATAATTTTACCCATTTAAAGCCACCGGGTTTTTCATCTTGTGATGGTCCTGATTTAGGATTGTTCGATGGGGAATCTATATTCATTTCACCCCGTATCCTTAGCTTTGATTTAAGATATAAGGGTTCCAGGAAAAGTGGAATCATCTAAATCGGGATAGGAATGGCATAAACCTATACAGGTAACTTGAAAGGATTGCCAATGACAAAATCGATAAAGGTAAAATATGGATACTAAAACGCGGTGCATATCCACCCGTCCAAAGGAAAAAATAGGGGGATAATAATCCTGCAAAAATGACTCCCAGACTGAGAGGAAAATTTGAAAGAAATTTGGGGCGCCAGACCAATGCGAACAATGCCAGGAAAACCCCGAGAGTCACTAAAATCCCCGAGATCGATGGAAATGTAGGCCATTCATTGCCTGTTAAGATCAAATAAAACTTGCCTCTTTCAAAATCTCCTATGAAATTTGGATGACTTTTATCCGTCGGATAAAAAGAGCCTCCCAGATACCAGTTTCGATAGCATATTAAAAGGACGCTTAGAATTCCTCCTCCCCAGTACAAGGCAATTTTTTTCCAATTCAATAAAAATCGTTCCCAATATCCTTTCCATCCTGCGGTCAAGGGTCCTACCGGTTCCAGAACTAAAAAAGCTAATCCGGCAATGGCACCCAAATGGTCCTGACGCATCCAATAGCCAAATATTCCAAAGAGGGTTGCCAGAAATATTTGGTACATCCCTCCTTCGCGGCTTCGGAAAAGGAACCATGCAGCCAACATCATAAAAACCATGGCGTGGTTTTCCACAAGGCCATTTCCAATATGATATCTATAGGAACCCATCAGGTTTATAATTAAATAAATGGTGCTGGCAACAAATGCGATGCCGGTTGGTAAATTAAACCGGTTTATAAAACTGGCGATTAGAGTGAGCCCACCCAAAATGCACCAGACATCTGCCATGTCCTGGGCGAAAACACTTTGACCGAATAGCCAATGATAAAAGCCGACAAAATATCTATAAAGGGGTTGCATTACAAAAATACCCTCTCCTGCATTTAGAAAGGGTCCCCCTACGGTGATTTTTTTAAATGTCCCCGAATAAACCCATTCACTTCCGACAATTAATCTTCGTGCGAAATCCTGATAAGACGTCCAATCATCACCGGGGGTCCATAATGTCCACTTCCCCAGGGTGTGACGCCAAACATGGGTAAAAAATGAAAACATGGCGATCCCGTAAAACAAAAACACCGATTTTGTAATTCGCTCTGGTTGGAAATTTCTGTAATCCTGTTTCCAAATAACCCAGCAAACAAAACCTATGCTTACAACAATGACTGAAAATCCAAGGTGAGAGACGTTGGTGGGATCACGCAAGCTTATTTGTCTGAGAATACTTTTTACTATGGGCCCTACAACAGAAGAAATGAACACAGCCATGAGGCTAAAGAGAGCCAGAGGAAGAGTCAGCACTTCTTCTTTCACCAATCCGCGTGCCGTCCAAATGGCCCAAATAAATAAGAAAAGGAAAATCCCAAAATCAATGAAATAACTGAGCAATTTATAGAACCCAATACTATTTTTTTTCTCCATCAATTCTGGACCATTTTGCCAAAGAACATCCCTGCCTAACTCGGAAGTAGGTTCTCCTGTATCTGGAACAAGTGTTGGAATAAGCGACCAATGAAGCCCTTTATAGGTCAGCTTTCCTGATACCTGCCAGACTCCCCCTTTCTGAAGTTGGTACTGCTCCAGACCTGTCTCATCTACGTTTTTTGCAGGAACTAAAATGAAACTCTCATTCTTGTCATTGGTAAACCGCAAACTTCCCTCTTGAATGCCTTCAGCAATTACGGAAAACTTTTGATTCTCGGGAAGCAATATTGATCCATTAATTTCAACAACAGGATTCAAATCATCAAAACAATATTTTGTATTTGGCTCGCAAGGGCTTACGCTTGGCAATACCCAATCAAGCGGAAAGTTTAGTTTTTCCAACCAGGGCTTTTTTAGAACGCCGGAGGCCTGCGGATTCCAGGAGGTGGCATAAGTCTTAATCCAGCTACCATCTTCTGGCATTTGGGACCAGGTAAGTTGGGATAATTGTTCTGGAGTGGTATTTGGATACATTTTTACCAACCACCCGCCATCCGGGCTTCCAGCAAATAAAATCACCCTAAAGACCAACAACGCTCCCAGAAACAACACGGCTATTTTTTCTGTGAGAAACCGCCAACCCAGAACCATTAATAAGGGAACAACAACAGATAACGCGATAGTCTCCGGACCGCTCACCCATGGCAAACCGTCAAAATTAGCTGAAATTCCTGAGGGGATCATAAAAACACACCCCAGTAAAAATACACCTGGAATCAATTTCAAAGCTTTTTCCATAAACCCAATACTCTTTTTCACCTTGTACAAAACATTGAATCTATCAAACCCCAAATATTCTAAACGGTTAAATTTAAATAGTCCTAAAGCACTATTTTATTAGAAGGTAGGCCTAAAAAGGTGAAAACACTAAATGGTGCTTTTCGTTTTCTCAGGATGCTGATGATTTGAGGCTAATTGCATTAATTGAAGTTTTAATTTATCAGGGTCTTCAGAATTTGCGCTGGAAAGTAAGGCATCGAGTTTGAGGCCGAAATCGGGTTCGAGTACAAATTGAGATTTAACTAAAGAAATCTTTTTATGTCCCGTTTCAACAAGGCCTTCCTGATCATTGGTCAATTCCTCATGAAGCTTCTCACCTGGGCGAATTCCTGTGAATTCCATTTCGATATCCCTACCCGGCACATAACCAGCCAACTTAATCATATTTTCCGCCAGATCCGCAATTCTCACCGGTTTTCCCATATCCAGCAAAAACACTTCCCTTTGGGAACCTATGGTAATGGCCTGAAGAATGAGCTGAACCGCCTCCGGGATAAGCATAAAGAAACGGGTCATTTCCGGATGGGTTATTGTTACCGGTCCGCCTTGCTGGATTTGCTTTTGAAAAAGGGGCACAACACTTCCATTGCTTCCCAAAACATTACCAAAACGAACGGTGATAAATGTGGTTTTAATTTCCCTAGAAATTGACTGGATGTACTTTTCAGCAATATTTTTAGTGGCCCCCATAATACTGGTGGGGTTCACCACCTTGTCTGTAGATATTAAAATAAAATTTTCAACATCATATTTACCGGAAAGATCTGCAGTAGTTTTAGTGCCCAAAATATTATTTACAATTGCTGCTTCAATATTGTCTTCCATGATGGGAACATGCTTATGGGCCGCTGCATGAAATACCAATTGAGGCCGATGGTGTAGAAATATCCCCTCCATTTTGGCCTCATTCGTAACAGATCCAAATATAAAATGCTTTTCACAATTTGGAGCGCCCACACCTAAAAACATTTTTAACTCATAAAGATAATTTTCGCCAATATCCACCATAACTATGGAGGAGGGTTCGTATTCCAAAATTTGCCGGCATAGTTCGCTTCCTATGGACCCTCCGGCACCTGTAACAAGTACCCTTTTCCCTTTTATGGTTTGTTTGATTAACGACAAATCTAATACCACTTCTTCTCTTTGCAACAGGTCGCTGATTTCAATATTTTTGATGCGGGAAACCACCCTTTCCTGATTGGAACTGTCAATGGTGGACGCAACCATTTTGAAATTGGCCGAGGTTTTATTGCACCGGTCAATAATTTCACTCAATCGTTCGGAAGAAATATTGTTTATGGAAATCAATATTTCATCAATCTCCATTTCCTTTACGATCCGGATGAGATCCCGCTTACCCCCTAAAACTTTAACACCCATAATGGAACTGTTTTTTTTGGAAGGGGAGTCGTCAATGAACCCTGCCACCAGGTACTCGGGTGACCCGGAACGTAAATGCTTAAAAAAATAAACCCCTTTGTCTCCGGCACCATAAATTAAGGCACGTTTTTTGGGAATTTCCCGGGAAACATCTTCATGTTGCCTCTTTTCACTCCACATCCTCCAAAACAGACGAGATCCCCCGATCATGATTATAAGGAGGAACCAATCAATGATAAGAACCGTTCGAGGGATCAGGAAAAAACGAAAGTACTCCTGAGGTATTGATATAAAACCTTCATAAAAAAAGGTACTTGAAAAAATCAGGATAGACCCAACACTCACGGCCTTAATAATAACTATCAGGTCTTCCAAAGTGGAGTACTTCCAGAGCCGAGAATAAAAACTGAAAAAATAATAAGAGCTTAATCTACAGAAAATGATCAGAGGGGGTAAACTTGAAAATAGCTTGATATCATTTTCGGGAATATCGAAATCAAACCGGAGCAAAAAAGCCAAATACAAAGAAACGATAGCGAGACAAGCATCAAACGCAAACAAAAATGCAACCTTAAGATTATTTTTATAGGATGTCATTTTTAATTAGGGGTGTCGGGTTTGCTTTGCTTGCCTGAGATATGAATCATTGGAAGGAATCACTTGAAAAATAAGTTTCAGGAGACTCTGCGTTTTGCTTTTTATTTTGCACCAACAAGCCTGAAAACTACTAATAACAGGTTACTATAAATCCATCATTATTCCATATGAATTATGTTTGGCATAAGTTAACAATCCGGCATATAAAACAGATTGCTCTTTTAAATTTTCAATAATCCCTTTATCCGTTTTTCAATTTATTGAATTTTGCTCACCGGATAACTCGAACATAATCTGCAAATGTTAATCTGGCTTTGGTCTTTATAAAGTTTTTTTCGAAAAGCCACATAACGATCGCCATTCCAAACTTCGTCTAAGTCTTGTGACAACAAATTCCCCATCACTTCTTCGCCTTTGGGATCCCTACAGCAGGGGACAACATCGCCATTCACATGAATGCTGAGCGAATAATTTATCCAATCACATTTGTTTATGGGTTGGAACTTGGGCCTGAGAACACCCTCTTCAGCCAACGCATTAAAATCATAAGACCAGTAACGTCTATCTTTTGGGAGAAACTTCTCCGCCTGTTCAATATCACGCACGCAAGCATCAATTATCGTAATATCGTCAACCCCCAGTTCAGCCATCTTATTCTTAAACTCTTCTATCTCGTGTTCATTATGTTTCATCACAATAAACCCGCATAAAATACGTATCTTTGATTTTCGAAGCCGCTTCAATCGAATCGTGTCCTTCAAGGCTACCAGGACCCGCTCGAGATTACTATTCACCCGATAGATCTCATGAGTTTCCTGGGTCATCCCACCAATTTGAAAATTAATCTCATCCAAACCACATTCAATCAATTTTTCAGCGTTCACAGGATCTCCATTGGTACAGGTAGTAACGAATGGGATGCCAATATCCTTGGCGTAACGGATCATTTTATACGATTCGGGGTTGAGGAAAGGTTCGCCCATAAAATAAAACATTAATGTATTGGTATGCTCTCCTAACTTGTCAAAAATTATCTTGAATTGCTCAAAGGTCATATGCCCTTCTTTTCGACCAAGAATACCGGCACCCGTTTCACAAATTGGACAGTAAAGATTACAAAGGTTGGTAGGCTCCACCGTTATATTCATCGGCCGGCCTTTTAATACTGTGTCCCGGCGAAGCATCGACCAGGTTGACCGCATATGATCCTGCCAGCCCCTTCTACCACGCAGGGCTCCCATCATAAGACTAAAATATGGATAAACCCGTTGGGCTAACTGGTAAGCATTTGGATAATTTTTGAGAGCCGTTTTGAAATACATTTAATATTCGCTTGAATTTAAAAATTCAGACTCAAAACCATGCAGATTTAATCAGCCGCATCATTGACATTCATCATACCATTTAGATAAAATAAAAATGCGTGCAAAAGCAGGCTAAATGCTTCTAACCAAATGCAATTATCCCTCTTCTCCTAAACGGCAAACTCGGAAATTTTCTTTATTATTATTTGCTTGTTCCGGCCTGAATAACCGCAGGAAATAGAATCCTGACCATAACCCCCAGAAGCCATACCATGACAACCCCCGATATTCCCAAGGCAGCAAAAGATCATCCTTTTGTTGCCTATTTTTTATCCACAATATTCATGGTATTTGGGTCCGTTTATGCCATTCAGAACTGGCCCAACCACTGGGCGCAAGCAGTGATTTCCTTTACCTGCCTGGCCACCCTGCTTTTGATTCTGGGAAGGGAGTTTTCCACACTGGTCAAAAGTGAAAAATGGCCTGCTGAAATCAAGTTTGTATTACTCATACTTTTTCTTGGAGTTTTAAACATTTGCTACAGCGAGAACATCTGGCAATCCTTCAAGGGGATGGGCCTTTTTCTGATGTCTGGCATATTGACGTTTCTAGCCACTTATTTTTTGTTTCAATCCGAAAAAAACAGAAAAAATTTTTCCCTATTATGCACCCTTTGCTTTTTCATTCTTGTCCTATATGGCCTTTTTGAGATTTATCAACAATCTGAAATCTCTACGAAGCGAATCCTCTTATTCTCATCCAATCCAATTCCAGCCGGGTCCTTATTAATCCTGCTTTCCTTTGGACCACTTTCGCTTTTAAGCAAAAACAATTCAAGCTGGATAAAAATCCCTTTAATTTTAAGCCTGGCTCTTGGAGTTTTAGTAACTATTTTTATAGGACAAAGAGGCCCCTTGATTGCCATTTTTGGAATGTTGCTCCTTTGGACAACTATTAATCGAAAAGGAATGGTGTTTTTTATCCTGGCCGCTCTGATGATAGGAGGAACAGTTTATCAACTGGGAAACCAATTTCCCGCCAGTTATAAAAGCAGGATGCAAAACAGAGACACGTTGCTGGTACGAATGGAGTTCTACCCTATAGCACTTGATGTATTTAAAGAAAAACCCTTATTCGGATTAGGGTTCAACTCATCGCTTTCACGGTTTATCCCTGATGATTACGAAACAAAAATTTTTCCGGCAAAAGGAAAATATTCTTTTCATGATATGGTCACGAACTTAAACGTATTCGACAATATGTTATTAACATTCCTCGGCGAAACCGGAGCCCTATTCTCCCTGGCCTATTTCTGCTTAATGGTATATTTAATCAAACATCAATTTCCCGGGCTTCGCGATGAAAATGAAAACAGGAAACTTGGATTCCTATTGATTGTACTGGTTGGTTTTCTGATACATTCAATTACTTTTGACAGTTTGAAATATCCACATTTAAACTGGCTATTCCATTCCTATCTTGGACTACTTACCTCAAGGGAAGAGATTCAAACAGGCCTGGCAAACAAATTTTAAAAAAGGCTTGTTTTAAAAGCCAAATACCCAAAGACCACCTCAAATGCCAAAGCGCTTTTTTACATTTATAATCTGGATCTCAGGTATTTATATTTTTATTTTCCTCACCAGCTTTTATGTACATATAAACGAAACAAATATTATTTCCAGAAGAGCTAATGCCTTATTGCCAAAAATTACCAACGAAAATAAAACTGGTATTCGCAAAATCGCACAAATTCAACAAATGAAGAGAAAACCAAAACCGGTTTTCTCTGACCCACGCACCCTGCTCAATTCTTTGTTTGGAAAACGTGAATCCCACGAACCCATCAACCGCTTGATACGAAGCAGGATGGAATTGATTAAAAGCGGGCTGGACAATGCAGTTTTGAACCATGCCAACCTTGAAGGAATTAATCTCAGCAACGGAAACTTATTCAATGCATATTTAAAAAAGGCCAATCTAAGAAATGCAAACCTAAGCAATACCAATTTTGCCTTCGCCAGACTGGAAAACGCCAATCTCAATCAAGCAAATTTAATTCATTCAAATTTTTACAGAACTGATTTGCACGGTACCATTCTTAGAGGTGCCGATCTCAGCGGCGCTCTCAACCTGACCTGTGGCCAGGTGACATCCGCCATCATTGACGAAAACACCCTCTTTCCTGAAAACATGGAAGTTACCGGGCCCACCAGCCCCACACCCAAATGCAAAAAAGAAATTCAGGAAAAGGGCCTCGACTTAAGAAATACATATCTTGTCAATGCTGATTTTCTGGCTGAAAATTTTGCCAATGCAGATCTCCAAGGGGCAATCCTAACTGGGGCTAATCTCAGCAAGGTAACCCATGTTTCCTGTGAACAATTGTTTTCGGCAACGACAGACAACAACACAAAATTTCCTGATTATATTTATGCTGTCTTTTACCAAAAAGACAGTTTCAAATGCATCAATCTATTAAAAGGAAAAGGAGCAAACTTAAAAGCAGCAAATCTGGAAGGAATTTTTCTGGATAAAGGTAATCTCAAAGGAGCAGATCTTAGTGATGCCAATCTGTCCAAATCCCATTTCTATTACACAGATTTTGCGAATGCCTCTCTGAAAAGGGCAAATTTAAAAGGGGCAAACTTTGAAACAGCATATAATTTAACCTGCGAACAAATTAAATCTTCCACCATAGACAAAACGACGCATTTGCCTGACTATATTTACTTACCAAAAATATCAGATTCAAAATGCATCAGCCTCCTGAATGGAAAAGAAAAAGATTTCAGCGGCGCAAATCTTTCTGGAATCCATCTCCACGACCGAGGGTTTAAAGCCGACCTGAGAAATGGAAAATTTACCCATGCAAATTTCAAGGGTGCTCGTCTTGGTTTTACAAATTTTTCAAATGCAAATTTAAAAAACGCCGATCTCGAACAAGCAGACCTAATAGGATCCAACCTTACAAATGCTCTGCTCAAGCAGACAAACTTAAGAGGCGCAAACCTCCATAAGGTAATTAACCTCACCTGCGATCAGGTCATGTCGGCAATCACAGATAAAAACACCCGCCTCCCTGACTATATTCAAATTACAGATTTTTCCAAACCCACCCAAAATTGCAAAGAAATTAAAATTACAAGAATTAACCCGAGCCAGGGCTGATGGCATCCAAACTTATTCAAACAAGGGTTTTTGGTTGAAAAAGAAGTTCTGAAGTTGCAGTTTAAGTCTGTTGACAGGAGATTGAGTATTAGCCCTCTTCAAACCCATAGTTAGGGTATCAGGGATTAACTTGAAAAAAGGTTTATAGTAGGACGCTTTTACAATGGATTTCGACAGTTTTGCCAATTGCCAATTCCCCGTTTTTAATTCCTGAATCGTAGCCCATTTCCCATCCTTGTTTTTAAAATAAGCACCGTGAAAAGGGTCAAATGCCACCCATCCCCTTTTAACATGCACAAAAGTAATATCAATATAATTTCGACTATCTTCAAACATCAAACGCTCGAAAAAAGCATCGACCCCAATATAATTGCAAAGGGTGGAAAACAAATCATGAAAATTATCGCTGACACCATACCCGCGAACATAAACATCCCAGACATGGGAATCCATTATGGGCAAACTTTTTGGTTGAGGGCGAATGGTTTCGTGAGTCCATTCAAATAACCGGAACACTTTTTCCTCAGGCGTTTCCAAATGTCCCACCACCTGTTTGACCAACAGTTTATAATTGAAATGCCGGTCAAAAAACCCCAGCAACTTGAGGTATAAGGGTAATTCGCTTCTTGTAACAACAAAATCACGCCCATGATTCGTTGTCACATTTATATTCAGAAACCCTATCAAAGAAACCATTAATAGCAGGGTAATTAAAATTATCTGGATTTTTTTTCTCATAATTTTTTGGAACAAATTCTCGATCTTTAGCTCCTCCTCATTTATAAAGATATGATGAAGAGGGAGACTCCAAAATCCGTTAAGTTTTTTAAAAAAATTGCCGTTAAAATAAGAAAAGAGAGAAAACTATTGGATGAAAAAAGCGGAAAATTATAAAAATTTCTTGGCTTCAAAACATCTAATGAGCTATTCTTAAGACAGCATGGACTTTATGCCGGTTCAAAATGAATTCTAGAACTCGATTTTCTCTCCTTCCAGGCATGTTTTACTTTTTCTTAACCAAACAAGGTATCGCCAATGACAAGAGGAATTAATTTTTTTCTGGGAATTCTCCTTGGCACTATATTTTTTATCCCCATATTGATCATAGCTTTAATTGTCAGAATAACTTCAGTGGGACCCATCATTTTCTGGTCCTCGCGTGTGGGCAAAAATAATCAGGTTTTCCAAATGCCCAAATTTCGCACAATGCGGGTAGACGCTCCACCTGATACCGCAACTCATTTACTGGAAACCCCGGAACAACATCTCACTTTGTTTGGAAAGTTTTTAAGAAAAACCAGCCTGGATGAATTGCCCCAAATCTGGAGTGTCATAAAAGGCGATATGGCCCTTGTGGGTCCGAGACCTGCTCTTCACAACCAGAATGATCTAATATCATTGAGAACCGAAGCGGGGATACAAAACCTGCCCCCGGGAATTACCGGTTGGGCACAAGTTTTGGGCCGCGACAAACTACCCGTATACGAAAAAGTAAAACTCGATGAGTTTTACCTGAAAAACCGATCCTTTTTTCTGGATTTAAAAATTCTTGTTTTAACCCTCGGCGCCGTATTCAAGTGGGAACAAATTTCCCATTAGCTTCTTCCAATTCAACCGCCCCAAAATACTCATTCGTAAATATTGTGGCTCAGCAATTTACCAAGATTACAACTGACTGAGTAACCCCAACCCGAATCAAAAAGTTTTAAAAATATCCAGATCGGCAGAATAAAAAAGGAAATGACGGGAATTCCAATTCCAGGAAACTTCTCTGCCAGTTCGTTCTGGTCATAGGGAACCGGGTCCACCACATTGAGGGTTTCTAAAGAGACATTTTTTTCATCGACCAAACTTAGAATTATTTTTGTAAGAGTATCGATGTGACACAGGCTATAACTCGGGGAGGGGAGAATTTTATATTTTAATGTTGTCTGTCCCGGGAAGTAGACTCTTTTTTTAACATCGTCAGTATGTTCATCATCAAACACTGGAGCCGGACGAAGAATGGTAATATCATTCAACCCGGATTCCCGAATAATATCCTCGCATTTTAACTTGCTCATTCCATATTTAGTCGCAGGCCTTTTTTCACTTCCCGGAGTCACAATAGAGCGTCGCCCCTCCAACCCATAAACGGCAATGGAACTCAAAAAAATGAGTTTCACCTGTTTTTGAGCAAGCTGCGCTATCACGTTATTAGTGATTGCTGTATTGACAGAATAATAATCCTGCCCAGGTTGTTTGGTTGTCGAATGCGCCAATGCTGCGGCGTGAATAACAATTGAACATTCTGGAATTTTACTAAAGGCATGGGTGGTAGATTCGATAGAACTGAGGTCGCCTTGAATAATGGAATCATTCTTCATATCCCGACGAGAAATCCCCCAAACCTCGTAACCCTTCGCTGATAAAACTTCTTTAAGCTTGGAGCCAATAAAACCGGATATCCCTGTAATGAGAATTCGCTTATTAGGCATCATGGATGAGTTTGTTTCTCAGCGCAGAAAAGGTTGTAAATTGATAATCATTTTTCCTAAGCAACTCAATCAAGGCATGGAGTTTTTTGACAACCGTTGACCGACCCAAAGAAAAACGAAACTTGTTTTTAGGATCTGTTTCTTGCGGGAACCCCGGATTGGCCCGGGAAGATAATTCAAAAGGGTGGATGTATAAAGTAAAAAAACTATTATTCTTTAAATATTTCTCAATCAACCTTCCCATGATTACCCAGGGAAAGATGCGCAAATAACCTCCCCCGGATACGGGAATTTGTTTGCCAAAAATCGGAAGGGTACTCACCTCAAATTCAAAAAAATCTTTAGAACTGTAAATCGCCTGAGAATTCTCATGAAAACCATCCAGATTCAAATCTCCATATAAAGGATGGTCGCCAAACTTGATCCGGCTCGAGTCCAGTTTAAATCCAATATCTCTTAAAATATCCAGTCGTTCTCGATCCAGACTAAAACAGGGAGCCCGGTAACCTAACACCGGTTTTCCCAGAATATCTTCGAGGCTTTGCTTGCACGATCGCATTTCAGACTCAAAGGAATCCTTATCCATGGTTAATGGGCGCACGTGCCCCCAACCGTGGGAACCAATATCGTTCCCCTGGTCGACCAGTTGCCTTAATTTCGTTTTCAGAGATTGAGCTATCTCGCCAAGGACGAAATAGGAAGAAGGGATATTATGCGAGGCAAGGGTTTCCCGGTAAACCTCCAACCCATCAAGCATGGAATATTCGCGGTTGGATTCTTTTCCGGAAAAATAATCCAAGTGGTACCAGTCTTCAATATCCAAAGAAAGAACCGCATATTTCATAGATCGAAAAAACCTTTGGACGAATTATAGATTCAACCTGACATAATACTCTCGATCCGTTTCAGTGATAGTAAAGTTTTCTATCCCTGCCGAGCGAAACATTTTTTCGAGTTTTTCTCTGGAATAGAGATAGAGCGGACAATTTTTGAAAAAGTACCTTACTTTTCTGATTTTATTCAGAAAGCTCTCAGACTTGGGAAAGGAACCCAACACCATATGGTTCACATCTGTTTTTAGTTTTTTTATCAAACTTTCAGCATCTTCGATGTAATCGAATAAACCTGTTAAAACAGCCGCATCATATTTCTCATCAAAGTGGTGGTCCATATAATTCCCATAAATAAACTCAATATCTCCTTCGGGGACCGTCTCGGAACAAGTTTCTTTTGCAATTTTTAGCATGTTGGAAGCCATATCGATTCCGACCACCTTTTTGCCCATCTTAAGATACTCCACACAATATCTTCCCGACCCACAGCCCACATCGAGCACGGATTGAATCTTGTCATTGTCGATGTTATTTAGAGTTTCATCGAATCGAAAGTACATGGTTTTCCGGAATCGTTTATCCAACCATCCACTCAATAAGGTTTTTTCTTCTGTCGGCTCATAAATTCGATCGAATTTTTCAGCACCCAACTCAAAATTGGTTTTTACTTTTTCATCTATAGTCAACATAAGCACCTATTGGTTTCTTAATTGGTAAATAATTTATAGGATTTATCGGCAAATGAGTCATTTCCCTTTAACTTTTGCTCTTTCTAGAAGCATATTGTATACCTCCAGAGTTTTATTGATTACTTTTTCTTCAGAAAACTTCTCAACTGCAATTTCCCGGCCCTTTTTACCCATTTGAGCCCTTTTTTCGGGAGATTGCACCAGCAATTTTATGGATTCGGCCAGAGCAATGGGGTTTTTCACAGGAACCAGCAGCCCATTCTCATTATGGCGAACCACTTCCCTACACCCTGCAACATCGGTGGTGACTATGGCCCGCCCACAAGAAGCGGCTTCAATAAGCACCTTTGGGCAACCCTCATGGTAGGAGGGAAGGCAGACAATATTTGCCTTTGAGAACACTTCGGGCATATCATCCCGGTTTTCCCACCATTCAACCACGCCCTCCGATTGCCATTTTTCAATCAAGGTTGAGGGAAGTGGGTCCGGGTTTTCGGGATCGGGACTCCCCACCAAAAGCATGCGGCAATTCACCCCTTCTTTCTTTAACATTTTTGCCGCCTCTACAAACTCCCCCACCCCCTTGTCCCAAAGCATCCTTGAGGCCAAAATAACAAGCGGAGTTCCAGTCGGCTCCGGGGTATCTTTAAAACGGTAAATATCCACACCTGAACCACTAATCAATCCTGTGCTTTTCTCTTTCAAAATACCTTTATCGAGAAAAGACTGTCTGTCAAAAGCATTCTGAAAAACCGCGTATGCTTTCCCCCCCGCAAACCCCAGCCGGAATACCAGATTTACCACTTTCTGAAGGATTATCGACTTCCATTTATCCGCATGAAATTTGGTGGTAACACCGGCGAAGAGATTGACAATACATGGAACCCTGGCAAACCTTGCAGCCCAAGTTCCATACAATATGGGTTTAAGAGCTACGTGGTGGACGATATCCGGTTTTTCCCTACGATAAATCTTATAGATTTCTAAAAAACTCGAGAATTCTGAAAACAGGTTCTTGCTGCTACGAACCAACTTTATGGGGATAAGGTGGAACCCTTCATTTTCGATGAGGTCTTTATATTTATTGACCCGAGTAATAATTGTAACGCTGAACCCCGCTTTTTGTGCGGCTTTCGCGAGGGAGCGGCGGTGAGACCAAAAATACCAATCTTCAGTGATAAAATAAATTATACGGAGTTTGTTTTTCAAACAGGTTTTCTCGAAGGAATTTTGAAAATATGCGGGTTTTTCTGAGGGAATTCGGTGCAGGCTAAGCTTTCAAAAACTTTGCCTTTGAAAACACAAAATATTAAAGCATTCCCAAAGTACAAATTCCAGTCCATTTTTCTTAAAAGGTTGCCCGTCGACCGAATAAAAATCAAAAAATTTTGTGCCAGATACATTTGATTGAACTGGAAACGCATAGCAAATTTTTCGAACCCCCAACCGAACCCCCATAAACCTTTGAAAAAAATACAATTAACCCTTGTTTTAAAAGGGCCGCAGTGGCAAAATAGAGGAGGTTTTACGCTGGCTTAGTGGGCGAACATTTTTTCAAATCTTCCATTTTCGTTCCAAGATAAACCGTACTTTTCCGCACAAATCTGAGACTCGACCCGGAATTGACAACCCAACATTCAAAAAACTTAGTAAAACCATTTACACTTTCCCATCTCCAAATTAGATGAAAAATAAATACCACCTCACATTTGATATAGATTGGGCTCCTGATTCCTCTATACAACTCTGTTTGGATATGTTGTCTGAATACAAAGTAAAGGCCACATTTTTTACTTTACACCATACAGATCTTAACAAAGAAATTCTTCAGCAAGGACATGAACTGGGAATACATCCAAATTTTTTACCCAACAGCAATCACGGCAAATCAACCTCAGAGGTGATTGATAAATGCTTAAGCTATGCACCAAATGCTCGTTTTATGAGAACTCATTGTTTAATCCAATCTTCTCCATTACTCGCGGAAATCTTCGGAAACTATGACCAACTGACAACAGACCTATCGTTATTCATGCATGAAGCAAGGCACGTGCAAAAATGCAAATTTACTTTTGGAGGTATATCTTTTGACCGGATTTTATATAACTGGGAAGACGATGCAGAATTCATCAAGGATTTTGTAAAGTATGATGAAGAACGCTTCTATGGAGACATCACTATTTTTGATTTCCATCCCATCCATGTCCATCTCAACTCGACAAATGGAACGGAATATTCATCCTTAAAAGAAATTCAAAATGGCAGAGAGCTGTTCGAATTAAACGCAAATGAAGTGGAAAAACATTCTAATCCTAGCGTGGGGGTTCGAGATTTTCTAAGGGCAATTTTGGAATCGAATGGTCAACCCATAAGTCTGGAGGATATTTGATGCGAATCGGATTTATGGGAAGGACTAGAATGCTGCTGGATACTATTAAAAAGTTGCAGCAGGACAACACCCATGAAATTTCATTTATTTGGACCTCAAAGGCAGAACCCTTTTATAAATGTGGGGAAAACGAGTTCAAAGAGATTTCAGAAATTATTGGGTGTCCCTTTTATAACTCCGCAAATCTAAACCCCATCCTGCAGTCAGCCGATTTTTCCTCAGTGGATTTGGTTGTTTCGTTCAATTTCATAAATATATTACCCGATACCTTTTTGAAGCTTTTTAATCTGGGGGTATTAAATGCTCATGTTGGCGATCTTCCTCGCTATAAGGGGAATGCCTGCCCCAATTGGGCAATCTTAAATGATGAAAAAAGTGTGACCCTGACATTCCACGAAATGAGTGAAGAGCTGGATTCAGGCCCCATTTATCTCAAAAAAACTTTTAATCTTACAAAGGACACTTACATTACCGAAATTTATGAGTGGTTGTCCAAAGAGGTCCCTTGTGGATTTTTTGAAACTCTCCATTTAATCCAAAATGGAAACAAGCCCAATCCGCAGAAAAAAATAAGAGGTCTGCGGACTTTTTCAAGAAAGCCGGAAGATGCAAGAATATTTTGGAATGACGGTGTTGAAAATATATATAGATTGATAAGAGCCTCTTCCAAACCTTTCGAGGGAGCATTCTGTTTTTTAAATGGAAACATGGATCAAAAAATAAGGGTTTTTGAGGCCAAACCCGTAAATCTTGACTATGATTTTTTTGCAGTTGACGGACAGCTTCTTGAGAAAAGAGAAAATTCATTCGTGGTTGGCAGCGGAAACGAAGCATTGGAGATAATAGATTTTTGTCTGAATGATTGTTCAATAGACACAAGCTTTAAAAAAATCACCTCCTCCCTTCGCAATCGTTTAACTTAATTTTTACAGGAATCTTCAGAAACTAACTCAAAAAATATTCTTTTCACTTCACTATGGAATGGTTTTTTTTTATTTCAATTTTGGTTTTCTCTGGGTTTATTCGTTTTATTCCTCATCTCATTGCTCCGCATGGGGTGGGAGTCGATCATTGGTACTGGAAATCCTATATTGAAGATTACCGTAAAAATAGAAAGTTCCCCCCTTCCCTGCCCCAGTTTTTACTAGAACGCCATCAATGGTACCCTCCTCTGTTTCCATTGCTAATGGCAAAGCTTCCAAAAAAAGTTTTTGATAAAAACAGCCACCTATTGGCTATTGGTATAGATCTGGTCCGCCTGGCTATACTTATGGTTGCAGGGTATTATATTGGGGGAAAACTCAACTCCATGATAGGTGCCGGGGTCGTTTATGCCCTCACTCCCATCCTAATAAGCTACAATGTCCAGCTCAATCCTCGCGGTCTTGCCGCTTTGTTTCTGGACATCATTGTACTTTTGCTGATCTGGCTAATCTGGCATGAAGGAATGCCCTGGTGCTGGGCGTTGGTTGCTCTGATATCTGGCTTACTCCTCTTGACCCATAAAATGACCACCCAATTATTTTGGTTCCTTTCCCTGGCTTCGGGTTTATGGTTTCAGGACTGGCATCTGTTGATGCTTGTTCCGCTTTCTATTATTTCCGCCTTGATACTCAGCAAAGGTTTTTATCTGAAGGTTCTAAAAGCTCATTGGGATATTGTTTCATTCTGGAATAGAAACTGGCGGTGGATATCCTCGCATCCGATCAAGGAATCGCCCGTTTATGGGAAACCAGATTATGAAACACCCACAAAATATTATTTCTCGGGGTGGAAAGGCTTTTTCCGCCAGCTTCGGTACCTGATCGGTTTTAACCCCTGGGGATGGGTCGTTTTTTTAGCATCTTTATGGATGTATGGAGGAGACCCCATGCATACCAAACTAACCTATGAGGATAGCTGGCTGGTTCAATGGCTTGGCATGATTTTACTCTTTATTTTATTGACCACGTTTGTCCCTTTTTTGCGATGCCTGGGGCAGGGATACCTATACAACTACAATGCCGCATTCCCGACAGGACTTTTGGTTGCCATGATCTGGGGAGGATTAAAACACGACATCATGGTGGAATATCTGCTTTTTGGAACTTTACTGGTCTGTTTTTCAAGTATCTGCTTTTATCTTTGGAAATTAAAGGGCAGTAAAACTCAAAAAGTGGATTTGAATATGGATAATGCCTTAAATCATTTAAAAAATTTACCCAATGGTGCGGTCATGTGCTTTCCCATGCATTGGAGCGAGGTGGTGGCCTATAAAACCAAAAAGTCGGTTTTGTGGGGGGCGCATGGGTATGGGTTTAAACTTATTGAACCCGTTTGGCCAAGAATTCTCAAACCGGTTTCCGAAATCGTCAAAAATTACAAAATTAAATATTTACTGACTTATGAGGGCTATTTGCCGGAAAATTTTCTCAAGGAATTGCAAATTGGGTCTTTGGTTTCTTTTGAAACCTACCGATTATATACCTTGGAGTAATAAATACCCTGAAACCGGGGATACAAAAAACTTTCAAAAAAATCCACCTTTTAATCCACTAGGAATTTTCAGACCACAGGGGTATCCATGAATTTAAAAAATAAACGTTTACTGCTTATTGGCGGAGCCGGACTTATTGGGTCGCATACCGTTGATGAGCTGGTTAAAGAAGATGTCTCCGAAATTCGCATCTTTGACAATATGACTCGCGGAAGCGAAGAGAATATCGCGGAGGCTCTTAAAGACCCCAGGGTAAATATCTTCCCTCTTGGCGGAGACTTAATGCATCGCGACATTTTAGATACCGCAATGAAGGATATGGATGGAGTATTTCATTTTGCCGCATTGTGGCTATTGCACTGCTGGGACTATCCGCGTTCAGCATTTGAAGTGAATATTGGTGGAACCTTTAATGTATTAGAAGCCATGATAAACAATGGTGTAAAGCGACTGGTTTCTTCATCTTCAGCTTCCGTTTACGGAGATGCAATTGAAGAACCTATGAAAGAAGAACATCCCTATAACAACACCAACTTCTATGGTGCAACAAAAATTGCCGGCGAACATATGTGCCGTTCTCTTCACCATAGATATAAAGACACCGATCAGCATTTTGATTATGTTGGATTGCGCTATATGAATGTTTACGGAGCCCGGCAGGATTATCATGGGGCTTACATTGCCGTCATAATGAAAATCCTGGATCGCTTGGATAAGGGGTTGCCACCGGTAGTTTATGGCGACGGGTCCCAGGCCTATGACTTCATAAATGTCGTTGATTGTGGTCGCGCCAATGTTTGCGCCATGAAAGCGGACACTACAGATGAATTTTATAATGTAGGAAGAGGGATAAGAACCACCATAAAAGAATTAGCCGAGTTATTGCTGGAAATTACCGGTTCAAATCTTGAAATTCAATACGAACCTGCTGGAATGACATTTGTGAAAAACCGAATTGGCTGTCCCATAAAAGCAAAAAATGAAATTGGGTTTGAAGCGAAAATAGAACTTCGCCAGGGACTCGAAGATCTTATCGAATGGAGAAACAGTCATAAAGCAGAAGTTGAAAAAAGGCGTCAGGAAGCAGGTATCACAGAGTAAAACGAATGGACAAAAGACAAATCTCGATTGCCCTCCCTGTCACCGGGGAAAAGGAATGGCAGGCTGTACGTGAACCCATCCTCTCCGGATGGCTCACCCAGGGCCCCAAAGTCGCCGAGTTTGAAAAGCAATTTGCGAAACGCCATAGGGTAGAACATGCATTGGCGGTCACGTCCTGCACTACCGGTTTACACCTTATACTTGCTGCCCTGGATATAGGCCCGGGGTATGAGGTCATCGTCCCTGCTTTCACATGGGTGGCAACCGCAAACGTAGTTTTATATTGTGGTGCAAAGCCTGTATTTGTCGATATTTGCAGAGAAACTTTCAATATCGACCCCTCCCAAATCGCCGAAAGAATCACAGATCGAACTAAAGCAATTATACCTGTACACCTTTTTGGTCTTTGTGCCGATATAAATGCTATTAAAGCCGTGACTCCGGATCATTTGAAAATTGTAGAAGATGCGGCGTGTGCAGCTGGAGCAAGTTATCATGGGAAATGGGCTGGGAGCCTGGGAGATGCTGCATCCTTCTCATTCCACCCACGAAAATCAATAACCACAGGTGAAGGTGGAATGGTCACTACAAACGATGCTCAATTGGCTGAAAAAATGAATCGGATGCGAAATCATGGGGCATCCGTTTCCGAGGAGCAGCGGCACCATGGACCCAAACCCTATATTTTGCCGGATTTTAATTTGCTGGGGTTTAATTACCGTATGACAGATTTGCAGGGGGCCATTGGAATTGAACAATTGGCTAAAATGGACGAATTCATAAATGAAAGAGGTAAGTGGGCTCAATACTACAACGAAAAACTTGCCGACATAAAATGGCTTGGATTGCCTTCAGAACCTGATCATGGAAATCATGGCTGGCAATCTTTTGTCACCTATTGCGATCCGGAAACGGCACCCGCCCCCCGAAACGAACTTATGGAAAAACTGCAGGAAAAAGGGATAGCAACGCGGCCCGGAACCCATGCGGTACATATGTTGAATTTATACCAGAAGAAATTTGGACTTTGCCCCGACGACTATCCAGTGGCTCGGGACTGCAATGACAATTCAATGGCGATTCCCTTGCACAACCGAATGACAAAAGAGGATTATGACTACATCATTGAAACCCTGCATGGATTTTAAAAAAAAGAAACTGTGGGAAGCACCTTGACACCCAAGAAAGGAATATAAACACTTCATGTGTGGAATTACCGGTCTGGTACATCTGGATAATTCACCCGTCTCCCTACCTGTATTGCAGGATATGACTGAGGCCATTTCACATCGAGGGCCAGATGGAGAAGGGCACTGGATTGAAGGAAATGTAGGTCTTGGACATCGACGCCTTTCAGTCATCGATTTGTCCATAGCCGGGTACCAGCCCATGGTCAGCGCAGATCATCGTTTTTGGCTCAGTTATAACGGAGAAGTCTATAACTTTAGGGAGTTACGCGAAGAACTGAAGGCCAAAGGATATTGGTTTAGATCGGAAACAGACACAGAAGTGGTTTTAAATGCTCTTGCCGAATGGGGCACCGAGGCGTTGCTTCGCTTCAACGGTATGTTTGCATTAGCACTTTGGGATAGAAAAGAACGCACTCTTTTGCTAGCCCGGGATCGCTATGGCATCAAACCTCTATATGTCAGTCATCAGGGCAATACGTTTTCTTTTGGTTCAGAACAAAAAGCCATTCTTAAAATTCCCAGCTTCAAACGCAAATTAAATAAACCTGCACTGCTCGAATATTTCACATTCCAGAATATATTTACCGACCAGACTTTGTTGGAAGATATCCATCTTCTGCCTGCAGGACACTATGCAACTCTCGACTTGAAGCAAAAGAATCCAACTCTACAAAGAACGGAGTACTGGGATTATAATTTTCAGGAACCCACAGAATCGGCCACCCATGAAGAGTATCGGGAAGAACTTGATCGCCTTTTCCAGCAAGCGGTTAAGAGACAACTGGTTTCCGATGTTGAACTTGGAAGTTATTTGAGCGGGGGTATGGATTCGGGATCGATAACCGCAATCGCTTCAAAGTCTTTTCCCTATCTAAAAACCTTTACATGCGGATTCGATATGAGCTCCGCATCCGGCATGGAATTGTCTTTTGATGAAAGGGAAAAAGCCGAAGCCATGTCCTACCATTTCAAGACGGAGCATTATGAGATGGTTTTGAAAGCAGGAGATATGGAACGTATTCTTCCAAAACTTGCTTCCCATTTGGAAGAGCCTCGGGTAGGACAAAGTTATCCGAATTACTACACTGCTCAACTCGCCAGCAAATTCGTCAAGGTAGTTCTATCTGGAACTGGAGGTGACGAATTGTTTGGAGGATACCCCTGGCGTTATTATAGGGCGGTTGTGAATAATGATTTCGAAGACTATATCGACAAATACTACTTATATTGGCAGCGCCTCGTGGATAACAGTCGGTTGAGGCCTATGTTTTCTCCCATTAGAAATGAGGTCGCATCTGTCTGGACCCGGGATATTTTCAGGGATGTTTTCAAACATCACTCGGAACAGATCAAAACTCCCGAGGAATACATCAACCACTCTTTATATTTTGAAGCCAAAACATTTCTTCATGGCCTTTTAGTGGTTGAGGACAAACTTAGTATGGCTCATGGCCTGGAAACCCGGGTCCCATTTCTTGACAATGACCTGGTGAATTTCATCATGAAATGCCCGGTCAGTCTTAAGCTGAACAACCTTGCCGACGTAGTACGCATTAATGAAAATGAACCCCAAAACAAACAAAGCAAATATTTCCAAAAAACGCGTGATGGCAAACAAATTCTACGCGATGTAATGAAACGCCACATTCCGGACTCTGTGACTCAGGCAAAAAAACAAGGTTTCTCTGCACCGGATGCCAGTTGGTTTAAAGGCGATAGTATCAATTTTGTGAAAAGAACCTTGCTGAACGGCCATGCAAACATTTATGAATTCATGGATCGCCCCATAGTAGAAGAACTGATAAATGAACACCTAAACGGAAAAGAAAACAGAAGGCTATTGATTTGGTCTTTACTGAACGTGGAACAATATCTTAAGGAAGTTGGCCATGATTAAGGACTTGCTATCACAACTCAAGTCCCTCTGGCAGAAACGCCATTCTGAAGTGGAGAAAAAATTCAAACGGACTTTACCGTTTGCGGATTATATTGTTGATCGTTGGGAAAAGGCAAAAATATTGGGGTTTGGAGAAGGTTCTTCTGTTTATGACAGCGCTTTGATCATTGGAGATGTCAAAGTTGGGGAAGAAACCTGGATTGGGCCCTTTGTCGTTTTGGACGGGTCTGGAGGTCTGGAAATTGGCTCCCATTGTTCTATTTCTTCAGGAGTTCAAGTTTACAGCCACGACTCTGTCAATTGGGCAACTTCTGGAGGAAAATCATCCTACGATTATGCCGAAACGCGAATTGGCAGCAATTGCTTCATCGGCCCAAATGTGATCATTTCAAAAGGGGTGACCATTGGTGACGGATGTGTCATTGGAGCTAACAGTTTAGTTCTTTCGGATATTCCTCCAAACAGCAAAGCAGTTGGGTCGCCCTGTCGGGTTATAGGAAAAACTGGAAAAAGTAAACCCCGAATTATATTTATTGGAGCAAGTACGATTGGGTTGCAATGTCTTGAGATTATGACCCAGTCATCACTGTATAACGTTGTGGGCGCAATAACATTACCTGAAACATTTTCGATTTCTTATCGGCCCGAAGGGGTCAAAAACGTTTTATTCGCTGACATAAAAAAATACTGCCAATCTCATGATATCAATTGCATTGTCATGAATGAAGGGATGAAAGATCCCGGCCTATTTGAAAGGGTAAAAGCCCTATCCCCAGATTTATTCATCGTTGTTGGCTGGTACCACCTGATTCCTAAATCATGGCTAGATCTGGCACCCGCTTATGGACTTCATGCTTCCCTGCTTCCGGACTATACTGGAGGAGCACCTCTTGTTTGGGCCATGATCAATGGTGAGAAAAAAACCGGCATCACCTTTTTTCAATTGGGTGATGGTACGGACAGCGGTCCCATTGTGGCACAAGAATCCGTCAATATTAACCAGGAAGATACTATTGCAACTCTTTATAAAAGGATAGAAGATAAGGGAAGAAATTTGTTTAAGGAACATCTACCTCGAATAATCAATGGGTCAATGGATTTGAAACCTCAGGATGAAAGTAAACGTCGTGTTTACCCTAATCGAAGTCCTGAGGATGGAAAAATTGAATGGACCCTCCCCGCCGATAAAATATATGATTTTGTTCGAGCACAAACCAAACCTTATCCCGGGGCATTTTCTGAACTTGGAAGCAATAAAGTTACTATTTGGTCCTGTCGAAAAAGTCAGGAGGATATGATAAAAAGACCGCTCCCCTCTGAAATTGTGGAAGCCGATCAAAGAATATTTGTTGGCTGTGGCCAGGAATCCACTTTAGAGATCCTGAAAATTGCCGTAAACAACGAGGATGTTCCGGTTTATGACTGGTGGGTAAAAAATATGGATTCCAAAAACAACCCTAAATTTAATATATGAATTATGACTGCGCCATCTTTAACAAATGAGTTTAGGGTCGAAAACAATCCGACTCCTTCAAGTTCAACGAATCAAATCAAAAAACCCATCAATGGGAATTTGAAAAACGCGGGCATCAAGGTTTGTAGCCGTTGTATTTATGATGAACGGGTTGATGGGATAACTTTTGATGATGAGGGGGTATGTAATTACTGCCATCAAATAGACCGGCTCGAAAACGAGTATGGGACCGGGACCGAAGTGGGAGAAGAAAGACTTCGAAATATTGTTTCGGAAATGAAAGCGGCCGGTAAGGGGAAAAAATATGACTGCGTGATCGGGGTGAGTGGGGGAACGGACTCCTCTTACATGGTTTATCTGGCCAAAAAGTGGGGATTACGCCCTTTGGCTGTCCATTTTGATAATACCTGGAACTCGGCCATTGCGACCATGAACATAAGTAAAGTCCTGAGTGCATTGGATATCGACCTGTACACACATGTGATTGACAATGAAGAAGCGGATGATATTTTGCGGTCTTTCTTTCTTGCCGGAGTAGCCGAACTCGACAACCCTACCGACCTGGCCCTGGCAGAAGTGTTGTATCGAGCCGCCTGGAAATATGGGGTGAAATATATTCTGGAAGGACATTCTTTTGTCGCCGAAGGGATCACTCCTGTAGGTCGAAATTACATCGATGGAAAGTACGTCGAATCGATTCATCAGATGCACGGTCGTCGCCCCATGAAAACTTATCCCTTAATGACATTTAACCGTTTTATGTGGTGGTCGTCGATTGCTCGAATTAGAAAAATTCGGCCTTACTGGTATATAAAATACAATAAGGAAGAAGCGCGGGAATTCCTGGAAAAGACCTTCGACTGGGAATACTATGGGGGCCATCACCTTGAAAATAGAATGACGGCATTCCATCACGGGATTTACCAACCGCAAAAGTTTGGCATGGATTGCCGAAACAATACCCTGTCTGCTTTGGCAAGAACAGGAAAGATGAGCCGTGAGGAGGCCTGGGCAAAATACAACCTCCCTCCAAACGTTGAAGAAGATCTCCTGGAGTATTTTAAGAAACGAATCAAAATTTCTGATGAAGAGTATGAAAGGATTATGAATGCCCCTCCTCGATACTGGCATGAATTTCCTACGTATAAAAACCGTTTCGAGCGTTTACGCCCGATTTTTAAAATTCTTGCCAAGGCAAATTTAGTGCCTATGAGCTTTTATCTTAAATACTGTTTTCCGGTCGAGAAAAGGTCATGATCACCATTGTTGATTATGGAATGGGCAACTTGGGTTCCATAAAAAATATGTTTAAGCGCATTGGGGTTCCATCGATTGTTACGGATGACCTTGAAACGATTTCCAATGCAAAAAAACTGGTATTGCCCGGCGTGGGTGATTTTGACCATGCCATGAAAAAAATAAATGGAAACGGCCTGCGAAACCTTCTGGATCGCAAAGCCCTTCAAGAACGTATTCCTATTTTGGGCATCTGCCTCGGAATGCAATTACTGACTCGCTCCAGCGAAGAGGGTCAATTGCCGGGCCTGGGTTGGATAAAAGCTGCAGCAAGCCGTTTCCCAAAAATTTCTGATTTAAAAGTACCTCATATGGGTTGGAATTTGGTTTCTCCGGTGCGCGAAAGTGCCATTTGCAATAACTTACCGGATGAGACACGGTTTTATTTTGTTCATTCGTTTTATGTGCATGTCGAAAACGAGGAGGATTCTATTTTAAAAGCTCATTATGGGATCAATTTTGATGCAGCCATTCAACATGGAAACATTTTTGGAGCCCAATTTCATCCGGAAAAAAGCCATAAGTTCGGAAAGCAGTTTTTAACCAATTTTGCGAGTTTATAATGTTACGGACAAGGGTCATTCCAACTCTTTTGCTGCAAAACGAAAGTCTTGTCAAAACAGTTCAATTCGGAGAGTTTACCTATGTGGGGGATCCCTGCAATACGGTCCGGATATTTAACGAACTTGAAGTCGACGAATTACTCTTTTTGGATATAACCGCAACGCAGGAAAAAAAATCTCCCAATCTCCCGGTCCTTACCGATATCGCCAGTGAATGTTTTATGCCTCTGGGGTATGGTGGAGGCATCGCATCTGTTGACGATGCCAAGGCGGTTTTTGATATCGGTTTTGAAAAAATATCGGTCAATACCCGGAGCATTGAAAATCCCGATCTCATCAGTAAGTTGGCCTCGCATTACGGCAGTCAGGCGGTTATAGCCTCTGTTGATGTCAAAAAAGACATTTGGGGACAATATAAAGTGAGATCTCATTCGGGCCATAGGACAACAAAACTAAATCCTGTGGAATGGGCCAAGGAGCTAGAGTCATTGGGAGCGGGTGAAATTCTCCTAACATCTATCAACCAGGAAGGAAGCTGGCAGGGTTTCGATTTAGAACTCGTAAGATTTGTCACCGATGCAGTCAATATACCCGTTATCGCCCATGGGGGAGCGGGCTCAATTCAACATATTCACGATGTGGTCGAAAAAGCGGGGGCTTCTGCGGTAGCTTTAGGGAGCATGGTGGTGTTTCAAAAAAAAGATATGGGAGTTCTGATAAATTTCCCCAACAAAGAAAAATTAGAAAATACCCTGGTCTGACCCGACTCCTTACAGAATAAATCCTTGCATTTAAAAGGTTTTATTGACCTTCAGGGTCCAGGTTCCGACAGGATTATTTGCCTGATTTCCCTTAAAATCCATTTCCTTTTTTAGCGAAACTCCATATTTAAAGCTTCAGACCCAAGCCTCAAGTTCCTGTAAATATTTATGATAAAATGTCGATAAGTTATTAAGCATCCGCTTAAATACAACTTAATTGAAATTTGAGGATTTCTTTCATGAACGATAATTCTTCAACCCAATTCGCCTCCGAAAAACAGTTTGAAGGAAGCACCTTGCTTCTGGATGAATCTGATTTAGAAAATAAAAAAAATACTGTGGCCCGCCGTAAATTCTCGAATATGAAAAAAACGGTGGTTTTGATACGTCCTAACCCGGATGACTGGACTGAGGTAGATCGAATTCGCGTTGGAACTCCTAATAGCTTGATGGCTATCAGTTCGGTACTCAGGGAAGCAAATATCCCCGTAGAAATTCTGGATTTCTCTGTTCTAAGCCAGGAAGAGGAAGAAGAAGCCATTAAGAATCTCACCACCCGAAAAGACGTTTTACTTGTGGGATTTACGCTGATGTCTGTCCAGGTAAAACATTGTCTAAAGATAGCAAGGAAAATTAAAGAGAGTAATCCTGAAACAAAAATTATTGTAGGAGGAATTCACGCGGTCCTGTACCCAGAAGAAACCGTAAGACATGAATTGATCGACTATGTTTGTTACGCGGACGGCGAGGAAATGATGATCGATCTAACCGAATTTCTTTACAATAAAAAAGAAGGTTATCCCACTCATATCCCTGCACTTTTATATAAAAAAGATGGAAAGATCTGTAAAAATCCTGTGGGAGAACTGCCGGTCATAGATGCACTACCTTACTCCCCTTTTGATCTTCTGGATATTGACAGATACATTCATAGAAGCTGGCATCCTACAGACCCCAGTCACGCAACCCGGTATTTCGACATCCTCACAGGCAAAGGCTGCCCTTTTCGATGCACTTTCTGCATTAACGCATTGGAAGATTTTTATGACCGGGAATACAGGGGCATGTCTGCAGAAAGAATTCTGGATGAAATCGAATTCCTAATGGAAAAATACGATGCCAGACACTTTAAATTTGTAGACGAATTGTTTTTCGTAAATCGAAAACGACTGCACAGCTTTTTAGACGGTGTTGAAGAAAGGAAATTGAAATTTACCTGGACCGCAAACATAAGAGCAGATTACTTCACACGCAATTATGTGGATAGTAAGATGCTCAAAAGGATAAAAAATTCAGGCTGCGTATTCCTGACAATGGGCACCGAATCAGGCTCCCAAAGAATGCTGGACTTTATGAAAAAGGATTTGAAAATCGAATCCATTATTCAGGCGGCAAAATCTCTGGAGGAAATTGGAATTACCGGTGGCTTCTCCTTCATGTATGGACTACCCACCGAGACCAACGAAGATATAAAAGCGACCTTCAAGCTAATCGACAAAATTTATAAAATCCATCCAGACACCTATATTTTTGGGCCACAAATTTTTCGTCCTTATCCCGGAAACAGCCTGTATGATTTATGTGTAGAGCAGGGTTTTCCCGATAAGAAGGAACTCGAAGACTGGAACACTTCGCATCAAAGAATTTGGGGCTTCACCAAGGTAGAGGATTATAAATGGGTGGAAAAACCGAAAGACCTTCCCTACCTGGGATTTTACGGCAAACTGGCTTATTTCGGTGTGAACAAGGGAAGCGGGCCTTTGATGAGTGGAATACAAAAGTCACTTTCGGTCATTGCCAAATGGAGATTTAAAAATGACATTTTTACGTTTCCAATTGAATACTTTTTGTTCACAAAGATTATGCCCTATATTCAATTATTGAAATGGACAAGCTTGTCTTGCCAAAGCGGTGGAAAAGGGAAATACCACCCGGATTCAGTTAAATACTCTTCCGAAACCATGTAGCCTTGGCAAAGCTATCAATTAAGCTTATCCTGTCTAGATTGCTTTATTGTTTTGGTTTTTTCCAGCAAGGATTTTTTCTTCCAGGAATAGTTTGGACGTCTTACCAATCAATACCCTAACCAACGGTTTATGAAATTTTTTTTAGGCCTTGATGATACGTGCAGTTATTACACTCAACTGCAAACGGGATTGAAATCTCTGGGCATCCCTTGCACGCTGGTAAATGCTTTTCCTAATAAAAGATATTCTCCAAAACACGACCCAGGGACTCTTGCAGGAAAAATCGTTGAATGGGTAGGAAGAAGGACCAACGCGGTTGCGCGGGAAAGCTTTCTCAGATATTTCTGGAGAGCTGCAAAAGGATTAAGCCTGCTCTTCCTGTTCCTGACTTCTTTGCCACGCTATGATGTTTTCATTTTTTCGGGCGGAACTACTTTTCTAAATTCCCTGGACCTCTGGCTTTTAAAATTTTTCAACAAGAAGGTTATTATTGTTTATCACGGGTCGGATGCCCGGGCACCCTATATCACCCCGGTTCTTGTAACAAAAGACGGTGACTTCAGCTCCGAGGATTGCATAAAGGAAACGATAGCTATCAAAAACAGACTGAAAAAAATTGAGCGCTATGCCGACATTATCATTAACAATCCGCACTCCTCTCATTTGCATGAAAGGAAATTCATAAACTGGCACAGCATCGGCTTGCCTTTCCAATGCCCTCCACTCTCTAAAGGTGGAGAAAATAATTCTAATTCAAACAACCCCTGCGTCATCGTCCATGCGCCCACTCGTCCCGGCCCTAAAGGGTCTCCACTGATAGAACAAGCCATCATTGATCTAAAAAAGGAGGGGCACCCTATCGAATTTATCAAACTGGTAGGAAAATCAAACGCAGAGGTTCTTGAGGCACTCTCGACCTGTGATTTTATTGTAGATGAGCTTTACAGCGATGTATTTATGGCCGGGTTCGCCGGTGAAGCTGCCATGCTTGGAAAACCAGCCATCGTCGGCATGTATGACCATAAAAATATTAAAGCAAGCTTTCCAGACAAAAACATGATCCCACCGGTACTGGCCTGCGTGCCCAGTGACGTAAAACAAGCAATAGAAAAACTCATTATGGATAAAGACTATCGGATTGACCTGGGGAACAAAGCCAAAAGCTTTATCGAGAACCAGTGGAGTGCAGAGGAAGTCGCAAAACGGTTTCTTTTACTGGCAAAGAATGAAATCCCCGAGGACTGGTGGTTTGATCCTAAAAATATTCGACGTTTAAACGGTTGGGGAATTACCGAGGTCAAGCTTAAGGAGCGCCTTCAGGATATTTTAAAAACGTATGGACCTTCTGCCCTCCAGCTCTCGCACAACCCTGTTCTTGAACAAGCGTTTATGGATTTTGCCCATAGCAACCAAAAACCCTGCTAATTTTTTACGTTAGCAAAAAATACTGGTCTGCCTCAGAAATTTCGCTCAAAAACTTTAGTTAAAAAAACGAAAACCACAATTAGAAGAATTGTGACTCCATTGTGCAACCATTAAAATCACTCGGAAAAGATATTATTTTTTATGGAATCGGGAATTTCCTGTATTCCCTTATGCAATTGATTTGCATGCCTTTGATAATCCGGGATATGTCTATGAACGAGGTCGCCAACTGGAACATTCTTCTTCCTGCGGGAATGTTGCTCTCCGCAATGGTTACCTTTGGTATGGACTCTGCCATCCCAAGATTTGTAGTCAACAAGGAAGAGTTCGAAAAAAAAGTAATTTTTTCAACAGGGCTCTTTTTCGTAATGGGCCTGGGAATGGCAGTCAGTTTTTGTTTAGGAGCTCTTGGGGCACAATCGGCAAGAATATTTAATATTTCCACAAATCATCTGGCTTCTTACTGGGTTTTACTGGGCTGGCTTCCTGGCGTAATATTTTCCCAATACTTTCAAAAATGGGTTCAATATACCTTTCAACGCAACAAATTCCTTGGGGTTATCGCTTTTCAGTCGGCAATCTACCTTGTTCTGATTTTGTACTTGAAATTTTCCGGCCAAATCAATCTTTTCAATGTCATGCTGGCATCCCTCGCAAGCACTTGGATTCCGGGGTTTCTCGGGCTGTATTTTTCACACAAAATGATTACTTTTAGGTTTGACACAAGCCTGCTTATGAAACTGATGAAATATGGCGGACCCTTTATGATTCTGGCCTTTGGGTTCAACCTTATTTTTTCTTTCGACAAGTTCATTTTATCCAGAAATGTTTCTCCCGAGGAATTTGCAATATATTCCCAGGCCTTTAGGGTAGCGGCCATTTTTGCAATGATAGTTTCTTCTTTTAATTTTGCATTTGGCCCCTATTCACTATCCATCCTAAACAAGGAGGAAGGCCCGGATATTTTCAAAAAAGTTAAAACCTACTACCTTTTTTTCATGTGCCTTTCTGGTCTCCTTTTCATGGCTTTTGGAAAGTTAATCCTGCTACTCCTTTCAGGACAAGAATATATAAACGGGTACAACTACCTTCCTATTTTTATTATTGGATATATTTTCTACGGACTTTATTCATTCGCCCAGCTAGGAATCATCCATTCAAAAAAAAGTTATCTGGGACTCTATGCATTGACTGCGGGAATCGCAACGACAATTGGGTTGGATTTTTTGCTTGTTTCTCAAATGAAAGGGTTTGGAACAGGGCTAGGTTATTCACTTGGTATCGCAGCGATGGTATTAACCACAAACACATTGTCTCAGAATTATTTAAGAATCGAATCTAATTTATTAAAAGATTGTATTTTGATTTTTATTTTTGTTTCCCTCAGTTTTGTTTTTACCCATTTTTACCCTATAGCAAACCTGTATCTAGATAGCATTGCAAAACTGGTTTCCCTGATTGTTATATTTGGCTTGCTGCTTTTGTCACCTCCATTCAAGTCATATCCTGAAAATTTTCGACAGGCTTTTTCCGCCACAATCTTGAAAACCAATACCTGAAAGAATTTCTAAATTTCCACATTCTCTAATGAAACCTTCCATTCTATTTATCGTTCCTGCAAATTATGAAGAACTGAAAGAAAAAGGTGTTGTACATATGATTTTGGAACGAGATGAAAATGGTTTTTTCGAAAAAGTTATTACTCTCCATCCTTTCAGCGACAAAACCTATTCCTTAAAATTGAATGATCGTCATGAGGTTCATGAAATAGGGTTTGACCTATTTCCATCAGGCCGTAAAACTAGACTTGCTCTCTATCTTCAATTACCGCTCCATTTTTTTAGAGTAGTTTTTAAAACTTTAAGGCTTGTCAGAAAACATAAAATTAATTTGATCAGAGCAAACGATCCTTATTGGATGGCCTTTTTTGCATACATTTGTTCTCGGGTTCAAAACATTCCATTTTGCGTGTCCATCCACGCTGATTACGACAAAAGGATGAACCTGAACAAGGGGATTTCTACGAGTACCGTATTAGGTTCTTACAGGTTTGCGAAGCTTCTTGAGCGGTTTATTCTTTCCAAAGCAAACATGATTCTTCCTATCCGCCAAACTCTTGCCGAAAAGGCAATCTCTTCGGGAGCGGACAAGGAAAAAATCAGGGTAATACCGCATGGCATAGATATGGCCCCTTTTAATCAGCCCCCTATTCTTGATATCCGGCAGATCTTTAAAATTGATTCTACTAAGAAAATAATCAGTTTTGTCGGGCGGCTCTCTAAAGACAACTATATCGATGACATTCTTGAAGTCTGCAAAAAACTAGGCCGCATTAGGCAGGATTTTTTCATTATAATGGCAGGCGGAGGCAAAGAAGAAAGCAGGATAAAAGAAGAAGTGGCTTCCGACCCATTATTGCAAAAACATATTCTTCTGGTCGGGTTTCAAAAAAGGGAAATCTGCCTTGAGTTACGCCGCGCATCCCAAGTTTCCTTATGTCTTATGGCCGGCTTCAGCTTGATCGAAGCCTGTGCCGCAGGACACCCGGTGGTTTCCTATGATGTGGAATGGCATTCCGAACTGGTTAAAAATAATGAAACGGGTTTCCTCATTCCTGAACATGATGTCGAGGGTGCGGTAAAAGCACTGGACTGGCTTCTGGACCATCCTGATGAAAGCGAGATTATGGGAAAGAAAGCAAAAGCTCTTGCTTTTGAACTTCATGATGTAAAAACCACCTCCGCCATTAAAACCCGTTGCTATAAAGAGATTATGGAACAGGGGGCCTAAAATTGACTAAAACTCATGATCCTATACATCAGCTTAGTAGAAATAACCCTTGGTATATTGATGATCAATTTACAAAGCAATTCAAAAGGCCGGGGCCCAGAGCGGTTATAGAAAACCGATGGAATATTTTTGAAAATGCGATCAGAAAATTTTTTAGCAAATCCAATATCGGTGCTTCTCAATCTCCTGCAAAAATTTTAGATGCCGGGTGTGGTGACGGCATCAATTTATTTGGCCTCAACAATATGGCTCAGAAAAACCAATGGAATGTATCGATATATGGCTCAGACTACAATCCATTGCGCCTTGAACGGGCCTCAAAGTTTGCCTTTGTTAAAGAAATAAATCATTCATCACTCGACACGCTTCCTTTTGAAGATGATTGGTACGATGTGGTTTTATGCAATCACGTTATAGAGCATATCCCTCAAGACAAAAAGGTACTATTAGAGTTAAAACGTATCCTCCGGCCAAAGGGATTATTAATTTTGGGAGTTCTTAATGAAGGCTGTGCCCTGGCCCAACTGCGAAACCATGTTTTTCAACGTTCAATCCTACAATCGACAGACCATGTAAATTTTTATACCGAACAAAAAATATCAAACCTGTTGACCGAATCAGGTTTTTTAATATCAAAAATCGAAAGGGCTGGTTTTTTTCTTTCCCACCTTTCCTTAAATTATTTAATGACACTTTCAAAACCGGGCAGACTCCTTCTAAATTTTTTTGGAGGTATTTTCCCATCACAATGCGCCGATCTAATCGTGATTGCATTTAAAAAGTAGTTTGAATTTATTTTTTCTAAAGATTCAAGACAGGATATTAATTTTCAAAATCACCCTGTTTTGCACAAGAATTGAAAACAATTTCAAGGCGTCTTCCAAAAGGTAAATAGTGCAGCAAAATTTATTGGACTTTATCTCATTAACCGGCGGCAAAATATTGCGCATTCCTTTAGCGGTTCTTTCTGCCTCCCTACTTGCCAGAGCCATAGGGCCTGAGGGAGTCGGCCAGTGGGCTATGATTCTTGCTGTTACTCACCTGCTTCATTCTTTTTTATTCAGCTGGACCCAATCTGCAAATGTTCGATTTGGCCGGGAAGAGTGGACCCTTAACAATAAACTGTCAGACATTTGGGCCACACGCGGGCCACTTATTGGAATAGGAATTGGTCTGACAGCTATTATATTGATAGCCCAGCCATTCTCATTCCTGGAGCTTTTTTTTAAATTATCACCCTCATGGTGGCCTTATATTTTTATATTCGTTTTGGGTCAATGGTTTTTTTCAGAATCCCAAAGCCTCTTCAGAGTTACCGGGAAAATTAGATGGCTAACACTCATTCCTATTTTGGTTGAGCTAACTACCATTATTTTCCTTATCATACTTTTTTTCCAACCCTCAAAAGCCAGCCTAAACTTTACCCTATCCGGAATGATCCTGTTATTCATTTTGACATCGGGGACAGTCTGGGTTAAGGAATTCCTTTCATCAAAATCTTTGGATGGAAAAAGTAACTGGGAAAAGAGGAAAAAATTAATTAGATATAGCTGGCCACTATTACCAGGGCTTTTTTTCAATTATCTTTCAAATTGGGGAGACCATATTCTTTTACAATATTTCAGACCACCCAGGGAGGTCGGGTTTTTTAGCTCCAGCTATCAGGTAATGCAAGTTCTATTTGGACTCGCCTCTTCAGTTTCAATATTATTTTTACCCAAACTAATAGACAGAAAACTTTCGGAACCCGGTGTAGAGAAAGATTATCTGACAAGAATTTGCCCTACCATCATATCTTTTTGGCTAATGGTTCTCATTCCATTTTTAATAGTAATCCCCTGGGGATATAAACTGGTTTTTGGGAAAGAATTTTTAGAGGCCATTCCGGTTTTACTATTACTATGCGTAGCGGTACCTAGTTCCATTTTTACCGCTATCTATTCTATCTTATTTGAGTTGCAAGAACGTTTAGGTAAAGCGACTTATTTCAATGGAACTGCGCTCGTTTTAAATTTTATCGTTTCTCTGGCATTGGTTGTCCAGCTTGGTGGCATTGGAGTAGCGTATGGAACCGCAGCATCCTATTTTCTAGCACAGATTCTATATGTATTTGACCAACATAAATATTTAAAAATTCCAAAAAAGAAAATATTGATCTTACTTGTTTCTTGCATGTTTTGTGGAGTTCTACAATGCGTCATTGGGGAAAACCTCCTCCTTCGGACGGAGGCGGCAGTTTTTTGTCTTGTTTGTTTAATTCCTCTTATCAGGCATTATAATATGATAGACAAGACAATATTGAATAATTTGCTTTCAGGAAAACTTTCGACCATTCAACCTTTTTTCTATTGGCTTTTTATTCGCAAAAGTGAATCTTCCTGATCTTTAAAATCAAAACATGCCCAATACGGTGAGCTTTCAAAATCTATTTGGCAATATGAAAATTTTTTATTCTAAAAATATATTAAGGATAATTTGTGCGCTTACGAGAAGTCTACTTAATGCTTTCAGTTGGATTGTTCTTTAGAGTCTGCGTTTCCCTTTGGAATGGATTCTGGGGGCCCAGCATCGGTGCCGAAGCGGATGCAACCAGTTTTCACCAGGCCGCCTCGAATCTTTTTAACTACCCCGGCACCATAAATGAATTGTCTGAAATCGCTTCCCAATCACAAAACAACCTATCTCACCACCCCGATTATGCCCACGGGTTCCATCTTTTGAAACATTTTTACGCCCAATTGCTGGCGCGTGTCTATTTCCTGACAACCGATTCCTTATTCATCGGAGGGCTCTTTTCAGCTTTGGTTTGGTTTGCTTCTTCAATAGTTTTAATAAAAATAATGAACCTGCTGGAAACAAACAAATCCGATCAATTCAAGGCCATGGCAATTTACAGTTTATTGCCTTCGTCCATTCTTTTCACCGGGGTTACCCTCAGGGAACCTTTCCAATTACTCCTGGTAAATCTGGCCATGTATTCTGCCTTGAAGGTGTATCTGGAGAAATTCTTTAGGTTTATCATTGTCCTTCCTCTCCTTATAGTTATCATGAAAAAAATTCATCTTTCCTTATTTTTGCTTGGAATTTTTATAGCGTTTTCTCTTTTCCTATTACTGATTTTGAGAAAGGGAAGTGCTTTTTTCATAAAGGGAACTCTCATTGCCTTTGCAATAGCTTTGGCAACCTACTCAGTTTTGGGTGCGCACAGGTTATTGAGTTTTCTCCCCCCCATCCATCTTATTGAAAAAGGGTTGCCTGCCGCAATTGAGAGATATCTCTCTGTAGGAGCTTCTTTTGGAGCCCGGACCCAATTTGTCCACAACATAGAACTCAAAGATTTTACTGACCTAATTTTATTTGCACCAAAACATTTCCTTCAATATTTATTCGAACCCATGCCCTGGCGGGTTTCTACTATTCTTGATTTAAACGTATTGCTTGAAAATTTAGTTCGATTTGTATTGATCTGGAAAGGACTGGCTGTTTTTTTTCATACCCAGGGGGGAAAACGACTAGTTTTTCTTTTTTCTTTCCTAGCCTATTTGTTTTTCGAAGCATTGTGGTCCGTTGGAACTGTCAACTGGGGAACAGCCATCCGGCACCATGTTCCTACTATGGGATTATTGATTGCATCGGCATTTGCTTATTCCAGGTACAGGCCGGAGAAATCCTCCGTTCAAGCTGATCCAAACATCACTCCTCATTATAAAAGTCCAGGATTTTCAAAATAAAATATGAAAAAAGTTGCTATTTTTTTAATTAACCTTCGGGGGGGTGGAGCTGAAAGAATAGTTTCCTATCTACTAAATGAAGGCCATAAGGAATTTGAATTTCATCTCATTCTTTTCAGCAAGGAAATTGATTACCCACTGCCCGAAAGCGAAAACATAAAAATAGTTGAACTGGGAAGATTAGTGGGCTCAAGGTATATGAGCATTTTGGCAATTCCATACCTTGCTTTTAAATTAAAAAAATACCTTATTAACAATAACATTCAAATTTTACTCTCTCTATTAAACAGACCCAATATCATTGCCTGTTATTTGAAAAAAAACGGTTGGAAGGGAAAAGTAATTATCAGCGAAAGAGCCGATTCCGTTGCGTATTACAATTCCCTTCTATTCGGATCTTTTTTGATTGATTTAATTAAGCGGTACTATCCATACGCAGATGTAGTAACAGTTATTTCCAAAGGAATAGCCCATAGCCTTAAAAAACTGGGAATCTCGAAATGCAAAGTAATTTACAATCCCATACCCCTTTCTAAATCTTTCCTTCAGCAACAATCTGTTAATAAAACTTTTACTTTTATTAATATAGGACGGTTGGAGAAACAAAAGAATCATGCATTATTATTAATGGCTTTTTCCGAATTTAAAAATGAAGATTGCAAACTTATCCTTGTGGGCCAGGGCAAACTATTAAACTCATTAAAAAGGTTATCTATTAAGCTGGGAATCGCAGACAAGGTGGAGTTCGAAGGGTTCCAAACAAATATTGAATCGTACCTCAAGAAAGCGGATTGTTTCGTTTTTTCTTCTGACTTTGAGGGCCTGGGAAATGTTTTAATAGAAGCATTGAATGCAGGACTTCCAGTCATTTCAACAGACTGCCCTTATGGCCCCCGAGAGATTTTAGCACCTGATTCCGATGAAAAAGTGCTACTGAAGGACCATATCGAACAGGCTCCCTTTGGTCTTCTAACTCCTGTTGGCAATACAGATTTAATGGTTAAGGCAATGCAAAAAATGAGGCAGGAAAATTCTTTAAGATCCAAATATCGGGAATTAGGACCGGGAAGAGCCGCCGATTTTGATATTAAAAAAATTTCTAAACAATATTTCGAAATGTTTTAAATTTCAGCCTGAAACTATGAGCACTGAATCAAATGTTGACAAGAAAACAGTAGATGGTTTTGGTGATGAATGGACCCGTTTTGACCAATCGGAACTTTCAGACCAGGAACGAAAAGCGATTTTTGAAAGTTATTTTTCCGTTTTTCCATGGGAAACCCTGCCCCCATCCGCAAAAGGAATGGATGTGGGATGCGGAAGCGGTCGATGGGCAAAACTTGTAGCCCCTAAAGTGGGGCATTTATATTGTTTAGACCCCAGTAGTGCCCTGGATGTTGCACGAAAAAATCTTGCTCAAAATAATAACTGTGAGTTCATCAAGGCTACCGTAGATAATATTCCTATCAATGATTCAAGTTTGGACTTTGCTTATTCCCTGGGAGTGCTACACCATATCCCCGACACCCAGGCGGGAATTGATGCTTGTGTCAGGAAACTCAAACCGGGAGCTCCGTTCCTCTTGTATCTTTATTATGCCTTCGACAATAAACCCATCTGGTTCAATTTTTTTTGGCAGTTGAGTGATTTGTTACGCAAAGTGATTTCACGCCTGCCTCATGACTTAAGATATTTTACCAGTCAGATTTTTGCCATTCTGGTTTATCTTCCACTGGCTAAACTTTCCTGGGCCTTTGAAAAAATGGGATTCAAGGTTGAAAATTTTCCGTTAAGTGCCTATAGGAATCTAAGCTTTTACACGATGCGAACAGATGCATTGGATCGATTCGGAACCCGACTTGAAAAACGATTCACTCAAAATCAAATCCAAGCCATGATGGAAAACTCAGGGTTGGAGCGGATAAAGTTTTCCAAGGAGGTCCCTTTCTGGTGTGCGGTGGGTTATCGCCGTTTAAGCACCCCCGAGAACGAGGGATAAAATCCGTTAAAGAGTTTTTTGAGAGAAAAATTAATTTAGTTCTTTTTCCAACCAGCCCTGAAACATCAATACACTCCACAAGCTATATTGCCAATCTCTCTTTCCAGAAAGGTGTTCTCTCCATTTCCGGCGAATAGGAATGGGATTAAAATAACCTTCCCGTGAAAGCCTTTCCTCATTTAATAAATTTTCCGCCCAATCGCGCATGGGTCCACGCAACCAACTATCAATTGGAACGGCAAATCCCATTTTTGGCCTCTCAAACATTTGGGCTGGTAAGTATTGATATAATATTTTCCGAAGCATTCTTTTATTTGCTCCTTCTTTAAAATTCATTTCCACAGGAATGCGCCAGGCATACTCCACCACCCTATGATCCAGTATTGGGACCCTTGCCTCGAGGCCCACACCCATACTGGCCCGATCTACTTTGGTCAAAATGTCATCGGGGAGGCAGGAAATTGTATCCATGTACATCATCTGGTTTCTAAAATCCGGAATCTTTTCCAACATTCTTCCAGATTCGATCAATTCAGGAGTCCGTGAGACTTGGTTCACAATATCGACTGGATTATTCCAATGGGAAACCATCACCCCGTATAATTCTTCAGGCGAATTTTTCCCCAGAAGCTGCATAAATTTTTGTAATTTATATCCTGGGTTTTGCACTTTATAGGAAGGCGGCAGAAAAGATTCTATACTTTTTAAAATCCTGTCCCAGGAAGAGGGAGATAAACACCCCATACCGTTGGACGCAAAATTCCGAATCATTAGCGGTATTCTTTTGATTCTGGACCAAGCCCAATGGCCCCATAAATATCGATTGTAACCTCCGAAAAGCTCATCGCCTCCATCTCCCGACAAACTTACTGTTACTTTTTTACGGGTGAGCTCAGACACCAGAAACATTGGTATTTGGGAAGAGTCGGCAAACGGTTCATCAAAAAGTTGGGGAAGCTTGGGGATGACTTGCATAGCCTTATCCGGTGATACGTATAACTCCGTATGGTCCGTCCCCAGGTGTTGTGCAATTTTTTTCGCCTCTTCAGCTTCATTATATTCGGACTCGGTAAAACCAATGGTAAAAGTTTTCACAGGTTGGCTCCCCAAATCCTGCATCAAAGCTACTATAAGAGAAGAATCAATGCCACCAGACAAAAAGGCTCCCAAAGGAACATCAGAAACCATTCTTAACTTAACCGAATCTCTCAACAATTTTTCAAGTTCCAGGCAGATTTCTTCTTCAGTACCAGTGTGGGAATGGACCAATCCTTCTGAAACCACCTCCTCTAAAGACCAGTATTTTTTAGGTTGTGATGTCTTTTCAACCCGCCCCTCTTTTACTTTTAAAGAAAGCATGGTTCCCGCAGGAAGCTTGAAAACGTTTTTATAGATGGAATAAGGGGTGGGGATGAAATTGTATTGCAACAATAGAGCAAGGGAATTTTTGTCAATCTCTGTTTTGAAATCAGGATGGCTGCGGAATGGTTTCAACTCTGAAGAGAATAGGAAAAGGTTTTCATCCCACCCATAATATAGTGGTTTGATTCCCAAACGGTCACGGACCAGATGTAAAACATGGGTCTCCTTATCCCATAAGGCGAAAGCGAACATACCAATACATTTTGTCAGAGCCCCTTCTAATCCCCAATGGGTGATGGCAGCCAGCAAAACTTCTGTATCAGAATTACCCCGCCAGGAAACTCCGGAATTTTCCTGATCTAGCTCTGCACGCAACTGTTGAAAATTATATATCTCTCCATTAAATGTCAGATAAAAGCGGCCACTTTGGGAAACCATAGGTTGATGGCCTTCAGCGGAAAGATCGATTATAGACAACCGTCTATGGCCCAAAGCCAAGCCTTCATGAGCATCCACCCAGGAACCCTGGTCATCCGGTCCCCGATGTTCCAGCGCACCCGACATTTCATTAATGATCCCATCCAATTTTTCGGAAGAATAATTACAGGATGAATTCAGAAAGCCGACGATTCCGCACATAGAAATTTATTTTGAAGTGGAAAATAATAAACCCGCTAAAGCTTGTCTAACGGGTTTTAAAAAGAGAAATATGAAACTGCGTACTTCCTCCAGTGAAGACTCTAAAAAAACTGATAATGCATATGGCTTTATACTTCAAAAACTGATAAAAATTCTTTGAGAGAATAATATAATTAGTCGCAGGTCCTTTTATGCCAAGATAATTATGCCGAAAACACTTTCAAAGAAAAAAAAGAGAGTTTTTTACTTATTAATGGGTTTGATTATTATTTTAGTGCCAATAATTGTAAGCATTGGATTTTATTCTTTTCGCAAACTTACTTTCTCATATAATTATTGCGGTTCCTATGGAAAACTTGACGCAGAACTTGGCTGGAAATTAAAGGAAAACACATCCTCGTGCCTATCCTTAACCAATTTCATTACAGGGGAAACTTATTTTGACAGCAAAATTTACACTAATAATATGGGTTTTCGAGATATCACAACAAACCAAAATGTCGTACCGGGGTCCATCACAGCTATTGGAGATTCTTGGACTTTCGGCTATGGCGTAAATTATGAGGAAACATTTCCATATCTTTTGTCCCAGAAAATAAATTTCCCCGTAACAAATATGGGTATCCCTGCTTATGGTTCGGGATCGACCTTATTATTGTTTGAAAGGTATGTAAAAAAAATCCGCCCTTCAGTTGTAATTTATTTAACCCATGGGCTTTGGAATCGATCTCTATGCTTCAGAGAGAGGAAACCAACCGATAATTTAATTCCCTGTTTTTGGTGGGACGACCAAACAAAACAAATAAAACTCATTAAACCCTTGCCCGGAATGGTTTTTCAACAAGCTGAAAAACATTCCTATCCCGGAGGGGCCTTGACAGCAGGCTACGATAGTTTGGAATATTTTCTAATTATCAAACCCTTGGCAATCATTGAGGAACTTAAATTGAAAGCCCAAAAATTCATGGGTGCCTCCTTCGCCCAAAATAAAACGGACCCCGAAAATCATGTCATAAACAAAGCAACGTTGAACCGCAGGATAAAACATCTAATGGATAAAAATTTCCCACAGCACAATAAGGAATATTTTCCTGAGCCAGGCGATGCAAAGGCTTTTCCAATAATTGATTCCGTTTTTGAATACACACTTAGCAGATATGCCCAACTGGCAAAAGAATACAATTTCGTATTTTTGCTTATTGACCGTTTTAGTGCCTACAAACCCTTTTTAAAGGAAGCTCGAGAAAAATTTGGGGTTTCAATTATTCACATCGATGCAAATGAATGGAAGAAAGACGTTGAAGATCCAGGGGAAAAGTTGCCTCCAATATTGAGAAATGTCCCTAAAGACGGACATTATGCCGTTGGATATAATCGGCTGATAGCTGAAAAGATTGCGAGCGTATTGAAGGAAAATTCTATCAAACTCAAACCCATAAAAAACTCCGAATAAATTTCAATCTTTGATACAACCCAAGCACCATCTTTTTTGTGAAATATTAAAAAAACATAAATAGTGAGAAGAGCCCTTTCGCAAAAAAATCACTTTGGCCTCCCTGCTTATTGAAGATAAGCCCCGGTATCTTATTGGAAAAAAATGAATTCCATAGTAAAATAGGCCTTAGCAAAACTGACGGCAAGTCCCAGACCGTTTAGAATTCCAATACTCCGCAACAAAAAGTATCTTGTTCTTCGAATTTCCCGAGCAAATTTATGACAGACAAAGAAACCACTTCCCCTCAAAAATCTGAACCTCAATATACATCCAATCAAGAAAACGGTTTTAATTTTACGGAATGCCTGGAAGTTTTAATCCGAAAAAAAAATCTGGTCTTCCTAACGCTTATTTTTTCTATATTAATGACCTCAAGCTATGTTTTTCTGACCCCCCAGGTGTATGTAGCAAGGGTCGGCTTTTTACCACCAAAAACCACTGTTCTTCCAAAAGCTTTCCCGGAAGGAATTCTGAAGGAAACCCGTGAATCTTTATATAAAGTTTTTCTGGAAAGACTTTTATCTTTCAATCATCAGGAGGCTGTATTTAAAAAAGGTAATTTCTTTAAAAAATTCAAAAGCCCAAAGGTAAATGAAACACCTCAAAGCATGATTTTAGATTTAAACTCTAAAATCAAAGTCAAACAAGACATAATGGCAATTGACAAATTGTTCAGCAAACCTGTTTATCTTGAGATGGTTGGAAGCCAACCGGAGGCTATGGCCGAATTCCTCGATTCAATTTATCAAACCGCCATAATAAATATTCGCACCGAAATCCTAACACCGGCTATTGAAAGACTGGAAAAAGATCTCAAAAACCAAATCGACCATTTGAACAATCAATTAGCGCTAACTAAAAAGTTTAATGTCATCGAAAATAATTTCCAGCATGCAAGAGCGGGTGCTGGCCAACCCAAGTGGTTTCTGTTGGGAGAAAAAGTTCTTGAAGAAGAATTGCGTTCCGAAAAATTAAAAGCGGATGAACTCTCTCGAGCAATCAAATCTGTAACGTCAGATTCTTCCTCACAATTTAAAATCCATGTGGTCACCGTTACCCAACCCAGCATCCCACCTACTACACCCATAAAACCAAGAAAATTTTTAATCATTTCAATTGGTGTGTTCATGGGATTGTTCCTAGGAATTATTTTCGCTTTTATAAGTGATGCAGCAGATAACCTGAGACGGAAAAAAGAATCTTCTGCTCTCAGATAAAAAAAGCTGTTTTACGAAAATTCACGTTGGTTTTTTTAAGTGTTTTACCGCCGGGCTTCCTGGCCCTGGGGCCTTACGTTTTTTATTTAGTTTTAATTTTAAAATTATCTTAGGAGGGCGCGGATCGGAAAGGGAGGATGTGGGTATTACCTGATCCAGTTCAGATTTATTGAATATGATGCGGCAGCTTCAATGGCACTTTGATGGACTGGTCTATGATGGTGCCATTTGGGATCGCGTGCTTACTGCATCAGAGATAACGTGTAAAAAATGGTTCATTTATCTCCAACTGATTTCTGAGCCGTCTTCCCGTTCCTCCGTGAAGACGGTTTTAGATTATTAAGTATCCTACCAAACCACAAGCTGGGATTGAATTTCGAATAAAAATAATTCATCCTTGAATAACCTTTAACACATCACTGTTACTGAGCCATCCAAGTACCGGAGAAGTACTATTGCCATCTTCGGTCACAAAAGCATCCTGACAACCTACTGGTGCGTTCTTTTTCCCTTGGGCTTCTATCTTCTCTTTGGCCTCTGAAAGTGAATCATTTAAGGAAACAAAAACAACGGCCCCTGTCATTAAATCTCCATATTTTTTACCATTTTCTTCATGATTTAAAAAATCTTTGAAAGTAGCGGTTTCCGGTTTAATAGTAGCATCTACAGGAATTTGCGAAATATATTTATACAGGTAGCTTTCATGGATTATATATTTCCCCAATTTACTTTTTGAAAAAATGGGGATCCGTGTAACTTTTCCGGGTTCGAGCTTTTTAATAAGGTGCTCCAGAATTTTGATTTTTCCTGCCCCACCATCATCGTCGGGATCAATAGTCATCCCGGTAATTTTTTCGAAGGGAATCATTACTTCTTCCACCTTTTTGGACTTGAGCCGATCTTGAAACATATCTTTGTAAGTATCTCTAACGCTTTGCTGTGCGGCATCAAAATTGTCCTTTGAAAAGTAGAAGGCCATAACGGTTCCAACCCAGGTGCTCACCAAGGGAAGAATAGACGTAAAAACTCGGTCGGAGGTTTGTAGAAATGTTTGGTTATTAACGCCTATGGCTGCAATCAAAGCAATTGCAGAAGTCAAAAGGATTGCAGCACCTGAAATTAATAGAACTAGTTTGGCAATTGAAAAACGATTTGCTCCAGGATTATCCTGACTCATGACATTGATCTCCTCTCAAATTCGGCAAAAATAGAACCGATTAATAGAATCCAGAAAGAGTGGGATTACCGCGATATCATTATAGAATTGCCGAAATTATAGCATGCCGAATCCGCAAGCTACAGATATATGTACTGCTTTATAGAGGTATTTAAGGAAAAAAATATTTTTTTTGGGGGGGGGGATGGGAAGGAGGGGGCGGGGATGCAAGGAGGAAACCACCCCCGCCCATGGAGCAAGCAAATGAAACATCACTTACGAGCTTATTAATTTTATTTCATAAAATTTTTGAAAGAAATATATTCTAAAAATGAAATTATTAAAATTCGATAATTTCTATATAATTATTTGAAAATATCAATCTATATAACAAGACAAACCAATACAAGAGGTAGAAACATGGAATGGTTAAACTACCATCACCTGTATTATTTTTGGTTTACAGCCAAAGAGGGAAGCATTAATAACGCTTCAAAAAAACTTGGAATTGGACAGCCAACAATCAGCACCTTGATTAAAAATCTGGAGGAGTTTTTTAATCAAAAACTTTTTGAAAGAAGAAACAGGTCATTAATCCTGACCGAGGTCGGTAAAGTGGTCTTCGATTATGGAAGTCAAATCTTTGCCTTAGGCGATGAACTTGTTGAGGTGGTCAAGGATGGAACCTTTTCAAAAAAAGTTCACGTCCATTTTGGAGTTCTCGACAGTGTTCCTAAAAGACTTGTTCAATCTTTAATTCAATCTGCCCAAAAATTAGGTCCTAGCGTAATTTCCATTGAAGAAGGCTCAGCAGACCATCTTTTTGTAGAACTTCTTGCCCATAGAATCGATCTGGTGATATCCAATTCCCCTCCCACCATAGGAAGCTCAAAACAGTATTTCTCGCGGTTGCTGGCCAAATATCCCGTGGCCGTATATGGAACCAAAACGTTTCAGGCGCTAAAGAAAAATTTCCCACATTCGCTTCAAGGAAAACCTTTTATCATGCCATCTTTACATAGTAAGTTCAGACACGACTTGAATCATTTTTTCCACGCCCATGGAATTAGTGTCGACACAGTAATCGAAACTCAGGATACCAGCATTCAAAAATTGCTGGGGACTCAAGGAATGGGCTTAATTCCTCTACCAGAATTTGCAGGAATTGAACTTGTAAAAGAAAAAAAGCTGGTGAAGCTTGGAACACTCAAAGCTTTAACAGAAGATTTTTGGCTTGTCACAAGCCCCAGGAAGTTTCAAAACCCAATTGCAATGGGTCTGATGGAAAGCTTCAAATGGAAAAATTAAAACACTCCCAAATAAGAAAAGTAAATTAGCAAATTTGCAAGCCCTCGGAGGTTTTCCTCGGGGGCTATTTTTTTTGCCTCAAACCACCTCTGTTTCCCGGATTTATTGATTGGCAATTATTTTGTTTTTGGAAATTGGGATTGAAGAGCTAGATTTTCCTATATTTTAGGGTCTAACATTGATAAAAACGAAAAAAAACATTGATAAAATCAATGGGTTAAAATCCTACAATCGTTTTTATCAAAAAAACATCTATAAGCTGTTGATTTATGTTGTAAGCTATCACCATTTTATGTATTGTTTGCCAATTGGATTTACCAGGAAAATTAAAAAGGCAGACCATTAATTTTCGACCATTCAAATAAAGTAAGAAAATTATAGAGGTTTAGCCTCATTATATTTGATTGAATTTCAAAACCCAGTTATGATGCATGCCATCATACAACAGTTTTTCTGGTGTTTTGGTTCGACAAATGGCGGGGCTCTCCATTGGAGGAGCGACCTTAGTGGGAGTTATGGCGGTCAGCGTATCCTTGACGCGCAGGTTGCCATGCGAGTGTCCTTGCCCGAGGCCAATTCCTCTATATATCTTACTGCATCTTTGGGAATCACTTTTCCCTTTAACATTGCGTTTGGCATCCCTGTTTATCCATAGGGTTGCCAATCATATAACTGGAGTTTTAAGGAGATATTATGTCAAATAGGATAACAGTTGCACACGGTGATGGTATTGGACCAGAGATTATGGAGGCCTGCTTGAAAATAATTAACGCAGCAGGCGCAGATCTCGAATACGATGTGATTGAGATTGGTGAGAAAGTATACAAACAGGGCAATACTGCAGGTATCAAAAGTGAAGATTGGGATAAATTAATTAACAATAAGATCTTCTATAAGGCACCAATTACAACTCCTCAAGGGGGAGGTTACAAGAGTCTTAATGTAACGGTTCGCAAGACCCTCGGACTCTTTGCTAATGTCCGCCCCGTAAAATCTCTACACCCTTACGTGCAAACAAAACATCCCGTAATGGATACCGTTATCGTCAGGGAAAACGAAGAAGACCTGTATGCAGGGATTGAGCACCGACAAACTCAAGAGGTTTATCAATGCCTCAAACTCATCACCCGTCCTGGAACTGAAAAAATTTGTCGATTTGCTTTTGAGTACGCTAAAAATGCGGGCCGCAAAAAAGTAACCTGTATGACCAAGGACAACATCATGAAGCTCACCGATGGACATTTCCACAAGGTTTTCCTTGAAATTGCAGAAGAGTATCCTGACATTGAATCCGAACATTGGATCATTGATATTGGATCAGCAAAATTTGCTGACACTCCAGAAAACTTCGATGTCATAGTTCTTCCAAATCTTTATGGCGACGTATTGTCTGATGTTTCAGCTCAAATTGCCGGTTCAGTGGGTCTGGCGGGTTCTGCAAATATAGGTCAGGAATGCGCGATGTTTGAAGCCATTCATGGCTCGGCTCCAAGGCGCGCTGGTCAAAACCTGGCTAACCCCAGTGGACTTCTTATGGGCGGCATTCAGATGCTGAACTACATGGGCAAAAATGACATTGCCGAAAAAGTTGAAAATGCCTGGTTAAAAGCTATGGAAGATGGAGTTCATACCTATGACATCTATGATGAAAATCATAGCAGCATGAAAGTTGGTACTTCTGAATTCGCAGATGAAGTGATCAAGCGAATGGGCGAAAAACCAACTAAATTAAAAGCGGTTAGCTATCCAAAAGAATCCAAGAGAATAGAAGTCACATTAAAAGATATTGAAAAACCCGCCAAAACTTTGGACGGAGTTGATTTGTTCTTGGACGTGGAAGACCGTAACCCCGATACGTTGGGTGAGAAACTCAAAAACGCTACTAAAGATTCTACACTTGAGTTACTCATGATCACGAATAGAGGCGTTAAGGTTTACCCAGACGGGAATCCACTAACATTCTGTACCGACCATTGGCGTTGCCGATTCTTGCCTAAAAACGGCAATACCATCAATGGTGAGGATTTGGTAAATTTACAAAATGATGTTGTGAAGGGCGGCCTTGAAATTATCAAAACTGAAAATCTCTACAGTTTTGGTGGAGAAAGAGGATATTCTCTGGGGCAAGGCCAATAAACTTTGTCAAAGTTTATTCATTGCCTTTCATAACATATAACCGGTATCAACCCGGTTAGAATGGCAAAAGAAGCGAAAACCCCTCTCCCCCTTTCCAGGGGAGAGGGGTTTTTTATTCTCCTAGACTGAAAACCCGCCACTGGCCTGCCCCCAATAAACTGATCCAATGCCTATGTTAGGATTTGGGTCAAA
>JAYNIA010000011.1:2419-54457 GCA_038108555.1 Nitrospinota bacterium | reverse complement strand
ACTTCTCAATTCAGCAGAGAGTTCAAGCGATATTTTGGTTACCCTCCTTCTAAAACTAAAGGAAATATTTAGGTCTTTCTCTTAATCTATTGCTCTTAAAAATTAGAGGTCATATCCTTCATTTCAAGGTCATGTGTGATTGTAATTTATATGCATAGAAAAAGGTTTTTGTTGGTTTGTAAGGAAATCCTTTCGAAGTATACAAATTGAGACATTTATTAGGTAAGAATTAATCTCAATATTAATCTGGTGCGTTCAATTCAAGGTACCAATTGGGAAGGTTGAATTTTAAATTACTTTTAGATAATAAAGGAGAGCCTGGGTTTAGATCAAATGTGGACACAGGCCTCTTTTTCTTTGCTTCCTTATTCACAATATGGATTATTGTCTGCAGTAAAGTCCATACTTAATAAGTGCAGGATCATGTGCCTCAACGCCCATCGAGAGAACCTACTGACTAGTTATCAGTTGTAAAGAAAATTGGGATTTTACCTCAAGATGTATGGGCAGATGTTGTTCACCCCGTAGGATTATCGTCTTCGATTTCGACCCATTTAGGATCGCCGTGGGCTTTGTAGTTTTCCGTCCCGCAGAATGTTCCGTTGTGGTAGATGTTGACCTTGAACTTTCCGCCGCCATACTTTTCGGTGATGTAGGGTACCGGATCTTCAATTTCTATCAGTTCCGGAGTTTCATATTTCCCGATCAGTTTGAACTCCATACCCATGCCTGAGGGGATCAATGCGTAGAACTTCAGATTGGTGGATGCGAGAATTTTTTTGAAATCTTCTTCGCAATCATCACGGGTATAAGTGGGGCCTACATTTTGGCGTGCCCGCCGTTTGAGATAATCTTCCATTAAATTGTAGAACCACCAGTTTTTCTGCTTCCGGTCATCATGAAGAAAGGGGTATTCTACAAATCCATGCTTGTTGATAAACGGTTTTTTCGCCATTGAGAGACTCCCGCAATATTACAAAATAAAAAAGATTATATTCATTTCGATCCCCAGGGACAAGCGGTAGAAAATTATTCCCGGTAAATATATGTGGTACGAAAAAAACTATTGGAAAACAGGGTTCAAATCCACCCTATACGACTTGTTGACCCCAGAATCCTATTTGGATTCCATGCGCCAGTCTCTGTCCCTGTTACCGGATAAAAAAGAACAAGATGTTTGGGACGCAGGCTGTGGGTCGGGATTGCTGTTATTGTTTCTCAGCAGGGTCTCAAAGGGGAAAGTGAATTATTTCGGAACAGATCTATTGTCAGCCGGACTGGAAAAAGTAAAGCTTCGTGCGAAGTCCCTTGGGATTTCAGATTCTGTCACCTGTTTGCAAAACGATATAACGGAGAAAGCTCCATTCAAAGAAGGTTCAATGGATGCGGTGATTGCCCACTTTTCCACATATACCATTCGGGACGATAATAAACGGCGACAGGCACTGTCTAATATGTTCGATGTTTTGAAACCCGGCGGAATGTTGATTATCAGTAATCCATCCAAAGATTACAATGCCAGCAAAATCATTGTAGAAAGTGCTGCTCTTATTCACACGAGAGAAGGGTTGTGGAATGCGATGGTTAAAAGCTTTTTTATTTATCCATTCACAAAATGGCTGGGATTGAATTTTATCCAGAAACAACTGCGATCCGATAAATGGAAAGCCTACACGGAAGAGGAGTTGAAAGAAGAATTGCAGCAGTCCGGATTTGAAATTGGGGCCACTCAAACAGTATATGCCGGGAGTGCTTATTTAATGTGTGCGGTCAAACCGGGGTGATCAGGAGACAGGAAATCAAATAACCTGATTTTTATAGCAACGGTTTTAAACCTTTTTTTATGGAAAAGGGACTCATATTGGTTCGCGGATAGTTATAGAAAGCCTTGAATTTGAATGTGTTTGCCTAAAAAAGGAGATTGTGATAAAGTTTTATTTGTGGTTTTATACCCACAACCTGATAACATTTTAAGAAATTGAATGAACTTCGATATCAATATTTTAATAGTTGAAGATCTTTTGACGACCCGTCTGTTTCTTCGCAGGACTTTGAAGAAATTGGGTTATTTCAACGTTGTGCTTGCTGAAGATGGTAAAGCGGCCCTTGATGAGTTGAAAAGTAAAACTTTCGACTTGATCATATCCGACTGGCATATGCCCAATATGGATGGTCTGGACCTTTTCAAAGAGTTAAATAAAGATCGTAAGCTTAGAGATATTCCCTTTTTGCTGATCACAGCAGAAAAAGAACGTGAAAAAGTTGTCGAGGCGGTTAAAGCAGGTATTAAAGAGTATATCGTTAAACCTGTTAAACCTGAATCGCTCGGTGACAAAATTAAATCTGTTGTTTTTGGTGGTGCTTAAAAAAACAACAGCGTTAATCCTTCCCTTTCCCTGAATTATAACCCGGCGTCTTTTTTAATGGCTTTGGCCTTGTCTGTTTTTTCCCATGTGAATGTTGATTCTTTTCGACCGAAATGACCATAAGCCGATGATGGAAAATAGCGGGGTTTTAAAAGGTCCAGAGTTTTAACAATTCCCGCAGGTTTGAGGTCAAAATGAGAGCGGACCAGATTTTCCAGAATCCCAGGGTCCACGTTATGGGTTCCAAAAGTTTCGATGCAAACTGAAACAGGATCAGCAACTCCAATAGCGTATGCCAACTGGACTTCACAACGCTCGGCAACGTTAGCGGCTACAAGGTTTTTTGCAATGTAACGAGCCATATAGGCTGCAGAACGGTCCACTTTGGAAGGATCTTTCCCTGAGAAAGCGCCTCCACCATGTCGGGAGAATCCTCCATAGGTATCCACAATAATTTTTCTACCTGTCAATCCACAATCCCCATGAGGTCCTCCAACCACAAAACGTCCGGTTGGGTTCACATGAATTTTCATTTTTTTGTGCTGCAATTTTTTGGGAATCACTTTATTGATGACCAGTTCCGTGACATCTGCCTTTATTTTTTTAGTCGTTACACTGGGATTGTGTTGAGTCGAAATGACGACTGTTTCAATACAAACCGGTTTATTGTTTTCGTAACGGACCGACACCTGCGATTTGCTGTCTGGGCGAAGGTAGGGAAGGGTGCCTTTCTTCCTTACATCAGCCAGTTTTTTGACCAACTTATGGGAGTACATGATGGGCATGGGCATGAGCTCTGGGGTTTCTTTAGTGGCGTAACCGAACATCATGCCCTGATCGCCTGCACCCTGTTCGTGTTTGTCATCATCGACTCCGCGGGCAATATCTTTGGACTGTTCATCAAGCGCTATTTGGACCCCACATGTTTCATAGTCAAAACCCATATCGGATTGCGTGTAGCCAATATTTTTTATTGTATTTCGAATAATTTTTGGCATTTCCACATAACAATTGGTGGAAATTTCTCCGGCGATAACTACAAAACCCGTGGTGATCATGGTTTCGCAGGCAACACGTGCAGGAGGGTCCTGAGCCAAAATTGCATCCAAAATAGAATCTGATATTTGATCCGCCATTTTATCGGGGTGACCTTCAGATACAGACTCTGATGTAAATAAAAAATTTCCTGGGTTCATGAAAGCGTTCCTTTTTTTAATTTTTAAAATTAATTTTTAAATAAACCGGATTTATTTTCTATGAAATCGGGGGAATTAAATCAGGCAGGTTTTAATTTTTCCTGGAAGCTTAAATCTCGATCAAAATCATCTGGGAATCGGTTTCGCATTTCCTCAGCAATGTATCGAGATATCTCTTCCACCGAGCTCAAACTTAACACATGATCGGCCATTTGGCGAGCCTCTTCCAATCGAATTAAACGAATTATTTTTTTCACTTTGGGGATGGAGTGGGGTTCCATGCTGAGATCGTCCAAATCTCCCAAACCCAGAAGAAGCATCGTTGCCATTGGGTCTCCTCCCAATTCCCCACAAATCGAAACCTTTTTATTGGCCTTGTTTGCAGCCACAAAAATCTGTTTCAGCACTCTTAGTACTGATGGGTGGAAAGGTTGATAAAGATGGGCCACATTTTCGTTGACCCGATCAATGGCCAGAACATATTGGACCAGATCATTTGTTCCAATACTTATGAAATCAACCTGGTCAAGAATATGGTCGATACAAATTGCGGCTGCCGGGGTTTCAATCATGGCCCCCACTTTAATATTTTCATCGAATGGAATCTGTTCGCTTTTCAACTGGTTTTTGGCTTTTTGCAGTAATTCATTGGCCTGAATGATTTCCGTTGCGCTCGATACCATGGGGTAAAGGATTTTTATATTCCCATACAGGCTCGACCTTAAAATCCCTTTGAGCTGGGTAAGAAACAGTTCCGGTTTTGCCAGAGATAGGCGGATGCCCCTTAACCCGAGGGCCGGGTTGTCCTCTGCGTCTGTTCCGATTCCTGCAAGCTGCTTATCCATCCCAATATCAAGGGTACGAATGACGACAGGATTGTCACCCATTTCCTGTGCGACTTCCTTGAAAGTTTCGTACAGCTCTTTTTCTCCGGGAAAGTTACTCGCGGATATATAGAGGTATTCAGTGCGATAAAGCCCGACCCCCTCTGCACCAAATTTATGCAGGGATCGGATTTCCTGGTTGGATTCAATATTTGCCAACAGGTGAATTTGGTGGCCATCCAGGGTTTCTGCAGATTGATTGATGTTCGCTAAGAGCCGTTCCTCGTATCTACGATAGTTTTCCTGCTTTTTCAGATAATACTGCGTGTTTTTATCGTTGGGATGAATAATGACCTCGCCATCAATACCGTCAATAACAATTTTTTCACCCGAATTGATTTTTGAAGTGAGGTCTTTTATACCTGTTACTGCTGGGATTCCCAGGGCCGCAGCAAATATTCCGACATGAGAGGTTTTGCCACCTGTTTCTGTTGCCAATCCCTTAATAAAATTCCTGGGCATGGCCAGGGTATCCGATGGGCTTAGAGAATGTGTGACTACAATCACTGGTTCCTGGATGTTGGATAAAGTTTCCTGAGAATGGCCCATCAGGTTTCTGAGGATGGCCTGGACGAGCAGATCTAAATCATCTTTTTTCCCTTTTAAATAGTCATCGTTGATATTGTCGAACAGGTTCAGGAAGTTTTGCAGGGTCTGGTTTAGGGTCCATTCCGCATTGGTGCGATGTTTCTTTATGTTCTCGATAGTATCATTTACAAGGATATCGTCATCGAGTAGAAGGGTATAGGTATCCAAAATAACAGCATATTTATCGGCGATTTTTTCGGCGCGATTTTTAATGTCTGTCATTTGCAATTTTGTTTTTGCAATCGCCTCACGAAATCGTTCGATTTCCTTTTCTACCTCATGGCCTTCCAGAATTTGTTTGAGGATGCAGAATTTGGAACGGTCCAGTAAATAGGCTTTCCCGATTGCAACTCCTTTTGATACAGCAATACCTTTCATAAATATTATTTCAAATGAATTTGGAGTCTTCTTCCAAAAGGAGGGAATAGATGGCGTTGGAATCCTCGGCTTTAAGAATCCCTTCACGCAATCCCTGGTTTTTAAATAGTCTTGAAATTCTGGCAAGAGCTTTCAAATGCTGTCCAGTAGAGTGAGCGGGGGCAATGACCATGCATACGAAATGAACGGGTTTTTGGTCTAATGATTCAAAATCCACGCCTTTTAAGGATCTGGCAAAAACCGTAATTATTTGTGTCAACTCATCTGATTTGCCGTGGGGAATGGCTACATTTTCTCCAATTCCAGTACTCCCCAGTTTTTCACGCTCCATTAGGGTTTCAAACAAGGCCTTATCGTCGCTAATTATATTGTTTTGCTTCAAACATTCTGTCATTTCTTTTATGACATCCAGTTTGTTGTTTCCCGCAAGATCGGCAATAACCGATTCTTTTTTTAATATTTCATCAATTTTCATTTTTCTTTCTACTTTTAATTGCGCAGATTAGTTCTAGTATTGATTTTTCGAATTTGAACCTTGTTTGATTCTTAAATCTTTTGCTTTTTCCTTATGCTTTCGCAGCTGTTTTTCCATTTTTTCAAGGGCTTTGTCCATCGAAGCATATAGATCGTGTGTCTCTTCATGACTATGAACTGTGAACCCCTTCGTTTTTACTGTAATTTCTGCGAAATGGCGGTTTTTCTCTACAGACAGTGCGACGTGGACATCTGCCTCTTCACCTAAACTGGAAAGGGTTTTATCCATTTTGTCGTTCAGGTGGTCTCGGATACCATCGGTGATTTCAATTTTTCTTCCAGTCACGGTTAATTTCATGCGTTTCTCCTAAATTTACTTAATATGGCTATTTTAATCCTGAACTAATTCCGAGCAAAATAAAAGGGGGTTGGTTTTACGTAAATATTTTTTTCCTCTTACTGGCAGGGGGTATGTTTAGCTCTTTTCTATATTTGGTTATGGTCCGTCTGGCTATTTTTGCATTTTTTCTCATCAGCACCTGTACCATTTGGTCATCGGTATAGGGGTTGCTGCCGTCTTCTTCGGCGACCACTTCTTTAATCATGTTCTTAACCCTTATGGAAGACAGATTATTGCCCATGTAGGATTTGATTCCACTGTGAAAGAAAAATTTTAATTCGAAAATACCCTGAGGAGTATCTATATATTTGTTTGTCGTGATTCGGCTTACGGTAGACTCATGCATTTCAATGTCCTTGGCGACATCTTTCAAGACCATAGGCTGTAAATACGAGAGACCATGATCGAGGAAACTTTTCTGCAGTTTTATGATGCTTTTTCCCACTTTGTAAATGGTTTGTCTTCGTTGGTCAATACTTTTAATCAGCCATAATGCGGAGCGATATTTATCCTCAAGATATTCTTTGGTATCTCCCTCTTTGGTTGTGTTCAGCAGATTCTGATAGAAGGCATTGATTTTAATATTGGGGACCCCTTCATCGTTTAAGGAAACATCATAACCCTCATCGGTTTTAATGACGACCAGATCAGGAGCGACGTAGTCGATCGCTTCTGAATTGAAGGCGATCCCGGGTTTGGGTGAAAATTCCCTGATAACTCGAAGGGCTTCCACAACATCATCGAGACCGGTTTTTAATTCATTAGCCACTTTAGGTAGGAACCTGTCCTCCAAACGATCTAGATAGCCTTCAATCAGTTTTTCAACTAAAGGGTTTCTTTCCGGCAACTCCTGTGCCTGAATCATAAGGCACTCACTTAAGGATCGGGCTGCGACTCCAAGGGGTTCAAACTTTTGAATGATCTTTAAAACACGTTCTACATTGGCTTCGTCGGTATGACTGATTTCAGCTATTTCTGATAATTCCGCCCCAAGATAACCGTCTTTTTGAATGTTTCCGATGATGCAGGAACCAATAAACTTGTCAGTGTCAGAATCGACCGTAAGATTTAGCTGCCAATAAAGGTGATCGGTCAAAGAAGTTTCTTTTTTGTAAGTGGTTTCAACGGCTGGTTTTTCTGCAAGGCTTTCTATGGGCATGCCATGGTCAACATTGTTCTGAAAATAACTTTCCCAGTCTACTTCCTGCTCCTGGGAATCTTGCGAGGTTTCAGCAAAGGTATCGAATTCCTCATCGCTGGATTCACTCTTTTTTTCGTCAGGGGAATCGAATTCATCCTCATCGAGGATTTCTTCTAGAACAGGGTTATCTATAATTTCTTGTCTAACCAGTTGCGCAAGTTCAAGCCGGGCCAGGGGAAGAAGCTTGATGGCCTGCTGGAGCATGGGAGTCATGACCAGCTTCTGGCTCATTTTCAGGTTCACGTTCATTTTCATTTCCATGGCCATAATATTTTCTCCGGCTAAAATGAAAACTGGTCGCCCAGGTAAATCTGTTTTACCTTTTCATCCTGCGCAACCTGGTGAGGTGAACCTGAAGAGATTATTTCACCTGCATTAATAATGTATGCCCGGTCAGTGATGCTTAATGTTTCACGGACATTGTGGTCGGTGATGAGCACACCGATGCCTCTTTTCTTTAACTGGGAGATGATGGACTGAATATCTGCAACCGCTATGGGGTCAATTCCTGCAAATGGCTCATCCAGCAATACAAAAACAGGGGAGGTTGCCAGGGCCCGGCTGATTTCCACCCGTCTTCTTTCACCTCCGGAAAGGGAGAAAGCCATGGAGTCTTTGATATGGAGTATGTTCAATTCCCGGAGCAAGGCCCGCGCCTTTTTTTTGCGGTCAAATGTAGAAAGTTTTTGTGATTCCAGCACGGCTAATATGTTCTCTTCAACGGTAAGTTTTCTGAAGACCGAGGGTTCCTGGGGTAAATAACTCACTCCCTTTTTTGCTCTTTTGTGCATAGGGAAAAAAGTTACGTCTTCATCATTTAATAATACCTGCCCATCATCAGGGCGCGTTAAACCCACCACCATGTAAAAGGTGGTCGTTTTACCCGCTCCATTGGGCCCCAGTAGGCCTACAATTTCTCCCTGCCTGATTTCCAGACTTACCCTGTTTACGACTTTTCGGGACCGGAATGATTTAACCAGGTTTTGGACTTTCAATCCAGCCACAGCATATGTTCAATAAGGTTAGACATTATTTTTTTGAGCCTTTATTTTCGCCTTTTTCGTCTTCTTCTTTTGGGGTGATGATCACTCGAATTCTGTCATTGGCGATAAACCGGTCTTTATCGAGAAGGAAAATCATTTCACGGCCTTCGATAATATTGTTTTCCTGCCAAGCCGTTGCTTTTGGAGTGCCTTTGAGAACGATTTTTTGTAATTTGTCATAATAAATAGCATGATCCCCTTTGGCTCGCTTATCTCCGCGCTTTATAAAAACATTTCCGATCGCAACGATTTCTTCGGTCTCCTTTTTATCTTTGGTGTTATAGACCTCAAGAATATCTGAAGTTATTTTTAAATCGCCCCAATAACCTTCTACATTACCTGAAAAAATAATTTTTAAACCGCCATCTTCAGAACGCATTCGGTCTGACTGAATTTCAACGGGATCTTTTTTTTCTTTATCTTTACTGAAAGAAGTGCAGGGGATAGACAGGCCTATAAAAAGTGCTATCGCTAAAATGTAAACGGCTTTAGTTTCATTCATTTTTTGTTATTTGAAAGGCTGGAATCTGAGGATTCATCTTTGTCAGGTTTAAATCTGTTCGCCAATGCCTGGGAATCACCTGTCAACTTCACATTTCCAACCAAATCAATATCTTTGGATGTGTTCTGATAACTGCCTGACTCAGCTGTTATCACATAGGGTGGTTTATTTTCCTTGGGGAGAATCATTTCTACATTTTTTAACTTCGTAACATCTTCCTGGTTATTGACCTGAGCCAATCCCGCTTTTAATATCCATTCCTTTTTGCCTTTGACTTCGTGAGTGACTTTAAAGTTTTCGATTTCAACATCCACCCCTTTTTCCATTATTTTGACCTTCACATTTCCCATTTCGACCTTATTACCCTTAACTTGATAAAAATAGAATCCGGCTAGGCTAATGACACCCAAAGCGATAATTAGCAATAAAATTCTAACTGCATTTATCATTTAACTATTTAATTATTAACGAATTACGCACATATGCAAATGGCATACCATGAGATTGATGATGCCATAGGGGGAGATCAATGTAAAGGGAAAAGGGGAGGGGTTCTGGGGCTTAGGTCTACTGGAATGAGAGTGAATTCGCGTTGAGTTTCGCTTTTACTGGCAATATGTATTTCGAGCCGTTCTTGAATCCCCAACTTGAATTCACGGGTTTCTTTATTTGCAATTAGTTTTTCAGACCATTCAATAATTGTAATGGTCTCGCTATAAATGATTTCCTCCAAACCCAGGTTGATTATTTCAGCATCGGTTTCCAAACGGTAAAGATCGATATGGAAGAGGGGAATTTTCCCCTGGTATTCATTTATCAATGTGAAGGTTGGACTTCTTATATAAGAATTTTTATCCATTCCAGCACCCAGGCAAATTCCCTGAGTCAGACAGGTTTTTCCTGCACCCAAATCCCCAAACAATAGAACCAGGTCACCGGCAATCAATCTGGAACCCAAATCAATTCCGAGTTGCAATGTTTCTTCTTCGTTTTCTGTTAGGGTCTTGGTCATGGCAACACCTTTTTCAGTGCATCGGGAAGACTTCTTAATAAATCCCCTGCGATCAGGTTGGTTTGGGATTCCTTTTCGGAAAAAATATCTCCGGAAGAACCGTGAATGTAAGCGCCAGCCAGGGCAGCGTTTTTTAGGGAAATATTTTGAGCTGCAAGTCCTGCAATGATACCTGTTAAAACATCGCCCGACCCTCCCGTTGCCATTCCCGGATTCCCGGTGGGATTGAAATATACATTACCGTCGGGTGTTCCAATCAGGCTGGGGGCTCCTTTGAGCAGTAGAAAAAGAGAATGCTTTTGTGCAAATTCAGTAGTCACACTCACTCTATTATCCTGTATCTCTGCGGTGGTTAATCCGGTCAGTCTCGACATTTCTTTTGGATGCGGAGTGAGAATTGGAGATTTTAATTCTTTCAGCCAGTCTAAATTATTTTCCAAAGCATTGATTGCATCTGCATCTAAAATCAAGGGGCATTGGATCAATGGAAGTATTTCACCAATCAGCCGGACCGTTTCAGGGTCGGTCGAAAGGCCCGGACCCATGGCCACTGCCGATTTTCCTTCGAGCAATTTTAAGATGGAATTTTTTGCTTCAATAGATAATGTTCCTGATGATGTTTCCTGAAGAGGAACGGTCATGACTTCCATAGGGTGCAATTCAAAAGTCTTTTGACAAGATTCAGGGAGAGCCAGGGTGCATAACCCACAACCCGACCTCAGTGCGGCAAGGGCGGTCAGTCCGGCAGCACCTGTTTTCCCGGTAGAGCCAGCCAAAACCAAAACATGGCCATAATCCCCTTTATGGGAATCTTGCTTTCGTGGCTGAAAAATATTTTTAATATCCTCTTCTTCCAACTGGTGGACTTTTATCTCTTGTCCATGGTTCTCGGGAATCCCAATATCCAGCAAATCCACTTTTTTCGTAGTGCCGGCAGCGGGATGCAAAAGATGGCTTTTTTTCAATGAAGCAAGAGCAAACGTCAGGTCCGAGTTAACGTGGGGCCCGATCAACCTTCCAGAGTCGGAATCAATCCCGGAATTTATATCTACGGCGATGGTAAATTTTTCAAACTGGTTAATTTTATTGATGACCGTTTCCATGAATCCCGTTGCGGGTTTGGAAAGTCCTGTCCCAAAAACGGCATCTACAATTATGTCGGTATGGCGTAATTTGTGATCGAACTTATTAATATTGTCGGGGGTTATTTCCTCAATATTAATTCCCAGGTTTTCGGCGGAAACAGCGTTGGTTTTAGCATCTCCTTTCAATTCATTTAACAAGCCTGCGAGTAATACCATTACATTTGCGCCCAGAAGGAACAGGTGTCTAGCCATAACAAACCCATCCCCTCCATTATTTCCCTTACCACAGAAAATAATAATTTTCCGGGAGGTTAAATCAGGATAGGTTTCAAGCAAACGTTTGACGATAGCCGCACCTGCGTTTTCCATCAAGACCCCTCCGGGAATTCCTATTTTTTCAATCGCCCATCGGTCAATGGCCCGCATTTGATCTGCTGTTACTACTGTTCGCAATGAAACTCTCCTAAATGAATTAGACTGGGTAAGGTTTGATCAATACTTTTACTATACGTAAATGGAATAGGGGAAATCCTGAGAATCTTTGAGGCTCATTTCTTCACGGGTGGGTAAAAGACCATTGATGACACCAAAAAGGCAGGGGCAATCGTAACCTAATGAACGTTTTTGTTTTTGCGTCAAAGAATTAAAATGATCCTCTTTGGTCTTAAAATTATAATCAAAAAAATAATTGCTTAAAAAGTTCTCCATATAAATGGGATGCGCATTCAATTCAGGGAGGATGGTAATTCTTTCTTTTTCGATGTCATGATTGTAGTTAAAAATAAACCGCGCTAAAACGTCAAAAAGAAATGAGAAATGGTATGAATTCATTCGTTGCCATGTTGTGGAGTTTTCCAGGCCTTGTTCCAGGATTTGACGAATTTGCTTTATGTAATGCAAAGAATTGGTTCTTCCGGAAATTGGATAAAACTGCAACAAATCTTCTCTCCAATACGGTCGGGGTTGCCGTTCAATAAAAGACATGACATCTTTTTCTTCGATAAGTGCAACCTGGATTAGGTGAAGAGGGTCGAACCGCTGGTTGTAATCCGAATTAGGTGTTAAGACAACATTAGCGTTGCTTGAGCTGTATGATTCATAAATATTATTTTTGAAAACCAGCATGCTTCCCCTTTGAAGAAATTAGTTCAAAAGTGATTAATTTAAAAAAGCACTCAAAAACGGTTACAATAATTCTTTCTGCATATGAACCGGGAATGTCAAAAATGAAACAATCCCTTTACAATATTAATGTTAAAACCATTTCGGGAGAAGAGCAAGCCCTCTCCCAATATGAAGGAAAGGTTTTGTTGATTGTAAACGTGGCCTCAAAATGTGGATTCACTCCTCAATATTCCGCCCTGCAAAAAGTATATGAAAAATATAGAGATCGAGGTTTTTGCATTTTGGCTTTTCCAAGCGATGATTTTGGCGGACAAGAACCGGGTGATAACGATGAGATCAAAAGTTTTTGCGAAACTAAATTTGGGGTTTCATTCGATTTGTTTAGCAAAACAAAGGTGCTGGGTCATGATAAATCTCCTCTTTATCGGCTCTTTCAGGAGAGTGGTTTGGATCCGATTGGAAAAAAAGGGCCAGGACCTTTTATTTTCCGACTGGTGACAGGGTTTATATTTAATACTCGTGGAGAGAAAAGACCGGAAGGCGATGAAGTGAAATGGAATTTTCATAAATTCCTGATTGATAGAAAGGGGTTTCCTGTTGCCAGCTTTTCAAGTGAAGTAGAGCCGGACTCTCCATTGCTGACAGCCAGGCTGGAGGAAGAATTAGAGAAGTAAAGGGATTTATTTTTCCAGGTAGGGGGTATCTGCGGATTTTTGTAATTTTGATTCTTCTTTTGTGGGAATTAAATTGTTTATGACTCCAAACAGGCAGGGGTCGGTGAGTTTTAAACTTTTCTTTTCTTCGGAGTCCATATTATTAAATCTTTCTGCATCCATCAAAAAGGCGGTTCCAAAAAAATAATTTTCAAGAAAACGATTGAAGTCAATGGGTTGGCCGTTTAATTCTGGAAATAACCCCATTCGTTGCTGTGAGTCTGAATAGCTGTAGTCTTCATAGGTGCCGTGCAGGCTGTCAAAAAGGTAGGTTAAATGGTAGGCGTTCAGTGTGTACCAAAAACTTCTGTCAACCAGACCCTCTAAAATATTTCGGGAAAAATTATTGAGTAAGGGCACGTTTCCAAATAGGGAAGCATGTGGGAACAGGGTTTTGGCTCTTTTCATTCCTTCATTTTCCGATAATTGATTGAGGCCAAAGAAAATTTCCCGATCTGTCATGAGGGATTGGAAAATAAAATCATAGGGGTTTAAATGTGGATCATCCAGGTTTTCCGGATGTTGGGAGTCTGAAAATTCATATATATTTTTTTTGAAAATGAGCATATTAAAAATTCTCTGCTACAAACTAACCAAAAATGTTTGAAATGAATTGGTCACTGTGGTTTTAAAGGATTCAGGATATTCTAATTTAAAAATGAAATGAAGAACTTATTGAAAAATTTACTGACAGGACCTCAATTAGAGGAATTTGAGCGGTTATTGAATCAGGTTAGAAATAAGCCGACAAAAGCATTGGATTGGTCATCGATCCATTCTCCCAATGATTCCATGCAAGTGGATTATGAATCCCTTGCAGACCCAGGGGTAAAGCCGGAAAACTTTTCGCGTCTGGTTATTGGAAAGTTGAATGGAGGCCTTGGGACAAGCATGGGTTGCGCGGGTCCAAAGTCTTTAATAAAAGTCAAGGATGAAAAGTCTTTTCTGGATTTGATTGTGGAGCAAGTCCGGGTATTAAACCAAAAGTGGAATTGCGATATTCCATTATTGTTAATGAACAGTTTTTACACGGATAAGGAAATTGGGGAGTTTGTCAGTAAAACCGACCTGCCCATTACAACCTTCAAGCAAAATATGTTTCCCCGCCTGCATTCGGAGTCCTTCCTTCCCCTGAATCCTGAGGAATGGGGAGAGCAGGCCTGGTATCCCCCTGGGCACGGGGATTTTTATCATTGCATTGAACAGCAGGGAATACTCAGTAATTTAATTAACGATGAGAAGGATATCCTGTTTATTTCAAACGCGGACAATTTGGGAGCTGTGGCGGATGCAAAAATTCTCAATTACATGATCGATAAAGAAATTCCTTTTTTAATCGAAGTAACCCCCAAAACCCCGGCTGACGTTAAGGGGGGAACTTTATACGAACAAAATGGAAAACTGAAGTTGCTGGAAATTGCTCAAGTTCCCGAAAAACATATTGATGAGTTTTGCAGTCAGGAAAAGTTTTCCGTTTTTAATACAAACAATATTTGGATAAACCTGGTTGCGCTTGAAGAAAAACTAAAAGATGGTCCCTTAAGTTTAAACGTAATCCAGAATCAGAAGAAAATTCAAGGGAAGCCCGTAGTGCAATTGGAAACGGCTATAGGATCGGCATTGGATTGCTTTGAGGGAGCGGTGGGGCTTTGCGTTTCCCGAGATAGATTCATGCCAGTCAAAAAAACGGAGGACCTACTATTGGTTCAATCCAATCTGTTCAATTTGGAAGATGGAAGACTTTTAAGAAATCCATTGCGAAAGGCCTCTCATCTTCCCGAAATAATATTTGGGCAACCACTCGATCAGGTAGAAGCGTTTCTTAATTGTTTTAAGGTGATACCAGATTTGCTGGATTTAGAGGAACTTGAAATTGCAGGTCAGGTTAGCTTTGAAGGGGCTGCTTCTTTAAAAGGGAAAGTAAAAATTAATGGGACGAACGGCTTGATTCAGATTGAGAGCGGCAGGAATCTGGAGGATGAAACAATTGATAATTAATGAAATTTATTAAATAAACTTTCTACCAGTTAGGCTCCGATTAAAAGTAGGAAAGGAGCCTATATTGCTTATAGGAAAAATGACCGATTACTGGTGGGTTGAAAGTTTGCTCTTTAATATATAAGTTTTTGAAAAATAAGAGATTAATTTATAATCTCCAAATAAGCATTGACATGCTTTGCAGTATAAGTATACTTTTCCCTTATAAGGTCTAGGACTATATGTATGGTAGGAAAAATCCTAGATTTTTTGGGTCTTGTTAGCCCATACCTTCAGTCGCTGGGAGGTAAAAGCAAGAAGCTCTTTGAAATGTTCACTTAAGGGAGAGGGCAATCCAATTGACTTAATACATATATTTGTAGGTGAACTTTTGTTAACTAGGGTAAGGGAGGATTTACAATGAAAAAACTCGCTATTGTTGTACTCGTTACCATTGCTTCATTATGCCTCGCAGCATCAGCCTTCGCGGGTAATGTTGCTCCTGGTGGAATGACTAAATGTAACAACGCCAGCACAATAAAGATTGAAACTGCAGGTAGTGGAGATGCAGAAGATCGTGGCGCCGCAAATGGTTATCTCTGGAAATCATCCAATTTTACGACGGTACCTTTCCATTTAGCACCGAATGATCATAACAGCTTCCCTGGCAATGGGGGTGGAGCTGCTGGTAATGCCCAGGTAAAAATGTCCAACAAACATTCCATGGGCAAAAAATCAGTTACATTCACGCATCAGAAATCTTTCAGCCGTGGGGATTCCATTGGGGATATTAGCGGTGAGGTTCGCATTCACAACACTGGAACGGTTCCTGTTTCCGTAACTTGTGGATAAGTTTTAAGGGATTTTCAAGCCGTCCTGATTTTATCAGGGCGGCTTTTTTTATCCGTGATAGTAAATCAGAATGATTACAGCCAGCAAAACCCTATAGACAATAAAGGGAATCAATCCTACCTTTTCTACAACGTTTAGAAGCAATTTAATTGCCAGTAAGCCCACTATAAAACTGGTTCCCAGGCCTACCAATAAATGCAGATTCGTGTAACCCTGCAAAGCTTGCGGTTCAGTAAAAAATGCTACCAGTTTATGAGTTCCTGCTGCAAAAATTATAGGGGCACCAAGGAGAAAGGAAAACCGGGTTGCGGAGGTATGATTGAGATTACTGAACAATCCTGCTGCAATAGTAATTCCCGATCGTGAGGTTCCTGGAAGCAGGGCAAGGGCCTGGGCCAAACCAATAAAAAAGACTTGCGAAAAACCCAGATTGTTTAATTCTGTTTTAAGTTCATCCTTATTCTTTACGAAACGGTCGGCAAAATAAAAAACAACGGACCAGAATAAAAGATTGATGGCCACAAAGGTTGGGCTTCTTAAAGAGGATTCAATCCATCCTCCAAAAAAAAAGCCAATGAATCCGGCCGGAATGGAAGCCGCGATAATGCTCCAGGCAACCTTATGGGTTTCCCGGTTACGATCAAATAATCCTGAAAATATCTCTATTAAATCATTTTTAAAGAAAATAAAAATTGCCATCAGGGTGCCCAGATGCAGAATTGCATCCAGGGCCAATCCTTGGTCATTAAAGTTGAGAATCAACGGTGTCAGGATAAGGTGGCCCGAGCTTGAAACTGGAAGAAATTCAGTCAAACCCTGGATAATTCCTAATATTATTATTTGAATCAGTTCCATATTCTCAATGAATCAAAATTTTGAGGCAGACGAGCTGGTGCGGCCAGGGGATTATAGGGTGGAGCCGATTGACCTTATCAAAGAATTGATCGAGGTTATTATTCCTGTTTTTCTTGAATGAAACGGAAAAGAAACCAGGTGGCCCGATGGAAATAAGTGGGCTGCTGGAAGGAATACTACCCCTTGCAAAAGGTTTGAATCAAGAAAAAAGAAACGGTTAAAGCCATTATTTTGCAACGAGGTTTGGAATTGCCGGGTTATTTAAATTATGATATCTTACGCTTGAAGTTGCCAGATCGCACAAGTTGTAAGAAGGTTGCCTCCGCACAAGCCTGAGTCACATCCTTTCGGTTGGGCCTATCCTTATTAAATGCAAAAATTTTGACCCATTTTAAAATGAGAGAATTTTCACGCATAAAACGTCTGCCCCCCTACGTGCTTGGGATAGTGAACGACTTGAAATATGAGGCTCGACGTAGAGGGGAAGACATCATCGATTTTGGATTGGGAAATCCGGATATGGCTACTCCCAATCATATTGTCGAAAAACTGATTGAATCCGCTCAAAAAGAGGCCAATCACCGCTATTCCCTTTCTAAGGGAATTTATAAGCTAAGACTAGCTATATGTGATTGGTATAAGCGGAATTATGATGTTGACCTAGATCCAAATTCGGAAGCGATTGCAACTATTGGATCAAAAGAGGGCATAGCCCATCTAGCCCTGGCAATCACCACGCCGGGGGATTCAGTGCTGGTACCAACGCCAACTTACCCCATTCATACATATGCCTTTATCCTTGCAAATGGAGATGTCATCCATGTTCCCATGGGTCCGGATTCCGATTTTTTCGAGGGCTTGCTGGACGCGTTTAAGCGAAATTGGCCTCGGCCAAAAGCCATGGTCATAAATTTTCCGCATAATCCAACAACCCAGGTAGTGGATATCCAATTCTTTGAAAAAGTGGTGGAGTTTGCTAAAGAACATGATTTAATTGTCATCCACGATTTTGCTTATGGGGATATTGTATTTGATGGATATAAAGCCCCGAGTTTTATGCAGGTTTCTGGAGCAAAAGAGGTAGGAATTGAGTTTTTTACTTTGTCAAAAAGTTATAATATGCCGGGCTGGCGAGTGGGGTTTGCTGTTGGAAACCAGGAAATAATTCACGCCCTGGCTAGAATTAAAAGTTATCAGGATTACGGCATGTTTCAACCCATTCAAATTGCCGCGACTGTTGCTTTGAATGGCCCCAGGGATTGTGTTGAAGAGATAACCGAAACGTACCGTAGCCGACGCAACGTGTTATGCGATTCACTCAACCGGTTGGGCTGGAAAGTAACACCCCCCAAAGCCACAATGATGGTTTGGGCAGAAATTCCGGATCAATTTAAAAATATGGGTTCACTCGAGTTTTCTAAAATGCTTCTGGAAAAAGCAAAAGTAGCTGTTGCACCGGGAATTGGTTTTGGCGAAGGGGGAGACCATTTTGTGCGCTTTTCTCTGGTGGAAAATGAACATCGAATCAGGCAGGCGGTGCGAGGAATAAAAGAAGTCTTTTAATACTTTTTGAGCCGCCAGGCAGAATTGTTTTTCGAACGGATATAAAATGAAAAAGATAAATGTAGGTTTGATAGGGTTTGGCACTATAGGAGCTGGTGTCGCAAAGATTCTTGCTGAAAATCAGGAAATTATCCAGAAAAGGTTAGGGGCCTCCGTGGGTCTAACAAAGATTGCCGACCTGGATATAACAACGGATAGAGGGGTTACTGTTGAGGATGGTGTTTTGACCACCTCGGCGGATGACGTTTTGGAAAACCCGGAAATTGATATTGTTGTTGAATTGATTGGAGGATACGAACCCGCAAGAACATTCCTTTTAAAAGCCCTGGATAATGACAAACATGTCGTAACGGCCAATAAGGCGTTGCTGGCAAAACACGGGGATGAAGTTTTTAAAAAGGTCGAAGAAAAAAATCTTTCCATAGGTTTTGAGGCCTCTATTGGAGGAGCAATTCCTATCATCCGTTCCATTCGTGAAGCCTTTGTGGCAAACCGAATCCAGGTTATCGAAGGAATTGTTAATGGAACGGCCAATTATATTCTCAGCAAAATGTCTGATGAGAATTGTGATTTCGATGTGGCTTTGAAAGAAGCTCAGGAAAAAGGATTTGCAGAGGCCGATCCAACGTTTGATATAGAAGGGATCGATTCCGCCCATAAGATTGCCGTTTTGACCCGCATTGCCTATGGGACTCCTGTTAATTTTGACGATATCAAAGTTTCAGGAATAACTAGCATTACGGCCGATGATATAGAATGTGCAAAAGAATTCGGATACAGAATCAAGCTGCTGGCCATTTCTAAATACGATGGAGAGGCAATTGATATCAGAGTCCATCCTGCAATGATACCTAGCAACCACCCAATGGCAAACGTGAATGGAGTGTTAAATGCCATTCGTGTTTGTGACGATATGATGGAAGAAAACATCCTGGCTGGTCATGGAGCCGGTCCACTTCCAACAGGGAGTGCGGTGGTGGGGGACATTGTGGAGATAGCCCGTAACATCATTTCCAGTACAGGGGCCAGGGTGCCTGCTTCCTCTTTTCAGGATTCCCAAATCCAATCCATTCCCTTAAAGGACATGAGTTCTGTTGAATCAGAATATTTTTTGCGGTTCAATGTTTTGGATAAGCCCGGTGTCCTTTCTAAAATTTCAGGAATCCTTGGCGAACATGGAATCAGCATAGAGTCCATGATCCAGAAAGGCAGAGGCGAGGAAGGAAAAGGGGTATCACTGGTGATGATGTGTCATCGGTCCAGTGAAGGTAGTATTCAAAAAGCTCTGCAGGAAATAGAGCAACTTGATGTGGTCTGTGGGAAATCTAACCTTATCCGGGTAGAAAAATAATATGGAATTCAAAGCCTGGTTTCAATGCATAAATCCAGAATGCGGCAGTCGCTATGAACTGACCGATATTGTTTATCGATGTCGTGATTGCGATGAACTCCTGGAAGTTGTGCATGACATGGAACTTTTGAAAAAAAGGTCTGCAAAGGACTGGAAAAAATTGTTTGAAGACCGTTACCGAAAAAATGAATGGCCTTACGGTAGTTCCGTGTGGGGAAAAAAGGAGTTGGCCTGCCCGAATGTAGATAATGAAAATATTGTTTCCACATATGAAGGAGGCACCAATTTGTTCTGGGCAGACCGCCTGGGACAACAGATCGGGTTGGAAGATTTATGGGTCAAACAATGTGGAATGGCCCACACCGGTTCTTTTAAAGATCTTGGAATGACCATTCTTGTTTCCATGGTCAAACAAATGATGTCTCAGGGAAAAAATATCAAAGCTGTGGCTTGCGCATCCACCGGAGATACTTCGGCTTCGCTTGCTGCATACTGCGCAGTTGCGGGAATTCCTGCTATTGTCTTCCTTCCAAAAAATAAGGTTTCTTTAACCCAATTGATTCAGCCCATCACTCATGGCGTGTTAACCCTCTCATTGGACACTGATTTTGATGGGTGTATGAAATTGGTTCGAGAGGTTTGCCAGAATGATGATATCTACCTGGCAAATTCAATGAACTCCCTAAGGATTGAAGGACAAAAAACCATCAGTTTTGAGTTGGTCCAGCAATTCAATTGGGAAGTGCCGGATTTTGTGATTGTGCCAGGAGGTAACCTGGGTAACGTGAGTGCCATTGGTAAAGGATTCCAAATGTTTTATGATTTGGGATTGATCGATAAACTTCCGCGATTGGTTTGCGCCCAGGCAGAACGCGCAAATCCTTTATATAGAAGTTTTAAGCAGGACTTTGAAAAATTTGAACCGGTTCAAGCTCAACAGACCCTTGCAAGCGCTATTCAAATCGGTGACCCTGTGAGTGTTAAAAAAGCAATCCGGACTTTGAAGGCTTTTGATGGGATTGTTGAGGATGCCTCAGAAGGTGAACTTGCAAATGCTGCCAGCAGGGCAAATCGTACCGGCTTGTTGTGCTGTCCTCATACCGGGGTTGCCTTGGCGGTTCTTGAAAAACTCGTGAAAAGTGGTGTGATTAAAAAACAGGATAAGGTAGTGGTGGTTTCAACGGCAAATGGATTGAAATTTACAGATTTTTTATTTAAATGTCATACGAATGAAATTCCCGGTGTTCAGGAAGATTATGCATTTGAAGCCGTGGAGCTTCCTGCAAAATACGAAGATGTTAGAAATGTCATACGTGAAAAAATTGAGGTGTGAACCATTAAGCTATGTATGGATTTTTGGGTTTACACTCTTTAGTTTATTCTTGTCTGCACCTGCCTTAGCGAATGATCAGGTTTTAATAAATGGCGGGGAATTTCAAATGGGCAGCTTGTATTGCGCGGAAGAGCAAAACAACTCAGACTGGTGTAATGACGAGATCCCTCACAAGGTCCAAGTAGATTCTTTTTGGATCGATAAATTTGAAGTTACCAATGAGAAGTATCGCGAATGTTTTTTGGCGGGAATCTGCGAGCCGGTAGTTTTACATGAAGACCGACCTGGAGATTTCAATCAAAAAAAGCAACCGGTGGTGTTTATCACGTGGAACGAGGCTTTGACCTATTGTAAATGGAAGAAGGGTCGGTTGCCCACTGAAGCGGAGTGGGAATATGTTGCAAATGTTGAAAAACTGGGCGGGGCTCATTTGAACCAGTCTTATGGGATTGGTGCCCCGGTTACAGTCGGTAGTTTTGAGCCAAATACCCACGGTCTTTATGACGTGATGGGAAATGTATATGAATGGACCATGGATTGGTATGGTCCCTATGAAAAAGCAGAAATTCAGAAAAACCCTTTAGGACCAGATAAAGGAAAAGATAAAGTGGTGCGGGGAGGGTCTTGGGATTCCCAAAGCCATTTTTTAAGAACTTCAGATCGGGTGGCTAAAGATCCCGATTTAAGATACAGCGGCGTTGGTTTTCGTTGTATCAAGCCGAATTAAGAAAGGTCAGTTATGAGTGATGTGAAAAATGTGGTTATCATTGGTTCCGGGCCCGCAGGGCATACCGCCGCGATTTATGCCGCCCGGGCGAATCTTAAGCCTTTTATGTTCGAAGGCTATATGATGGGAGGATCAGCTGGCGGACAGTTGACCACCACAACCGATGTGGAAAATTATCCGGGATTCCCGGAAGGAGTCGAGGGTCCTGAGTTGATGCAACTTTTCCGCAAACAGTCGGAGCGATTCGGGACCGAAATGGTTCAGGAGGATGTGATTGAAACAGACTTAAGCCAATCTCCTTTCACCATTAAAAGCGAAAACCGTGAAATAAAAGCCCACTCGGTAATTATCTCCACAGGGGCTACTGCCCGACGCATGGGAGTCCCCAATGAAGAGAAAATGTGGAACAACGGGATGTCTGCCTGTGCGGTTTGTGATGGGGCATTACCCATGTTCCGTAATCAACCCCTGATGGTCATTGGTGGTGGAGATACCGCAGTGGAAGAAGCGAGCTACCTCACAAAATTCGGTTCCGTTGTTTATATGGTCCATCGAAGGGATACATTGCGTGCTTCTAAAATCATGCAGGAACGTGCTTTCAAAAACCCCAAACTGGAAATTCTCTGGGATTCGGTTCTTGAAGATGCGATTGGCGAAGATTATGTGACCGGTGCAAAAATTTCCAATATAAAAACCAAAGAAGCTCGCGAAATTGATGTCGCCGGAATTTTTTATGCCATTGGACATACGCCCAACACAGGAATCTTTAATGGTCAGTTGGATCTGGACGATGCGGGTTATATTAAAATCAAACCCGGAACCCAAGAGACAAATATAGATGGTGTTTTCGCCGCAGGTGATGTGCATGACCATAAATACCGTCAAGCGATTACTGCTGCCGGAACCGGATGTGCGGCTGCCCTAGAGGCTGAACGATGGTTGGCAGAAAAGGGTTTAGGTGAATAAAGATTCTCTATCAGAACTGGAATTATTAGTTAAAAGTCTGGAACGAATTCTGGATGAAGGGAATTTCGCGGCCAATATCGAATTAACAGGAAACATTCAATCTGATAATCTCGTAGAGTTGCTAAACAAACTCCTCGCAGAAGTCAGGCAACGTGACGAAAAAATCGCGTTGCAAAAGAAATCTCTTAAATCTCAAATCGAAATACACACCAGCGAGCTCGAAGAGAGCAATAAAAAACTAGTTCTTGATAAACGGGAAGCGGAAACATCAAGCCTCAGTAAATCGGTATTCCTCGCTAATCTCAGTCACGAGCTGAGAACGCCCCTCAATCATATAATCGGTTACAGCGAAATGCTCCTGGAAGAAATGGAAGAGGAAGGGATGGAGGATTTCCTTCCTGATCTTAAAAAAATCCGGGGTTCGTCTAACAACCTGATGAAGTGGGTTGAGGAGATCATTGATTTATCCAAAATCGAGTCAGGAAGATCGGAATTAAATTATGAGAATTTTTCTGTCGAGGAGTTGGCGAATGAACTTTCCCAAAAAGTTCAAGAAGAAATGGCTAAGTCAGAAAACGAATTGACTCTGAACTGCCCCACTGATGTTGATGAAATTCATGGGGACCGGGAAAGGATATTCCGTACACTGTTTAATTTAGTCATGAATGCATGCCATACCACGAAAAATGGAAAAGTTTCGATCAATATAAGCTGTGAACAAGTAGAAGACATGGGTTGGATTTCGTTTGTGATTAAAGATACTGGAGCAGGAATAAACCCGAAAATCCTGGAAAATCTTTTTAAGGGCTACACCAATGCTGATGAAAAACTTTCGAGTGGATTTGGCGGAGAAGCATTGATGCTTGCTATCTGCCATCGTTTGAGCCTTGTGATGGGGGGTAATATATATGCGGAAAGTGAATTGGGGGTAGGGTCTACCTTTACCCTTCGTCTTCCCATGGATATGAAAACCCACCTTTCTAAACCCCACGTGGTCCGCGCCACCAATCTGTTTATTCAGGATATCCTGAAAATGTAATAAGTTTCCATATTATTAGTAGGAACTATAGATTTTTGGGTAAGGGATAGGGTTCCATTAAATATCCCAGGCAATCCTGAAGTACAATTTTTTCATCGGTGGAAATCATAGAAGGTAAAACGGGGCGTTTTAAACGAATTTCCTTTCCAACATAATCTAGATAATTTTCTTCAACATTTTTATTATTCTCATCCAGAACAATCAAATTTAAATCAGGGTTGTTTCTCCAACCTAATAACGTGTTTGCAGGAAACTCTTTGAAGTTCATTGAATCCAAGTGTTCCGGAAAGCAAAAGTCTGTTTTATTACATTGGTTATGAAATCCTATACGGCTTCCATTTGGAATTTTGATTCGAGCCATACTGTGAAAAATTTTTATTTTTTCATGGTCAAAGGTGTCAGGAATGGATTTTAGCTTGAATAACTTTTTTATGAAATCGAGGACATGAGGCTCGCCGTTTGGGTCATCGGGTTTGCCTGCTTCAATAGTTATTGATGGGCAAAACTTCGAAAATGCCAATGAAAACACTTCATGTGGCTCAGTGAAATAAATTAAGGTGGGGCTAAATAATTGTGCCAGGCTTACACTTTTAGAATCCAAAAGGTTGACGCAACCGTAATGGGGGTTTTTGCCTGATGTGTTATGAATATCCACACTAAGAAACGTATTATGTTTTTTGGCATAATCAATAACTGACTGAGCCATTTTATGCTCCGTAGACCCACCTCCATTCCATATCCGATTGAAATCCGTTTGACCCGGTAAAAGTCTAAGGTTTTGTTGGGCTGCCTGTACATTGCCGATGAATAGAATAAGACTCTGCGGAAGAGTTTCTAATTGACCATTTTTGAAATAGTTTTTTAAAAACTTTTGAATGGCACGAAGACCCGTGGGCTCGTTTCCATGTAATAAAGTTGCCAGAAAAATAGGTTTGTCAATTTTCCCTTTTAAATGGATAAGGCTGGGGCCATTGAATATGTCAATAAGCCTATTGGCTGGACAATCCAGAAAATGATCAGGAAGATTTTTGTAAATATTAGGTTGAGTCATTACACCTTCCATAAGTGCACAGGTATATCTTGTTTTTGGTTCTCATAATAAGATTGAGTCATTGCATGAAAGTTTCTTCCTGATTTGGAAATAAATGATCGTTGCCAGTTCGCTCCATTTCTCATAGAGAGCACGCGATTAGAAATTATTTCATCGATATAAAAGGCGATATCATTTTTATCGACCCCATAAATTTGCAGGCCTTTTCTGGCTGCAGGGATGAGAATTTCAGTCAGTAAACTTTGCATTGAAAGGAGTTTGCCTTTTTTCCATTTTATTTTGGAATTGAATCCATATCGAGCCGCGTTGTAAAAATTTTCTTTAATATTTTTGAATGAAAAAGTGGATTCCAAAGGTTCTTCCTGCGAAATGAAATATCGATCCAATCCCACATAAAAAGCTATGTTTGCAATAGTATCGGTAATGCTGGGTCCCGAAGAGTTTACCCGGTGTTCGATGCGTAGATGAGGTTTGCCATGTTTGTCTAGTCCTATCAAAGGCCGGTTCCAACGCCAAATAGTTCCATTATGGAGTCTGAGATGATTTAACCAGCTGGGATCATCGTCCGTGACAAGAGGAAGCAACACCGGAAAACCATCCAGGTTTTCAAGAAAGGGTTCGAAAAGAGAATCTTTTAGAAGCCCCGTTCCAAAATGTACCCGCCCAATTTGGTCTCCCTGTCTATCCCTAAAACTGGCGACTTCAACGGATTGTTCAAAAACGGGAATTCGAGTTTCGTCCCACAATTCTTTACCAAATAAAAAGGGTGAGTTTGCAGTTACTGCCACCATTGGAGCAGATAAAATCTGCGAGATATTATAATGTCTGGCCGCCAACTTAGGGGAAACCTGCAGGTGAATTTGTAGAGAAGTGATTGTCGCCTCAAGCATTACATCTCTATGTTGAATCTGGAGATTTTCGCGGCCTTCGATATTTAAATTGAGGGGTTTATCGTCCCGTAATTTTAAAACCTGTTGGTTTAGGGCCATGTACCTCTTCATTGGGGTCATATTTGCAATCTTCAAAAATTCATCCTGAAGCTTGGGGTGAATGCCAATAGCAAGAACACCAATGCCCATTTCTTCTGCATGCTTTTCACAAAGGCTCCATACTTTGGTTAACTCCTTTTTCATGGAACTCAGCAAATTCCCTTGGATGGGATGTGGAGTGCTATTTATTTCTACATTAAATTTTGCAAGTTCGGGAACGACTAAAGGATTGTTAACACGCTGAAGAAACTCTTCGTTTCTTGGGGCAGGGTTTAGGTCCTGATCGACCAGCCAGGCCTCTAATTCAAAGCCGCAAAGCCCCTCCGAATCTTCAAGGTCTCCTTCTTCAAACCAATGACGGAGAATCAGGCTTTCGTTTCGAAGTCTTTTTTCGAATTCTTTAAAATCGTTTTCAGTAAAATCGGTGGAAGAAATTTCCCGGCCCATAATTTTCAGTCTAATTCCGAAATGGTTAAAAAATTTGATTAGATTGTAGCATTTAATCTTAATTATTAGGGCGGTGCTTGACAACCTGAATTTCCGATTTTATCTAAATTAAGTAGGCCAAAAAAAATCAGTGAGGTGTCGATATGCGTTTTGAACAAATGACAATTAAATTGCAGGAAGCTTTTTCCAATTCCCAAAGCTTGTGCGCCAAGGAAGGCCATCAGGCCATTGAATGCGAGCATTTATTGATTTCCCTTGTTCAAGATAAGGATGGGATTACCCCGGCTCTGCTTAAGAAAGTGGGTGTCGATCCAAACTCGCTGATGGCAAAACTGCAAGAAACGGTTAAAAATTATCCTCGGGTTTCGGGCGGTGGAAAAAACTATATTTCGGAGACTCTGAATGAAGTTGGATTGAAAGCCGAAGAGGAATCCCGAAAAATGCAGGATGAATTTATTAGTGCTGAGCATTTTATGCTTGCCATGTCAAATCACAAGAAGACCAAAGGTTTGTTTAAATCCTTCGGTCTGACCTATGATGCTTTGTTGAAAGGATTGCAATCATTACGAGGAAGTCAAAGAGTGACAGACCAGGACCCTGAAAGCAAGTATCAGGTTCTTGACAAATATTGTGTCGACCTGACAAAAGCAGCACGAGCTGGAAAACTTGATCCGGTGATTGGTAGGGATGGAGAAATTCGCAGGGTCATACAGGTTTTGTCACGGCGTACAAAAAATAATCCTGTCCTCATTGGTGAGCCTGGAGTAGGTAAGACCGCGATTATTGAAGGGTTGGCGCAAAGGGTTTGCCATAAGGATGTCCCGGAGGGATTGCTTGATAAGAGGATTTTATCTTTAGATCTGGCTCAACTTGTAGCTGGAGCAAAATACAGAGGCGAGTTTGAAGACCGATTAAAGTCCGTTTTGAAAGAAATAAGTGCCGCTGCAGGTGAAATTATACTTTTTATAGATGAGTTGCATACTCTGGTGGGGGCTGGTTCGGCAGAAGGTTCCATGGATGCTTCCAATATGTTAAAGCCTGCTCTAGCAAGGGGTGAGTTGCATTGTGTGGGTGCCACCACCTTGAATGAATATCGCAATTACATTGAAAAAGATGCCGCGCTGGAACGTCGTTTTCAACCTGTGCCAGTTGGGGAACCCAGTGTAGAAGATACGGTATCCATTTTGCGGGGACTGAAGGGAAAATACGAAGTGCATCATGGGGTGCGAATTCAGGATGCCGCTATCCTTGCCGCTGCCAGACTTTCACAGCGTTATATTACAGACCGTTTTCTTCCGGATAAAGCGATTGACCTTATTGATGAGGCAGCTTCCTGCCTGAAAATGCAAATTGATTCCATGCCAGCAGAAATTGATGAGCTGCAACGGAAAATCACGCAACTGGAAATCGAACGTGAAGCGCTAAAGAAGGAAAATGATAAAGAATCTCGTGTCCGATTGGAGACTCTGGAGAAGGAAGTATTAGAGGTCAATGAAAAATGCTCATTTTTAAAGGAGCAATGGAAACGTGAGAAAAAAATTATCGGTGAAAAACGGGCGTTGAAAGAACAGATTCAAAAAGCCACCCAGGAAAACGAAAATGCAGAGAGGGAAGGGCGGCTCGAAGAGGCTGCGGAATTAAAGTACGGCACGTTGCCCCGTTTGACCCGTGAATTGGAGAAATTAGAAGAAACTCTGGAACAGGAAGACAATAAAGAAAAGTTATTGAATGAAGAAGTAGGCGAAGAGGATGTTTCGCGTATTGTTTCCCGGTGGACAGGTATTCCAGTGGAAAGAATGATGCAGTCAGAGAAACAGAGATTGTTGGAGATGGAAAAAGTTCTGCATCAGAAAGTCGTTGGGCAGGATGATGCGGTGCGACTGGTTTCCAATTCCATTCGGCGTGCCCGGGCAGGTTTGCAGGATCCTGCCAGACCGATTGGCAGTTTCATGTTCCTCGGACCTACAGGGGTAGGTAAGACTCAACTAGCGCGGTCCCTGGCTGAGTTCTTATTTCAGGATGAGCAGGCCATGGTGCGGGTGGATATGTCTGAGTATATGGAAAAGCATTCCATAGCGCGATTGATTGGTGCTCCTCCAGGTTATGTGGGGCATGAAGAAGGCGGAATGTTGACTGAGGCCGTCCGTCGAAGACCTTATACAGTGGTTTTGTTTGATGAAATAGAAAAAGCCCATGCCGATGTGTTTAATCTGTTCTTGCAAATTTTAGATGAAGGCAGGTTGACCGATGGGCAAGGCAGAACTGTGGATTTTAAAAATACGGTTATCCTGATGACTTCCAACCTTGGTAGTAAGTTTATCGAGAAGTCCGGATTGGAAGCTTTGGAAAGAGAAAACCAAAACGAAGCCAAGGAAGTTTGGGAAAGAGAATATGAAAAAGTTCAGGATGCGGTAAGGCAGGAACTGCGAAACCATTTCCGTCCGGAGTTTCTGAACAGGGTAGATGATATTGTCCTTTTTAAAAATCTAAGTCGCGGTCAAATTCAAGATATTGTCGATGTTCAGTTGAAAGACCTTAAAAAACGTCTGGCTGATAGGAATATGTCCCTTGAGTTAAGCGACAAGGTTAAGGAAATGTTGGCTGAGAAAGGGTATGACCCTGTTTTTGGCGCACGCCCTCTTAAAAGAGCCATTCAAAAATATATGCAGGACCCTCTTTCAATGAAAATCCTTCAAGGGGATTTTCATGATGGCGATCGGATAAAAGTTAATACAGGCCCTGACAATGATTCATTGATTTTTAGCAAGGGTCTTGTCTGATTCAGTAAGTTTCATCCCCAATATTATCGAGGTCTGATTTTTTATTTTTGGAATCATTCCTCGATTTCCCCTTTCTGGGAGTTTTAGCGAAAGCATTACAATTTTCTTCCATAATTTTGTAATTTTCCCAATGTCTTCGCTTCAGTTCTTTGCACGAAATAATCTTTTTCAGGTTTCCATAGGCATCCAGGATTTTCGTTTCATAAAACATGTGATTTACCCCCGGTTAATGGTTATCCAGCAAGTTCACACTCGTTTTTTTAAAGGAATTAATTTATATTAACAGAAAGTGTTAATTTGTAAAGGTTAAATATTGAAATATTGCTACTTATGAAGAAAAGCAAGCTAAACAGGAAATTTTAAAGAAAAATACTCATTATTTGCTCTAGGAAAGAGTATATTTGAGTTTCTATAGGAATTTTTCATAGGAGCTCAAATTGAAATCACATACCCCAAAATTAAAAAAGTTATTCCTATTACTGTTTCTATCATTAATTGCGGCAACATTTATGGTCTCAAACTCGTTTGCGGCATCGGCAAAAGAGATTGATGTCGGTGTGGATGTCGCACTGGAGCGGTTTTATAAAGAAGTTCCTGGTAGTAAAACCTTTTCAAAAAAAGCAAAAGGGATTCTTGTTTTTCCCTCAGTAATCAAAGCGGGACTGGGTTTGGGAGGAGAATATGGCGAAGGCGCATTGAGAATAGGGGGCAAAACCGTGGATTACTACAATACCATGGCAGCATCTATTGGTTTTCAATTTGGAGCCCAGGCAAAAAGCATTGTCCTTTTATTTATGGAAAGTGGAGCTTTGAAAGAATTTCGAAACAGTGAAGGCTGGAAAGCAGGTGTGGATGGTTCTGTAGCACTTATTGAGCTCGGAATGGGAGATTCGCTTGATACCACAAATGCAAAAGATCCGATAGTCGCCTTTATTTTTGGTCAAAAAGGCTTAATGTATAACCTTACCTTAGAAGGTTCAAAGTTCACTAAACTAAAGAAATAATTGTATAACACCCCTCCGGAAATATATGTCTCACCTATCCCTTGATCATGCCAACTTAAAGAAATTTATTTCTGAAAAGGATTTGGAAAGTCTCCTTCCATCTCTTCAGGAATGTCAGAAATCTCTCATAGAGGGAACGGGGGCGGGGTCGAATTTTCTTGGCTGGAAATCTCCGAAAATATCTAGTTCACTTCGAAGTGAATTAGAAGAAGTTGCCCAATCTATGCGGGAGCAGTGCAGCATTTTAATTGTGGTGGGAATAGGTGGCTCCTATATGGGGGCACAGGCAGGCCTTACTTTTTTAAAATCCTCTTTTTCCAATCAGTTGGGAAAAAAGGGGAGTCCGGAAATCTATTTTGCCGGGCAAAATATCAGCTCTGATTATCATTCCGACCTTTTGGAGTTACTGGAAGGCCGTGATGTTTGTTTGAATGTAATCTCTAAATCGGGTACTACAACCGAACCTGCAATTGCTTTCCGGTTTTTAAAAGAGTTGATAGAGAAAAAATATGGTCCTGAGAACGCAAAAGATAGAATTGTTGTGACCACGGATGCCAGCAAGGGGGCGTTAAATACTCTGGCAAATGAGCAGGGATACCGGAAGTTTGTCATACCCGATGATGTTGGAGGAAGGTTCTCAGTTCTAACTCCTGTAGGGCTATTACCGATGGCGGTTGCGGGCATTGATATTGGAAACTTGCTTGCAGGTGCTGATATGGGAGAAAACCTCTATTTGCATCCCTCAACCCTAAAAAACGAAGCTCTTCAATATGCCGGCTTTCGTCATTTACTTTATCAAAAGGGTTTTACCACAGAAATTCTAGCTTCCTTTCAGCCGGCTTTACACCATTTTGCGGAATGGTGGAAGCAGTTGGCAGGCGAAAGTGAAGGGAAGCAGAATAAAGGATTATTACCCGCCTCCGTTGAATTTACCACCGATCTTCACTCTATGGGGCAGTGGATTCAGGAAGGTCCGCGTACCATTTTCGAGACCTTTTTGTTACTAGAAAATTCTAATCGACAATTGAAAATACCCGCTTCCCAAAATGATGCGGACGGTTTAAACTACCTCGCCGGAAAGACCCTGGATTTTGTAAATCACAAGGCGTATGAGGGGACAGCTCTGGCACATACAGAAGGTGGCGTTCCTAATCAAACGATTACCGTTAAAGATCGTTCCCCCGAGAGTTTAGGCCAGTTGTTTTATTTTTTTGAAATAGTGGTTGCTCTGACCGGGTATTTGAATGGAGTCAATCCATTTGACCAACCAGGGGTGGAATTTTATAAAAAAAATATGTTTAAGCTTTTGCATAAACCGGGTTATTAGAAAGGATTTGAACATGGAAACGGTGGATCAGAAACTGGACGAAGTTTTACATGCTCTGGCTTATGAAAAAATTGTTGGTGATGCACCCAAGGTTGAATCGGATCCTTTGCTGGCCAGATTGAAATCCCTTGGAAGTGAAGTGTGGGTGGACACTGGAGAATTGGAAAAAGCCCAGGAGATCTGGAAGCAGGAAATGACGGCTCTGACCACGAATAACACTTTGGCCAATCAGGTGGTTCAAAGTGGGGTAATGGATCAGGTCATCGAAGATACGATCGGTAAAATCCAGGAAGAAGGATTGGAGCTTTCGGAAGAAGACCTCATCCTGGAAGTAGGTTTTGTAATCAATTGTAAGATCGCTTTGCGTCTGGTGCAGGCGTTTAAGGTGAAGGTCAGTGTAGAACTTCACCCGGCTGTATCAAGGGATATTGAGCGTACCCTCCACTTTGGACGTAGATATTTTAATGTTTGTCCGGAGTTTTTTATTGTCAAGGTTCCCTTGACCCCGGAAGGCTATCTTGCGGTCAGAAAACTAACTAAGGAAAATATTCCTATCAATTTTACCCTTGGATTTTCTGCACGGCAAAACTATCTGGCGGCACGGTTATCCAATCCCGACTTTGTAAATGTGTTTCTAGGTCGTTTGAATCAGGTGGTAATTGACCATAAAGCGGGATCAGGGGACAAGGTTGGAGAAAAAGTAACGCTGGCAACACAAAATGCCCTGATTGAAGCCCGGGAGAAATATAATGACGTGCGATCCAAATTAATTGGTGCCAGTGTCAGAAACGGTGAACAGGTCGCATTCCTGGCTGGTCTGGATGTGTTAACGATTCCCCCCAAAGCGATCAAAGATTATCAGGAGTCTGGGGCGGCCCCCGAGGATGTTATATCCCATTTGGATGAAGATATTACCCCTGGGATAGATTCAAGTCATCCATTGGCAAAACGATTTCCTGCACTTTGGGAAATGCCCGGGCAATTCATCTCTTTTGTCGATGCCTTAATGAATGAGCCGGGATTGGATGACATGAAGGGGCCAGATTTGGAAGAGTTTTGCAAAAAACATCAAATGGATTTATTCCATAATTTCAGTGAGGATGAATTGAAGAAAATCTACGATCATGGAAAAATCCCAGCTCTTGAAAACTGGCCGGACTCAATTGCACTGGATGATTTAATGACTCAATCTGCGCTGCAGTCATTTACTAAGGATCAAAATGCGTTGGATGATCGAATTCGCTCATTTTTAAAATAGAAGATGGCAGGGTGATGGGTTTATGATACTTGCCGCTGATATTGGAGGGACAAAAACACTATTAGCTTTATATGATTTAAAAGAAAGCCGATTGGAAAAAGTTAGCGAGGCTCGATTTCAAAATAGAAATTATACCAATTTTGAATCTGTCCTTGATGAGTATTTCGAAAAGGGTTTGGATAAACCTGAGATCGCCTGCCTGGGAGTTGCCGGCCCAATTTCAAATGGAGCTTGTGAACTGACCAATCTGGACTGGAGGATTGATCAAAAGCAACTGGAGAAATATTTTAAAAGGGTATTTTTAATAAATGATCTGGTAGCGATGGCTTGCGCGACTCCTTTTTTAAAAGAGGATGCGTTTTTCGTTCTACAGGCGGGTTCCCCTAAAGAAGCGGGTAGAATTTCAGTCGTTGCAGCCGGTACGGGATTGGGGCAGGCTTTCCTGGTTCCAGTCTCAGGGGATAAATATCAGGTAATAGACTCAGAAGGCGGGCATGCAGACTTCACTCCGAGAAATGAATTAGAAACAAAGTTGTTATTTTTTCTGCAAAAAGAATTTTCGCGGGTAAGCGTTGAAAGGGTGGTATCGGGGCCTGGTCTTATTTATATGTTTGAATTTTTCAAAAAAAATTTATCTATAAAAGGCTCGGAGGATTGGGAAAAAGGGTTGGGAAAAGAAAAGTTGGCCTCAGAGATAATTCGCCGAGGAATGGAAGGTCAATCTGAAGCCTGTGAAAAAACCATGGGTCTTTTTGTAGAACTCTACGGGGCTCTTGCAGGAAACCTGGCTTTGCAGTTTATGTCAAAAGGGGGTGTGTTTTTGGGGGGAGGAATTGCTCCTAAAATTTTACCTTTGCTAGGCCAAGGTACTTTTATGGATTCGTTTTTGTCAAAGGGAAGATTCAAAAAGTTTTTAACCGATATTCCAGTAAAAGTGATTTTAGATGACAAAGCTCCTCTTTTGGGGGCCGCTCAATTTGCCTTGGGTAATAAATTTGTTTGTTAAAAATTATAATCAATCTTTATTAAAGAACCATTAACTTTAGAAGAACATTATGGGAAACAAGATCAATAAAATTGTTTTGGCTTATTCCGGAGGACTGGATACCTCTGTCATTATTAAATGGTTAAAGGAGAAGTATGATTCCGAGATCATCGCTTTTGCAGCCGATGTTGGCCAGGGGCAGGAGTTAGACCCTGTCCGGGAAAAAGCTCTGGCGACGGGAGCCAGCAAGGTCTATATCGAAGACCTGCGTGAGGAATTTGTTTCCGATTTTGTGTTTCCCATGTTGCGGGCCAATGCATTTTACGAACATAACTATCTTTTGGGTACTTCTATTGCGCGACCGTTAATCGCAAAGGAACAGATTCGCATTGCTAAAAAAGAAGGTGCGGATGGCGTTTCCCATGGTGCGACCGGAAAGGGAAACGATCAGGTTCGTTTTGAATTGGCCTATCACACCCTAAATCCTGAAATCAAAATTGTAGCCCCCTGGAGGGAATGGGATTTGAATTCCAGGACGGCTTTGTTTGATTATGCCAAGGCGCATGGCATTCCCGTTCCTGTGACAAAATCCAAACCGTATAGTATGGATCGCAATATGTTCCATATCAGTTATGAAGGTGGAGTTTTGGAGGACCCCTGGGAAGGACCAGAAGATGACATGTTTTTGCTCTCGGTTTCTCCAGAAAAAGCTCCAGACAAGCCAACTATTGTTGAGATTACTTATGAAGCAGGTAACCCCGTTGCTGTGAATGGGGAAAAACTTAGCCCGGCAAAACTGTTGGAAAAACTCAATCAATATGGTGGAGAAAATGGCATTGGCCGAATTGATATTGTTGAAAATCGATTTGTTGGAATGAAGTCCCGTGGCATTTATGAAACTCCCGGGGGCACAATATTGCACCAGGCCCATAGGGCCATCGAATCGGTTACGCTCGACCGCGAGGTTACATTTCTGCGGGATTCACTGATTCCTGCTTATGCGCGTATGATATACAACGGATTCTGGTTCTCACCGGAAAGGGAGCTTATCCAAAATACGGTGGATCAATCCCAGGCCCATGTTACTGGGGAGGTTCGACTAAAATTGTATAAGGGAAATTGCACCGTGATGGGGCGGAAAGCTGAAAAATCATTGTATAACCAAAATATAGCCAGCTTTGAAGAAAGCCATGGGTACAGCCAGGATGATGCGGATGGCTTTATCAAATTGAATGCCCTGAGACTCAAACTATACGCGGAAACCTTTGGGCGTTAATCCTTAACCCGGCAGGTACTTCCTTGTTGTTTTAATCCCCATAAAAATTTCATCCCTATATTGCTTTATAGGGAAGGGTGAAGATAAAATTATAGGATGAGCTCCATTCTTGTAGTTGATGATGAAAAAAGCCTCAGAGATTTCCTCGCTATTATGCTGGAGGAAAGTGGCCATAAAGTTTTTACGGCGCACAATGAAGAAAGTACTGTAAAGCTTTTAAAAGAAAATATTTTTGACTTGATCCTTACAGATATTCGAATGGGCAAATCAAATGGGATCAACGTTTTGGATTTTGCTCAAAAAACCCTTCCTGATACCCCCGTGGTAATGATGACCGCATACGCAAGCGCTGAAACTGCCGTGGATGCTATGAAAAAAGGGGCGTACGACTATATTTCGAAACCTTTCAAAATTGAAGACGTTCAACTCATCGTAAAAAATGCGATAGAAAAACGGAAACTTTCTGAGGAAAACCGATTTTTAAAAACAGCACTTAATGATCGTTTCCAATTAAAGAATATTGTAGGGAAATCCCCGGCGCTGCAAAAGATATTTGAGTTGATTGAAAAAGTTTCCCGGAGCAATGCTACGGTTTTAATTCATGGTGAAAGCGGAACGGGAAAAGAGGTCATTGCCAAGGCCATTCACTTCAATGGCAATCGAAAAAATTATCCTTTTGTTTCTGTAAATTGTGGTGCGTTACCAGAAAACCTACTTGAAAGTGAACTGTTCGGTCATGAAAAGGGTTCTTTTACCAGTGCAGACTCCTTAAAACTGGGGCTAATGGAATCCGCTAACAAAGGTACTTTTTTTCTCGATGAAATTGGCGAAGCGCCTCTTGCCATTCAAGTAAAACTTTTGCGGGTGCTTCAGGAAAATGAAATATTAAGGTTGGGGGGGACGGATACAATTCCAGTCGATCTGCGGATAATTGCCGCATCCAATCGAAATTTAAGCAAATTGGTAGAAGATAAAATGTTCAGGCAGGATCTCTATTATCGATTGAATGTTATTCCCATCCATTTACCACCCTTGAGGGAACGTAAGGAAGATATACCGGACCTTGTGGAGTTTTTCATAAATAAATACAACTCAAAGCACAGAAAGGCATTTATAAAGGGAGTGGAGCCTGAGGCGATGCGATTTTTTGATAACTATTCCTGGCCCGGAAACGTCAGAGAATTGGAGAATGCAATTGAAAGGGCTGTTGTTTTGGAAACGGGTGAGTATATTCAAAAATCAAGCCTTCCTGAGGAAATTTTTGGCATAATGCCTTCGGGACAAATCTCTGTCCCCAATCTGGATGAAGAAAACATTGATTTGGAAAGAACCCTGAATCAAATAGAGAAAACGATGTTGTCCAATGCCCTCATGCAATCTGATGGAATAATAAATAAAGCCGCAAAACAATTGAACCTGAGTTTCAGGTCTATGCGGTATCGTATTCAAAAACATAAACTGCAAGATAAACCCAAAGATAACGAATGATGCCTTTCCCCTTGGAATTGAAATTTCCTTCCTCTTTTGAAAAGACCAAAAATGTTCGAACCATTTTTTTGTTTTTAATTTTGGTATTGGGATTCCCCTTAAATTCCATCGCTCAAATTGAAAAACCAGGAACGACCATTCAGGAAAACTATGACTCAGGTGAATTGGAAAGTTACGCCGATCCATTTATGCAGGCGGAGCATTTGTTTCATTCCGGTGAGTTTATGGCTGCGAAGCCTTTTTACCATCTATATTTGCAAGAAAATGTGAGAGGGGAGAGGGGACCCAAAGCATTATTTCGTCTGGGGAAAATTGACCAAAATGCAAAATCTTTTTCTACAGCCTTGAGGTTTTATAAGTTGTTATTGAAGACTTATCCCGGAACTTTGCTGGTAAACGATATCAATTTTAATATGGCTATTTGTTATTTTGAAACGGGCAACCTGGAAGCGGCAGAGGATTTATTTAAGAGGGTTGTTAAAAGATCGCCGGACAAAAAGAAAAAATGGGAGGCTCGGTATTTTCTTTCTCGATTGGATGAAATGAGAGCAAGTTTTGAGAATTCCATCGAAAAACTAAAGGAAGTTTATATGCAGGCAGATGATAAGGCAATGAGTCAACAGGCTTTCAGGGTGGCTGAAGAATTGATAAACAGCAGGCTTGGAGAACGAGTGCTAACCTCATTGACTCAAAAATATCAAAATGGATTTCCTGCAGACCTTCTTTTATTGAAACAATTGTCTCTGTACAGAGAAAAAGGGGATGTTGCCGGATATAAATCGGCTCTCAATAAATTTCTGTTGGTATTCCCTGGCCATGAAAAATCGGAAGATTTTAAAAAGGACCTGGAAACATTGCAAGCCGGGGATGATTCGAAGGTTGAAGTCGGGGTGGTTTTGCCTTTGACAGGTAAGCTTGCCGCAACTGGACAAAAGGTTCTGCAAGGAATCCAATTAGCCTACAGCCTTCTTCCAGAGTCAGCCCGGAAAAAAATATTTTTAAATGTTAAAAATTCATCAGATTCCATTGGGGTTAAAAATGTGGTTAGTGGTTTAGGAAGAAACCCAAAAACCGTGGGTGTTCTGGGTCCACTATTAAGTGATGAAATTAAACAAGTGGGGGGGGTGGCTGAAAAATTTAAACTATCGATATTTTCCCCAACGGCTTCTTCGGCCGGTCTTGTTGATACCAATCCTTATGTCTTTAGGAATGCATTAACGCGTAAAATTCAAGCTCGCTTTTTGGCAGATTATTCGGTGAACAATCTAAATTTGCGACGATTTGTGATCCTTTACCCTATGGAACCTTTTGGTGAAGAGCTTAAGGATGAATTTTTAAAAGCGGTTGAAGGTTTTGGGGCGGAAGTAGTAGGGATTTCAAGTTATGACCGAACCCAAACGGACTTCAAAAATCAAATTCTGGAGTTGGGTGGAATTGCCGATGATGATCTGGAGCGAATAACCAGGAAACAGTTATTGGATAATCAGGAACAAAAAGATTTTAGTGATTCCTCTTTATTATCCCGGCCAAAAGTAGACATGGAACATTATTCCGAGGATAAAATTGAAAACCTTAAGGTTTCCCTTGAGCTGGGTTATGACGCCATGTTCATTCCCGGCGTTTACGATAAGGTGGGCCTGATAATTCCCCAATTGGTATTTTATAATATTGAGAAGATTGCTTTGTTGGGGGCGAATGGGTGGAACTCCCCGGAATTGATTAAGATGGGAGGAAAGTTTCTAAAATCAATTTATTTTGTCGATGGATTCTTTTCAGACTCCCATAAAATGAAGGTGAGAAAGTTTGTCGAACAGTTTCAAAATAATTTTGGTGAATTTCCATCGCATTTATCCGCACAAGCGTACGACGCTGCAGGAATCATGTTTAAAAGCATTACTTCTGGAGCTCTTAATCGGTTGAAGCTTAGAGAAAGCCTCGTCAAGGTAAAAAACTATCCGGGAGTTACCGGAAAAACCAACTTGATGGAATCAGGTGATTCAGAAAAAATTATATTTGCCCTGACAGTACGGGGTAAAAAAATTGCTGAAGAAAATTAGAATCGGAATTAATTAAAAAACCTCTTCTTCCTGTTCCTGCCTTATAAAGGGCTGTTCTTTTTCCGGTAAAAAATCTTGCAAGAAAAGTTCAAAGTTAGAATCGGTATCTCCAAATTTTGCGGGTTCGCCTGACTCTGTTCGGACTTTGAGAAACTGTATATCTTCAGGGACCGGGAAATTGATGATAGGTTCGTTCGCCAGAGCTTCCTGCATAAATTGTAGCCAGATTGGGATAGCGGCTCTTGAGCCGGTTTCATTTCTTCCAAGGGGTTCGTCTTTGTCTTTGCCAACCCAAACCCCAGTTACCAGTTCCGGGGAATAGCCCATAAACCAGGCATCGACATAATTATTGGTTGTTCCGGTTTTTCCTGCTACGGGCCTTTTTAATGCTTTAACCTTGGTAGCTGTTCCGTTTTTGATGACACTTTGCATCAGGCTGGTTATTACATGTGCGGTTCCCGGGGAAATAGGATGGGTAGTTTCAGGGACGGCGGTGAACAAGACTTCGCCACTACGATTTTTTATATTTCTAATTGCTGTGGGTTTTACGAGATTTCCTAGATTTGCAAATGCTGAATAAGCCGAGGTCAATTCATAAAGAGTCATTCCTGAAGAACCCAAAGCGATCGATAAATTTTCTTCCAGGTTTGAAGTAATTCCCAGACTTCGAGCAAGCCGGATGGTACTTTTTATCCCGATGTTTTGCATTAACTTTACCGTCACAACATTCCTGGAGTGGGCCAATGCTTCTCTTAAAGAAGTTGGGCCATAAAATTTTTCTTCAAAATTAACCGGTTTCCATTTGTCGAAAGCATCTTCTTTTTCTTTGAATATAATAGGGGAGTCAATAATGATACTCGCTGGGCCATATCCTTCGTTGATAGCGGCGGCATAAATAATTGGTTTAAATGCAGAACCAGGTTGACGAATGGCTTGTACAGCGCGATTGAATTGGCTTTTGCTAAAATCGTAGCCTCCCACCATGGCTTTGATTTGTCCCGTATAGGGGGCCAGGCTTATGAGGGCACCTTCGACCTCCGGCTCCTGTTCCAAAGCAAGCGACCAGCCAGAACCGTCTGGTTTCCTTCCCAAAACTTTTACTAATATTAGATCGCCAACTGAAAGAGCTTCGTTGGGTCTTTTAATTTTTGCCCATCGTCCATCCAAATTGGGGTTTGGTTTGCGCGCCCAATCCATATCTTTTATGTCGATATACCCATCTTCTTCACCCAGAATTACCCAGACTTGAGATTCCCCCACCGACATGACTGTTCCAAAAATAGTATCTCCAATGGTTATCCCTTGCCCTTCGGAAAAATCATTTTGCTTTAGCATAGCGTTTTGGACAGCTATTTCTCCTCTTGAGATATCAACCGTACCCAAGGACCCTCTATAGCCATAACGTTTATCTGCAATGAGCAAATTCTTTTTGACTGCCCGTTGTGCCATTTCCTGCTTGTCCATATCAAGTGTGGTATAAACCTTTAAACCTGCCCGATACAGTTTGCTGCTGCCGAACTTCTCTTCCAATATTCGGCGCACGTGTTCGATGAAGTAGGGCGCTTTGTTCAACATCTTTTCCACCTGCCCAAGATGAAAATCTTCATTCATTGATAGTTTTGCCTGATCATGGGTTATGAATGAAACATCTGCCATTCGACGAATTACGTGGTTCCTTCTTTTGCGGGCGCGTTCAGGGTTCCTGTAGGGAGAATAATTATTGGGAGCTTTGGGGAGGCTGGCAATCATGGCACATTCGGCTATGGTCAGGTCTTTTACACTTTTTCCGAAATAGGTTCGAGCTGCAGCTTCTACACCATATGTTCCGTGGCCGTAATAAATTTGGTTGAGATACATCTCCAAAATTTCATCTTTGGTAAAAACCAGCTCCAAACGTACCGCTAAAATGGCTTCCTTTATTTTTCTCGGAAGAGTTCTTTCGCGTGACAAGAACATTGTTTTTGTCAACTGCTGGGTGATAGTGCTTCCCCCTTCGACAACATGCCCGGCTTTCAGGTTAGTAATGAAAGCCCGGAAGATGGCTTTCGGGTCAATTCCAAAATGATAATAAAAGTTTGAATCCTCTACCGCCAACGTGGCTTGTTTTAAAGCAAGGGGGATATCTTCCAGCGCCGTTATGATCCTCTTTTCAATATAGAATTCTGCAATTTTTTCATCGCTGGCTGAATATACCTGGGTGATGGTACTGGGTTGATGATCTTTAATTTTGCGGACATCGGGAAGGTCTTTGGAAAAATGGAAATAGATAAACCCGGCACCAACAAATCCTGCTGTGACACAAAGGAGAAACAGAGTTAAGCTGGTCGCGACTAAAACCTTTTTAAATTTTGAAGTTTCTTTGGTTTTCTTTTTCCGGGTTTTTCCGGGCTTCTTCTTTTTAGGCGAGTCTTGCATTTACAGAAGTTTTACCTTATGGAAGGGAAGTCAACTTGTTGGTTTGGATTTAAGATGATCTGGGGGGTAGGCGGCCTTCTTCCAGGTCCAGGAGATCTACCCAGGTTGTAACGTCCGACCTTGATGGGTCGATTTTATTTTTTATTTCATTAAAATATTTTAGACGGTCTTCAGAGTCTGGTTTTCTTTCCAGGATTTGCTCATTTATAAAATCCAATTCCTTAGGTTGTTTGGAATCGAGTAATTCCTGGGCCCAGTTACTAATTTCATCGTCATTTTTTTCTGTCGCCATCGTTGCGAATGTATCCGCTTCAACACGCAGAAAGTTTAGGATAATTTTATCCAGAGGGCAGGGGTATATATAATCTGCAAGCTTCTTTTCCTTATAGGCACGGCCTTTATCAATCATTCGACCCAGATGCACCAAGCCGGCCATTTTTTGTTTGGGACTGCGCGGAAATGCTCTTGAAAGATCCATAATTATTAATCCAGCCGCATCCGGCTGACTCCCCGGAAGTTACTGGACTTCTTGATTATTTTAGCCCCTTCATCTCCAATTCGGTTTCGAAATAGATCCAAAGTGGTCAAGTTAGTTAAAGTATTTGATTGTGCCAGATGGCTGGCACCCATTTCACCAATTCGATTGAATTTAAGAATCAAGTGTTCCAGTTTTGCCAAATTTGGAGATTCTGCAATCGACTTCGCTCCAATTTCGGTGATATTATTTGATTTCAAATTCAGGGTTTTTAAGTTTCCAATATAAGGTGAATTGCATAATGTATGCAGACCTTCATCGCTGATATTGTTTTCGCCCAATTCCAAACAAGTAACTTCGGCTAAAACTTCGAGATTGGATAGTTTTAAAATGCCTTCATCGCCTATTTGACGGTTTTCAAGACAAAGGGTGCAATCGACCACCCCTTTTTCCATTTTATCGGCTACCAGTTTTTCTATATCAATCGATGTACCTTCGGTCATTCTTACCTTTCACCCTCAAAAGCTCATTGTTTACAAAGCGTTTATAAGATAACAATATAAACTGAATAAGATTCAGGGTCAAATTTACCTTAAATTCGCAATTCTGGCTTCATTCGCAGGAATATTTAAATGTGATTGTTTAAACCCCTGTCAATTCAGTGCTTATTTTGCTAGACTTATCGCTCAAATAAAAAATAGGAGAAATTCTTATGATGGGTATAGGTTTTCCAGAATTGATGGTTATTTTGATAATTATAATGATCATTTTTGGTGCAGGAAAGCTTCCGGAAATAGGATCAGCATTCGGTCGTAGTATAAAAAACTTTAAAGGTTCCATGAAAGAAGCAGAAGAGGAAGATCTGCCTGTTGAAAGTGGATCAGAAAAACAGGAAGCAACTGCCAAAACGGAGAATACCGCCGAAACTCAGCAGAAAAGCGATGCAGCGAAAAAAGAGGAAGAGCTCATTGATGAAGCGGCTAATGAGATTAAGGAAAACAGGATAGGGACTATCCGTACCGCACACGACGGATTGGTTCAGCAGAGTGATGTTTTCACTCAATCCCTGGGGCGAACTCCGGGGGGACGCGGTAGGGATCGGGGTGTTTCAAGGGATACGTTTTAATAATCTCATTCAATTGTTTTTTGGGGCTCAGACTCAGAACTTGAACTGTTATATCCCAAAATCCAGCCAAAGATTAATCCCAGCCCGACCCAGGCCAGAAGTTTTATTCGACCAATAAGAGAAGTTGCCAACCCCAAACTGGGGGGGAAGCCTAAAGAAGAAAAAGTCAGCACAAGACCCCCTTCAAGGGCACCCAGACTGTAAGGAATAAAAAAGCTCCCTGCCTTCACCAATTGCCCCATTGCTTCAATAATCCAGATATCTATGAACGAGGGGGAATAACCCAGGAAATAAAAAATTAAATAAACTTCCCCCAGCCCCAAAATCCATCCTACAAACGCATACAAAATCGAAACGAATATTCTTTCTGGAAACCTTCGATAAAAGGTTGAAAACATCTCGTCAAGCTGAACGAGTTTTCCCAGGAATTTATCCATACCTTCGCTACGGGTTCGAGAGCCAAACCATTTGGCGATTTTTCCAAGAGTTCCGGTGATCTGGAAAATAAAAAAAAGGAATATCATTATGGAAAAAGTAACCATTCCAATAAGGCTGATGATTTTAAATTTATCAGGAATATTGGGGGAAAAATGGATGAAAAATATTCCTGGAGTACAAAATACAATCAAAGCAGCTAAAAAGGTAGTGCGGGTAATGATTAATGAAGAAATGGTTTCTTTCAAGCTGATGTCGTGGTGCACCTTTAAGAGATGGGCTTTTAAGGGTTCACCGCCTAATGTTCCCAGAGGAGTGATAGTGTTGTAGGCATCTCCAATAGTCCGTACGATCCATAACCTTTGATTGGTAACCACTGAAATAATGTCAGGAGGAAAATTAAATTTCCACGACATGGTATCCAGCCAGGTAATTAAATAATAAATAACAAGAATCGCCAGGAACCCGAACTTCAACTTTAATAAAAGTTCGAGGGTTTTTGCCATATCCACCAGACTTATTGCCCAGACTAAAAGAGCAAGGCCAATAAGGAAAAGGGCAAGGTTGAAAAATTTTTTCATTACAGAAATTCAGCCTAAGGGTGGAAGGGCTATTGGGAACATTGTTCCTGGTGAAGCAATGCAGATAGGCTATCGGATAATGGTTAGAGGGCTAGCGATCGCATTCGCCGCCAATCATATTGATCATGTCAAAGGTGGGGATGATATCTGCCAGCATACCCCCCTCACACATGTCGGGCATGGCTTGTGTTAAAGCAAAGGATGGTGGGCGGACCCGGCATTTATAGGGTTTCCCGGAGCCATCACTCACCAGGTAAAACCCGAGTTCGCCATTTGCCGCTTCGGTAGGAAAATAAACTTCCCCTACAGGAGGTTTTAATCCATCAATGACCATTTTGAAATGGGCAATCATTTCTTCCATCTTTTTATAGACATCAGGTTTTGCCGGATTTCTCAAATATGGATGGTTTACATTAATTGGGCCTTCTGGCATATCCCGCATGGCCTGTTTGATGATTTTTATGCTTTGCTTGATTTCTTCCATGCGGACCAGATACCGGTCAAAATTGTCTCCGGTTTTTCCCAGGGGGATGTCAAAATCAAGCTTGTCATAGCATAGATAGGGATGATTCTTTCGGACATCATAGTCCACCCCGGATGCTCTCAGGCAGGGGCCGGTGAATCCCCATGAAATGGCATTTTCTACGGGAATGGCTCCCGTATTTTCCATACGGTCAATGAAGATTCGGTTTTTGGTCAACAGTTTATCCACATCCTCAAAAAGGTCATCCAATTTGGGATAGGCCGCTTTCAAATCTTCATCAAACCCTGGTGGCAGATCACACATCAAGCCGCCAATACGAATGTAGTTGGATGTTAGACGAGCGCCACAAACTTTTTCGAGTAGATCCCAGACAATTTCCCTGGCTTCAACAAAATAGATGAATGCTGTTAATGCTCCCAATTCCAGAGCCGCTGCAGCAATATTGGTGTAATGGTCTGAAATTCTGGCAAGCTCATTAGTGACTACACGAATGTATTTACAACGTTCAGTTATCTCGATATCGCAAAGTTTTTCAACCGCGCAGGCAAATCCAATATTGTTCATGATGGCGGAACAATAGTTCAAACGGTCCGTATAAGGAAACACGTTTGAATAGGTCACGCTTTCACACATTTTTTCAAAGCCGCGATGCAAATACCCAATTTCCAAATCCATATTTACAACAGTCTCACCATCCAGAGTCAGAAGGAACTTAACGGTTCCGTGGGTCGCCGGATGCGAAGGCCCCATATTGAGGACCATATGGTCGGTATGTAGATTTTCTTTTAAGTCTGTCATATTATGAATTTAGTTTATGTGCATTAGCTTGATTTAGTCACCTTGACCTGGACCAAACCTTTCTCACCATTGCGTAAATCATTTACAGGAACCTCTGGCCAGTTTTTCGGAACGTAAACCATACCAGGGCTTGTCACTTTTGTTGTTTTTACTTTTACCTGCACCTTGCTGCTTGAGGATTCAATAACAACCTCATCACCGGTAGAGACCCCCAGTCCTTTTGCATCTTCCGGATGAATTTCGGCAATACATTCAGGTCCAATATCCACCAGCGCTTTTGCGTGCTGGCTGTAACTTCCGATATGGAACATATGATTGTTTGTTTGCAACGTGAATTGGCCTTCATTTGTTCCTGTGGCTTCAGCACTTGCAGAGTTAATTTTAAACGCAGGGCTTTTTTGAGATGCTTCTGGTGCCCATTGTTTCGATTCTTTTCCAGGAAAAGCGCCTTTATAAATAGAGGCAGCATTCTCGATTTCCTGCTGGGTATCAGAAACCGTGTTGCTCTCAAAAGGTTTTCCCAGTTTTTCGGCTAATTCCACCAGAATATCGAAATCCGGCTTTGAGGTTCCCTGAGGCAAAATAGCTGGAGCGACCTCTTGTATATGTCTCGACATATTTGTGTAAGTTCCCTCTTTTTCAGCATAGGTGGAAGAGGGGAGAATTAGATCTGCCATTTTTGCTGTTTCAGTCATATAAACATCTGTGACTATCAAAAAGGGCACCGTTTGAAGGGCTTCTTTAACCAGCTGCGGTCTGTAAAAGGAACCTACAGGATCTTCACCTGCAATATAGAGGAACTTGGTGGTGCCATCTTTACAGCTTTCAAAAAAGTCGCGACCTTTTTCGCCGGTTGACGGCTGGTATCCTGGAAGAAATTCCGGGGTGAGGCCCATATCATTCACGCCTTGCGAATTGCAATGTTCTCTTGGAGGATAAATGCTCACGCTTCCGGTGCTGCCATAATTAACCAAGGTACATAGGTTGAGTAGGGCCTTCAGTATTTCCTCACCTTGTCCTGTGTCGAGGATATCATTTCCCACCAGAACGAATCGATCTGCATCGCTTGCAAATCTTTCCGCAGCCCGGGTAAGAACATCATCCGGTAGGCCTGTAAGTTCGATGGCTTTTTCCGCCGTGTAGCTGGAAAGAGACTGAACCAGTTCATCATAATTGGATATCGCAGATTTTGCCTTGTTTACATCGATCAATCCGTTATCAATGATAATTTTTGTTAGTCGGGATGCGACTGCCAGATCCGCTCCATGCTTGTAGGTCATCCGGACATCCACCTTGGCTTCACTTTCGAAAACCACTTTTCTTGGGTTTGCCAGCAAAATATCAGTGTCATGAAACACTGTGCCAAATCGTACGGAGTTTCCACCTACAGGGTATTCTGAAGGAAGATCGGAGTTGAATATCAGAACAACATCTGCATGTTGCAATTCAGTAATCGGCTTTGACGGGATGCCGTTGTCAAAGCAGTCCAACATGAACTGGTTTAAATAGGGCGCTCTGATATTTGCCAGGTTGTTTACTTGATTAGACCCGATTGTGTCCCTGAATAATTTTTGTAGAAGAAAGTTTTCTTCGTTGGTGATTTTTTCAGATCCTATCGCCGCCAGGCTGTCTGGCCCGCTACGGTTGACGGTAGCTGTAATTCGATCGGCTATGGTTTGCAGAGCTTCATCCCAGGTTACTTCCTGGAAATCTCCTCCAACATTCATTAATGGATTTTCGATTCTGTCGTCATTATGGATAATACCATGACCAAAGCGACCTTTTGCACACAGGTTGCCTTCATTGATTCCGACATTGTAATTTTCATCGGCCTCAATTCTTATAACCTCACCTTTTTTGGTTTCGAGTTTTACCGTACAACCCCATGAACAGAAGTTACAGGTGGAGTGAGTTTGAGTGAACATCGCTGCTAGTCCCCGGGCACCGGAGGTCATGTCCATCAATGCGCCGGTGGGGCAAACGGTTATACATTGTCCGCAGAACTCACAGTCCAATGGCTCATCGTTTGCCGTACCAATTCCCACACTCATTCCACGCTTGTGGAAATCTAATGCCTTTGCTCCCTGAATTTCATCGCAGGCTCTTACACAGAGGCCGCACATGATACAGCGATTGAGATAAAATTCGATGATAGGATTGGTTTTGATACTCGGTTCATTTCGTCTTTGTGTTTCGAATCGGCCATCATAAAGCTTTAGTAAATCCGTATTGTCTTGTAGCGGGCAGACTCCTGATTTGTCACAGATGGGGCAGTCGAGAGGATGCTCCACCAAAAGCATTTCAAGACAGGCTTTATTGTAGCGATTGGTTTCTTCTGTGGCGGTGCTGATTTCCATGCCTTCAGCTACGGGATGGGTGCAAGAATAAACCAGTTCTTTTTTTCCATCGACCACGGTTTCAACCATGCAGGTTCGACAGGCGGCGAAAGGTTTGAGTTTGCGGTTGTAACACAGGTTGGAAACCTCAACATTGTTCTGCTTGCAGACTTCCAAAACCATGGTTCCTTCTGGAACCGTGGTTTCGTTCCCGTTGATTTTTACGTTGAGAACTTTCTTTTCAACGGTACTCATCCTACCTCCTCTGTCGCTGGCGCTGCCTCGTCATCCTTTTTGTATTCAGATAGCAAGTCGTATGTTTTTTCTGGATCAATAGTGCCGTGGGTATCCTCGCCAATAATGGCCATGGGGGCGGCACCACAGTTACCCAGGCAGGATGCCGTTTGCAGGGTGAACAATTTATCTGCATCGGTTTCGCCGGGTTTTATATGATACTTTTCATGAATCTTGTCATTTATGATGGGAGCCCCTTTTACAAAACACGCGGTCCCATAACAAAGTTTGATGATATATTTTCCTGGTTCGGTGATTCTGAGTTGAGGGTAAAAAGAAATGACCCCATATATCTCCGCCCGCGCAATATTAAAATATTCCATTAACATTTCCATGGCAGGTTCTGGAAGATACCGATAAACATTTTGGATCTTATCCAGAGTGGGGATCAAATGTCCTCGCGAATTGTCCGGCAGGTTGTTAATAATTTCCTCAGTGGGTGCCAGATCAATCTCTTCTACTTCTTCTACTGCCTCAGAGTTGGTTTCCATCATTTAGCCTCAAGAATATCAGTGCCTTCCTGTCATAAATTATCAGGAAATTTAGCGCAGCACGGGAAAATTTAGGGAAAAAACCCATTTTTATTAAAGATTTTAATTCTTCCCGTGTTCCTGCTAAGAGGCCGAAGTATATAAGGTGGGAGGATTTACTGTCAACCTATATATTATTTAAGGATTTGCCATTGTAACCCCTTATTTTTGAAGGGGAAATGGCTTGTTCGTCTCCGGGCGGATTATACGCAAGGTTTGCCTGCAAAAATATCAATTCAAGTGGGGGTTGGCTTTTTAAAAATGTCTCACCAAAATGGCGTTAAAAAAGCCACCAAGGTGTTGGACAAGGTTTCTCAAGGAACGAGAATGATGTCTGAATTCGGAGGTTCCGTTTCAGGAAAAGCCTGGGGCTTGAACTCGGATCTGGGTTGAAGATCCTGTTCCAGTCGGGCAATTCTTTCATGAGCTCCCGCGTGGTCATTATCCACTTGCAACGCTTTGCGAAATTCCCGAAGAGCGTCCTCATCCCGACCCATTTCGTTATAGACCATTCCCAAACTGTAGTAAGTATTGGCGGCAGGATTTAATTGGATGGCTTTTTTAAATACAGGGACGGCTTCTAAAAACCTTTTCTCATCCATAAAAACCCATCCCAGACTAAACAATGCGTCTGTATGCCTTGGGTTAATTTTTAGCAATTTTTGATAAGTTTGTATTGCCTCCGGGTAACGCCCCAGAATTTCATAAATCATTGCCAGGTTAAGGAAACCTTTTTCAAAATTGGGATTGGTCTTTAATGTGTTTTTAAAAGACTTAATAGCGTTTACATAATTTTTTTGAAAAGTATAAATTGTTCCAAGACTATTGAATGCACTGGTTAAACTGGGATCAATATGAATGGCATTCTCAAAGGCCATAATAGCTTCTTCAAAATTGCCTAGCTTTTGATGAGTTTGGCCCAGATAGTTGAATGCGCTGGATAAATCCGGTTCCAGTTTGACGGCCATACTTAAAGGGTGCACAGCTTCTTCATAGCGGCCCACTTGAATCAGGCTCAGTCCAAGAAAGTACTGTGCCTGGGAATGATTGGGGAAACTGGCTACCGCTTTTTCCAGATAGGGTAGGGCTTCATGGAATTGATTGGTTTTTAGTAAGCTCTTCCCCAAAAAGAAATCAGTTTCTTTGAAGCCAGGCTCATATCTGTCTATTTTTTGCAGAGAGGCAATTGCTTCGCGGTAATTTCCTAATAGCGCATTGAATTTTCCCAGTAAATAAAGGGCTGCAATATAATCTGATTTTAATTGGATCGCTTTTCGTAGCGGTTGCAAACCTTCTGCATATCTTTTTAGTTCCCCATAGGTGTTCCCCAACTGGTAATAAGTTTCCGCCAGGTCCGGTTTGATTTGCAGTGCAATATTAAACTCCTGCAATGCTTCTTCCGGCATATTTATTTTTGCATAGTTCCGACCGAGTCGTGCGTGGGCTTCGACATGGTTCGGATCAATTCGAGTGACTTCTTTGAAAGCGAGCGCAGCTTCCTGGTAACGCTTAAATGATTCGTGAATATCCCCGGAATTGAAATTGGCTTCCAAGTTGTCAGGGTCATGTTTGATGGTTTTCGAATAGAATTCCAGGGCATTATCCGCTTCGCCCAACTCCTGATACAACCATGCGATATTGAAATGGGCTTCCGGAAAATTTTCATTTAGGCGTATAGCTTCTTCAAACTTTTTAATCGCTTCTGTTTTTTGATTAAAATTGGAATACGCCACCCCGGCTTTGTAATGAGCAACGGGATTTCTAAAATCGATTCTTGCCAGCTCCAAATAGGGTGCCAACGCTTTTTCATAATCTCCCATGTTGGTGTAGGCAAGGCCTAAATGGTCGTAGGCTTCCAGGGATAGTGGATTGATTGCGATAGCATTTCTTAATGGGGCAATGGCTTTATCATTTCTGTCTGCATTAATATAAGCTTTACCAATTCCAATATAAGCTTCAAAGAAGTTTGGGCTTAATCGAAGGGTGTCGTTATAGGCGTCCACCGCCTGGTTGTACATTTTTAAACTGGTATAACTGCGTCCCAATTGATAAAAAGCGTCCGGGAAAATAGGGGTAATGGTCAGGGTTTTTTTGAATTCCTCAATGGCCAGTTTATGGTTGTCCAGCATGGCCCATACCTTTCCCAGTGTGAAATGGGCTGCCACCATTTTAGGTTGTACTTTGATAGCTATTTTGAGAGGCAGGAGGGCTTTGTCAGGCTGGCCCAGTTGGAAATAAGACCAACCCAAGCCATATTGTGCCTCTGCATAGTTTGGCCCCAATCGAGTGGCTTCCAGGTAAGCTTCAACCGCCTTATCAAACTGTCCAAGTTCGCCGTAGCTTAAGCCCAAACCATTAAAGGCCGCTGCGAAAAGAGGTTCCAGCTCTATGGTTTTTTTATATTCTTTAACTGCTTTGTCATAGATGCCCATTTTATGATAGGCCTGAGCTAATCCAAAATGAGGTGCATAATCTTTTGGATCGGCCTGGGCTGCCTTTTTAAATTTTTCAATGGGATCTTCCTGGGCATGCAACCCGGGGTTATGAAAAATGAAAAATGCTGAAAGAGCAAAAAGACAAATAAAGAATTTTTTCATAAGCAAACACTCAAATGGTTAAAATCGGCTGGTGACATCCTCCGGATAGGATTCGATTTTGTGCAAAGTTAGATCAGAACCTTTTTGTTCTTCTTCCTTTGTAAGGCGAATCCCGAAAGTTGAATCTAGAATTTTATAGACAGCAAAACCAAAAAACAGGGCAATACCAATTGCGGCCAGGGTCCCAACAGCTTGGGCAATAAAACTAACATCACCTAAACCCCCCAAGGCTTCCTGTCCAAAAATACCGCAGGCAATACCACCCCACGAACCTGCCAGCCCATATAATGGCCAGACTCCCAGGACATCATCAATTTTTAATTTTTCCTGTTCCCAAGTAAACCCTTTGACAAAGATGATTCCCCCCATGGCTCCAATGACTAGGGCACCAATCGGGTGAACCTGATCAGATCCGGCGCAAATGGCAACCAGGCCTGCTAGTGCACCGTTGTGAATGAATCCTGGGTCATTTTTGGATATGGCCAGGGCAGCAACGATTCCCCCTGCCATAGCAAATAGGGAGTTCATGGCTACCAGTCCTGAAATACCGCTCATTGTTGCCGCTGACATAACATTAAAACCAAACCAACCCACACAAAGCATCCAACTTCCTAAAGCCATGAATGGAACATTGCTTATCGGGATGGGTCGGCTTCGACCTTGCGAGTCCCATCTTCCAATGCGGGGACCCAATACGATGACACCGGCTAAGGCTATCCATCCCCCCATTGAATGAACCACCACAGACCCGGCATAGTCATGAAATGGAATGCCTCCTGTAATTCCAGCGAGCCAGGAATCTGATTGTCCCAGGAAGGTGATTTGCCCCCATACCATCCCTTCAAATAAGGGATAGGCAATACCTACAAAGATTCCTGCCGCTAATGCCTGGGTCCAAAATTTGGACCGTTCTGCTATGCCACCCGAGATTATTGCGGGAATTGCTGCTGCAAAAGTGAGCAAAAAGAAAAAGTGCACTAATTCATAGCCTTGTCTATCGGCAAGTAGTTCCTTTGCTGGTAGAAAAAAGTTAACTCCGTAAGCGACCGAGAAACCAATAAAGAAATAAATCAATGTGGAAAGAGCAAAATCAACAAGGATCTTTACCAATGCATTGACTTGGTTCTTTTTTCTTACGGTGCCAACTTCAAGAAAGGCGAAGCCTCCATGCATTGCAAAGACCATTACCGCACCAAGCATCATGAACAGTACGTCGCCACTATCGACTAGTGATTCAATATCTTTTTCCATCTTTTCCCCCTCCAAAGATTGAATAGAAAACAATTTGATTTGTTATGAATTCGTTCAAACTTTTGAAGTGCAGGTGAAGAAAACCAAAAAAAAAAATTTACAAGTAATGGCTTTATCGACCTATATCCTTCATAACACAAGAGAAATGTTTGCCAAGACCGCGTTTTGGTAGACTATAAACCGGTAAAACCAAAAAATGTAATTTAAATTAAAAAAGAATTTTTGTCAGATTTCATTGATTTTGATTTTTCAAGAACTTGAAATCCTGTAACCCATTAATTTATAATGGTTTTTTTGGGTTTGCGGGGATTTTTCTGGTGAGGGGGCTATTTTGCCAAACACCGGAGAAGGGATTTATCTGTGAGCATTTGACCCATAATCTCGGATAAACTGGCGTTTATAAGATTCTCATTGGGGAAAGTTG
>JAYNIA010000011.1:0-2319 GCA_038108555.1 Nitrospinota bacterium | reverse complement strand
ATGCTGAATTTCCTTAGTCCTTTTTTCCATTTGGCGATAGTATTGCTGCTTCTTCGATCCTCTACATATAATGAGATTGAAATATTTTCACCAATATTTGAGTCGTGAATGGCAAGGGAAGGATTAATAAAAACCTGATGGTGATTGCCGCAACCAGAAAGAAACAAAAGGATAAAAATCAGCGTAAATCGAATTCCTGGAACCAATGTCTGAGGCATAATGGTTTTACAGGTGAAAGATAATAATAGTCACTAAAACAATTTTCTCTTCGCAAAGTTTAATATGAAATCAGTCAAAATCAAATTTATTCGTGAAGGAATGGTAACGGCTACGGAGGTTAAAGATAGAATGGGCCGAACCCTGCTCACACAGGGAAAGACAATAACGAGCAAGCATTTAAAGGTTTTTAAAACCTGGGGGGTTACTGAAGTTAATATTATGTTACCGGAGGATACATCTGTGACAGAAGCTGATGTCGAGAACCCGATTGACCCCAAAATCATTTCAAAAATGGATGAGTTGTTCAAGTTTACAGACCGCAGACATCCGATAGTCAATGAACTTTACAATCTTTGTCTGGCTCGAAAAGCAAAATCGTTAGGTGATACCCCGGAATAATAGGAGAAAAAAATGACACAAGATTTGCAAAAGCTGGTCGAACAATCGAAGCAAATCTCTTCTCTTCCCACCATTTTTTATCAAATTAATGAAGCCGTTGAAGATCCGGAATGCTCTTTCGTAGAGATTGGGGAAATAATAAGTGGTGATCCTTCTCTTTCTGCTCGATTATTAAGGATAGTCAATAGCTCGTATTTTGGGTTCCCCAGCAAAATCGAAACTATTACACACGCCGTAACTATAGTGGGTATGGCCCAATTGCGCGATCTGGCTTTGGCAACGACTGTAGTAAACCAATTCAAAGGAATTCCCAAAAACCTGATCAATATGGAGAAATTCTGGTTGCACAGTGTTGCCACCGGGTTGACTGCAAAAGTGATTGCAATTTATCGCCGGGAAGCAAATGCAGATAGATTTTATCTTATGGGGATGTTGCACGATTTGGGAAGATTGTTGCTGCTGCTCAATGTTCCTGATTCTGTAAAAATCGTCATGGAAAAATACGAATCAGGCGGCACCATGTTTGACGTTGAAAGTGAAGTGTTGGGATTTGATCATGCTGCAGTTGCAGGGCAGCTCATGAAGTCTTGGCAGTTGCCTGAAATGCTTCAAGAGGCCGTTGCTTTTCATCATTTGCCAGAAGAAGCACCCCATTACCCAATAGCTGCATCTATTGTGCATGTTGCAGACTTTATTGCTCACGCGATGGAACTGGGTAGTTGTAGGGAAAGATATGTTCCACCGCTCCATCCTAAAGCGTGGGAATTGCTGGAATTGCCTCCAAGCCTTCTTTCTTCTGTTATGGAGCAGGTGGACCGGCAGGTAAACGAGGCGGTTGAAATATTTTTATGATTGGAATTCATTTTGGAAAATAAAGAAACCAAAAGCAAAGAACAAATACGCATTGAGTTTCTTGAAAAGCAGGCACGTCTCAACTTGTTTGGGTTGGATATTCTTGCCTCTCTGGGTGAATTGCAACATAGCGCCAACTTGGGAAGGGAACCAAGACATATTCTGAAAGTGGCATTAAATCATGTTCAGCGATTGATAGATTTTGATGTGGTTGCGTTTTATCTGGTGGATGAAGATAGTTCTGATTTCGTTTTAAAAGAGATCTCATCTTCAACACAAAAAAGTTCTCTGCAAAAAGAGGTGGATGAAGAAATTGAAAAGGGAACTTTTGCATGGGCTCTAAATCAAAACCGGGCCGTTGTTGTTAAAAATCCCTCAGAAAAACATGCCCTGGTATTTCATGTTCTCGGCACTAAGACCCGGGTGCGGGGAATGTTTGTCGGTCGAGTGAAATTGCAAAGCAAGACCATAAATGAAACTATTTTATATCCATTAACCGTTATTTTGCAGAGCACGTCCAACGCGCTTGAGAGTGCTGCTTTATATAGTTTGATCCTCGAACAAAATAAGAATCTCGAAGAAACGGTTAGCATTCGAACCCGGGATTTGGAAAAAAGAAAAGTAGATTTAGAGGAAGAAATTGCTTTTCGAAAACTCGCGGAAGAATCATTAGTGGTAGCCAAAGAAGAGGCTGAAGCAGCGGTTAAAGCAAAAAGTGAGTTTTTGGCAAATATGAGCCATGAAATTCGAACCCCCCTCAATGCAATTCTCGGATACGGTGAAATCCTCCAGTTTGAAACTCGAAAAATGCAGCGTCCCGATTTTTTAGAGGATTTGAAAGCTATAGAA